>JAWKUM010000010.1:0-111798 GCA_041398545.1 Planctomycetota bacterium | reverse complement strand
AAGCTGGCCGGGGCCGAGAAGGTCAGCGTCGCGACCCGCAAGTCGGGGAGCTGAGGAGGGAGAGATGCGCGACACCAGGCAGGCATCCGGTCTCCGGGCGACCCTCAACCGGGCGTTCATCGTCCTCGGCGCGGTGGGCTCGACCCTGGTCGTGTTCCTCGTCATCCCGCTGATCCAGGCCATCACGGCCGAGAAGGACCACGAGCTCGAGGTCCGCAAGGTCGAGACGGCCCGGCTGCCTCCGCCGCCGCCGCCGCCGGAGCCCGAGCCCGAGGAGGAGAAGCAGGAGCAGGAGGAGCCGCCCGAGCTCGAGCCCGAGGCGCCGCCGCTCGACCTCCAGCAGCTCGAGCTGGCCCTCGAGGGCGGGTCCGGGGACGGCTGGGTCAAGGGCGACTTCTCGGTCAAGCTCGACGCCCTCGACAAGAAGGGTGGCGGCGGCGACGCCCTGTTCTCCCTCGCCGACCTCGACCAGACCCCGCGCGCGGTCTACCAGCCCAACCCCGTGCTGGACGCCGCCGTGCGGCGCCGCGCCCCGGGCAAGGTCTACGTGCTGTTCATCGTCGAGCCGGACGGGAAGGTCGTGAACCCCATCGTCCAGTCCTCGACCGACCCGATCTTCGAGCGGCCCGCGCTCAACGCCGTCAAGAAGTGGCGCTTCGAGCCCGGCAAGCGCAACGGCAAGGCCGTCCGCTTCCGTCTGCGCTATCCGATCGTCTTCCCCGAAGGGCTCTGACCATGCGACTCCCGCTGCTCGCGACCGCGCTCGTCCTGCCGTTGATCACGTCGTGCTCCGCCGGACCCGGGGCACGCCCGGCCCCGGACGACGGCCCCCGGACCCAGGTCCCGCCGGGCGAGGCCGCCGGCGCCGCGACCTCGCAGGAGGCCTTCGGGTCGGCCGCCGAGGCCGGCACGGCGGCCGCGACGGGCCGGCAGGGCGGGCTCACCGCGGCCGAGCTCGCGCTGCTGAACAGCGAGGGCTTCCGCCGGCGGTTCATCGAGAGCTACCTGTCCGAGACCGACGTCGAGCCGACCGTCACCGTCGAGGAGCGGGAGACGATGACGGAGGTCCTCGGGCTGATCTCCCCCGACGAGCCGGACGCCCAGCCCAGGCTCGAGGAGGCCGCCAGGTTGCTGATGCGCAACATCGGCGAGTCGTCGAGCGCGGTGTTCGACTTCACGCTCGCCAACATCCGCTACCAGCAGGAGGACTACGAGAAGGCGGCGGTCTCGTACGCCGACGCCGTCCGCAAGTTCCCCAGGTTCCGCCGGGCCTGGGGCAACCTCGGCCAGATCCGCTACCGACAGGGCGACCACGCCGGCGCCATCGAGGCCATGTCCAAGGTCATCTCCCTCGGCGGGGGCGACGCCGTCACCTACGGCCTGCTGGGCGTCTCCCACTCGCGGCTCGAGCACGACATCGCCGCCGAGTCGGCGTTCCGCATGGCCTCGCTGCTCGACCCGGCCACCCTCGACTGGAAGCTCGGGCTCGGCTCGAGCTTCTTCAGGCAGGGCCGCTACGCCGACGCCGCGGCCCTGTTCGGCGCCCTGATCGAGGAGAAGCCCGACCGGGCCGACTTCTGGCTGGCGCAGGGCGAGGCCTGGGCGCGGATGGGCAAGACCATGGAGGCCGCGGAGAACTTCGAGCTCGTCGACCGCCTCGGCGCCTCGACGCCCGACAGCCTCAACAACCTCGGCGACATCTACGCCAACGAGAAGCTCTACGACCTCGCGGTCGGCGCCTACCTGCGCGCCCTCGACAAGGACCCCAGGGCCGACCCCAAGCGCTGGATCCGCGCCGCCAGGTTCCTCGGCGCCAACGGCGCCCGCGACGAGGTGCGCCGCCTCGTCGACGGCATCGAGAAGGTCCAGGGCGAGAGGCTGGGCGAGGACGAGCGCAAGGAGCTGCTCAAGCTGCGGGCGCGCCTCGCGGTGGCCGAGGGCAAGGGCGACGAGGAGGCCAGGATCCTCGAGGAGGTCGTCGGCCTCGACCCCCTCGACGGGGACGCGTTGATCCTGC
The DNA here is from genome assembly GCA_041398545.1 of Planctomycetota bacterium. Lineage (GTDB taxonomy): Bacteria > Planctomycetota > UBA1135 > UBA1135 > JAWKUM01. The sequence goes on along the minus strand of JAWKUM010000010.1, from coordinate 109,781 downwards.
TCGGGCGGCACAGCATGAAGCGGTCCGAGTTCGAGAAGGCGAGCTTCTGGTTCGAGCGGGCCGCCAGCCTCGAGGTCTTCGAGGCCGACGCCAAGCTCGGCCTGGCCCAGGTCCTCGTGCGCCAGCGTCGCTACGCCGAGGCCCTGCCGCTGATCCGGCGGTCGCAGGAGCTCGAGCCCCGCGACTACGTGCAGAAGTTCCTCGAGCAGGTCGAGGCGCGCAGCCAGAACCGGTGAAGGCCCCGGGCACCCGGACCATGTCCCGGCCAGGGGCTCTTGGACCGCCCGCCCGCCGACCTCTCACACCCGTTACACGGGTGCTTCACGAACGCGCCTAGCGTTGCGGTCCTGCAACCCCGGTCGCTCACGTGCCGGACGTCCGGCACGCGGCCTGCCTTCACACGGACCTGGACAACGCTGGTGGACAATGCGTAGCAGCTCGATCTTCGCCCTCACGGGCGCCCTCGCCCTCGCCCTGGCCGCGGCTCCCGCCGCCGCCCAGTTCAAGACCAAGTACACGACACCCCAGATCAAGGGCCTGAACGGTTGGCAGACCAGCCCGGTGTTCACGATCGGGGAGACCCTGCCGACCAAGGACCCCCGCTTCCCCAAGGGCTACATGCCGGTCGGCACGCTCGACGGCATCGGCGCCATGCGGCTCGACCACCGCACCGTGCGGATCTTCGTCAACCACGAGTTCAGCGAGGCCGTGGGGCGGAGCTACAAGCTCAAGAACGGCACCGAGCTGACCGGCGCGCGGATCAGCTGCATCGACCTCGACCGGTCCTCCCGCGAGGTCAGGCAGGCCGGCCTGGCCTACGACACGGTCTACGACCGCGACTTCCTCGTCGTGACCAAGCCGAGCCAGATCAACGAGGCGGGCGACCCCGACGACCCGCGCAACCTCGACCCCAGGTCGACCGCCGGCTTCTCGCGCTTCTGCTCGAGCCAGCTCTCGACCCGCGGGACCTTCGGGCTCGTCGACGACGTCTACTTCACCGGCGAGGAGACCGGGGACCCGGGGTTCCACCCCAACGGCGGGTCGCTGTGGGCCCTCGACGTCGCCAAGGGCACCCTCTGGGCCGTCCCCTCGGCCGGCCGCGCCGCGTGGGAGAACACGACCGTCGTCAACGTCGGCAAGGGCCGCGTCGGCCTCCTGATCGGCGACGACAACTCGCCGCAGGACCGCAACAACCCCCTGAGCTCGGCCGGCACGAGCACGAAGCCCGAGGACACGATCGCGGCGCCGCTGTGGCTCTACGTCGGCAGGAAGAACGCCTCCAAGGGCGAGATCGCCAAGGCCCTGCCGAGCAAGGTCGCGCCCCCCAAGGACTCCTTCCTCGACCGCAACGGCCTCCTCGTCGGCGACCTCTACTACTTCGTCATGGAGGACCCGAAGGTCACCGACGCCCGCCAGTTCCACGGCCACGGCGCCTGGGGCTTCGGCCACTGGAAGAAGATCGAGATCCTCGACGAGAAGATGGCCGGCAAGCCCGGCTACGACGCCATGGGCTACAAGGACAGCTTCACGCTCCGCGTCGAGGCCAAGGACGGGGGCGCGTTCCAGTTCTCCCGCCCCGAGGACGTCGCGACGATGCCCTGGTCCAACGGCCGCGGGGCCGTCCTCGCCTCGACCGGCCGCGGCCGCGTCTTCGGCGGCGCGGACAAGTGGGGCGTGCTCTACCAGGTCTACCTCCACGACAACAAGCGCCTCGACCGCAAGAACTCGACCGTGATCCGCGTGGCCTACGACGGCAACGACAAGGGCAACGGCGACTTCGGGCTGCGCAGCCCCGACAACGTCGCCTGGGCCGACGACCACGTGATCTATGCCCAGGAGGACGACGCGATCAGCTCCTCCGACGCCTTCTACGAGAAGGGCGTGTTCGGCGAGACCTCCAAGGAGGAGGCCTCGATCTGGGCCGTCCACCCGACCTGGGGCGCGGCCCTGCGCATCGCCCAGATCGACCGCAGCGTCGTCGTCCCGACCGGCACGACCGACGCGGGCATCGGCGACATCGGCAACTGGGAGTCGTCGGGCGTCCTCGACGTCTCGGACCTGTTCCAGACCCGGCCGTGGGAGAAGCTCATGATCGCCACGGTCCAGGCCCACGGCATCCGCGACGGTGTCATCGCCACCGAGGGGCTCGGCGAGGGCGGCCAGCTGTTCTTCCTGACCCACACCTGGAAGTGGTGGAGGTAGCCCCTCCCGGCGCTCCTGCCTGAGCGCCTGCCCGAGGGCGCCCCGTTCCTCCGGAGCGGGGCGCCCTGCTGCGTGGATGGGGGACGTCCCCGGGCTAGGATCGCGGCGTCGATGGCCCGCCCGCTCCTCCTGCTCGCCTGCCTCGCCCTCGCCGTCGTCGTGGTCGGCAACGCCTGGGTCTGCGACGACGCCTACATCACGCTCCGGACCGTCGACAACCTCGTCCACGGCCACGGCCTGCGCTGGAACGTCGCGGAGCGGGTCCAGACCTACACCCACCCGCTGTGGATGGCCGTCGTCGCGGTCGTCTACGCGGTGACCCGGGAGCCGTACTACACGACGATCCTGCTGTCCCTGGCCGTCGGCGCGGCGGCCGTGTGGGTCCTCGTCGCCCGCGTGGCGGTGACGCCCCCGGTCGCCGCCCTCGCCGTCCTCGCCGCCGCCCTGTCCAACGCCTTCGTCGACTACTCGACCTCGGGGCTCGAGAACCCGCTGACCCACCTCCTGCTCCTGGCCTTCGTCGCGGTCTGGCTCCGCGACGAGGAGCCCGTGGCGCGGCTGCGCCACCTCGGCCTGATCGCCTGCCTGGCGGTCCTCGACCGCATGGACAGCGGGCTCCTGCTCGCGCCGGCCCTGGTCGCCGCGGCCCTCGCGGTCGGCCCGAGGCGGGCCGTCCGCCCGCTGGCGGTCGCCTTCGTGCCGTTCCTCCTGTGGGAGCTGTTCGCGCTGTGGTACTACGGCGCCCTGGTGCCCAACACGGCCTTCGCCAAGCTCGGCATGGGCGAGTCGACCGGCACGCTGCTGGCCAAGGGCCTGAGCTACTGGAAGGCCTCGCTCGACTTCGATCCCCTGACGGTCGTCGTCATCGCCGCCGGTGCGGCCTGGGGCCTCGCCGACCGCCGCCTGCGCTGGCTCGCCGCCGGCCTGCCGCTGTACGCGCTGTACGTGCTCCGCATCGGCGGCGACTTCATGGGCGGGCGCTTCCTGTCGGCGCCGTTCGTGCTCGCCCTGGGCCTCCTCGCCACGCGCGGCGCGCGGCGAGCGGAGGTGCTGACCGGCGCCACGGTCGCGGTGCTCGTGCTGGGGCTCTGGCCGCCGACCCCGACCGTCTGGTTCGGGAGCGCGGGCCGCGGGGACGCACGGCTCTGGTACCAGGGCGGCGACGTCGTCGACGAGCGGCTGTTCTACAGCCGGCAGGCGGGGCTCCTGCACGTGTTCCCGGGTGCCGGCCTCGCGGACTCCCCGCGGGCCGTCGCCGGGCGCCGGGCCGGCGAGCTGGGCGGCGTGCGGCTCCAGGCCGCGGTCGGCTACTTCGGGTACCACGCCGGGCCGGGCGTGCACCTGTACGACCTCTACGCGCTGGCCGACCCCCTGCTGGCCCGGCTGCCGGCGCGCACCGACGTCATCCAGCGCATCGGCCACTATCGGCGCGTCCCGCCCGAGGGCCTCGCCGAGAGCCTGCGCGAGGACCGCAACGCGATCCGGGACCCGGTGCTCCACGCCCTGTACGAGGACCTCCGCCTCGTGACCCGCGGCGACCTGTTCGACCCGGCGCGGCTCGCGGCGATCTGGCGGCTCAACCTCGGCCACGGCGGGGTCGCCGCGGCCGCCGAGCCGCTGCGGCGGCCCGAGCCCCCGCGGGTGCCGTGGAGCGCGGTGCGGCCGGGCGTCGGCGCGCCCCGTCGCTTCGGGCCCGCGGGCCTCCTCGTCGACCTCGGCGGCGCGGTCCACCCCGAGACGATCACGCTGGTCGTCGACGCCGACGACGGCTACGAGCTGTACCTGTACCACGCCGGGGTCCTGGTCCACCACGGCCAGTGCGAGGCCGTCGCCGTCGACGCCCCGGGGACCCGCGAGTGGGTCCACGCCGTCCGGCCGGGCGCCCGCGACGCGGGGGTCACGGAGCTCATGCTGATCCCGTACGAGGGGGACGACGACTACTCCCTGGCCTCGGTCGAGCTCCGCTGAGCGGTCCACCAGGGCCCGGCCCGGCCCGGGTCCCCTGGCCGGTCCGGGGGCCAGGGCATAGACTCGCCCCGCGCTCTCGCGGCCGGTCGTGTCCGCGGCCGACCTCCCTGCTCTCCGTCCCGCGAGGTGACCCGATGAGGCTCCTGCCCCTCGTTCTGCCTGCCGTCGCCCTGGCCGGCTCGGCGCTCCCGGCCCAGTTCCACGACGACTTCACCGGCAAGGCCCCGCTGACCGGCTGGACCTGGTCGGACCCCGGCAACGACTGCAAGTACCAGATGGGCCCGCTGCCCGGGCAGCTGCGCATGATCGTGCCTCCGGGCAACGACCACACGACCGGCCACTCCGCGCCGCTGTACGCCGGCTCGATGCTGACCGTCAAGGCGACCGGCGACTTCGTCCTGACGACGCGGGTCACGGTCAACTACCCCTCCAGCCCGGCCGCGATGGAGAGCGGGCTGATGATCTGGAAGGACCAGAGCAACAACCTCCAGTTCAAGCGGACCAACGCCTACAACTCCCAGAACGTCCTGCTCTACGGCAACATCGCCAACTCCCAGACCTCGTTCCACGGCAACGTCCAGGTCAGCGCGAACCAGCTCTACATGCGCATCGAGCGCTCGGGGACGACGTTCACGGCCTCGTACGGCACCGACGGCAAGGCCTGGACCAAGGCGGGGTCGGTCACCTGGAACGTCACCGGCACGCTCGAGGTCGGGCTGTCGACGAGCTTCTGGCTGTGGTGGGGCTCGACGACGACACCGGCGACGGGAGACTACGACTTCTTCGACGTCAGCTACCCGGCGACGGCGACGATGACCGCCGACCGCGCCGGCGTCTCGGCGGCGAGCGGCGGCGCGATCGGCCTCGCGATCGACAAGGGCAAGGCCTCCGCGGGACAGGTCTACCTCGTGCTCGGCTCGCTGAGCGGCTCGACCCCGGGCATCAAGCTGCCGGGCGGCAAGACCCTGCCGCTCAACTTCGACCCGCTGTTCGACCTCATGGTCCAGCTCCCCGGCGCCGCCGGCCTGTTCCCCGGCACCGTCGGGCTCCTGGACGCCTCCGGCCAGGCCAAGGCCCAGGTGCTGATGCCGGGGACCGTGCTGACCCCGATCCAGGGTGGCGCGCTCCGCTTCGCCGCGGTCCTGTTCCCGCCGAGCATCGTCCCGATGGACGTGACCGACCTGGTCGTCCTCGGCATCGCCCCGTAGGCGCACGTGGGCCCCGGGTTCCGCGCCGTCCTGCTCCCGGTCCTGCTCGCGGTGGCAGGCTGCGGCCGGCACACCCCCGCGCCGCCCGTCGGCGTGGACGTCCGCGTCGCCGGCCCGGCCGCCGTCCGCGTCATGCCCGGAGCCCGGGGGGTAACCCTCCTCGAACTGCGGCTGCGGGGCGTCGCGCCCTCGGCGCGGGTCCTGTCGTCGGAGCTGTCGGTCCGGTTCCCGGCCGGTGCGCCGGCACCGCTGGCGCGGCTCGGGCTCGCCGTCGACCTCGACGGCGACGGACGCTTCGACCCCGAGGTCGACGAGTGGCTCGCGGCCTATCGGCTGGAGGACGGCGGCCGCCGCGCGAGCGCGGCGCTGTCGCGGACGATCCCGGCCGAGGCCGAGGAGCACTGGCTCGTCGTCGGGGACCTCGCGCCGGTCTCGACCGGCATGGACCTGTCGCTCGGCATGGCCACGGCCGGGCTCGAGGTCCGGGACGAAGGGGACCGCGGCCTCGCGGCCGCCGCGGCCGGTCCGCTCGCGGGCCCGCAGGTCTCGGTCGTCCTCGTCCGGCTCGCGACCTCGAGCCTGCTGACCGGCGGCGGCGCCCGCGCGGCCCTCGTGCTGTCCTCCACGCTCCGGCCGGCCCGGGTCCTGCTGGCGGGCAACCCGGCCACCGACCTGCGCGAGGAGGCCCCGGGCCTGTACTCGTTCCTGCTCCCGCCGACGCCGCCGGGCAAGGTCGAGGTCCGCGTCCTCGACGGCTCGGGTGTCCTGTTGGAGCGCTTCGTCGCCGACCGCGCCTGCAACGCCGGCGCCGGGCCGGCGCGGTTCGTGGACCGCTCGCTCGCGCTGCTGCCGCGGGACCACGCCTTCAGCCAGGACGCCGAGGCCGCGGACATGGACGGGGACGGGACGCCGGACCTCCTCGTGCCGTCGTACTCGGGGCAGCCGGACCGGCTCTACCTCAACGACGGCTTCGGCCGGTTCCGCGACGTCAGCGCCACGCACATGCCGGGCGTCCTCGCCGACACGGTGCACATGGAGCCGGTCGACGTCGACGGGGACGGGGACGTCGACGTCGCCCTCGCCGTCGAGGGCGGGCAGAACCGGCTCTACCTCAACGACGGGACCGGCCGGCTCACCGACGTCACCGGGGAGGCCGGGCGGATGCCGGTCGACGCCGACTACTCCGAGGACGTGCAGGCCGGGGACCTCGACGGGGACGGCGACCTGGACCTCGTCTGGGCCAACCTCGTCGACCCCAAGGACCAGCGCAAGGGCGGACAGGTCCGCATCTACCGCAACGACGGCAAGGGGTCGTTCAGCGACGTGACCTCGACCTGGATGCAGGTCGAGGCCCTGCACGTCTACGACGTCGAGCTCGGGGACCTCGACGGGGACGGCGACCTGGACCTCTTCGTCGCCTGCTACGGGGAGCGCAACCGGCTCTACCGCAACGGCGGCGACGGACGCCTGACCGACGTCTCCGCCGGCCTGCCCGACCACGTCGGCTTCCACACGAGCGCCGCGCTCGGCGACGTGGACGGCGACGGCGCCCTCGACATCCTCGTCGGGACCTTCCTCGGCCCCTGCCGGCTCTACCTCAACCGCGGCGCGATGCAGTGGGCCGACGGCAGCGCCGGGCTCGTGCAGGAGGAGATGTCGACCTACGACGTCGCGCTCGGGGACCTCGACGGGGACGGCGACCTCGACGTCATCCATGCCAACACGGCCAACCCCTCGGTCCTCGCGCTCAACGACGGCAAGGGACGGTTCACGGCGGTCATGGCGCCGGAGTTCGCGACGCCGGACGACAACGCCTACGACGTGCAGCTGCTCGACGCGGACGGCGACGGCGCCCTCGACGTCCTCATCACGGCCTGGGGCGACCGGCAGGACACCCTGTACCTGTCGCGCCCGCGGCTGCCGGCCGGGGACGAGGCCCGCGTGACCAGGGTCGAGCCCAACTACGGGCCTCCGGCCGGGCGGACCTGGGTCACGCTGCGGGGCGCGGGGTTCCGGGACGGGCTGCGGTTCTTCCTCGGCGGGCAGCCGCTGACCGAGGTCACGGTCCAGGACGAGCGCACGGCCACGGGGAGGGTCCCCCCGGGCCAGGCCGGCGCGGTGGACCTCGACCTCGTCGACCTCGACGGCACGGCGCGGCACTACGCGGACGCGTACCTGTACGAGCAGCCGCCCCCGGGCGCGTTCGAGGACGTGACCGAGGCGACCCTCGGCGCCGAGTACCGGTCCACGACCGCGGTCGTCGCCGGCGACCTCGACGGGGACGGCCTGCCCGACCTCGTCTTCGCCGACCAGGGCGCCGGGGCGCGCGTGCGGCTCAACTCGAGCAGCGGGAGGCTCACGGCCGGCTCGTTCCCGACGATCTCGGCCAGCGCCAACGACCTCGCGCTCGCCGACCTCGACGGGGACGGCCGCCTCGACCTGATCCTGGTCGACGCCGCGGGGCCGCCGTGGCTGTTCCCCGGCAAGGGCGACGGGACCTTCGCGACGCCCGTCCGGCTCGCCGAGCCCAAGTCGGGCGCCGAGGAGGTCGCGGTGGGGGACCTCGATGGGGACGGGGACCCGGACCTCGTGTTCGCCGTCAGCGGGCCGGAGCTGGTGCTCCGCAACGACGGCAGCCTGAAGTTCACGCCGACGTCGCAGCCCGGGCTCGCCTCGGACCCGAGCAAGGGGTCGCGCTCGGCGACGCGGACGGGGACGGCGACCTCGACCTGTTCGTCGCCAACTTCATGCAGCGCGCGGCGACTCAACGACGGCAAGGGCGCGCTGACCGAGAGCAAGGGCGCGCTGCCCGACAACGCCGGCGACCAGTCGTACGGGATCGCGCTCGCCGACGTCGACGGCGACGGGGACCTCGACGCCGCCCTCGCCAACGGCGGCGCCCAGGTCGATCGCCTGTTCCTCAACGGGGGCAAGGGGACCTTCGCCGAGGCCCCCTCGGGGGTGTTCCGGGCCGCCCTCGGCGGCGGAGCGCACGTGACCTTCGCCGACGTCGACCTCGACGGGGACCCGGACCTGTTCTCGTCCCACTTCTGGGGCAACAACCACCTCTACATCACCGCCGACGGGCGGCTGGCGGAGCGGGCCGGGATGCTGCCCAACACCCCGGGCGGCTTCGCCGGGGCCTGCTTCGCCGACCTGGACGGGGACGGGGACCCGGACCTGGTCCTCGCGGCGTTCTGGGGCGGGAGCCGTGTCCTGCGTAACCCCAGGCGGCCCTAGGCCTTGCGAAAGGTGTCAAGTTGACTTGACAAGATGTCGAGTCAGCTTTACATCTGACGCGCATGAAGCCGAGACACGAGGTCCGCAACCAAGTGCGCCGGCATCGGCTGGTGGACGGGATGACCCAGCAGGAGCTGGCCGAGCGCGTCGGGGTGACGCGGCAGACCATCCTGGCCATCGAGAAGGGCAACTACACGCCGTCCGTGGCGCTGGCGCTCAACCTCGCCGGGGTCTTCGGGGTCAGCGTGGAGGGCCTGTTCCAGCTCGACGAGGGAAACGGAGATGAATGACAGACACACCGAAGGGCGTTGGCGCCCGACGAGGACCAACCTGGTCGCCGGAGCGCTCGCGGTCGCCGGCTTCGCCCTGCTCAGCGTCAGCTGGGCGTTCGTGATGCTGATCGGGCTCGGCTTCTTCGGGCCGGGCATCCTGCGCGAGCTCGGCCTGCTCCACGACAAGGACGAGTTCCAGCGACGGGCCGACCACCGGGCTGGCTACCACGCCTTCCTGACCGCGGGCATCGCGGCCTGCGGGCTCGTGGCCTGGCTCCGGGGGACCGGGTCGACGGTCCGCAACCCCGACGAGCTCGGGACCCTGTTCCTGGCCGTCCTCGGGTTCACATGGCTGTTCAGCTCGCTGATGGCCTACTGGGGCGCGCGCAAGACCGCGGTGCGGGTCCTGCTCGCCTTCGGCTGCGCCTGGTTCGTGTTCGCCGTCGTCGCCAACACCGGCCCCGAGTGGACCGGCTGGGGCGCCCTCCTGCTGACGCCGCTGCTGACCGCGCCGTTCTTCGTCCTGGCCTGGCTGTCACACCGGCACCCGCGCCTCGCCGGCGGCCTGCTGCTGGTCGCGTTCGTGGCGATGATGGTCCTGTTCCGCGTGGGCTGGAACGACAACCTCAGCCTCGTCACCCAGGGCGTGACCTTCGTGCTGCTCCTGTGCCCGCTCCTCGCCAGCGGCATCGCCCTGCTCGTCGATCGGAGCGGAGCGACCTCGACGACGTCGACGAGGGCCTCGCGGCCTGACCCGAGGACCGGGCCGACCCAGGAGGATCGCCCGGTCCCGACCGGGCCCGCGGTCGCGGGGCTGACCCCTGTCCGACCCCCTGGCTATCCTGGCTCCGACCCGCGAATCGCCAAGGACAGGAGGTCGACATGGGGTTCTCTCTCGTTTCCGCAGGCCTGCTTGCGACGGGCGGCCTGCTCCTGTGCCCGGTCCAGGACGGGGCCGTCCAGCTCGGAGTCGGGCAGGAGGCCAAGCTCGAGGTCCAGGAAGCGGCTCGCTTCGCCGCGCCGGTCCGCATCCAGGCCGGCGACGCCATGCTCGGTGAGGGGCGCTACTACCCCTCCCCGGTGCTGCACGACGTCGATGGGGACGGCAAGGCCGACGTCGTCGTCGGCGACCTCATGGGCAAGGTCACCTTCGCGCGCCGCGGCGGCGAGGCCGGGGCCCTGCGCGTCGGCGCCGAGAAGCCGCTCAAGGACCGGCGGGGGGAGCAGCTCAAGTTCCACAACTGGTGATGCATCCGCATGGGTTCACAGTTCGTGGACCTCAATGGCGACGGCAACCTCGACTACCTGACCGCGACCTTCGACGGGTCGCCGCACGTCGCCTGGGGGAGCCCCGAGGGCTTTGCCGAGCCCGAGCGGCTCAAGGACGCCCAGGGGCGCCGCGTCGTGATCTCGTACATCTGGGACTACGAGAAGGAGACGCACAGGTCCGTCGGCTACGCGATGCCCGACGGCCAGCCCGTGGAGGAGCGCTGCATCTCGGCCCTGGCCTTCGACTGGGACGGTGACGGCGACCACGACCTGCTGCTCGGCAGCTACGAGAACGGCCACCTCTACCGCCAGATGAACGAGGGCAGCGACGCGAGCCCGGCCTATTCCGGGAAGAACATCCCGGTCCTCGCCGGCGGCAAGCCCTGGGCCCTGCCGGCCAGGATGACCGCCCCGCGGCTCGTCGACTGGGACGGCGACGGGGACATGGACCTGATCGCCGGCACCTTCGGCGGCCACTACGGCGACGGTTCGAGCGGCGGGGTCTACCTGTCGCGGAACCTCGGCAAGCCCGGCGCGCCGGAGTTCGGACCGCTCGAGACGCTGATCGCGCCGGGCCGCATGGGCGCGACCGCGCCGACCCGGCCCGACGAGGGCCTCTACGTCGACGCGGCCGACGTCGACGGGGACGGCGACCTCGACCTCGTCGTCGGCGGCTACTCGACCTGGACCCCTCCGCCTCGTGAGCTGACGGCCGAGGAGAAGGTCGAGGCCGCGGCGCTGCGGGCCCAGCTGTCCGAGATCAACCATCGCCGGATGCAGGTCAGCCAGCGCTACTCCAAGGCCTACGAGGCCGCGATGAAGGATCAGGACCCCACGTCCAAGGAGACCCGGGCCAAGGTCGCCGAGGCGACCGCGTCGGTGCGGGAGGAGCTCCTGGCCGTCGGCAAGGAGTACACCGAGGTCAAGAAGAAGCTCGACGCGATCGTCCCGTCGGCCCAGCGCCAGAGCTTCGTCTGGCTCTACGAGAGGCTGTCGACCGAGTGAGGTCGACAGCCGCCGTCTCGGCGCAGACGTTCCGATAGGGGAGGCGCTCAGGCCATCGGCGCGAGGACCGGGTCCTCGGGCCGCACGACCGGCATCCCCTCGCGGTTGCCCCACTCGCCCCAGGAGCCGACGTAGTTGCGGACCCTGGGGTGACCCATGAGGCGCAGGGCGACGTAGGCGTGGGCCGAGCGGTAGCCGGCCTGGCACAGGGCGATGACTTCGCGGTCGACGCCGATGCCGCGCGAGGCGAACAGGTCGCGGAGCTCGTCGGCCGACTTGAAGCGGCCGTCCGCGGCCAGGTGGTTGGTCCACTCGAGGTGGATGGCCCCGGGGATCGTGCCGCCCCGGCTGGCCATGGCCTGCGTGCCGAACCACTCGCCGTCCGAGCGGGTGTCGAGGACCAGCTGGTCCTCGCTGCCGATCGCGGCGAGGACGTCCTGGTAGCCGGCGACCCGGTCCTCGCGGAGCTTGGGGGCGTACGGCACCGGCTGGGGCAGCTCGGCCTCGGTCGCGACCTCGAATCCGGCCTGCTTCCAGGCCTCGAGCCCACCGTCGAGGACGTGCACGCGCTCGTGGCCGAGGTACTCGAGGAACCAGAAGGCCCGGGCCGCGCTCATGCCCGACCGATCCTCGTAGACGACGACCTCGTCGTCGGGCCCGATGCCGCAGCGCCCGAGCAGGAAGGCCCAGGTCTGGACGAAGGACTTCAGCGGGGCGGGGTCGGTGTCGTAGACGTTGAGGCCGTAGACCGAGAAGTGCCTCGCGCCGGGGACGTGGCCCTGACTGAAGGCCTCGCCCCGGCGGACGTCGAGGATGCGGAGCTTGGGGTCGTCGAGGCGCTCGCGGAGCTGTTCCGGGGTCCAGAGGATCATCGTTCCCTCCCGTGCGGGCTTGGAGTCAGAGGCGAGGGATCCCCGCCGAACCCGGCCCGGGACCCTGGGGGGGCGGTTGCCCCTCTCCGCACCAAACCGGAACCCCTGACGGGCGTCACGGCTTTTCCGGGCCCGGGGCTCCCTCGAACTCCAGGGCGGCCCGGTCCCAGGCGCCGAGCTCCGCGGCGGCCTCGTACGTGGACTGGAGGAAGTCGCCCACGGCGCCATCGGGGTCGGCCGAGGCACGGACCGCCTCGTAGGGCAGGAGGAACTCGCCCAGGCCCGCGTGGAAGCAGGCCGCCGCGGGCCGGACGCGGGCCTCGGCGAAGCCCGGCGGGGCGGGGTAGGCGTAGGAGTAGAACGCCGCCTCCCCGTACCCCGTGCCGGGCCAGAACCCCGCGCTCGACAGCTCGTGGGAGTAGGCCTCCTGCATGACCCAGTCGGCGCAGTTGGGCGCGCCACCCGGGTGCCTCGGCGCCTGGCGACCCGAGAAGCGGGTCACCGCCAGGTCGAAGGAGCCCCAGAAGAGGTGTACCGGGCTGGCCTTCCCGGCGAACCGGGCCCGGAACCCCTGGAGGACCCGCTGGGCCTGCATGAGCGCGCGCCAGAAGCGCTGCACGACCTCCGCGTCGTAGCTCGCGTTGGCCTCGTCCGCCTCGAACCGGACGGCAGGCTCGACCTCGACCGGGCGCGTGAAGATCGCGACCTCGATCCCGAGCTCACCGAGGCCGGACATGAGCCGCCGGTAGAACGTGGCCACTGACATCGGCGCGAGGCCGAGGGCCCAGCGCCGGCCGTCCGAGGTCTCCACGCGCAGGGCGTGGTCGACGAAGTCGAGGTCGATCGAGAATGCCCCGCCAGCGTACGGGATCGGCGACGTCGTGAGGCCCCTCGTCGTGAGGTAGAGGGCCGAGCCCCAGGAGTGGTTCAGCCAGGGCCCGAGACCCAGGCGGACCTTGCCGACGACCTGCAGCCACATGTGGAGCGTCGTGCAGGTGTCTTGCCAGGCGTCGAGCCGAGGCAGCTCCGGCCAGTCGTTGGCGCTCATGCGATCTCCTGGGCGAGGGGTGGCGTCCGGGCGACCCGGCCTGCCGATCATTCCGCCCGACGCAACGAACCGTGCAGCTTTCCTCAAGAAACGCCGCGTGGGCCCCGCCCGTATCGGCCGGGGTGGCGCCACCTGCCGGCGCCCTTCCTATCCCACCGTCCACAGAGAGGAGACGCGATGTTCCGTCTTGCCATGTCCGCCGTGCTGCTCGGCGCGGCCGCCCTGCCCGCCCAGGGGCTCGGGGTTTTCTCCACGCTGACCAACGACGCCAAGGACAACCGGGTCCAGGTCGCCGTCAGCTTCTTCGGCCGCACCTATCCGCTGCAGAGCTATTCCACCGGGGGTCAGGGCACCGCGGCCGGCCTCGGCTCGCAGGCCGCCCTGGCCGCGACCCGACACTGGCTCGTGGCCGTCAACGCCGGCAGCGACGACGTGACGCTGTTCCGCCGCTGGGGCCCGGCCTTCCTGCACCGGAGCGACGTCGCCGACACCGGCGGCAAGCGACCGACCAGCGTCGACATCCGGGGCGACCTCGTCTACGTCCTCAACGCCGACTCGGACGACGTCACCGGCTTCCGCATCCACAGGGGCTCGCTGCAGCTCATCGGGCGCTACGCCCTGAGCGGCGCGGGCGTCGCCGCGGCCCAGGTCGGCTTCGACCCGACCGGGCGCCACGTCGTCGTGACCGAGCGGGGGACGAACCAGATCCTCGTGTTCCCGGTCCAGGGCAACGGCGGGCTCGGCAAGGCCAAGGTGACCAGGTCCGCGGCGCCGACGCCGTTCGGGTTCCAGTTCCGGCGCGACGGCACCCTCGTCGTCAGCGAGGCCGCCGGCGGCCAGGCCGGCCTCGGGGCCGTGACGTCCTACCACCTGAACAAGGACGGTAGCCTCACGACGATCTCGGCCGGGGTCAAGACGACCCAGACCGCGTCGTGCTGGGTCGCGATCCCGCGCGACGGCCGCACGGCCTACACGACCAACACGGGCAGCTCGACGGTCACGGGCCTTGCCCTCGACCACGCCGGCAAGCTGAGCCTGCTCGACCCCAAGGGCGTCAGCGGCACGCTGCGCTCGGGCGCCAAGCCGATCGACTTCGCCTTCGACAACTCCGGCCGGCTCATGTTCGTCCTCGACTCCGGCAACGACGAGGTCGTGACGTTCTGGCGCGACCGCCAGGGCGCCCTCCACCTGCTGCCCGGCAGCCTGAAGGTCCCGGCCGGCGCCGCCGGCGTGATCGCCTGGTAGCCGATGACCGGTTCCGCGACGGCTCCGGTCGTCGCGGTGCCGCGTCGCCCGTCCACAGCCTCACCCGGCCCGGCCCGAGAGCGCCGGCACGACGAGGCCGCCGGCGAGCCAGGCGAAGGCGAGCAGGGACATCCCGAACATGATCCTCTCGCTGAGCCGGTCGCCCGGGGAGAGGTCGAGGCCCGAGCGCCTGGCCTTCCAGGCCACGAAGACCCCGCTCAGGACGAGGAACGCCAGGTCGAGGTAAAGGGTGAGGTCGACGGCGAACCACTCCCGGTCCCGGAGGGGCTCCGCCTGCCCCGCAGGTGGGAGCAGGTCCAGGGCCGCGAACCCGTAGTGCAGGACCAGCGCCGCGGTGACCAGGACGGCGAGGAAGACGGCGAGCACGTACCAGGCCATCCTCCAGCCGTAGTACCTGGCCTGGATCCTCAGCACCGGGAAGACGATGAGGTCGCTGAAGATGAAGGCCATGATCCCGGCGAAGCAGATGCCGTTGCCGTACAGGACGGCGGCCAGCGGGATGTTGCCCATCGACCCGATGAAGGTGAAGAAGGCCGCGACCGGGCCGACGAGGGCCTGCAGCAGGACGTCGGTGAACGACGGCTCGGCGGTCCCCGAGCCCACGAACAGGGCCTGGAAGAAGCCGCTCGGCACGAAGGTCGCGATGATCCCCGCCACGGTGAAGCCGACCGTGACGTCCTTCCAGACCATGCCCCACTCCATGGCGTAGCGGTCCGCGACCCTCCGCCACCCGGCGCGGCTCCTGATGAGCCGGCGCCAGTCGGGGGCGGTGTCCTCCTCCGCCCCGCCGAGCCCCTCGCGCGCATGGGCGCGGGCACGCTCGACCAGCCGTGTCGTGGCCGTCAGCCGGACGAGCACCCACGTCAGGGCGATGAGGACGAGCCCGCCCAGGTACTCGCCGACGACGAACTGCCAGCCGAGGAAGACGGAGATCACGATCCCGAGCTCGACGACGAGGTTGGTCGAGGCGAGCAGGAACGCCAGCGCGGGGACGAGCGCCGCGCCCTTGGCGAAGAGCGAGCGCGTCGTCGCCAGCGCGGCGAACGAGCACGAGCTGGAGAGAAACCCGAAGAAGGTGCCGAGCAGGACGCTCGAGGCCCTCGCCTCGCCCATGCTGGCCCGCATGCGCTCCCGGGTCACGAACACCTGGATCATGCTCGAGATCAGGTACCCGAGCCCGAAGGCCCAGAACGCCGACCAGAACAGGCCCAGGGTCGTGGTCGCGGCGCTGTGCCAGGTCTCGAGGAAGGCTTGCGGCATGGGGCGGGCGGAGGCCCGGTGTCCCGCGTCAGGCGAGGCGGGCGCGGAGGCTGGCGGCCT
This sequence comes from Planctomycetota bacterium, assembly GCA_041398545.1. GTDB lineage: Bacteria > Planctomycetota > UBA1135 > UBA1135 > JAWKUM01. Next base: position 94,111 of record JAWKUM010000010.1, on the reverse strand, counting down.
CGGCCGCCGGCGTGGAGCCGAAGAACCGCTTGAACTCCCGGCCGAACTGCGAGGCGCTCTCGTAGCCGACCGCCGTCGCCGCGGTGCTGGCGTTGTAGCCGGAGTGGACCATCATCAGGCGGGCCTGGTGCAGCCGGACCTTCTTGACGTACTGGAGCGGAGAGGTCGTCGTCACCGACTTGAAGTTGTGGTGGAACGACGAGACGCTCATCCCGGCGATCCCGGCCAGCTCCTCGGTCGTGTGCGGGTGCGCGTAGTCGCCGTGGATGTGCTGGATCACGCGCGAGATCCGCATGAAGTGGTCGTTGCGGGTCGCGAGGGCCCGCAGCGCCGCCCCGGGCTCGTCCTGGAGCACGCGGTAGACGACCTCGCGGACGAGCTGCCGGCCCAGGATCCTGCTGTCCTGCTCCGAGCGCAGGCACTCGAGCAGGCGGAGCACCGAGCCCCGGACCTCGGGCCCGAGCGGGCTCGCGTAGATGCCCCGAGGCACGTCGGTGCCGGCCCCGATCGGCTCCTCCATGCTCACGAGGATCTCGGCCAGCATCGCCGGCTCGACCGTGACCTTGAGGGCGAGCACGGGCTCGTCCCGGCTGGCCAGGACCTCGCACTCGACCGGGACCGGCACCGCGAGGGCGAGGTAGTGGTCGGGGTCGTACCGGAGGACCTCGTCGCCGAGGTACGCGCGCTTGGCGCCCTGGGCGAGGAACAGGATCATCGGGTCGTACATCAGCGGGCTGCGCCGCCACGGCTCCGACCTGCGGGCCAGCTCGACACCCTCGACGGCCGTGTTCCGGGGGCCCTCCTCCGGGACGAGCGCGCCGAGCAGCGCGGCCATGCGCGCCCGGTCCCGTTGCTGTCCTCGGTCGTCGATGCTCGTGTCCTCCGGGTGGCCGCCACCGCCGGCCGGGGAGCGGCGCGCGGGCCGCGATTGTCCCCGGTCGGTGCCGATCCGGCCAGCCCAGTCGGTCCACGGCGCCGTCCGCTCGACCGGTCGCGTCACGGCCGGACCAGGACCTTGAGCGCCTCGCGCTCGTGCATGGCGCGGTAGCCGTCGGGGATCCCTGCCAGGTCGACCGTCATGTCGAACACCGGCGATGGGTCGAGGCTGCCCTCGAGGACGTCCGCCATCAGCTCGCCCATGTAGGCGCGCACCGGGGCGGGCCCGCCGCGGAGCGTCGCGTTCTTGAAGAACAGGGTCATGATGTCGAGCCCGTCCACGGCGGGGCCGTGGGGCAGGCCGACGTAGCCGATCGCCCCGCCGGGCCGGACGACCTGGATCGCCAGCTGCATCGCCGAGGTGCTGCCGACGCACTCGAGGACGTGGCGGGCGCCGCCGCGGGTCATCGCGACGAGCTCCTCGGCGGCCGCGTCCCCGCCGCTGCTGACGACGTCGGTGGCACCGAAGCTCCGCGCCTTCTCGAGGCGGCCCGCGTGGTGTCCGACCGCGATGATGCGCTCGGCGCCGAGCCGCCGGGCGGCCAGCACGCCGCAGAGCCCGACCGCGCCGTCGCCGACGACGACGCAGGTCGAGCCCGGCCCGACTCCGGCGCTGACGGCCGCGTGGTGCCCCGTGCCCATGACGTCGGTCAGGGGGAACAGCGCGTCCAGCAGCCGGTCGTTCTCGCGCACGTGCTCGGGCACGCGGACGAGCGTGCCGTCGGCCAGCGGCGCGCGCACGGCCTCGCCCTGGGCCCCGTCGGTGATGCCGGCCCAGAAGCCCCCGTGGGTGCACGAGGTGTGGATGCCGGCCTCGCAGAACTCGCAGGTCCCGTCCGAGATCGCGAACGGCGCGAGCACGAGGTCGCCGGGCTTGACGTGGCGGACCTCGGCGCCGACCTCCTCGACGATGCCCATCGGCTCGTGGCCGGTGCGGCGGCCGGGCTCGTACTCCTGCTGTCCCCGGTAGAACCACAGGTCGGAGCCGCAGATCGCGGTCCGCGTGATGCGCACGATGGCGTCGGTCGGCGATTCGATGCGGGGATCCGGCACGTCCTCGATGCGGATGTCCTGGGTCCCGTGGAAGACTGCGGCCTTCATGTCTCGTTCCTCCGTACGGCTCGGGTGGGTGTGCTGGGGTCCGGTCGCTCAGCGATTGATCAGCGCCGCCAGGTTCGTGGGGTAGCGCTCGCCCTGGAACCGGATGGGGGCGAGGGCCTCGTCGATGCTCGCGAGGTCCTGGGCGTCCAGCGTGAGCGAGACCGCGCCGAGGTTCTCCTCGAGGCGGTGCAGCTTGGTCGTGCCGGGGATCGGCACGATCCACGGCGCCTGGGCCAGCAGCCAGGCCAGCGCGACCTGGGCCGGGGTCGCCCGCTTCCCGGCGGCGATCCGGCCGAGCAGGTCGACCACGGCCCGGTTGGCCTTCAGCGCCTCCGGCGTGAACCGCGGCACGATGCTGCGGAAGTCGTCCTTCCCGAAGGTCGTGTCGGCGGCGATCTTGCCGGTCAGGTAGCCCTTGCCGAGCGGGCTGAACGGTACGAACCCGATGCCGAGCTCGGCGCAAGTCGGCAGCACCTCGGCCTCGGGCTCGCGCCACCACAGCGAGTACTCGCTCTGCAGCGCCGCGACCGGCTGCACGGCGTGGGCCCGGCGGATCGACTCCACGCCGGCCTCGGAGAGCCCGAAGTGCCGGACCTTGCCCTCGCGGATCAGGTCCCCGACCGTGCCCGCGACGTCCTCGATCGGCACGGCCGGGTCGACGCGGTGCTGATAGAACAGATCGATGCGGTCGGTGCCCAGCCGCGCCAGCGAGGCGTCGGCGACCGCGCGGATCCGCTCCGGTCGGCTGTCCAGCCCGTCGCCCGGGACGCCGTCCTTGAACCCGAACTTGGTCGCGATGACGACCCGGTCGCGCACCGGCGCCAGGGCCTCGCCGACGAGCTCCTCGTTGGTGAACGGGCCGTAGGCCTCGGCCGTGTCGAAGAACGTCACGCCCCGCTCGAAGGCGGCGCGGACCATGTCGATGGCGGCCTGCCGCCCCAACCCGGGGCCGTAGGCGAAGTTGAGGCCCATGCAGCCGTAGCCCATGGCCGAGACCTCGAGACCGCTCCTGCCCAGCTCGCGCTTCTCCATCGTTCGCTTCCTCTCTCGTGGACCTCCGGGTGGCGCATCCGAGTGCGCGGGGGACAGTTTCGGCCGAGGTTGGGGGACCCGAAAGGCGAGATCCTGCCGGTCGTTGGCCTGATCCTCCGACGGCCTGGAGCCCTGGGCCAGGACCGCCGCCCTGCGGACGCTCAGGGCTCCGCCCGCCCCGGTCAGCCCGGCGAGAGCCAGCCGAGCATCGTCCTGATGACGACCGAGTTGAAGAAGTCGAACAGGAGCAGCCCGATCAGGGGGACCACCAGGGTCGCCCGCGGCGCGGAGCCGAACTTGCGCGTGATCGCGGTCATGCAGGCCACGGCGTTCGGCGTGGCGCCGAGCTCCAGGCCGACGAAGCCGGCCGTCATCACCGACGCCTCGTAGCTCCGACCCACGACGCGGAACACGACGAACCAGGCATAGAGCACCATGACCAGGGTCTGGGCGACGAGGATGACCGTGAGCAGGGGGAGGTATCGCGCGACCGTCGCCAGCGAGGTGCCGAGCACGGACATCGCGAGGAAGATGTTGAGCGAGACGTCGGAGACCAGCGCGAGCGAGGCCTTGCCCGCCGGCCATCGGAAGCCCGGGGAGACGGCCGGGACGAGGTTCGTCAGCAGCGTCCCGCAGAGGATCGTCGACACGAACAGGGGCACCGGCAGGCCCAGCTCGCCCAACACCCAGTCGAGTTCGTAGGCCATGGCCACGACGATGGCGACGGTCCCGATCGCGCGGAGCACGCTGTCCGCGTCGATCACGGGCTCGGCGCCGCGTCGCTCGGGGATGGCGAACATCGGCGTCGCCTGCTGGTCGTCCGGCTCGAGGCGGTACCGCGCGATCAGGGCGCGACCGATCGGGCCACCGAGGACCGACCCGACGATCAGGCCGAGGGCGGCCGCGGCCAGGCCGATGCCCATGGCGTCCTCCAGGCCCAGGGCCTGGAAGTCGGGGGCGAAGGCGACGGCGGTCCCCGCCCCGCCGGCCATGGCGACCGAGCCCGCCAGGATACCCAGCGGTGCCGGCTCGCCGAGCAGCCTGGCGATGCCGATGCCGACCAGGTTCTGGATCGGGAGCATCAGGATCGCCAGCCCCGCGAGGGTCAGCAGGACCCGGCCTCCCTTGCGGAGCCGGTCGAAGCGCGCCTCGATGCCCACGGTCGCGAAGAAGGCCAGGATGAGCGTCTCCTGGAGCTTGATGTCGACCTGGATCGGCAGCCCGACGAGCTCCAGCACGAGGAACAGGACCGAGATCCCCGCGCCCCCGACGATCGGCGCCGGGATGCTGAGCCGATCCAGCCAGCGGACCTTGCGGTTCAGCCAGACGCCGACCACGTAGGCCAGGATCGCCAGCACGAGGGTCTGGGTGCGGTCGAGGGACATGGCGTCGGAGACGGCCTCGTGGCCTCGGAGGAGGGAGGAGGAGGAAACCCGGGGTCGGCCCCATAGGCTATCGTGACCCTCATGCCCGGACGAACGAGAGGATCGAGCTGCCTCGCGTGACGACGTTCCCCACCCACTGCGTTCCGGACCGCTCGGATGGCCGAGGCCTCGTGCTCGGTGACAGGGCGCGCACCGCCGCGTCCTCGTTGTATGACGTCCGGCGCCCCGGTCGATCGCGGCGCGCGTGGCTCGCGGTGGTCACGTCGGCGGCGCTGGTCATGGCGGGCCGGGTCGGCGCCCAGGACCTGGAGCCGAGGAGGTGGACGCACCTGCCCGCGGGGTCGCTCACCGGCAGCCTGACCTACGTCCACACGCGTGGCGACGTGATCTTCGATCCGGTGCTGCAGCTCGACGACGTGACCGTGGAGTCCGACACGGTGGTCGCGTCCGTCGTCCACGCCTTCGACCTGTTCGGCGTGACCGGGCGCTTCGACCTGATCGCCCCGTGGCAGGACATCCGCTGGAAGGGCCTCGTGTCCGGGGCACCGGCCTCCCGGAGCCAGCAGGGCTTCGACGACCCCTGGGTGCGGCTCTCGATCAACCTGGCCGGCGCGCCGGCCCTGCGGGGCAAGGAGTTCGTGGAGTACCAGCAGGCGCATCCGGACCGGACGGTGGTCGGTGTCGGGTTCGGCGCCAAGCTGCCCCTCGGGAAGTACGACCCTGATCGCCTGCTCAACATCGGTCAGAACCGCTTCGCCTTCATGTCCCAGCTCGGTGCCGTGCACTACCGGGGGCCGTGGTCCTTCGAGCTGACGGGGACGACGCTCCTGTTCACCCGGAACGATGACTTCTTCGGCGGCAACACGCTCGAGCAGGACCCGGTCTTCGCCGTGCAGGGCCACGTCGTCCACACCTTCGCGAACCGCTGGTGGGTCTCGGCCGGGGCGGGCTACACCCGCGGCGGCGAGTCGCGGATCAACGGCGTGGCCAAGGACGATGAGCGGGTCAACCTGTTCACCGGCCTGGCCTTCGGGATGCCCATCGGCGGCAGCCAGGGCCTCAAGCTCGCCTACATCCGGGGCGATGCGAGGGAGGCCGTGGGCAGCGACACGGACAGCCTCCTCCTGTCGTGGACGATCCGGTTCTGAGCCGGAGGCCGTCGTGCCCCGGAGCCGGACGGTTTTCCCTCCGGCCCGACTATCCCGGACGACTCCCGAGCGTCTCTCGGGGTCGGAGACCCCCAGGGGGACGGAGCGCATGACGGAGCAAGGTCGTGGAGGTCGGTTCGGCAGGGGGCCCAAGGGGGCCTGGCGCCGGTTCATCGATGGGCTCGAGGAGCACCGGCAGGTCCTCCATGCCTATTGCTCCCGGCTGACCGGGGACGTCTGGGACGCCGAAGACCTCGTCCAGGAGGCCCTCGTCCGGGTGTTCTCCAACCTGGCCCGGAGCGACGTCACGATCCGCAACCCCAGGGCCTACCTGATCCGCGCGGCCACCCACGCCTGGGTCGACCAGGCGAGGCGGAGCGCCCGCCTCGATGGGGCCCTCCGCGAGCAGGAGGTCGAGATGAGCGTCGCGCCCGAGCCCGCGCCCGCCGCCGCCACCGACGACGGGCGCGCGGCCGGCCTGCTGTTCCAGGTCCTCCACCCCCAGGAGCGGGCCGCGGTGGTCATGAAGGACCTGCTCGACATGTCGCACAAGGACATCGCCGAGGTCCTCGGCACGAGCGTCGGCGCCGTCAAGGCGGCCGTGCACCGCGGGCGCGGCCGGCTCGGCGGCGAGCGGCCCCCGGCCGGCTTCGAGCCCCCGCCGCGGGCGATCGTCGAGGGGTTCACGCGGGCCCTGTCCGCGAGGGACGTCGACGCGATCCGCGCCCTCTGCTCGGCCAACGTCGAGGGCGAGCTCGTCGGCGGGGCCGACATGCCGACGTTCAAGCAGCTGCGCAAGGTGTTCGACTACGCGCACTTCGTCATGCCCAGGCTCGGCTTCGGCACGGCGCCGACGTGGCGGGTCGAGGACTACCACGGCGAGCCGGTCGTGCTCGGATTCCGGACCCTGGACGGCGTCACCGGCCTCAACGAGGTCCACCGCCTCGAGGTCGAGGACGACCGGATCACGCGGGTCCGGATCTACTGCTTCTGCCCGGAGACCCTGGCCGCGGTCGCCGCCGAGCTCGGCTGCGCCGCGCTCCCGCGACCCCACCGCAACCCCGGCCTCGCCGACCTGCTCAAGGCGCTGCTCGGCGTTCGGCCGGCCTGGCGCCGGCGTTAGGGGCAGGGGTGGGAGCCCGGAGAGGCGGTTGACCTCCCCGGGCTCCTCGGGGTACCCCTTTCGGACCTTCGAGGACACCCCGAGGTCACCATGAGCAAGCCATCGCTGCGCGGAACTTCGCTGACCAGACGGGACCTGCTGCTGGGATCCGCGGGCCTGCTCGCGCTCCCATCGTGTAGGTTGACGAGGTCCGAGCCGGTACCGACCGTCGTGGCCAGCAAGCACAAGATCGACATGGAGGCCTTCGTGGCGGACTGCGTCGCCGCGAGCAAGGAGGCCGACCCGCAGGTGGCCGTGCGCGAGGTCCTCGCCCGTGGCGTGCGCGAGCCCCGGGCGATGCTCGAGGCCGTCGGCGAGCCGGAGCAGGCGGGGCTGAAGGTGTTCCACCGATCCGCGACGCTGACGATCTTCGCGGCGACCTGGACGCCGCAGATGAACCTGATGCCCCACAACCACCTCATGTGGGCGCTGATCGGCATCTACACCGGGCGCGAGGACAACATCTTCTGGCGCCGGACCGAGGGACGCCTGCAGGCGTTCTCCGCCGACTGCCTGTTCGAAGGCGACGTCGCGACGCTCCCCGACACCGCGATCCACTCGGTGACCAACCCCCTCGAGCGCTTCACCGGGGGGATCCACATCTACGGCGGCGACTTCTTCGCGACCGAGCGGAGCCAGTGGAACCCCGAGACCCTGGCCGAGGAGCGATCGGACGGCGCCGTGATCCGCGGCATCTTCGAGCGCGCCAACGAGCGGATGCGGAGGATGGGGCGGGGCTAGGCGCCCGCGGCCCGCGCCGCGCGACCCGAGCGGCCGGTCACCGGTCTCGGTCGGTGCTACCAGATGCCGGGCAGCAGCCGCTTGGTGCGCTCGACGTAGGCCTCGTAGGCCGCACCGAACTCCTCGCGCATCATCCGCTCCTCGGGGCCGAGGCGGAGGCAGACGAGGAGCACGACGGCCACGAGGTAGCTGGGGCCGGCCACCCAGTTGGGGACCATGAGCGCGAGGCCGAGCGCGTAGAGGAGCAGCGCGAGGTACATCGGGTGGCGGAGCCTGGCGTAGACGCCGTGTGTCACCAGCGCGTGCTCCTCGTGGACCTCGAGGGTGATCGACCAGTTCGTGCCGAGGGCCGCGTGGGTCTCGTAGAGGAGCCACAGGCCGGCTACGACGGTGACGAGGCCGGCGAAGAAGAGCTCTGGGCGCGACGCCTGGTCCGCGAAGCCGAGCCACGGGGACGCGACCCAGACGAGGGGCGGTTGGATGCCGAGGGCCATGAGGCCCAGGACGATGCGCTCGGTGCGCCCCTTGTGGGACCTCGGCGCGCCGGCCTCCCCGTCGCGGCGGTGGGCCAGGGCCGGGACGACGAAGAGCGCCAGGATGCTCTGGACGACGATCGCCTTGACGAGGAGCGGGTTCATGCGTCACGGCCCCTCGGTCGACGGGCCTCGGCTCGGGAGCCGCCGCTCCCTCAGCTCCCGTCTCCGTCGAGCTGCCGGCCGAGCTCGCGCAGCAGGGACGCGCCGTCGCCCTTCCAGGTGCTCCCGTGCATGCAGGCCAGCGTCCCGGGCTCCCGCGCCGCGAGCTTCTCGATCAGGGCCGGGAGGTGCTTGGTGTGAGAGTAGTAGTCGAACGCCTGCCGGAACGCCTCGCTCGGGCCGAGGATGTCCGCCTCGGTGGTCGGCGGGTGCTCGGCGCCGGGCTGCGTGAACAGGTCGCCGCAGAACAAGGTCCCCGTGGACGCCTCCATGAAGTGGCCGCACTCCCACGCGTGCGGCAGGTGCGGCGCGTCGATCCACTCGAGCGAGTGCCTGCCGAGCGAGATCGACTCGCCGTCCTGCAGGGCGCGCGCCGGACGGTCGGCCACGTCGTCGACCGAGACCATCGCGGCGATCCAGCCGCAGAGCGGGGCCGATCGGGGCGCGGCGGCCAGCCACTCGTTGAGCGAGCCGCACTCGTCGGCCTCGAAGTGCGAGAAGGCGATGTGGCGGAGCGTGGCCGCCGGGATGACGGTCTCGACGGCCTCCTTGACCAGGGGGAACAGCTTGCGCGGCCCGGTGTGGTAGAGGACGGGCTCCTCGTCCACGATCAGGAACTGGTTGAAGCTGAAGCCCCCTCCCGGGATCTGCACCGGCGTGCTGATCCGGAAGATACCGTCGGCCACCTCGTGGATGGCCGTCCCGGACCCGGCGTTGGTGACGGACATGGGCTGCCTCCTTGCAGCGGTCGGCGCACGAATCTACGGGCGCTTGGCCGCGGGGGCGAGGAGCTCGGATCGCCGCGGCGAGGGGCGGCAGCGCAACCGGCAGGCTTCGAACCCGCGACCTCCGGTTGGGGGGAGGGGGCGCCAGGGTCGTAAGTGGTTGGCCGGGTTGGCTTCCCGACGCCGGTCGGTACGCTACGGAGCACGCACGCGTCCTACAGGAAAACGGCGACCCGACCGAGATGACTCCTCCATCCAAACAGGACGAACGCATCGCGAAGATGACCTTCGCAGCCGTCTATCCACTCTACGTGAACAAGGTCGAGAAGAAGGGGCGCAGCGAGGCGGACCTGCGCGAAGTCATCCAATGGCTGACCGGCTTCACCAAGGCGAAGCTCGACAGGCACATCAGGCAGGGATCGACCTTCGAGGCGTTCTTCGAGGACGCCGAGCTGAACCCGAACGCGTCCAAGATCACGGGGATGATCTGCGGCTACCGCGTCGAGGAGATCGAGGACCCGCTGACCCGGAAGGTCCGCTACCTGGACAAGCTCGTCGACGAGCTGGCCCGGGGGAAGAAGATGGAGAGCATCCTGCGGTCCTAGGACGCTCCCCCTCGTCGCCAGGCTCGTGCTGGTACGCCCGGCAGGATTCGAACCTGCGACCTCCGGTTTAGGAAACCGATGCTCTATCCTACTGAGCTACGGGCGCTTACGGGCCGAGCAAGGTAGCCCTGGTCCCCCGGCATCTCCAGGGGGAAGGCCGCGATCTCCCGCCCCGACGACGCGCCCGGCACGATCGGCAGCCAAGGGTGTGCGGCCATGCAGCACGCGCGGATCGTCGTCTCCCGCTACGGCGGACCTGAAGAGCTCAGGGTGGTCGAGGAGGAGTGTCCCGAGCCCGAGCGCGGCGAGGCGCGGGTCCGGGTGCTCGCGGCCGGCGTCGCGCTGCCGGACGTGATGATGCGCGAGGGGATCCACCCCGAGACGCCCCGGCTGCCGTTCACGCCGGGCTGGGACCTCGTGGGCGTGGTCGACGGTCTAGGTCCGGACACCTCCGGCATCGAGCCCGGCCGGCTCGTCGCGGCGCTGCCGATCCACGGCGCGTACGCGGAATACGTGTGCCTGCCGGTGTCCAAGCTCGTCCCCGTGCCGGCCGGCCTGGACGCCGCGGAGGCCGTCAGCCTCGTGCTCAACTACGTGACCGCGTACCAGATGCTGCACCGCTCCGCCAAGGTCGCGCCGGGCCAGCGCGTGCTGATCCACGGCGCTTCGGGCGGCGTGGGCTCGGCGCTGATGCAGCTCGGAGGCCTCGTCGACCTCGAGATGTACGGCACCTGCTCCTCGCGGGGCGCGCCCGCCGTCATCGACATGGGCGGGACGCCGATCGACTACCGGAGCCAGGACTTCGTGCAGGTCGTGCGCGAGCTGACCGGCGATGGCGTGGACGTCGTCTTCGACGGGATCGGCGGGAGGCACATGTGGCGGTCCCGCGGGGCTCTGCGACGGGGCGGGCGGGTCGTGGTCTACGGCCTGACCTCGTCGCTCAGCGGCGGGCGACTGGCCTCGGGGCGACCCGGCCGCCGCCACCGCTTCCGCGCGCTGCCAAGGTTCGGGCTGTACATCCTCGGCGGCCTGCTGCTGCCGGGCCGGCGGCGGGTCGTGCCGTACAGCATCCAGTGGCTCGAGCGATGGCGGCCGGCCTGGTTCCGCGAGGACCTGGGCGCCCTGTTCGACCTCCTCGGCGGAGGGCGGATCCGACCCCTCGTCGCGCAGCGGTTCCCCCTCACCGCGGCGAGGCAGGCCCACGAGGTGCTCGGCGCGGGCGGCGTGACCGGCAAGCTCGTGCTCGTGGCCGGAGAGGCGACCACGCCGGCAGGCGATCTGGCGGCGACCTGACACGTGCCCGTCCGGCGGTCCTGCCGGCGGCGGGCCGGCGGCGGCGCTAGTCGCCCGCCTCGGCGCCGCCGCGCCGGGCCGCGAGCAGCGTCATCGTGACGCGGCCCGTGTCGTCCCCGGGCCGGACGCCGACGACCGAGAGGACGCCGGCGCCGAGGTTGAGCGGCGAGCCGGTCCGGCCGACGACGATGCTGCAGTCGAGGGCGGGGGCCCCGTTGACGCCGATCGACAGCGGGAACCGGAAGGCGTCCGCGTCCGGCCCCCGGTCGCGCGGCAGCGTGAACGGCGTGCCCGACTCGACGTCGAGGGAGCACGAGACCTCGACCCCGAAGTGGAACAGGACCGACCAGAGGTCCACGACCATGGCCTGCTCGAGGATCTCGTTGAGGCCCTTGCAGCCGCGGATCAGCTTGAGGAACTCGAGGCAGGCGAAGACCGTGTAGCCGAGCTCCTTCCAGGTGGCCTCGTCGCGGGGACCGTCGCCGCGGTCGGCGGCGACGACGCGGCACCCGTCGTAGATGCCCTTGCTCATCAGGAAGCGGGACACGAGCAGGTCGTCCCGGCTGACGACGCCGCCCTCCGCGTCGAACACCGTCGCCGTGACGACGGCGTAGCGCGACGTGAAGTCGATCTCGACCTTGGGCTCGGCCGGCCGCTCGGTCCCCTCGGCGGTCCGCCGGGGCTTGGGGGTCACGACGGCCCTGGCGCGCCCCTCGATCGGGAGGGGTTGCCCGTCGCTGTCGACGGTCGCGATCGCGTGCTCGACCTCGAACAGGACCAGCCAGGAGTCGGTCCGGCCGCCGACCTCGAGGTGGATGCCGTACAGCAGCCTGTCGCCGTCCTCGATGCGGTCCGGCCCGCCCGGCTCGTCGAAGCCCTGCAGGATCGCGGCCGCGGCCGGGAAGGCCGGCGCCGCACGCAGGTGCAGGTCGGCGGCCCGCTCGAACCAGTCCGCGGGCGACCGCGGCGTCGCGCAGGCGGTCGCGAGCAGGAGGGCAGCGATCCAGGTCCGGGGGTGGGGCATCCGCGTCCTCGCGCCCCGTCGGGGGCGGCGCAGAGGGTAGCAGATGCCCGGCGCTCAGCCAGCCGGGGGCGCCGGGGGCAGGTAGCGGGCGAGGATCTCGCCGAAGCGACGCAGGTCGATCGGCTTGGTCGCGAAGTCGTCACAGCCGGCGGCGAGGCACTTCTCACGGTCGCCGACCATCGCGTTGGCCGTCAGCGCGACGATCGGGGCCGCGTAGCCGCGGTCGCGGAGCTCCTGCGTGGCCGAGTAGCCGTCGAGGACCGGCATCTGCATGTCCATGAGGATCAGGTCGTAGGTCCGGTCCTCGTCCCTGGCCGCGAGGGCCAGCTCGCGGGCCTGGGCCCCGTCGGGGACGATGTCGGCCTCGAGGCCGAAGCGGCTCAGGAACATCCGGATCAGGCGCTGGTTGTACGCGCCGTCCTCGGCCAGCAGCACCCGGCCCCGGAGCCGCGGCAGCGGGCCGCGGCCGCCACGCGCCGGCGCGGCCGGCCGCGGCGCCGCGTCGGCCTCCCGGACCCGGCCCGGGTCGACCGTCAGCGTGAACGTCGAGCCCTTGCCGACCGTCGAGCGGACCTCGAGGTCGCCGCCGAGCAGGGCGGCGATGCGCTTGCTCAGGGCCAGGCCGAGGCCGGTGCCACCGAAGCGCCGCGTCGTCGACTCGTCGGCCTGGGTGAACGGCTCGAACAGCCGCTCGAGCTGGGCCGGCGAGATCCCGATGCCCGAGTCGCGGACCTCGATGCGCAGCCGGCGCTCGGGCTCCCGCTCGTACGCGACCGACACGACGACGCCGCCCCGCTCGGTGAACTTGATCGCGTTGCCCGCGAGGTTGACGACGCACTGGCGGAGGCGCAGCGGGTCGGTCTCGATCGTGGCCGGCAGGTCGTCGGCGCAGCGGAGCTCGAGCGAGAGCCCCTTCTCCTGGGCCTGGACCATCAGCAGGTCGCGGACGGTCTCGAGGTCCTCGCGGATCCGGACCGGGAACCGCTCCACGGTCATGTTCCCGGACTCGATCTTGCTCAGGTCGAGGATCTCGTTGACGAGGTGCAGCAGGTGCTCGGCGTTGCTGCGGATCGTGCGCAGGCCCTCGCTCCGCTCCTCCTCGCTGAGCTGCTGGCCGAGCTCCTCGGACAGCAGCTCGACGTAGCCGAGGATCGCGGTCATCGGCGTGCGGATCTCGTGGCTCATGTTGGCCAGGAACCAGCTCTTGGCCGTGCTGGCGGCCTCGGCCGCGACCCTGGCCTCGTCGAGCTCGCGCGTCCGCTCGCCGACCGCGTCCTCGAGGCCGGTGTTGAGGCGGGCCAGCTCGGTCTCGGTCTCGTGCCGGACCCGGATCTCCTGCACGAGCTCGTGGATGTGCCGGCGGATCGAGTCGCGCATGTCGGCCAGGGCCCGGGCCAGGACGCCGACCTCGTCGTTGCGGCTCGTGTCGATGTCCTGCTCGAGGCGGCCCGACGCCATCTCGGACGCGGCCGTGGTCAGGCGACGGATCGGCCGCGTCGCGTGGCTGACGGCGAGGACCAGGATGCCGGCCGACACCATCACCGCCGCGAACAGCAGCAGGCCGAACTCGAAGCGGAAGCGGTGGACGGCCGCGTAGACGTTGGCGTGCGGCACGAGCAGGGCGAGGTTCCAGCCGTTGGGCTGGTAGCGGGTCCAGTAGCACCAGCGCGCGTCCCCGGCCGTGCACAGGCTCACGCTGCCGCGGGCCTCGCCGGCGGTCAGCTCGACGACGACCTCGGCGCGCCGGCGCAGCTCGGGGCCGGCGTCGGCCTCGGCCGGCAGGATCAGCTTGCCGGCCGCGTCGAGGACGATGAGCTTGCCGGTGCCCCCGGCCGTCGTCGCGGCCAGGGCCTCGAGCACCTCGTCCCGGCCGTCGGGCCGGGGCCCCTGCAGGCCCCGCTGCTCCGCGTCCCGCTCGCTCTGCAGCAGCTGGAAGACCAGCACGTCGAGCTTCTCGTGCGCCGCGTCGGCGTGCAGGCGCTCGGCCAGCCGGGCCAGGCGCTGGCCCGTCAGGAGGACGGTCCCGGTCGCGGCCAGGAGCAGGGCCCCGATGCCGGACAGCAGGATCTTGGAGCGCATCGAGAGCATTCCCGTCCTTGATCGGCCATGGGGGCGCCGCGAATGGACCAAGGACGCGGGGTCGCGCTGGCTTCGGGGACCGGGCGGCGAGAGCCGCGCGATGGCGCCGTTGGCATCGGCCGGTGCCGGCCCGCGGGCTCAGGCGACGTGGGCGAGGGCGAGGACGATCTCCACGACGATCAGGATCACGATCCACAGCTCGAGCATGTTGGCCCGCCGCCCGGTCCAGATGTCGAGCACCGAGCCCGAGGCCTGCTCGACCGACTCGAGCTTGTGCAGCATCGCCCGGTGCCGCTGGGCCAGCTCGAGGTTGGCGAACAGGGAGTCGTAGAGCTCGGCCACGGCCGGGTTCTCCCAGGTCTCCTCGGGCCGGTCGACGAGGTAGAACCACCGCGCCAGCTCGAGCCGGTCGCGGGTCAGGCGGGCGACGCGCTGGACGAGGCTGCGGGAGCCGTACGGCAGGCGGCCGGTCAGGGCCAGCTCGCGCGAGAGGGTCAGGGCCTCCTCGACCAGCGTGTCCGAGGCCTTCTCGTAGCGCTCGAGCGCCGAGGACTGGGCCAGGAGCAGGGCCGTGGCGGCCACGAACTCGGGCTTGTCGTCGGGCACCGCGACCTCGTCCCACCCGACGCGGGGCCCGCGGGCCCCGGTGCCGACCGAGAGCTGGTACGTGTCCAGGCTCTCGGGCTGGAGCTTGCGCTCCGTGAGACCCTCGAGCGCGGCCGACACCGCGGGGTCGATCTGCTTGGCGCCGATGACGACCAGGGCCCCGAAGCGGAACACGAACAGCTCCTGGCCGTCGTCGAGCCGGAACTGGAGGCCGTACGGGAAGCGGCGCAGGATCGGCCAGGCGATCCGCGCGCACAGGGCGTCCACGTCGACGCGGCCGTCGAGGGCGACGGCCGTGACCGGGATCTTGGTCGGGGCGAGCTCCGTCACGGGCCTCCGTGATAGGAGCGGACGCCCGCGCGGGCAAGCCAGGGCTCCGGATCCGGGGACCCGGAGCCGCCGGCGGGGGCTACGGGCGGACGGCTACTTGCTGTCCTTGCAGCTCAGCGTCACGCCGTTGCTGTTGACGGCCTTGACGCCCTCGCGACCGAACTGGAACCAGCACTGCTGCAGGTGGGCGGTCAGGCCGTCGCGGGCCGGGAACGGGATCGACGCCGAGGCGTTGCCGTCCTTGTCGCTGCGGACGAGCACGATGCCGTGCGGGGACACGAGCATGGCGCAGGCCATGAACGGGAGCTTCCACTCGGTCTGCTCGAGGCCGATGACCGTCAGGCCGATCGAGTGCGCGGGGGCGTCGGTCGTCGCCAGCAGCAGGGCGTGGTCGAAGACCTTGTGGTCGTTGTCGGTGACCTTGCCGGTCAGCCTGGGACCGCAGCCGCGGCCGAACGGGGTGACGGTGCACTCGACCTGGGCCGAGACGAGGGCGGTCGGGACGAGGATGGCGGCGAGGATCGCGAGCTTGCGGATCATTGGATTCCTCCGGCAGGAGCTGGTGCAAAGAGCGGGCTGCGCCGTCCCCTGAAGGGCGCAGCCGCGGGGGCAGGTCCGGTACGACGGGAGCGACCCGTCCCGGGGTTCCGTCCCGGGACGGGAATCCAGGGTATAAGCAGGGACCCGCCGGAGGTCCGGCGGGTCCTCTCCCCAGGGCCGCTGGCCCGGTCTGCCCCGGAGCCCCGATCCATGCGCAGCACCTCCCTCCTCGCCCTCTCGCTCGCCGTCGCCCTCGCCGGGACCCTCCGATCCCAGGCCGACGACCCGGCCCGGACCCCGAGCCCGGCGACCGGACCGAGGCGCGCCGTGCCGGCCAAGGGGTCGATCGTCGTCGACCCGGCCGCCCACCGCCCGGACCTGCTGGTCGTCAAGCTGGCCGAGGGCCGCAAGGCGACGCTGGCCGACGGAACCCTGCGCCTCGTGCCCGAGGACGGTCGCCGCGACCTCGTCCGCGTGCTCGGGGACCGGGAGCTGCGGCCGTTCTTCGCCGGCCTCGAGGACCAGCTGGCCGACCTCGACCGGCGGATCCGCGCCCGCGGGCTCGACCCGAGCCCCGACCTGTCCCTGTACCTGACCGTCGCCACCCGCAGCCACGACGAGCAGCGGGCGCTGATCGCGGCCCTGGCCGACCTGAATGTCGTCGAGCTGGCCTATCCGATGGAGCGGCCGACGCCGCCGCCCGGCGACATCCCGCCGACGACGCCCGACTTCACCAAGCAGCAGACCTGGCAGGGGGTGGCCCCGACCGGCTTCGACGCCGGGTCGAGCCGCCGCGTGACCGGGGCCTGGGGCAAGGACATCCGGGTCCTCGACATCGAGTGGGGCTGGGACCTCGACCACGAGGACATCGCCCCGCTGCGGAGCTCCCAGCTGATCGGGCCGAGCCCGGCGTACACGACCTACAACAACCACGGGACCGCCGTGGGCGGCGAGCTCTGCGCCGACTTCGACGCCTTCGGCGTCAGCGGCATGTGCCCGGACATCGAGCTCTGGGTCGCGACCGACTACCCCTCGACCGGCTACAGCGTCGCCAAGGCCATCGTCGTCGGCCTGCCCAAACTCCGCGCCGGCGACGTCATGCTGCTCGAGGCGCAGATCACGACGCCGCTGGGCCTCGGGCCGACCGAGTACGTGCAGGCCGACTTCGACGCGATCGTCAAGGCGACCAAGGCCGGGGTCCTCACGGTCGAGGCCGCCGGCAACGGAGCCGTCAACCTCGACGACTCGCGGCTCAACCGCATCTTCGACCTGACCTACCGCGACTCCGGCGCGCTGATCGTCGGCGCGTCCAACGGCGCCGCGCTCGACCGGGCCTACTTCTCGTGCTACGGCTCGCGCATCGACGCCAACGGCTGGGGCGGGGGCGTCGTCACGACCGGGTACGGCACGCTGTTCAACCCCGGCGACAAGCGCCAGCACTACACCAACTCGTTCAGCGGCACCTCGTCGGCTTCGCCGATGGTCACGGCGACCGTCGTCAACCTGCTCGGCGCGGCCAAGGCCCGGCTCTCGGCGGCGGACTTCGCCAAGTTCGCGGACCACCTCAAGGTCCGCGCCCTGCTGCGCAAGCACGGCACGGCGATGAACAGCGGTCAGAACATCGCGCTCCGGCCCGACCTCGACAAGCTGATGCCGGCCGCCGGGCTCCGCCGCGGCCTGACGATCCTCGGCGACCCCGTCCTCGGCAAGAGCTTCCAGGTCGAGGTCGAGGCCGACTTCGCGGCCGGCCCGGGCGACGCCTGGGTCCTGCTCGTCGCGGCCGGTCCCGGCAACCTCGGCATCCCGGGCCTGCCCCAGGACTGCGACCGCCTCCAGCTCGACCTCGCGTCGACGCTGTGGTTCGCGGCCGGCGGCACGTGGACCAACGCCAAGGCCCAGGTCACGATCCCGGTGCCCAACGACACCGGCCTCAAGTTCGCGTCGTCGTTCTGGCAGGCGCTGACGTTCCGCGGCAGCGACAAGCGCCTCTGCCTGTCGACCGGCGCGCACGCGGTCGTCCTGCCCTGAGGTCCGCCCCGGTACGGGGGGGACCCCGGTCCGCGGTCAGCGACCGCCTCCGTCCCGGGCGCCCTCCTCGGTGCCGGTCTTCTTGCCGGAGCGGACGGCGGGGTCCACGGTCCGCTCCCAGTCGACGCGGATCAGCTCGTCTTCGACGCTGAGCCGGCGGCCGCGGGACGACTCGAAGCGGCTGGCCCAGGCGGCCTGGCTGAGCTTGTAGCGGGCGCGCTCGAGGTCCGTCGACGCCCCGCTCGTCGGGTCCTTGCTGCGCCGCGTCCGCTCGAAGCGCTGGAGCTCCTGGAGCAGGGCGACCTTGCGGTCGAAGCCCTCGGCGTCGGACGCGGCCTGGACGATGCGCTCGATGACCTCGCGGTCGTTGGCGCAGCGGTCGGGCCAGGCCACGCCCCCGTCCCCCGGGTCGGTCGGGAACAGCTGCAGCAGGCGGAAGAAGGTCCACAGCAGCGTGTCCTTGACCTGGGTCTCGGTCTCGATCGCCGCGGCGTTGGCGTGGAGCGTCGGCTGGGGCAGCCAGTACGGCGTGATGTGGTGGATCAGCGCGAAGTCGACGAGGATCCCGCTGGCGGCGTGGCCCTGCTTGTAGCGGCGGTAGTCGTCGCGGGCGTCGCGCGGGATCTCCCAGGCCTCGAGGAAGTACCCGTCCCGCTGCTTGAGCTCCTCGACCAGCGTGTGGCGCTCGGCGCGGAGGTAGATCTGCTTCGTGTCGAGCCGGGCGAAGCCCTGCAGGGTCCGCCACTCCATCGGCCAGTCGGTCGTCGAGCCGAGGTTGAGCTCGAGGCGATCGTTCTCGGTGCCGAGGTCGTGGTGGGCGAAGTAGCCCTTGTGGGTGTGGGCCGTGACGAGCATGCCGAGCCCGTGCTCGCGCCACAGCCAGCCGAGGCTGCTCTTGGTCCGCGGGGCCATGGCCTCGAAGGGGTGGTGGCAGGCCATCGCGTAGCCGACCGGCCCGAGCGTCGCGCGGTCCTCGTCGATCCAGCCGCGCACCTTGCGCAGCTGGTCGGGCAGCATCTCGCCGTGGGAGCCGCAGTTGAGCACGAGCGGGAAGGTCTGCCAGCCGTTCGGGATCAGGCCCGGCCGGCGCTGGTACTGGCACGAGTCGAGCAGCAGCACGAACTGCCGGCCGATCTTCGGGTCCAGCCGGTCGGGGCTCATGTCGGCTTCCTGGATCACGTAGCTCCGCCACGGCTCCTCGGGCACGAGGTGCCAGGCGATGCGCCGCAGCACGCCCGAGCCGCCGTCCCGGACCCAGTCGAAGTCGTCGGGCAGGTCGTCGGCGACCTCGTGGAGGTCCCGCTCGCGGGGCGCCTCCACGCCGAGCGCCGCGGCCAGGGCCGCGAGCGACGGGTCGTCCTCGCGCAGCAGGGCCGCGACGTAGAGCTTGACGAAGCGGTCCTTGGGCAGGACCGAGCCCGAGTGGTGGCAGGCCGCCTGCCACAGCCCCTTGTCCTCGGGGTCGTAGGTCCCGAAGTAGAAGAAGTCGTGGTTGCCGGGCGCCATCAGCCAGGGCTTGCCGGCCTTGGCCATGACCTCGAGGAAGGCCTGGAGCTCGCCCTCGCAGGCGAGGTCGAGGGCGTCGCCGAGGTGGATGATCGCGTCGTAGCCGTCGCTCCCGTGGGCCAGGATCCACTCGAGCACGTCGGCGGCGAAGAGGTCGAGCTGGGGCGGGCGGATGGCCGTCGCGGCCAGGGCCTCGGACGAGAGGTTGCGCTCCGGCAAGGCGTCCGACCACAGGTTGTGGAGCTGGCAGTCGGCGACCAGCAGGACCTTGTCGGTCTTCCACCAGTCGCCCTCGGCCGGGTCGAAGTGCTCCCAGGCCGGCGTGAAGCGCGGCGCCGGATCGGGCCTCAGGCAGCCGTGGAGCGCGGGGAGGAGGGCGAGGGCCGCGGCCGCCAGGAGCGGGCGGCCCTTGGGGCGACCGGGCCTGGGGAAGCTCACCATCTCCCGTCGTCTCCAGCGAGGTCGAGGGTCACGAGGCCGGCCAGGAAGTCGATGAGCTCGCCCGGGCTGTAGCCCACGTCGAGGTAGACGACGAGGCCGACCTGGGTCTCGACGTCGAAGACGTGGACCTGGGCGTAGCGGTTGGTCGCCATGGCCTCGGGGCTCCAGATCCAGTGGCGGTCGGCGTACTCGTCGCCGTCCTCGGGGACCTGCCAGGCGTAGTCGACCGGGGAGGCGTCGACCCAGCTCAGGAGGGCCGGGAGGATCGCCGCCGAGTTCCAGCCGCTCCAGTACGACGCCTTGGCGTAGTCCATGTCGACGAGGCCGGTCGTCTTGATGATCTCGGCCTGGTCGGCGTCGATCCGCATGTCGGCCTCGTGGAAGAACATCGCCTGGCCATAGCGCCAGCCGAGGGCGGCGGCGTGCGGCTTGACGCCCATCATCAGGCCGGTGTCGACGAGGCCGAGCGCCTTGCTCTTGACGCCGAGGACGCTGCCGGCGCCGATCGACAGCCGGTACTGGTCGAGGAAGTCCGCGGAGCGGTCCTTGAGGTACTGGCACGAGCCCAGCAGGCACAGGGCGGGGATGAGGGTGAGCAGCCGGCGGCGCATCTCCGTGACCTCGAGCCGGAGAGTATGGGGCCCGGGGGCCGGCCTGTCATGGCCGGACAAGGGCTTCCCCGGGCCGGTCAGAAGGACCATCCCAGGGAGGAGACGATGCCGTAGTCGTCCTTGCCGGAGGCCGAGCTCGGCGGGCTGCTGTCGTAGAGCCAGTAGAAGGTCAGGTCCCAGAAGAAGTCGGTCACGATCTCCTTGCGCAGGCGGGCGTCGACCTCGCCGCGGATGCGCTCGGCCTCGGTCAGGCTCGGGAAGGCCGCGACCTGGAGGGTGAGGTCGGTCTTGGGGCTCTCGAAGTCGAAGATCGAATAGCTCGCCCCGGCGACGGCCTCGACCTGGTCGACGTCCTCGCCGCCGGCCGTGGCCTGCTCCCGCGAGGCGTGCACGCCGACCCCGACGAGCAGGGCGTGGGTCGAGTCGCGCAGGAGGGCCAGGCCGACCCCGGGGCCGACGTAGCTGCGCAGCTTGAGGCCGAGCTCGTCGTTGGCCTGGAAGCCGCCCGAGACGTCGAGGAAGAGGCCCCCCTCGTAGAACCGGCGGTAGCCCAGGCTGACGTCCTCCTTCTTGGACGTGCCGTCGTTGCCCTTGGAGGTCGTGATCGACGACAGCTTGAACCGGATGTCCCAGTCCAGGTCGCGCCAGGTGCTGTCGAGGCCGAAGTTGAGCTGGGCCACGTCGCTCGACTTGGTGAAGCTGAACCCGAGCTGGACCGAGAAGTCGAGCTTGGACTTGATCGTCTCCTCGGCCCGGGTCAGGGCGACGATGCGCCCGAGGGGGACCTCGGTCAGGCCGACGGCGTCGCGGACGCCGACCTTGCCCTCCTCGCCGACGAAGTCGAGCGAGCCGTACAGGATCGAGCCGTCGCCGAGCTCGACCCGGTAGGGGACGCGGCTGCGGATGCGCCGGATGTCCTTCCACTCGACCTCGATCGTGGACATCGAGTCGGTCTTGACCCGGAGCAGGCCGTGCTCGAGCTCCTTGATCTCGCAGGTCAGCCGGTCGCCGTTGAACAGCAGGAGGACGTCGGTCTTGCCCTGGAGGCGGGGCGCAACGGGGTCGGCCCGGACGCCGGTCACGGCCGGGCCGAGGTCGACCCGGGGCCCGCCGGCCAGGGCGCAGCCGCCGAGCGTGGACAGGGACAGGAGCAGGGCGCTGCGGACCGGCAGGCGCATCCCGGCCATCATCGGCCCGGATCGGGTCGAATCGACCCTGCGAGGGCGGGGGAGGGGACTTGCGCCCGTCCCGGGACGTGACCCGGGGGGTTCCCCGAGCTACGCCGGGTATCCTTGGGGACCCTCCCACCGATGTCGCCCCTCCGTCCCTCCTGCTCCTCCTGCTGCTGTCGGCCGCCTGCGCGCGTGGACTTCGGCTCGACGCCGTCCCGGTCGCCCCGAGCGGCTCCCGCTGTCGCCGGAGGCCGGCTGGATCGACCCCGACGCCCAGCTCCGCCTCGCGGCGGCGCTGCTGTCGACGCCCGAGACCTGGCCGGCCGGGCCCGGCGTCCCGACCCCGGTCACGAGCCTGGCCTTCCGGGCCGAGATCGAGAACACCGGGGACGCCCTGCTGCGCTACATCCTGCTCGAGTCGGGCGCCGGGGCGGACGCCGTCCACTCGACCTACGTCGACCGGCTCGCGGCCCGGGACGACGCGCCGGTCGACGCCGACCAGGACGGGACCAACGCCGACGAGACGCTGGCGGCGCTCCGGGCCGAGTACGCGTTCCGGACCAACGGCCAGCCCCTCGACGCCCTGGCCCCGTCGTTCCTGCTCCCGGCCCTGGTCCCCGACCACATCGTCGGCAAGCCCGCGAACCGGCGCGACTGGGCCGCGCTGCGCGCGGTCGCCGACCCGACCCGCGAGCAGTGGATCTCGCCGGCCCAGCTCGGCTCGCTGATGCGCGCCGCCGCGAGCCGCGCCAGCGCCCTCCTGCGCTACGGGCGGGGGGACCTCTATGGCGCGACCGCCGAGGAGGGCCAGCTCGGCCTCCTGCTGCTCGAGCAGGCCGTCCTGGCCGACTCGCTGCTGCTCGACAGCCTGTCCTTCGACGGGCGCTCGCTCGGCGCGTTCGAGGACCCCGGCGCCTACGACCCCGAGGTCCAGCCGAGGCTGTTCCCGGCCCGGATCGTGTGGCGCCGCGACGCGGGCGACCCCCGCCGGCCCGAGGCGCTGCGCCTGATCGACCGGGGCTCCGACCTGCGCGACCAGGCCCGCCTGCTGCGCGGCTTCGTCGAGCTGGCCTTCCTCGCGTCGCCGGAGCAGACCCACCCCCTCCTCGGCCGCCTGTTCCGCGGCGACCCCTTCGGCCGGCCCGACCTGACCCCGTCCGCGCTCGAGGGCCCGGAGGCGGAGACGATCTCCTGGGACAAGCACGTCCGCGGCCTGCTGTCGTTCTACTGCGCCGGCTGCCACGCCGGGACCAAGCCCGAGGCCGGGTTCTCGATCGAGACCTATTCGCTGGCGCTGAAGGGCGGCGTCAATCAGGCGACCAACCCGATCGTCGTCAAGGGCGACCACGCCAAGAGTCTGCTGTGGCAGGTCGTGGCCCTGGAGAAGCCGCCGATCTCGAAGCGCATGCCGGACGGCGGGCCGTACCTCGGGCAGATCGAGCTGGACCTCATCGCCGACTGGATCGACCAGGGGCTGATCGAGAAGGACCCGGGGCTGAAGGACCGCGTGATCACGCCCGGGGTCGACGGGATGCGCATCGTCCTGGCCAACCTCGCGCACTTCCACCGCGACCCGGCGACCAAGCTCCTCGTCGAGCGCGCCGACTTCGCCGGCGGGCGCTCGACGATGATCCGGCCCGGCCCGGTCGGCGAGACGCTCAAGGCCCTGAGCGTCTGCGCCAAGGCCTTCCCCGACGAGAAGCTCGCGCTCGAGCTGCTCGAAGGCATGGCGCAGGCCAGCGCGGACCGCCTCGTCGGTCCGGGCGGCGAGGTCTGGGAGTCCTACGACCTCGGCACCGGCGCGCACGCGGACGCCGACGCCGAAATCGGCGACGCGGCGTCCCTGTTCGGCGGCCTGTACGCGGCCGCGTCGGTGCTGGGCCAGACGCCGCTGATCTGGCGTCTCCGGCCGGGTCGGCACGCCTGCTCGAGGACTACCTGATCGGGGACGTCGGGCTGCTGGCTTACAGCAGCGCCCACCGGCGGCTGACCCCACCGCCATGGCGGCGAACTCGTCGAGGGCATCGCGTTCTGGTACTCGGTCGAGAAGGACCAGACGGCCCCGGCCTTCCTGGCCCAGCTGTTCACGGTCCACAAGCGCCAGGGCTTCCTGCGCGCCGAGTGGCCCGAGACCGGCGAGCGGTTCGACGACGGGGTCGCCGACAGCGACAACGACGGGGCCGTCGAGGTCGGCGAGGGCGGCCTCGCGCCGGTGTTCGCGGTCTCGGTCCAGAACCAGGAGGCCCGGCTCGGCCGCGGCGTCCCGGCGCGGGCCCCGCACTGGTCGGTCGACGTCCTGCCCCAGCTCGTGTCCAACTGCGCCCAGTGCCACTTCGGCGGCAACCGCCAGGGCAACTACGCGATGGACAGCTACGTGGAGCTGTTCAGCGGCGGGGACTTCGCCCCGATGGCCCCGACGATCGTCGCGGGCTACCCGGACCGGAGCTTCCTGTTCGAGAAGGTCGACCGCCGCTACCCGGGCTTCGGCGTGCAGATGCCCGAGGGCCTGCCCCCGCTGAGCCAGTCGGTCCGGGCCGTCCTGGCCGAGTGGATCCGGGCCGGCGCGCGCCGGGACTGAGGCCCGGACGGCACGACCGGGACGGCGCGGGGCGCTTCGGGGCGCTAGGCTCTGGGCCATGCTGACCCCGCTCCTCGGCTGCCTCCTCCTGGTCGCGCCGCTGCAGGGCCCCAAGACCTGCGTGAGCCTCGACGAGGCCCGCGGGCTCGCGGCCGGCAAGGCCCCGATCGTCGTCTGGACCAAGCACGTGGCCGGGCTCCGAGACCGGCCGGACGTCGTCGTGCTCGAGGCCCTGTGCCTGCGCTCCGAGCCGGCCAGGGCCCTGCTCGACGGGCTCCCGCTCGTGTTCCTGGACCCGTCCAAGGAGCCGGCCAAGGGCTGGGACCTGCCGGCCGCCGGGTTCTCCGTGCTCGACCCCGCCGGCAAGGAGGTCCGCGGCAAGGCGCAGCTGAGCAACGAGCCGCTCCAGACGATCAAGGTGCTGGCCAAGCTGCTCGAGCGCCCCGTCCCCGACGGCTTCCCGTCGGGCGTCAAGAAGGCCCTCGAGGAGTGGGCCGGCCTCGCGCCGCGCGTGCTCGCCTCGGCCCGGGCCGGCGACGATGCCGGCGTGCAGGCCCTGCTGCTGCGCTCCAAGGAGCTTCTCGCGCACCCGCTGCCGACGCGCCTCCTGGAGCGACAGGCCCGCCGCGCGGCCAAGGCCACGGCCTGGCTCGAGGCCCTGCCCGAGCCCCGACCGGTGCGCGACCTCCTCGTCGTCGTCGAGGACCGCGCCGGCTTCGCCCACGCCCTGCGCGGCTGGGCCGCCGGCCCGATCCACCCGATCCTGTTCCTCGACGCCGTGTGGCTGCCGCGCTTCCTGGCGGCGTTCAAGCCGGCCAAGGTCGTGTTCGTGCCGGCCTCGGGCGAGGCCTGCGGCCGCGCCGAGCTGGAGGCCGCGGTGGCCAAGGCGCGCGGCGAGGGCGACGGGGCCGGCAAGCCGGCGCCGGGCCTCGTGCTCAGCAGCGAGGGCTCGGCCCAGTGCGAGGCCGCCCTGGCCCTGGCCGCCGGCCACCGGCAGCGGCTGACGCTCGACTTCGAGGGCGCCGACCACGGCAAGGTCCTCGACGCGGCCGGCATGGACGCGCTGCGCGCCCGGCTGCGCGGCGTGGTCGAGGGCCTCGGCGTGCAGGCCTTCGACCTCTGCGACGACCTCGACCTCGTGACCCTGGCCGTCGACCTGCCGTACCGCTGGCTCGCGGGCGGCGAGGTCGACCCCGGCCCGCTGTCGGTCGACGACGACCTCTGCCGCGACGACGACGAGCTGCGCTGGGCGTTCACCGGGCGCCTCGTCGGCGACCGCGACGAGGCCCTGTACATGGCCATGTGCGCGCTGTTCCTGCGGCCCGGCGAGGGCTTCCTGTTCAGCCGCTACAACACGGAGAAGGAGCCCTGGTCGCGCTACTCGACGGCCAAGGCCAGGGCCGTCCTCGGCGAGAAGTTCCCCTGCACCGAGGTCGGGCCGCCGGACGCGACCCTCGAGACCTGGCGCGAGCGGTTCGGGTTCGAGCGCAACCTCGCCGGCCTCGTCCACGTCAACAGCTCGGGCGGCCCGCGGGCATGGTCGACGATCGAGGGCCAGGGCGACTCCGACGACGTGCCCGAGACCGTGCCGGCCATCGTCAGCTACGTGCACAGCTTCTCGGCCGCGGACCCCTGGGACCCGGACACGATCGCCGGCCGCTGGCTGCGCAACGGCGCCTACGCGTACTTCGGCGCGATGCACGAGCCGTACCTCGACGCCTTCGTGCCGATCGACCGGGTCTGGTCGCGCAGCCTCGACGACGGCATGCCGTTGGCGATGGCCCAGGCCAGCTTCGCCGGCGAAGGGCGCTGGCGGCCGTGGAAGCTGTGCTTCCTCGGCGACCCCCTGCTCGTCCTCGACCTCCGCGAGCGCGAGCGGGTCGCCGCCGACGACGGGGCCCCCGACGGCGCCCTGTCCCCGCAGGAGGCCCTGCGTAAGCTGCCGTCGCGGCTCCGCGGCGCCGACCGCAAGCTGCGCACCTGCGAGCTTCGCCTCCTCGCCCCCGACCCCGCCGTGCAGGCCCGGGACCTGCGCGCCCTGCTCGACCAGGCCGCCCGCTCGGCCAAGGCCCTCGACGACGACGGGCGCCGCCGGCTCGCCGCGCTGTGCGCGCTCCACCTCGAGGAGTCCCTCGACCCGGCCGAGCTGGCCCGTGACCTCGAGCGCATGGCCGCCGCCGGGCTCGTGGACGCGGGCCTCGGCTACCGGCTGTCGTACCTCGGCAAGCTGCGCCGGTCCCAGGTCGAGGGCCTCGACGAGTACCGCGAGCTCCTCATGGCCCAGCCGTGGTCGGGCTGGCAGCGCAAGCTGCTCGAGAAGCGCTGGCCGGAGGGCAAGAAGAAGGGGTGAGCGTCCGGCTCCGCGAGCTCGTCGTCCCGGCCCTGCTGCTGGCCGTGGGGCTCTGGGCCCACTGGCCGGGCGGGCTCGTCTTCAAGTCGGACGACTACCCGGCGATCGCCTGGGCCTGCGACTGGGGCAACGTCGCGCACGACTTCGTCGGGCCGCAGTACGACCTGCGCTTCTTCCTGTTCTGGCGGCCCCTGATCACCCTGTCCCTGGCCGTCGACCACGCGCTGTTCGGCCTGGACCCGTTCGGCTACCACCTCATGAACGCGCTGGCCGCCGTGCTCGCGGCCTGGCTGCTGTACCGCGTCGCGCGGCTGCTGCTGCCGCGGCCCGGGGCCGGGACCGCGGCCCTGGCCCTGGCGCTGCTGTGGCTGCTGAACCCGACGACGCGGCTCAGCACGTCGTGGGTCGTCGGCCGCGTCGACACCCACGTCGTGCCGCCGATGCTCGCGGCGCTGTGGTTCCTGCTGCGCCGGCGCCGCGGCGGGCCGGCCTGGCCGGTCGCGCTGTGCACGCTGCTGGCCTTCATGGCCAAGGAGTCGGCCCTCGGCCTGCCGCTCCTGATGCTCGGCGTCGAGCTCCTCGACCGGCACGACCCCGGGCGCGGCGTGCGCCTGCTCGGCCGCCGCGTCCTGTCGCTGTCGTACCTGGCCGTGATCCCGGCCTACCTCCTGTTCCGCAAGCTCGTGCTCGGCGAGTTCCTCGGCGGCTACGGCTTCATGCAGCAGGGGGGGCTGGACGTCGTCGAGGTGGCGAAGGGGCTGCTGGCGACGCTGGTCTCCGGCCTGGGCGGCTCGGACTCGCCGGTGGTCATCCTCGTGCTGCTCGCCGTGCCCACGCTCGGGGTGACGATCTTGTGGTACCTGTCGGAGGCGCGCCCGGCGCCATTCGTCGGCATGCTGCTGCTGGGAGCCGGGTTGTTCGGGCCGTTGCTGCAGCTCCTGCCTTCGATGACCAATCCGGCGCTGCACCGCTACGCCTACCTCGCCGATGTCTGGCCACTCTCGATCTGGGTCCTCGGCTTCATCTCCGGTCCGTGGATGGAGGCCCTGGCGAATGCGCAGGGCCGGCGTCCGCTCCTGCGGGTGTTCGGTTTCGGCCTGATGATGATCCCGGTCGCGTGGTTCCTGCCTCTGCATGTGCTGTCGTCGCGCTCGCACGACGACCTCATCGTGCGCCAGACCGTCGCGGCCCTGCGCGAGCACGAGCGGGGCTTCACCGAGCGCGGCTCACCGATCCCGATCGAGGACCCGGAACAGGACCTGTTCCACAACCAGC
Source organism: Planctomycetota bacterium (assembly GCA_041398545.1). Lineage (GTDB taxonomy): Bacteria > Planctomycetota > UBA1135 > UBA1135 > JAWKUM01. The sequence continues at coordinate 66,748 of JAWKUM010000010.1, read as the reverse complement.
GCTTCCTGTGGGGGCTCGGCTCGGTGCTCAAGCCGCCGTTCGACGACAGCGCCCTCGACGTCGTGACCCTGCGACCGTTCCACCCCCTCGCGGACCCGGTTCTGCCCGCGCAGCTCGAGGGTGGGATCGAAGGTCGACTGTTCGTGCGGTATCCCGATGCCGGCGGAATGCTCAAGGGCGGCGGCGTCGAGTGGCGGCCGGCCGAGGGCCCGCTGCGCCTGCGCCGGGCCGAGCCGCTCGGCTTCGACGGGACCCTCGATCCGGCCCTGCTCGACCGCATGGTCGACGGCGACGAGGCCGGCTGGGCCGTCGGGTCGGGCTACGGAGGCTTCGTCCACGTGCTGACCAGCGCCGGCTCGTTCCGGGTCCCGGTCGAGGCCGCAGAGGGCCGGCTCCGGCTGGCGCGGGTCCTGCTGGCCGACGTCATGTGGAGCCAGCCGGCCGGGCACGAGCCGATCCCGGCCCTGTTCCTGCTGTGGAACGTCCTCGACCTGGCCCGGTCGAGCCGGGTCTGGCTCTACTGGCACGAGGACGGGCTCGTCGCACGGGCCTGGTTCCGGCCGTCCCGCGATCTGCCCGACCACGTCTGGCGGGCCCTCAAGCGGCAGGGGAAGTAGCTTCCCGGCCGCGGCCCGGTCATCATGTCGGCCATGGCGGTGCGGAAGGGAGGGCTCGCGGCCTCGATGGCCGCGGCCATGGACGGGCTCCAGCTCGGCCTCGTCGTCGTCCAGGGACATGACGTCGTCCTGGCCAACGAGGTCGTGCGGGGCTGGCTCGGGGGCTTCGCGGCCCCCGCGAGGCTCGGCGACGTCCTCGGCAAGCTGCGCGCCCGGCAGGTCCTGGCCTGGCTCGAGGCCGGCGCCGCGGCGCCGCTCCGGATCGAGCACGGCCGCGGCCGGCGCCGGCGGACCCTCGCGCTGCGCGCGACCGAGCGGCGGCACGAGGGCCGGCCGGCGTCCCTGGTCCTGCTGCGCGACGTGTCGGCGGCCGTCCAGGACGAGCAGGAGCTCGAGAGCCGGGTCCTGCACATGCAGCGGCTCGGCAGCATCGGCCGGCTGTCGACGACGATCGCGCACGAGTTCGGCAACTTCCTCCAGGTCCTGCTCGGCGCCGCGACGCTGGCGCGGCAGGAGGCCGGCGAGGCCGGCGTGACCGAGCACCTCGCGCGGATCGAGGCCGTGGCCCGGCGCGCGACGGCGCTGTGCGACCAGCTGCGCGCGTTGTCGCGCAAGGCGCCGCGTCGCTCCGAGCGGGTCCTGCTGCAGGACGTCGCCCGGTCGATGCGCGACCTCGAGGGCGGCTTCGCCGGGCAGGGGATCACGCTCGCCCTCGACCTCGACGACGACGCGCCGCCGGTCCTCGGCGACCCCTGCCAGCTCCAGCAGGCGCTGCTCAACCTCCTGCTCAACGCCCGCGACGCGATGCCCGACGGCGGCACGGTGCGCGTGCGGCTCGCGCGCGACGGCGACGAGCTCGAGCTCGCCGTCGCCGACGAGGGGCCGGGCATCCCGGCCGCGCTGCGCGAGCGGGTGTTCGAGCCGTTCTTCACGACCAAGGGCGAGCAGGGCAGCGGCATGGGGCTCGGCGTGGTCGCCGGCATCGCCGAGGCCCACGGCGGCGGCGTCGAGCTCGACGGCGAGGACGGCGGCGGGGCCTGCTTCAGGCTGCGGCTGCCGGTCGCGCGAGGCGCCCGTCACCGGGCGCGCGGACCGCGCCGGGCCGCGGCCGCGACCAACGGTCACGCGCCGCAGGCCAGGGCCCGCGCCGGCTCCCTGCGCACGCGGCGCAACGGGGCCCGCGAGGGCTCGGCCGTCAACGGAGCGTGAGCGTGCCCCCGTCGGTGCCGACGTGCAGCCGGTCCTCGAGGGGCGGGCCCTCGACGCGGTGCAGCCGCACGATGTAGTCGCCCGCCGGCAGGCGGAGGGGGCCCTTCCACGAGGCGTCGACGTCACGGATCCATACCGGTAGTCCGGTCGAGGTGTGGAGCTCCAGGAGCCTGGTGTCGTAGGGACCGAGCCGGTTGTCGACTTCGACGTCCTGATGGGTGTGGATGCGGAGCTCGACGTCTACGACCGGGCCCGAACTCGTGTCGACGCTCTGCCAGCCGATGGCCCGTTCGTGGCTAGCGAGAATCAGGTACCGACCTCGACCGACGCTGCCGAACTCGAACGCGCCGTCCTTGTCGGCACGGGTCCTGTCGCTGCCATTGGACATCGCTCCGGCTAGCTGGTGGTCGAGGCGATGCACGCTGATCGTGGCCGGGATCGGCGCGGAGCGAGCGTCGAGGACCCTGCCAGCGATCCTCGTGGCCGGGTCGAGCCGGATCGTCCCGAGGTCGAGCTCGACTCCCGGTTCGAGCAGGAACGGGACGCAGGCATGGCCGTACCCGTCGACCTGGACGTGGACCTCCCAGAATCCCGGCGCGAGACCGGTGGCCTCGAGCGTGCCGTCCTCGCGCAACCGGTCCGACCTCCCGCTCCCACGGTTGGTGATCCGGAACGAGCCTGCGCCCGGCCTGTCACTTCCCGGGGCGTGGACCGCCGCGCGGACCGAACCCGGCATGGCCCGGACCGCGTCGACCTGGATCGGGATCCGCACTTCCGAGCCGGTCGGCGGGAGCGGAGCCGAGCCGATCATCAGGTGCCTGTAGAAAGCGCAGATGGTCAAGGGATCGGAAGTGGTGACCTCGACGACCCCGAAGCAGTCCTCGGGGGTCTTGTCGAGGTTGCGGAAGTCGCGCCGCCGGAAGCGCACCGGCCCAAGCCCGTACCTGCTCCCGGTGGCCATCGGCAGCAGGGCCAGCTCGGTGCCGGTGCCGGCGGCCACGGCCCAGAGGTCCTGGGTATTGACGCCGCCAGTGGCGAGCTGACGGAAGGCGTCCTCCCCCTCGGCATCTACGAGGTAGACCTGGACGATGCGCGTCGTCTCGACCTCGAGGTCCAGACGCTGGACCGGCTCAGGGCCTGGATCATAGTCCAGCGCCAGGGGGACCACGCCGTACCCCGTGCACATGATCTCCAGCGACTCTCGCGGCAGGCCCGGAACCGCGAACTCGAGGGTCTTGGACACGATGCCGGGCAGGGTGATCGAGGAGCCGATCAGCCGGACATTGACCCATAGCCGCTCGGGGTTCAACTCGCCGCGTGACGCTCGGATCGTGCCGTGCAGGAGGAAGCGATCGGACGGCTCGGGCTCCCTCCGCGTCTCCAGCGTCTGCCGTTCGGCTGCAGCCCCCTGCAGACCCGAGCCTTCTCCTCGCTGCTCCTTCGCCTCCGGAGAGGCCGGCTCTTGCTTCCCCGACGACTGCCGTCCGCCAGCAGGCGTCACGGGCGTCGGCGCCGGCTCCCGCGTCAGCAGGACGGTGGCCAGGACGAGGATCGCGACCGCTTCGAGGGCGGCGAGCCAGCGGAGCGCGGAGGTCATGGAGCCTCCCCGGCTGGGAGAGGTCGGGCCGGAGGAGGCGGGTCGGGCCCGGGGTGGACGCGCTCAGGTTAGTCGGATCCCGGGATCTGGCCAGTGGGGTGCGTCAGGTTGGCAGGGCCTGACACGGTGTCAGGAAACTGTTCCCCTTCGAGGGCCTCGGGGGGAAGGGTTTCCCGGGGGACTCTCCGTTCGAGGTCTCCGAGACGTCAGGCCTCTTCGGAGATGGACTCGAGGGCCGTGTAGTGGGAGCCGACGATCTTCCACTCGCGGCCGTCGAGGCGGACGAGGGTGAAGGAGGCGCGGCCGCCGATGTCCTGGGCGCGGCCGCCGGGGTCCACCTGGCTGAGCTTCCACTCGGCGGTGACGAGGGCGTAGCGGCCGTCGAAGACGCGGACCGTCGTGTTGCGCAGGTTGAGCTGCACGCTGTCGAGGTAGCGGAACTCCTGGTCGAGGACCTCCTCGAAGCTGCCCCAGCCCTCGTCCATACGGCCCGACGCGTCGAGGTGGACGAAGCCGGGGTTGGTCCAGAAGTGCTGGCGGAACGCCTTCATGTCCTGCGTGTTGTAGGCCTGGCGCATGGCCCGCAGGAAGTCCTCGATCTCCTTGTGCGATTCGGCGTCCATCCCCTCGACTCCAGCTGTGCGGGCGATCCCGCGAGCCCCTCCTACCGTCCGACGCTCTTGAAGATCTGCGACCGGTCCTTCCGGTAGCGGACCTTGCCGCCGACGATCGCCTCCTTCACGAGGGTTTTATAGCCGAGGGGGTCTCCGTCAAGAATCAGGAGGTCCGCGTCCTTGCCGGCCTCCAGCGTCCCCAGGCGGTCGTCGAGGCCGAGCATCTTGGCCGGCCAGCTCGTCAGCGTGCAGAGGCCGAGCTCCTCCGGCAGGCCGCCGCGGACGGCGAAGCAGGCGTCGTAGGTCGGCGTGTTGAAGTCCCGGCCGAGCAGGCCGCCGTCCCCGATGTACGGGCCGCCGCCGAAGCCGCCGGGCGGTACCGTCGGGAAGAACACGATCCCGGCCTTGGCGAAGGCCCCGGGCAGGTCGAAGCGGCTGCCGTTGGGCTCCTCGCGGGTCTCGTCGACCGGCACCTCGAAGCGCGGGACGAGGATCGCGCTCGACCCCGTGGCCGCGATCTCGTCGGCGATCGCCCAGCCCTCGTACGGGTTCTCGAGGATCACGCCGTGGCCGATCAGCCTGGCGATGCGGAGGGCCTCGCGGCACTGCTTGAGCGGCAGCGCGCTCTGCTGCCGGCCCCACATGCCGCCGGCCTGGGCGCCGCTGCCGCGGACGAGCAGCGGCACGTCGCCGGACATGACCTCGCGCAGGGCCTCGAGCGCCTTGTCCTCCTTGGGCGCCTTGGCCTTGTCGTCGCCGGCCGCCTTCTTCTTCTCGTACTCGGCCTTCTCGTCCTCGTACTTCCTGGCCTTCTCGACGGCCTCCTCGAGCTTGCGCCAGCCCTCGGGTCCGAGCGGCACGCGCATCGTGTACCAGGCCTTCTCCTCGACGACCCCGCCCTCCAGCTCGCCGGGGATCAGCTTGAGCACCCCGGCCCGGCCGCCGGGCATCGCCGAGCCGGCGTCGGCCTCGGCGACGATCGACGTGATGCCGACCGCGAGCCCCCGCTCGATCGTCTTGTCGAACGGGTCGCGGGCGTCCTCGAAGGTCTCGCCCTGGCCCGGCGTGTTGCTGCCCATCCCGCGCGCGCCGAGCATCAGGAAGCCCGGGCAGACGTGGAGCCCCTCGAGGTCGCGCGTCTCGGCCCCCTCGGGGACCTCGACGTCGACGCCGACCGCCTCGATCTTGTCGCCCTTGAGCAGGACCGTGGCCCGGCTGAGCTTGCGGCCGTCCCCGACCCAGACGGTCGCGTTGGTCAGCGCGATCGGCTTGGGCTCGGGCTTGGCCGGCTTCTCCTCGGCCTTCTCCGCGGGCTTCTCGGGGGCGGGTTTGGCCTCCTGGGACGCCGGCGCGGGCCGGCGCCCGCCGCGCCGGGGCGGGTCCTGGGCGACGGCCGTGGCGCCGAGCAGCAGGGCCAGGACCGCGGCGGTCGTCGTGTGGGGGAGCATCAGCGGACCTCCTCGGTGCCCTCGGTCCTGGACTCGCCGAGCACGGCCGGGCGCTCGACCGGTCGGCCCTCGAAGTAGACGTCGATGAGGCGCGCGGCCGGGCTGAACGGGTCGCGCGAGAAGTGCAGGAAGTCGGCGTCCTTGCCCTTGGCGATCGAGCCGACGCGCTTCTGGACCCCGAGCACCTTGGCCGGGACCCAGGTCAGCGCGCGGACGATGGCCTCGCGGGGGATGCCGGCGCGGACGAGCTCGCCGGCGCGGTACCACAGCGTCTCGACGCTGCCGCCGCTCTCGCCGGGGGTCAGCGCGACCTCGAACCCGGCGTCGAGGAACCGGCGCTGCGGGCACCAGTACCAGCGCGTGCCGGGCTGGTAGGCGATCTCGACCGGCAGCAGGACCGTGTCGACCTTGCGCTCCCCGAGCCGGTCGATCATGCGGTCGACCGAGTTGTCCTCGCCGCGGTTGAACTCCTGCATCAGGACGAAGGGGAAGGGGGCGTCCTTGAGCGCGTCGAGACCGTGCATCAGCCCGGTCGCGTTGTCGACCTCGACGAGGACGCCGAGCTTGCCCTCGAGCACCTCGGCCAGCTTGGCGATGTTCGGATCCTCGCGCTTGGGCTGCGACGCCTGCTGCGTCGCCGGCTTGCTGTCCGCCTGCTTGGCCTCCTGCCCCTGCCCCGGCTTCGGCTCCGGCCCCGGCTTCGGCTCCGGCTTCGGCTCCGGTTTCGGCTCCGGTTTCGGTTGCGGTTCCGGCTTCGGCTGCGGTTCCGGTTTCGGCTCCGTCTTCGGTTCCGGCTCCGTCTTCGGCTCCGGTTCCGTCTTCGGTTCCGGTTCCGGCTTCCGCTTCGCCTTCTTCCGCTCCTCGATCAGCTTCTCCGCCTTCTCGAAGTTCTCGCTCAACACCTTCTTGGCCGCGCTGCCCGGGCGGACGCCGATCGCCAGCAGTTCCTTGCCCTCGAGCACCATGGCCTTGCGGTCCTCACCCGCGGCCTTGACGGCGGCGCCGATGCCCGAGATCCCGGTCGCCGGCGCGGTGATGCCGTGGGTCGTGACGCCGGCCTGGAGGTAGTCGGCGAAGCGCTGGTCGTCGGGCTTGAACTGGTCGGCGACCTTGGCCGTCGGCGGGATCACCGGCTTGGCCTCACGGTTGCGGCCGCGCGGCATGTGGAAGCCGGGGGGCAGCCGGACGCCGGGCGGGAGCTGGATCTCGGGCCGCGCGGGGCGAGGCATGCCGACGTCGCTGCCGAGGTAGACGATGCCGGGCACGAGCACGCCGCCGCGCACGACCTCGTAGCCGCGCGGGACGTCGAGGTCGGGGCCCATCTCGCCGAACTTGCCGCCGTCGACGAGGACGGTGACCTTGTCGAGCCGCTTCGCCTTGCCGGTCTTCTCGTCGACCGTGTAGACGGTGGCGTCGACGAAGGCCACGCGCCGCGCGGGCTGCAACAGCTCCTGCGCCGGGGTCTGCTTGCCCTCCCCGCCCTGGGCGGGCGCGGCGGGGGCCGCGGTCAGGGCGGCGAGCAGGGCCGAGGCGAACACGCTGGTCTTGGGGTGCATTGCTCTGGCCTCCTCAGAAGCGGCGCTTGCCGTGGTCCTTGCCGCCGGGGTCGCAGTCGTAGTAGAGGTTCCCGCTGACCATGACCTTGCGGACGTGGCGGCGCGGGTCGAGGGGGTCGCCGGTCCACAGCACCATGTCGGCGTCCTTGCCGACCTCGATGCTCCCGACGCGGCTCTCGACGCCGACGAAGCGGGCCGGGTTGATCGTCAGGCCGCGGATCGCCCATTCCCAGGGCAGGCCGAGCCGGACGGCGCAGGCGGCCTGCACGGTGAGCTCCTCCTGCGGGACGACGGGGGAGTCGGTGTTGATGGCGATGCCGTCGCGGCCGACGCCGAGCTGGTCCTCGTCCCAGCCGAGGTCGCCGCCGCGGGCCCACAGGCCCGCCGTGCCCCACATCTCACCGGTGTCGTAGTCGATCTGGTACATCCGCGGCCCGTTGGCGATCGGGACGCCGCGGACGAGGGCCTGCTCGGCCATGCGGAAGGCGTTGAAGCTGCCGTGGTCGACGAAGACCCACAGGCCGAACTCGTCGTGGAGCTGGCGCAGGGTCTCGAGGCAGACCTGGTAGCCCTGGGTGTGGACGCTGACCGGGTACTCGTGCCGGAACAGCCCGCGCAGGTTCTCGAGGGCCGGGTCCTCCTTGGGCTTCTCCTGCGACCGGCCGGCGTCGTAGTCCTCCCAGGCCTGGTAGTAGCGGCGCCCCCGCTCGAGGGTCGCGCGCAGGCCGAAGTTCATGCCGATGCGGCCGGCGCCCATGTCGCCGGTCCGGCGTTCGGGGTTGCCGGCCTGGGCGATCTTGAGCGAGCCGGGGAAGCGGACGAGGGCCTCGTCGGCGGTCTTGCCGGCGAGCTTGGTCACGGTGCCGAAGCCGCCCATGTTGGAGCCCGAGCCGGGGATGTACAGCGTCGTCGTGACGCCGCCCTGGAGGGCCTTCTTGACGTGGGGGCGGTCGAGCTCGATCAGGTCGAGCGTCCGGAACTCGGGGTTGGTCGGGTGGACCGTGTCGTTGAGGTCGAAGCTGCCCGACGCGATGTGGCAGTGCAGGTCGACGAAGCCGGGGAACAGCCAGCCGTCCCCGCAGTCGACGACCGTGTAGCCGTCGGGGATGCGGACCTCGCTGGCGCGACCGACGGCCGTGATCTTGCCGCGGTGCACGAGCACGACCGCGTCCTGGATCGGGTCGGACGTGATCGGGAACAGCTTGCGGACCCGCAGGGCCTGGTCGGGGGAGTCGAAGTCCTTGGGGCCCCAGCGCGCGACCTTGCAGTCCTCGGGCTTGGGCCGGTGGCCGTAGTCGATGACGAAGTCGCGGGCCTGCTTGGCCGGGCGCGGCTGCGCCTTGACGAGCAGGCTCTCGCCCGGCTTCGGGCCCGAGGCCTCGGCGACCTTCTCCTCGCCGGGCCGGTCCTCGGCCGGGGCGGCCTTGTCCTGGCCGGCCTCGGCGTCCTTCGCGGCCTCGGCGGGCTTGCCCGCCGCGTCGTCCTGGCCGGGCCGGACCGCGTCGAAGGCGACGTCGTCGCGCATGAGGCGGACCTTGCCGACGAGGTGGCCCCCCTCGAGCTTCGCCTCGAACGGCGCGTCGATGGAGCGCTCGCCGAGCTTGGTCGACAGCGTGCCCTTGAGGACGCCGTCGGCCTCCGTGACCGTGCCCTCGAACGGCTGGCGCAGGAACGGGGTCGTGACCTTGCACCACAGCCCGTCGTCGCGCTTGGACAGCTCGATCGTGACCTCGACGACGCGCTGGGCCTGGCCGAACGGGATCTTGGCCTTCCACGTGCCGAGGGGGCCGTCCTGCACGGCCTTGGCGGGGGCCGGGGCCTCGGCCGGGCGGTCGTCGCCTCCCTGGGCGTGGCCCGTGGCCGCCAGGGTCAGGATCAACAGGAGTCGGGTCAGGGCGCTCATGTCTCCCTCAACGCTCGGATGGACGGGTCGCCCCGTCGTGGTCCACGCACAGGCGGCCGGAGACCCAGACCTTGCGGACCGTGCTGGTCAGGTCGAAGGGGTCGCCGGAGAACAGCACGAAGTCGGCGTCGCAGCCCTCGGCGATGCGGCCGATGCGCTCCTCGAGGCCGTAGCAGCGGGCCGCGCCGGCCGTCAGCGAGGCCATGGCGCGGCGGGTGTCGAAGCCCTCGGACACGGTCCAGGCCACGTGCAGCGGCAGCAGGGCCGTGCCCCGCTGGACGCCGGCGTAGAGCAGGACCTCGAAGCCCTGGGCCGCGAGGGCGCTGGCGACGTCGACCGTCTTGCCCTCGTCCTCGTAGCTGGCCTGGGAGACCTGGAGCAGGAAGCCGACGTTCGCGCCCTTGGGCAGCGTGACCGGCTCCTCGACGAGGGGCCGGGCCGGGGCCTGGACGACGAGGGGGAGCTTGCTCTTGGTCACGACGGCCTCGACCGCGGCCAGGACGGCGTCGCGGTTGGCGCAGGTCACGACGAGCGGGGCGCCCTGGTCGAAGACCGCGCGGAACGGCTCGAGCTTCTCGTCCTTGGCCGGCTCCTTCTTGTCGGCCGCCTTGGCCGTCGGCCGGGCCGGCCCGGCCTTGCCGCGCGCCGCCGTGAACTCGATCCGCTGCTGCCCGCGCGGCGTCGTCAGCGTCAGCGCGCCGGTGATCTTCTCGTCGGCGTAGGTGCCCTCGAACTTCATCTTGAGCGCCATCGGGCCGATCTGGCCCTGGAGCTCGCCGGTGACCTTGTCGCCCTCGACCTTGCCCTTGCCCGCGAACGCGACCGGCATGCCCGGCAGCCTGACCGACAGGTCGAGGTCGGTGCCGTTCTGCTTGATCTCGATCGGGATCTGCACCGTGCGGCTCTGGCCGCGCGACCGCACCTCGGCCGTCGCGGTCCAGTCGCCCGAGAGGTCGACGGGGCCGGCCTTGGCGTCCTTCTTCTCGTCCGGCTTGGGCTCGTCCTTCTTGGCCTCCTCCTTGGGCTTCTCCTCGGGAGGGTTGACGTACTTGCGGGCCTTCTCGATCTCGGCGACGAGCTGGGCCACGCCCTGCGCGCCGCCGGCCTGCGCCCGCATGCGGAGCCCGGCCACCGGTCGGGTCACGAAGCCCTTCTCGCGACCGCCGGTCTTGACCGCGGCGATCCGCGCGCCGACCGGGGTGCCGGAGTCGGGCGTGACGAGCAGGCTCGTGACGCCGCTGGCCAGGGCCTCGGCGAAGGCGGGGTCGCGCGGGTCGAGGAAGGTGGCGACGTCGACCTCGGGGCCGGCGGCGATGGCCGTGCCCTGGTCGGCGTGCAGGCCGAGCTTGGTCGCCGGGGCGATGAAGCCCGGGACGAGGACGGCGTCGGGGAACTCGAGCACGTCGATCCCCCGCGGCGCCTCGACCCAGGGGCCGGCCGCGACGACGCGCCCGTCCTCGACGACGACGGTGGCGTCGCGCAGGTCCTTGCCGTCGCCGGTCAGGAGGCGGCCGACCTTGAGCGCGAAGCTCTGCACCTCGACGTCGCTCTCGTGGACGAGGCGCCCGTCGACCCAGACCTCCTCGACGCGCGTGCGGGCGTCGAAGGGGGCGCCGGAGAGGATCACGAAGTCGGCGTCCTTGCCGGGGGCGAGCGAGCCGACGCGGGAGTCCACGCCGAGGACGCGCGCGGCCTCGAGGGTGATGCCGGCCAGGGCCTTGTCGGCCGGCAGGCCGTAGCGGGCCGCCGCCCCGGCGACGTGGCGCAGCTTGTCGAGGTCGGCGTCGCTCTGCGGGACGAGGGCGACGGGGAGGCCGGCGCGGGCCAGGATCGCCGCGTGGTCGGGCGCGAGACCGGGGTCCTCGGCCTCGTCCTGGCTCCAGTCGCCGGGCTCGGGCGTGGCCGGGCGCAGCGGGACCGCGAGCACGACCGGGATGCCCCGGCGGCCGAGCCGGTCGACGAGGCGCGGGGCCTGCTCGGGCCGGTCGAGGACGACGCGGACGCCGAGCTCGTCGCAGAGCCGCAGGCCGTGCAGGAGGTCGCCGGCGTCCTGGGCGCGCAGCCGCACCGGGAGGCTCGAGGCCAGGGCCTGCTTGAGGCAGCCGAGGTCGTACCTCGACTCGGTCGGGCCCTCGCCGCCGAGCGCGCCCTCGGGCGCCTCGCGGGCCTCCTCGAAGGCGGCCTTGAGGACGGCGATCTGGCTCGCCCGCGACGAGCCGCGCTGGCGCCGTGACGGCAGCAGCGGGTCCTCGTCGGTGGGGACGGGGTTGGGCTCGAACACGGCCGGGACCTGGCGCGAGCGCGGCTCGAGGTTGACCTGCAGGGCCGAGCTGGTGCTGAGGATCCGCCGGGCCGGGTCCTCGCCGGCCAGCTTGACGACCGAGACCTGTCCGGGCATCAGCCGGGCCTCGCCGGGTACGAGCGCCACGGTCGTCAGGCCCGAGCGCAGCAGGCGTTCCTGCTTGGCGTACAGGTCGAAGTCGTCGGCGGCGACGCGGTCGGGCGTGAGGTTGAGCTCGGAGTCGCGCGCGCCGAACGAGGCCGCCGCGGCCACGAGGCCGGGGATCATCGTCTTGCGCCGCAGGTCGACGAAGCGGACCCCCGCGGGGACCGGGCCCTCGTCGGGGTCGATGGCGGCCAGCTTGCCGTCCTCGATGCGGACGCGGACGTCCTCGAGGACCTTGCCGTCGCCGACGTGGAGCCGGCCGACGGCCACGACGACCGGCTGGTCGGCCCGCTCCTGGGCCAGGAGCGGGGTCCGGAGCGAGGCCGCGAGGAGGGACAGGGTCGCCGCCGCGACCAGGGGGAGCGTGCGCGCGCGCATGGTCTCAGCGGGTCTCCGAGGTCCCGGTCAGGGCCTTGACGCGGGGGTCCTTGCTGCGGTCGTAGACGACCTGGCCCTCGACGAGCAGCATGTCGACCTCGCTCTCGGGCTCCATCGGCGGGGCCTTGAGGACCTGGATGGTCGCGTCCATGCCGACCGCGATGCGCCCGACGCGGTCGCCGCGGTTGAGGATCTTGGCGGGGATCTCGGTGAACGCCGCGATCGCGTCGTCCTCCGGGATGCCGTAGCGCACGCAGGTGCCGACCTGCCACCAGGGCAGCGCCAGCGCCGGGTTGCCGGACGAGCGGCCGCCGACCTCGGCCGAGGTCAGCGCGAAGGGCAGGCCCTTGTCCCAGTAGACCTTGGCCGGGCAGACGACGGTCTCGTCGCCGGTGACCGGGTCCTTCTCGGTGAACTCGAGCTCGGGGTCGAGGACGAGGCGCAGCTTGCCCGGGTTGCGCCGGCTCCAGCGCTCGAGCAGGGCCGCCGCCTTGTAGCAGCGCGGGCCGAGGACGAGGACGGCCTTGAGCGGGTACTTCTCGAGCAGCGACAGGGCCGTCGGCACGTCGTTGGCGTCGTGCACGTAGATGTAGGCCGGGATCTTGCCGTCGAGCATGTCGAGCAGCGGCTTCTTGAGCGGGTCGAGCTTGGCCTCGACGTCGAACTCGGCCTCGGTCGTCGCGCCGTTGGCCTTGTCCTCCTCCCACTCCTTGCGCTGGCGCTGGAGCTCCTTGCGGTGGTCGAGGGCGTCCTGGAAGCCCTTCTCGAGGGCCAGCAGGTGCGCGCTGCGCGAGCCCCGGCCGGAGAACAGCGAGACCTTCATGGCCGCCTTCTCGACGAAGGCCATCTCCTCGGGGGTCTGGCCGTACGGCTTGAGGAGCACGCCGCGCCCGCCGACCTGGCAGGTGTTGCCCGGCAGCACGTGGAGGACGCCGATGCCGGCCCGCCGCGCGACCTCGAAGAAGGGGTGCGCCGGCTCGAGCGAGTCCATGACCGTCAGGTACGGGGTCATGGGGATGTTCTCGTTCTCGCGGTCGAGGCCGCCCGAGCAGTGCGCCAGGACCCAGGCCGGCATGACGAAGTGCCGGCTCGCGTCGATGACGTTGGCGTTCCAGGGCACCTCGATGTCAGCCCCGATCTGCTTGATCTTGCCGTCCTCGATGAGGAGGACGACGTCGGTCTTGGGCTGCTCGCCCCGACCGGTCCACAGCGTTCCGCACTTGACGACGGTGACGTCCTGCGCGGGGGCGGCGGAGGCCAGGGCCGCGAGGGCGAGGGACAGGAGCAAGGAGTTGGCGGACATGGTCGCGTGGGGGAGGGGGATCAGAGCCGCGTGCCGCGGTTCTCGGAGGGGGGGGCCGTGCCGGCGGACTCGAGGGCGGGCGAGCCCTCGGCCTGCGCGGGCCGGATGACGAAGAAGCCGTCGACGATGACCGTCTCGGCCTTGCTGAACACGCTGAGGGGGTGGAGGTTCCAGACGACGAGGTCGGCGTCGAGGCCCTCGGCGATGCGGCCGACGCGGTCGGCGACGCCGAGGATGTCGGCCGGGACGGAGGTCACGGCCTCGAGGGCGCGCTCGCGCGGGAGGCCACGGCGCACGGCGAAGGCGGCCTCGCGGATCAGCGGCAGGGCGCCGAGGCCCTGGCCGGTCTGGATCGCGACCTTGACCCCCTTGTCGGCGAGCAGCTTGATCGTGTCGAGGTGCGGCTCGGCGTTGTCGGGGTGGGTCTCGACCGACGGCGGGGCGCAGATGACCGGGAAGCCGGCGGCGGCGAGCTGGTCGAGGTTGAGCCAGGCCTCGGTGCACTCGTCGAGCGCGAGCTTGAGGCCGAACTCCTGGGCCAGGCGCAGGGCCGTGCGGATGTCCTGGTCGGTCCGCGCCGTCGTCCGGACGACGAGCTTCTGGTCGAGGGCGGCGATCAGGGTCTTGACCTTGGGGTCGTCCTCGAGCTCCTCGCGGTCGCCGGAGGCCCGGCGCGCGTCGGCGTCGTAGAACGCGCTGCGGATCTCCCAGATGACGCCCATGCGCGTCGTCGGGCGCCGGTAGAACATGCTGTCGGGGTTGCCCCCGCGGAACGTGCGGTTGCCGGCCGTCGGCATCGACCCGAGCGTCATGCGCATGCCGTTGCCGCGGTCGAGCACGCGCTTGGCGAGCGTCTCGCCCTGCGTCTTGAGCACGACGCCGAGGCCGCCGAAGACGTTCTTGCCGCCGGGCGAGACGTAGGCCGTCGTCACGCCGTCCTCGAGGGCGCGCCGGAACGACTGGTCCCGCGGCGACACGGCCTCGAGGATCGGGATGTGCGGCGTGACCTCGTCCGACTCCTCGTTGACGTGGGCCTGGTCGAGGCCGAGCGAGGTGTTGGGGTCGACGAGGCCGGGCGTCAGCCAGCGGCCCTCGAGCTCGAGGACCTTGGCGCCGGCCGGCGGGGTGATCGAGGGGCCGACCTTGGCGATCTTGCCGCCCTGCAGCAGGACCTCGACGCCGTCCTGGAACGCGCCGGTGCCGGTGAAGACCTTGGCGCCGCGCAGGAGGACGGTCTCCTGGGCCGAGGCCGTGCCGGCCAGGACCAGGAGGGGGAGCAGGAACGCGACTCTCATCGGACGGCCTCCTCGGCACGGGGGCGCCACACGACCTCGCCCTTGCGGACGACCAGGAGCAGGCGGGAGCGGAGGTCCCAGGGATCGCCGGACCACACGCAGAGGTCGGCCTGCCGACCCTTGTAGAGCGTGCCGACCACGTCGCCGACGCCGGCCCACGAGGCCGGGACCGACGTGACCGCGGCCAGGGCGCGGGCCGGGTCGAGGCCCCGGCGGACCGACGCCGCCAGGGTCCACTGGAAGCCCTCGACGTCCCCGCGCTCGACGGCGGGGCACCAGAACGCGAAGCGGATCCCGGCCCGGTCGAGCTCGGCCGGCAGGGCCCGGTCCTCGGGGTCGGAGCGCAGCGACAGGCACGGGAGCGCGACGCCGAGGCCCGACTCGCGGAGCTTGGGCAGGAGCTCCTCGACGTCGCGGCGGACGAAGCGGCCCCTGCTGTCCCCGAGGAAGATCGTGCCCTCGAGGCGGAGCTCCTCGGCCAGGGTCATCGCGCCGAGCACCTCGTCGGCCTGGGCGCAGACGAAGCCGACCTTGACCGCGCCGTCGAGCGTCGAGGCCAGGGCCTGCTCGGTCGGGTCCAGGCGGCGCGGCGTCGACGAGCGCAGCCGGCGGTAGCCCTCCCGGAGGTAGTCGAGCGCGCCGATCAGGCTCGTCGGCCGGCGGTCCCGGCCCTGGATCTCCTTGGTCAGCGAGAAGCCGATGTAGCTCGGCGCCTGGTCCGGCTCGGGCACGAGGCCGTTCGTGACCCAGATCGCCTGGCCGCCCGACAGGCTGTCGTGGGCCGGCGCGAGCACGAACGAGGTCACCCCCTTGGCCAGGCTCCGCTTCCACTCGGGGTCGAAGGGGTCGTAGGCGCGGTCGAGCCGGAGCTCGGGGGTCAGCGACTCGGCCTTCTCGCCGAGCTCGCCCTGGTCCTTGGCCAGGCGGTGCAGGTCGACGAACCCGGCGGTCGCGACGGCCCCGGCGAAGCGCTCGGCGCCGGCGGCGTCCTGCCCCTCCTTCCAGGTGGCGACGTCGCGGATGCGGCCGACCTCGATGACGAAGCGCGGCCGCTCGATCGGCTTGCCCGGCTCGAGCCAGGCCCTGCCGACCTCGATGACCAACGGGGGTGTCTGCTGCGCGGGCAGCGCCGCGACGCTGCACAGGGCGACCAGCGCGGTCGGCAGGGGCCTCATCGGCCACCTCCCTCGCCGGCGCCGCCGGCGTCCGCCCCGCGGGCCCCGCGCCGGCCGTTGCCGGCGCCGCGCCCGGGCCGCCTCGCGCCGGCGGCCTGGTTGTCGATGACCGCCAGCACCTTCGCGTCGGGGGCGAGCGGGTCCTTGTCGTAGACGACCATGACGTCGCCCTCGCCGCCGGAGGCGAGCCAGGCGTTCTTGGTCAGGGCCTCGAGGGCGTCCTCCTCGGACATGCCGCTGCCGACGGCGCAGGCCGCGAGCAGGGGCAGGACCCCGGCCTCGCGCCGGCCGCCGGAGCCGAAGCAGACCGGGACGCCGGCCTCGGCGAGGCGGGCGGCCTGGGCCGGCAGGTGCTCGGGCAGGAGCTCGAAGCCCGCGGCCTCGGGGGTCTCCTCGGGCCGGAGCACGACCGGGCAGCCGGCCTCGGCGATCTGCTTGGCGACCTTCCAGGCCTCGGTCGCGCCGACGAGCACGACCTTGTCGAGGCCGTGCTCCTTCTTCAGCGCGAGGACCGCCTGGATCTCGCCGGCCCGGTGGACCTCGAGGCGCAGCATGCGCTTGCCGTCGAGGACCTCGAGCATGGCCTCCTTCTGCGGGTCGACGTCGGGCTCCTTGGGGCGCTTGGGCCGCGGCGGCGCCTTGCCGTCGGCCTTGGCCTCGGCCGGCTTCTCGGGCTCCTTCGCGCCCTCGTCCCCGCCTTGCTGCTTCTTGCGCAGCTCGTCGATGTACTTCTGCCGCTCCTCGGGCGGCAGCTTGCGCATCTCCTGGACCTGCTCGGGGGTCATCCGCATGCCGCGCCCGCGCCGGCCCTGGCGGCCCTCGTCGGCCGCCGGCTTCTGCTCCTCGGCGGGCTCCTCGCCGGCCTTCATCGGGTGCTGCTTGTAGTACGCGAGGAACTCCTTGCGCTTCTTCTCGTACTCCTCGAGGTCCTTGTCGTACTTCTCCTTGGCCTCGCGGTACTTCTTGGCGTCCTCGAGCTCCTTCTCCAGGGTCTTGGTCACGCCGTCGCGGCTGAGGTTGGTCCCGCGCGTCTGCACGGTCGAGACCTTGTAGCTCGAGGCCGCCGCCCGCTCGACGACGCGCGGCGTCGTCCCGAGGGACACGACGACCCCCGCGCCCGCGCTGCGCGCGGCGACGCCGGCCGGCACGTACAGGGTCGTGACCCCGCTCTTGCGCGGCAGCTCCTCCCAGCCCTCCTGCCACAGCTCGAGCCGGTCGGCCGCCGCGACCGAGAGGTTCTGGCCGGAGTCGCCGAGGTCGGCGTCGGCGCGGAACCACCTGCTGTCGGCGTCGCAGAAGCCCGGCGTCAGGAAGGCCGAGTCCGAGCGCGCCGTCAGGTCGACGGCGCGGGAGCCGGCCTCGTTGACGAGCTCCTCGTCGAGGTCGGCGAACCAGCCCAGGACCTTGCCGCCGCGGAGGGCCAGCCAGCCCTTGCCGACGTCGAGGACGGCCGCGCGGCGGGCCGACTCGGACGGCCGGAACCAACGGGTGACCTTGAGCAGGACCACCCGCGGGTCGCGCAGCAGCCGCGTGGCTTCGTCGCGGGTGCCGGAGACGAGGGCCGGGGCCTCGGCTTCGGGGGCGGCGGCCTTGCCGGCGGCGGGGCCGAAGCCCTCGACGAAGATGTCCGGCGGCAGGACGTCGTCGCCCTGGTTCTGGGCGGGCAGGGACGAGGCGGGGACCAGGGAGCCCAGGAGGGCGCCCAGGAGAAGGGGGACGGGTCTCATCGAGAGTCGACTCTCCGAGGTCCGGGGGCGGCGGAGGTCCCTCTCTACGACCGGGACGGGGCGGCTGGGAGCGGAAAGCCGTCGGCGGACCGGCCAGAGCGGGACGGGGGCCGGCTCGCGGTCCCGGAGGCCCCGGCCGGGGCCTGGACGGGTCGGCGAGAAGGCGGAGGGGAGAGCCTAGCGCGAATGCCCGGACTTGGGGAGGGCGCAGGGGGGCGCGCGACCCGGCCCCCGGGGGAGGGGTCGGGCGCGCGCCGGCGCCCGGTACGGCAAGGGGAGCCGGACCCTCGAGCCCGGCTCCGCCGGTGAGGCGGGGTCCGTGTCCCCGCTCAGTTGCCGATCGCGATCGTCAGGCCGTTGGTCGAGACCAGCGGCAGCGGGACCTTGATCGCGAGGTCGACGTCGAACACCTGCCAGGTCGCGTTGTTGTTGAGCAGGCCGTTGTCGGCGGGGATCGGCACCGGGGCCGTGGCCACGCCGCTCGTGTCGGCGACGATGCCGAACGTCAGCAGCGGCTGGACGTAGAGCATCGCGCCGGCCGGGAAGGCGTTGCCGAGCGCGATGCCGCCCGGGATCGACGTGCCGCCGAGGAGGAGGACGCCGGGCGAGGACGGGATCATGTCGCTGGCGACGAGGGCGAACTCCTTGGCGCCGACGGCCGGGATGCCGAACGTGTCGAGCTTCGGGGTGTTCTTGTTCGAGCCGGTCGCGGAGGTGCCGAAGGCGGTGACGCGCGGGCCGGTCGGGACGATGCGCAGGTC
Organism: Planctomycetota bacterium; assembly: GCA_041398545.1. Classification (GTDB taxonomy): domain Bacteria; phylum Planctomycetota; class UBA1135; order UBA1135; genus JAWKUM01. Next base: position 48,719 of record JAWKUM010000010.1, on the reverse strand, counting down.
GTCGATGGTCAGCGGCCGCGGCACGCCGGTCGTCGTCGAGATGTTGCTGCGATAGGACATCCACACGCCGCCCTCGAGGATCGCCGGGTGGCGGGACTTGCTGTCGCCCTGGCCGAGCTTGCCGTAGAGGATCGTGCCGTCGGCCCAGCCGGGCGTCCCGCCGAAGATGACCTCGGCGTACTCGCCGACGACCGTGAAGCGCAGGCGCTGCCAGCCGTCGTTCTTGCCGGTGGCGATCGGGATGCTGCCGAGGACCACGAAGTCGTCGCCGCCGTCGTTGTGGTCGATCAGGTAGAGCATCCCGCCCTTGTCGGTGCGCTGGTAGTGGACCGCGACGCCGGTGCTGCCGCTGGGGTTGTAGCTCTGGCTGTTGGCGACGTCGACCGGGTTGCCGTAGCCGTCGGACGTGCCGCGCAGGCCGATCGACCAGGACTCCTCGTCGCCGGTCGCGTGCTTGGAGGCGTCGAGGAAGACGTAGCACTCGAGGCGGACGTCCTTGATCGTGTCGAAGGTCATCATCGCGTGGTCGCCGGCCTTGAGCCCGCCCAGGTAGGTCGGGTCCCAGAGGACCATGCACTGCTTGCCCTGCGGGCTCGCGGCGATGGCCGCGGGGTTGGACGCGCTCGTCTTGGTCGGGTCGATGACGCGCGGCCGGTAGAAGGTCGCGTCGAAGCCGGCGACCTGGGTCTCGACCGTGGCGGCGTCGAACTGGTCGACGTGGGCGACGAGCTTGGCCTGGTCGTTCGAGGTCCCGGGCGTGGCCGGCATGATCCGGAAGTCGTTGGCGTTGTCGTCCGTGTCGTGCCCGTCGGACAGGCGCGAGTATGACGTCGGGTGGTTGCCGGTGCCCGGGTCCTGGCTCGTCATGCCGCCCCAGATGCCGCCGCCCTCGTACCTGGCCGTGGCCCAGGTCCCGAGCTGGAGCTCGTAGGCGACGGCGTCGACGACGTTGTTGCTCGCGTCGACGAGGAACATCGACTCGTTGCTGTTCTCGAGCAGGTTGGTGGCGCCGATGTCGACGAAGATCGCGTTGCCGACGAGCCCCTTCATCTTGGTGCTGCCGAAGACGAGGAACTGGCCGGGCCCGAGCCTGGTGTTGGCGGGGATCGTGTAGCTCGGGTTGCCGCCGCTGCTGTCGTTGCCGTCCAGCTTCCAGCCGGACACGTCGATCGTGTTCTTCGTCGTGTTGTAGATCTCGACGAACTCGTAGTCGTCGGTCGAGGTGTCGTCGTAGCTGAACTCGTTGATGACTACGGGGGCCGGGCCCTGGAACAGCAGGGCCGCCATCACGGTGGCGAGCATCGGTCTCTCCTGGGAAAGGGGCTCTGGGGGGAGGGTCGCGCGGGCGGCGAGGCGGCCGCCCGCGGAGGAGGGTAGGGACCGTTCAGGGGGCCCGCGGGTGGGCTCTGCAAAGCCTCGTTGAAGATCCCGGCTATGCTCCCCGCCGTGCGGGAATTGTCCGGGTCGGCGTCCGCTGGCCGCCCGGCGCGACGGGAGCGAAGGATGACGGCAGAGGCCAACGACAGCGACGAGATCGACTACCGCCTCCTCGGCGACGAGATGCAGGCCGTCATCGTGACCCTGGACCCGGGCGAGCAGGTCCTCGCCGAGGCCGGCTCGATGCTCTACATGACCGAGGGCGTCGAGATGCAGACCGGCGTGGCCACGCGCGGCGGCCGGGGCTTCTTCGGCGGCCTCGTCGACGGCGTCGGGCGCGTGTTCTCGGGCGAGGGCTTCTTCATCACGACGTTCACCAACGCCGGGTCGGTCCGCGCCGACGTGGCCTTCGCGGCGCCGTACCCCGGCAAGATCCTGCCCCTCGACCTCGCGGCGCTGGGGGGCGAGCTGCTGTGCCAGAAGGACGCCTTCCTGTGCGCGGCCCGCGGCACCGGGATCTCGGTCGCGTTCCAGAAGAAGGTCGGGACCGGGCTGTTCGGGGGCGAGGGCTTCCTGCTGCAGCGGCTCAGCGGGGACGGCCTGGCCTTCATCCACGCCGGCGGCACCGTGTTCGAGGTCGAGCTCGCCGAGGGCCAGCCGCTCCGGCTCGACACCGGCTGCCTCGTCGCCTTCCAGCCCAGCGTCGACTACCGCGTCGAGTGGGTCGGCGGCGTGCGCAACGCCCTGTTCGGCGGCGAAGGCTTCTTCTTCGCCACCCTCTCCGGCCCCGGGCGCGTCTATCTCCAGACCCTGCCCTTCTCGAGACTCGCGGACCGCATCTCCTGGGTCGGTCGCTTGTTCAGTCGCCGCTGAGCTCGACTTGTGCATCCACTCGAGGGCGACGGGGTCTCGACCGGCCGGAGACAGGGTCTGCAACGGATCGTGACGTCACACGGGGTGCCACGGACGGTCATGTCCGGCTGGTCCCCCCTGACGGGACGGAGAGCGAGGGGTTCTAGGGGGCTGACCGGAAGGGAGTCGACTGCGCCGGGACATGTCCGATCCGCGGCACCGCGCGGGGACGCACGATGCGAGGCACTGAGACGGTCTCCGGCCAGGGGAACCTGCTGCTCCCGGTCGGAGACGATCATCGCCAGCGCGGGAGACGGGGACGACCGCTCCGGCCGCGATCCGGAGAGACGGTGTGGAGACCGGAGGCGGGACCGGAGACGGATCCGGAGCCGGACCCGGAACCGCATCCGGAGCCGGAACCGCATCCGGAACCGGACCCGGAACCGGACCCGGAACCGGAACCGGACCCGGAACTGCATCCGGAGCCGGAACCGGTGTCGGAACCGGAACCGGTGTCGGAGACGAAACCGTGACCGAGGTGCGGGGTGATGTGCCGTGCCCGGGTCAGGAGTGACCTGCCCGGTGCGGCTTTGATTCGGCACAGTTGTTCGGCTGCAATCGGCGATCCAGGCCGAATGTTCGTTCGAAGACGATCGAGGGTCCAAGGTTCACTCGACCGTCTGGTGACGTTCCTGTTCAGCGGGCGGGCGTCCGCGAAGCCTCGGCAGTGAACGGGTTTCGTCACGGGAGAGGCGTCCCTGCAACGCAGGGATGCTCCTCTCGTGGCGTCGGGCATCCAGTGGACATCGCGGCGCAGTCGACTTCGGTGACGGGCTATCGGCCCCATAGCCGGTCATGGTGTCCCGTCACCGCGGAGACCAGCGCGATGTCCCCGGTGACCGACGACGCGTGAAGACTCCCATTCCGTTGCAGGGAGGGTCCTCGGGCCGGCGATGCCGTCCAATCGCCTGTAGCCAGGGAGCTCGCACCGCAAGTACAGGGACGTGCCATGTGCATGGTCCGGCGAGCCCCGGAGTCCGGAAGGGTTCGATCCTGGCATTGCCAGGGATGTGCGCATCCCGGTCGACCACGAGACGGGTCATGCGCTGCCCGGTCGATGACCGTGATCGAGCGAGCCCGACGAGCCCGAGGTCAGAACCTGAAGCGCTCGCCCTCCTCGGCGACGGCGAAGCCGCGGGAGCGGACGGCGTCGAGGATGGCGCGGTCGCGGAGGGCGGGGTTGGTGTGGTTGAGGTGGATGAAGCGGAGGCGGCCCGGGGCGGCGGCGGCCTGGGTGGCGCAGAGGTCCATGGTCACGACCATGGGCGGGTGGGGGATCTCGGAGAGGTCGCGGCCCGGGAGCTCGCGGCCGTCGTAGAAGGTCCCGTCCAGGTAGGCGCGGTCGACGCCGTCGAGGAGCTCGGCGAGGAGGGCGGGCTCCCAGCGGTCGATGTCCGGCAGGAACAGCAGCGTTCCTTCGGGGCCGCGGAGCTTGAACGCGTGGGTGTCCGAGAACTCGTCGCGGTGGGGGACCGGGATGGCGGTGACCTCGAGGCCGGGCATGGGCGAGAACGGCACGCGCGGCTCGAACACGTGGAGCTCGATCTGGTCGAGCTCGACGAGCTGGCTCCACGGGCCGTTGGCCCGCAGGAAGGCGGCCATGCGCGGACTGGTCCAGACCGGCAGCCGGCGCGACGAGGCGACCTCGCGGCCGAGGTGGACGAGGCCGGCGTAGTGGCCGATGTGCGCGTGGGTCAGGAGGATCGCGTCGACCGGGTTGCGGCCGCCCCCCTCGCGGCCGGCCACGGCCCGCAGCCGGTGCGCCTGCCGCTCGATGCCCGGCGTCGCCTCGACCATGAGCAGTCCGCCGGTCTCGAGGTCGCGGACCCCGACGCAGGCCGGGTCGAGCCGCCGGCCGTCGCGCCTTGCCTCGACGCAGCAGGGCTTCTCACAGCCGAGGTGGGGCAGGCCGCCGTCCTGGGCGACGCCGAGGACCACGGCCTCGAAGCGGCCTCCGGCCAGCGGCGCCGGCCCGGTCCCGGCGCACGCCGCGGCCAGGCCGAGGAGGAGCAGGGCGACCCGCGCGTGGGCGGCGCGGAGGATCAGTCGTCCTCCTTCTCCTCGCCGTCGATGACGAAGTAGTTGATCTTGTCGATCGGCTGCACGATCGAGGACACGATGTTCATCGCGTGGGCGCCGATGCGCTTGAAGAAGCGGTAGGCCAGGGAGGCCGAGACGGCGCCCTGCGGCTCCTCGCTGATGAGCTTCTCGACCATGTCGTCGCAGTGGTCGAGGTACCGGTCGGCGTCCACGAGGAAGCGGCGGGCCTGCTTCTCGTCCTGCTTGTTGTAGATGTCGATCAGCTGGCCGAGCAGCTCGGAGAGGCGGTCGCGGGACCTGGACAGCCCCTCGTTCAGATCGTGCCCCTTGGGGATCTGGCGCAGCTTGGCGATGTCGAACAGGTTCTTGCAGTAGTCGCCGATCCGCTCGGCGTCGCGGGCCACGCTCATCAGGGCCAGGCTCGTCGGGAACTCGACCGGACCCTGCACCGTGGCGTGGACGACGAGCTCACGGCGCAACTTCTGTTCGTTCGCGTTGATCCCGACGTCGGTCCTGAACAGGTCCTCGCGGATGAGGTCGGGGTCGGCCGTCGACAGCAGGACGCTCGACGAGATGTCGAACATGTGCCGGCCGTCGACGAGCATCTGGTTGAGCCTCGATGCCATCGACATCAGGCCCGGGTCCTTCTTGCCAAGGGTCTTGAGCCATTCGAGCATCGTACGTTTCCGGTCAGGGGACTCGGGTGGGGGCACGGCGCCGCGGGCCTTCCGCCGCGGCGGCCCGGTCCGGAGGGGACGTCGGGGTTCGGGGTGCGGTTCCATGCGCCTGCGCTTCTACTGGGTCAGGAGGATCCCGACCAGGGGGAGGAGGACGAACACGACGAGGATGTAGAGGATCGCGTACGCCTTCCGGTGCATCGTGAGCCCGGCCAACCACTCCGCCATCCTGACGGGGACGTCGCGGATCGCCGGGATCGGGTAGATCAGCACCGTGCCGCAGACGTTGAACAGCAGGTGCACCAGGGCGATCGTCAGCGCCGCCTGGCCGCGCTCGTCGTTGTTGGCGACGCCGAGCGTGGCGATCAGGGCGGTGACCGTCGTGCCGATGTTGGCGCCCAGCGTGACCGGGAAGCCGTTGCGGAGCTCGAGGATCCCGGCCGCGAACAGCGGCACCATGAGGGACGTCGTGATGCTGGAGGACTGCACCGCGACGGTCATCGCGATGCCGATCAGGATCGCCAGGAGCCCGGACCGCGACAGGGCGGCGTTGAGCGCCTGCTCGAGGCGGGCGGCCATGAGGGCGCGCATGATCCTGGTGATCCGCAGCAGGGCCACGAAGATCCCCGTCAGGGCGATGACCACGACGAGGACGACGCCCAGGGTCAGGGGGAGGGAGCCGTCGAGGAGCAGGTGCTTGAACGGGGACGACCCGAACTTGACGACGGTCTTGATCGGGCTCGTGAACGAGAGGAACTGGAGCCCACCCTCGCCGAGGGCGGCCGCGAGCCGGCCCGCCCCCGCCTTGAGGAACCCGGTCATCATCTCGAGCGGCAGGAAGATGGCGATCGCGAGGATGTTGAAGAAGTCGTGCATCGTCGCGCCGGCGAAGGCGCGGCGGAACTCGGCGTCCTGCCGGGCGTGGCCGAGGGAGACGAGCGTGTTGGTGATCGTGGTGCCGACGTTGCAGCCCATGATCGTGAACACCGCCAGGTCGAGGTCGAGCGCGCCGCCGGCGACGGCGCTGACGACCATCGACGTCGTGACCGAGCTCGACTGGACGAGGACGGTCGCGAGGATGCCGACGGCCAGCCCCGCGAAGGGCGAGGTCATCCCGCCGAGGAGGGTCTCGGCCTGGCCCTTGCCGATCGTCTTGAAGGCGTCGCTCAGCAGGTTGATGGCGACGAGGAAGACGTACAGCAGCACGACCAGCCCGACCACGCGGAGCGCGTTGTTGTCACGAGCCGGGGCGGCTTGTCCGAGCTTCATCCGATGGGCAGGCCGGTCACGTCCGGCCGGATTGTGAAGACCGGAAGGGGTGAGCCAAGAAGAAAGCCGGGCCAGGGGCCGGTCCCTGTCCGGCCGCCCCCTGGGGTCCCGGCCCCATACCGGGTTCGTATCAGGGCGATCCGGGGTGCCCGCTCCGGTTGTCGGGCCCGGGGCTTGGGTGACAATGGGGGGGCGACCGGGACCCTTCCGGCGCCTCACCCCCTGTCCTCGCGGTCCCCCTCATGAAGCGCCTCCAGGCCCTGCTCCTGTCCTGCATGCTCGCGGCCCCCGTCCTCGCCCAGGGCGCCCCACCGGGGTTCATCGTCAAGCCCCAGCCCAGCTGGATGCTGATCAACTCCCTGACCTCGGTGCCGGGCACCGACATCCGCTCGGTCCACCACCTCCGGCTGTCCAACGACGCGGCCGGCGTGTGGACGACCTGCCTGACCGTCAACGCCCTGCCCAGCTACCTCGGGGGCGACGACAAGTCGGTCGGCGTACTGATCGGCCACTTCAACCCGTACCAGGGCACCTTCACGCTGACGCTCGAGGCCAAGGCGCTCAACTCGACCTCGGACGACGGCTACCTGTCGCTCGACCCCTCGGGGCTGTACGCGATCTTCGAGCGGGGCAGCTCGATCATGCTCGCGTCGAGGACCAGCGTCGGCACGGCCTTCGGCGCGCCGAAGGTGATCTCCGGCTTCGGCTCGAACAACATGCCGACCCCGTCCCTCGGCGTCGTCGGCGGCAAGGTCGTCTGCTTCTACTCCGACCAGATCACGATCTACTGGTGCCCGATCGACCTCGTCAACGCCATCGTCGACCCGGTCAAGCGGGTCGCGGTGACCGGGGCGACGGGCTCGGCCGGGGCCTTCGCGCCGCGCCCGATCCACGGGGCCGACGGCGAGGTCGAGGCCATCCTGTTCGCCCAGAAGGTCAGCTCCGTCGACTCCGACCAGGTCTGGGCCGACGACCTCGACCCGACGACCCCGCCCGAGGTCCTCGTCGACACGCCGGACTGGACCAACCACGACAGCCCGGCGGGGGGCTTCATCTCGTTCGCCCACAACATCCTCCCGCGCTGGCACCTGATGCACAGCGAGACGGCGTGGCTCGTCGGCGACGTCGAGCCGGTCGGCGGCACTGTCGACATCCTCTGCGCGGCCGTCAACCCCAAGCCCAACCAGGTCGTGACCGTCGTCTTCGGCAGCGCCAAGCGCATCGCCCGGACGCCGATCCCCCCGTTCCAGGGCTTCTTCGGCGTCGACCCCGCGACCTTCGTGCTGCTCGGCGCGGTCGTCCACCCCGACCTCGAGGGGCTCGCGACCCTGTCGTTCCCGGTCCCGAACAACCCCACGCTCAAGGGCGTCGACATGGTCGTCCAGGGCCTGGCGGTCGACTCGGTCCGCCAGCTCATGACCTTCACGAGCACGGGGCTCGTCTCGATCCGATGAACCGCAGGGGGGACAGGGCCGCGGCGGTCCTCCTCGGCGCGCTCCTCGGGGCGGTGACGCTCTGCGCCGTGCCCGCGCCGGCCCAGGGCCGCGAGGGCTTCACCAACTTCGAGTGCCCGACCGTCGCCCCGATCCGCTGGGTCCGGCTCGCCGACCGGGACTACCTCCTGGTCTGCAACACGCCCGACGACTCGGTCGAGGTCTGGGACGCCGTCGGGCCGACCTTCGTCGAGCGCGTGCCGGTCGGCCTCCGGCCGGTGTCGGTCCACTGGGAGGCGCGTCTCGGGCGGTTCTACACCTGCAACATGCTCGGCGACTCGGTCAGCGTCGTGGCGCTGACCTTCGACCAGCGGAGCCAGCGCCCGGTCGCCCGGCTGGAGCGGACCGAGTGGGTCGGGGACGAGCCGATGATGCTCGCCTTCGCACCCGACGGCCGCTCGGTCCTCGTGACCCTCAACAGCCAGCAGGCCGTGTCCTGGCGCGACCCGCTGACGCTGCGCCCGGTCGTGCCCGGCCACTCCGAGCGGATCCACCTCGTCGACGACTTCGGCAACCCGGGCCGCGCCGTCCGGGCCCCGCGCGCCGCCCTCGTCAGCGGCTCGGTCCTGCACGTGCTGGGCTTCCGCGGCGGGGACAGCTTCGTCCACGACGTCGACCTGTGGAGCTTCGACTTCGCGACCGGCAAGACCACGACCCTGGGTGGGCTCGGGACGATCAAGCCGATGATGGCCATGGCCGCCAACGGCGACCTCTGGGTCCTGGCCTGGAAGGCGCAGAACCAGCTCGTCGGCGAGCCGGCGGTCGCCGGCGCGCCGACCGGCTTCACCCAGTCCTGGGTCCAGCGGGTCTCGGGCCTCGGCGGGACCGCGCCCCAGGTCGTCGGCCGCGACCTCAACACCGACGGTCAGGGCCGCCCGGTGCCGCGGCCCCAGGCCCTCGCGATGCCGACCGACCTCGTCCTGCTCGAGGGCTCGGGCGGCGTCGAGAAGGTGTTCTTCACGGCCTTCGGCAGCGACAAGCTCGGCGTGCTCGAGCCCAAGGGCGCCAACCCCCAGGCCTGGCCGCTGCGCGTCATCCCGATCCCGACGACGCCGGGCTCCCGCACCGTCATGGCCGGCCCGCGCGGCCTCGCGCTCAAGCCGGCCAACCCCGCGCGGCCCGGCGATCCCGGCGCCCGGCTGTACGTGCTCGACCGGATCGACCAGGCCCTCTGCGTCGTGGACCCGGTCGGCGAGCGGGTCGACAAGGTCGTCCCGCTCCACCAGGACCCGACGCCGTCCTACATCAAGGAGGCGCGGCACTTCCACTACGACGCCGGCCTGTCCGGCACCGGCTACGTCGCCTGCGCGAGCTGCCACGTCGACGGCCGGACCGACGGGCGGGCCTGGCGGCTCGACGCGCCGCCGCCCGCCCCGCCCAAGCCGCTGCCCCCGGCGCTCCTCGACGGCATGACGGCGGCCGAGGCGCGCACGATCACGGCCTGGGACAACGCCAAGGGCTTCCTCGTCACGCAGAGCCTGCAGGGCCTCGTCAACAGCGAGACGCAGCAGGTCTGCCAGGACTCGTTCACCAACGCGCCGTACCACTGGCGCGGCGACCGGGACGGCTTCGAGGAGTTCAACGGGGCCTTCGTGACCCTGATGCGCGGCCGCAACCTCGCCGGGCCGGGCCAGCCGCCCCGCGGGCTGCCGCCGGGCGAGATGGGCGCGTACCGCGGGTTCATCGAGTCGATCCACCACGCCCCCAACCCCGAGCAGCAGCTCGACCGCGTCTACCGCGGGCGGGCGAGCAACGCCGGGACGCGCGACGGCAGCGGGGCCCAGCTCGGCCTCGAGCTGTTCCACGAGAAGCGGATCGTCGACCTCAAGACCCTCGTCCCCGAGCCGGGTACGGCGGGCCGCTCCTGCGTGGAGTGCCACGCCTTGCCCGAGGGCAGCAACAACCTGCTGACCCGGATCGGGCTGACGACGAGGCAGCCGATCGAGACGCCGACCCTGCGTGGCCTCGCCATCCGCGAGGCCCGGCTCGAGCTCTCCCCCGCGACCCTGTCGGGCGTCGTCATCGACGACTTCGGGCTCGAGCACCAGGGCAGCCTGCGCTCGATCAACGACTTCGTGACCTTCGTGTTCGGGCACCACTTCGCGCAGCAGGACCTGCCGGAGCTGTACGCGCTGATCCAGTTCGTGCGCGAGTTCGACCGCGGCGTCGCGCCCCTCGTCGGCCTCGCGTTCACGGTCGAGCAGGGCAGGACCCAGGGCCTGGGCATCGTCTTCGACCTGTTCGAGGGCCAGGCCGAGCGGGCCCACGCCGGCCTCGTCGTCCAGGCCTGGCTCGGCGCCGGGCGCCGCGGCTTCGTGTTCGAGCCCGAGCTGCCGGGGCCCAACCGCTACCGCGAGGTCGGCGGCCCCGGGGCCTTGCTGTCCCGCGCCCAGCTCCTGTCCCTGCTGGTCGCCGCGGGCGACCACCTCGTCGTCCAGGCCACGCCGCTCGGCGAGGAGCTGCGGCTCGCGGCCGTCGACGGCCGCGCGCGGGTCCCGCTCGGGCTCGCGCCCTCCGCCCTGAGCCTGGAGCCGGCCCGGCCGATGCTGGCCTGGCGGCGCGTGCCGTCGCTGACCGGCAACTGGACGCCGGGCAAGGGGCCGAGCGACTTCTGGTGGACGGGCGTGTACGAGGGCACCTCGATCCCGGTGCCCGAGCCCGCCTCGCTCAGGTCCCTGCGCGCGATGCAGTACGGCATGGTCCAGGACGGGACCAACCTCGGCATCAAGGGCCTGCGGCACGAGGCCCCGCGCCGCCTCCGCGTCTCGGGCCGCGACCTCCGCCGCGGCGCCCAGCTCGTGCTGTTCAGCCCGGACGACCCGACCGCGCCGCCCCCGTACCGCACGCCGCGCCCGGTCCGCACGCTCGTCCTCCCGCTCAACCCCACCGGCGACCTCGACGGCCGCGGCCTGCCGGTCTGGGAGACCTCGGCCGAGCTCGACCCACGCCAGCTCTACACCCTGATGCTCGGCGGCCCTCGCGCCCCCGGCGTCGCCGCCGCCCTCGCCGGCACCCTCCCCGAACCCCCGCTCAAGGGCACCTTCGACCCGACCCGCTGGAACCTCCACTGGCTCTGGGTCGTCAACGCCGACGGCACCTTCGCTACCGGCGACTGGCAGCCCCTCCGCATGGACTGACCGCAGCGGCTCCTCGTCCTGCTGTCGGTCGTGATGCGCGCAGCCCGTCACGGGTGTCGCCCGGGGTTCGCACATCCGGGAGATGCCAGGATCGAACCCCTCCGGACTCCGAAGCTCGCCGCACCACGCACCTGGGACGTCCCTGTACTTGCGCTGCGAGCTCCCTGGCTACAGGCGATTGGACGGCTTCGCCGGCCCGAGGACCCTCCCTGCGTTGGGGGGACGGGTCTTCCGTGACGAACACCGTCCACGACCGAGGCACCGTGGACGCGCTCTCGAAAAACAAGGCACGTCACTGGCTGGTCGGGAGCCATTGGAGCCTCGATGGTCTTGAGCCGTACATCACGGAGGTGCCACCCATGGCAGCCAGTCATCTGTGCCGAATCAGACACGCTCCCGAGGCGGGGCAGCGGGCCGCGGTCGAGGACCCTGGGCACGCACCTCTCTGGGGTGGCCATCGGCCAGGACGTAGCCTGCTTGTTACCGGGCTTCCCGACTCAGCGAGGCCACCTGGACTTCCGCGCTCATCGGGGCTCAGCGACGGTACGGAGAAGATCCCGACCATCGAGCCTCGGCGACGAAGCCAGCTTCGAAGCCGTCTGCGCAAGGCGCAGGGTCCATCCTCGACGACGTGTGTCCGGATCGCGGCCGGAGCGGTCGTCCCCGTCTCCTGCGCTGGCGATGATCGTCTCCGACCGAGGGCTCCGGGGTCCCTTGGCCGGCCGACGGTCCCACTGCCTCGCATCGTCGGTCCCCGCGCGGTGCCGCGGATCGGGCATGTCCCGGCGCAGTCGACTTCGGTGACGGGCTACGAGCCCCATGGCCTCTGACGGTTCCCGTCACCGCGGAGACCAGCCGGACATGCCCGGCGGCGGCACCACGTGTGACCGCACGATCCGTTGCAGACCCTCGCTCCGGCCGGTCGATCCCGTCCCGCCCCCGTGGAGCCGCTCGAACGCCATTCCGCAGGAAGCCGCTCGCCGACCGCCGCAGACAGCCAGCACATCGCGGAAGGAGCCCACGGTCAGAGGCCTTCGAAGCCGATGGCGTCGCTGAGCTCGAGGTCGTTGTTGAGGCTTTGGTAGACCACCGCCTGCACCCAGAAGCTGCGCACGGTCGCGGGCACGGTCGACCAGGGGAAGGCCGTGGTCGTGTGGCGGCCGATGGAGTCGAGCTGGAAGACCTGGAACAGTACGGCCGGGGCCGGGTCGATCATCAGGGTCCCGCGGGGGAAGGGGATCGGCGTCGACAGGAGCTTCGGGGACGCGAACAGCAGGCCCCACTCGCCGGTGCCGAACTGGCCGCCGTCGAGGTAGAAGCCGACCTTGTCGCCGCGCGAGGCCACGGGGTGGAGGGCCTCGAGGCCCCACAGGACCTCGGTGCCGAGGCCGTACGCGCTGGACTCGAGCCAGGCCTGGATCGTCGGCTCGATGAACGCGCTCCCGAGCCTCAGGACGTCGAGGGTGCGCCCGCCCAGCGGGGTCGGGGCCAGGGCCCCGGCGGGCTGCTCGAAGGCATAGACGCGCTTGTCGTACGGGGCCGGCACCCGGGGCCGGCGCGAGTCCTGCGGCAGGTTGAGCTGGGCGTGGACCGAGAGGCCGTCCTTGGGCCACTGGGCGTTGGCCGGGAGGTCGATGGCGACGCCGAAGTTGGCCGGCATCGGCGTCGGGAACCCGAAGGTCACGAGCCAGTTCCGGGCCTGCACGCCGGTCATGCCGAGGCCGAAGACGTTGAACTGCAGGCTCTGGATGACCTTCTTGGGGTCGGTCTCGGGCGACACGCCGTCGCTCGCGTACGGGATGAACGAGAGCTTGACGGTCTCGGCCGTCGAGGCGTCCTCGTCCTGCAGCGTGATCGTCCACCCGATCGACTGGTGGTAGCCGGTCACGAAGCGCGGCGGCTGCATCATGTACAGCGTCGTGGCCTTGGCCCCGGCCGTGCCGCGCGTCGCGGCGTTGGCCTTGTCCGACCACATCGTCTTCTCGAAGATCCCGTGGCCGACCACGGGGCCGAGGGCGGCGAGGGCGACGACGGTGGCGGCGGCGATCCGGGGCAGGCGGCGCATGTCAGTGGGTCGTGACGTCCTGGGCGTCCGAGAGCCGCAGGGCGGCGTTGCCGGTGGCGTTGGGGTCGACGAACACGGCCTGGCAGCGGAACCGCAGCCCGGCGCCGGGGATCGGCAGGCCGGGCACCGCGCCGCGGCCCTGGGCGTCGAGCGGGGCGACGACCGTCAGCAGGACCGCGGGGTCGACGAACAGGTCGCCGAACGGGGTCTGGAGCGGGCCGTTGGGCCAGGGGTTGGCCGTGAACATCGCGACCGCGACGCCGGGCTTGCGCGAGCCGGTGACGATCAGCGCCCGGGACTCGAGGTCGAGCCCGACGAGGTCGCCGCGCGTGCTCCACGGGAACAGCGACTCGGGGCCCGCGAGCCGCTCGCCGGACTTGCCGTAGGCCTGCGACACGCACACGACCTGGGCCACCGGCTCCTCGTAGTACGTGCCCCAGTACCACGTGCCGCCGGGCACCGCGTCCCAGGCCTGGGCCTGGCCCTGGACCAGGACGTACATCCAGTGCTTGGGCGTCGCGCCGGGCGGCAGCTTGAGCGAGCCCGGCCCCTGGTTGAACACGAACAGACCGTCGATCGGGACGCCGCGGCTGTCGAGCTTGGCGGCCGGCAGCTGGGCCGTCGTGCCGTGGGTCGCCGGCAGGGTCGTCGCGGAGCCGAGCGTCAGCGTCCACAGCACCGCGGAGCGGCCCTTGCCGGTGCCGAACACCGAGAAGCCGACCTCCGCGATCGTGCCGGCGGTCGTCACGTCGGGAAGGTCGGGGTTCTTGGCGTCGAGCCGGACCCAGCCGACGCGGACCTGCTCGGAGGTCGCGGCGTCCTCGTCCTGCAGCGCGATGCGGAAGCCGAGCGCCTGGCCGTAGCCCGCGTGGAAGCGCGGGTCGGCGACCCCGTAGATCCGATCGACGCCGGCCGTGTCCCGCTCGACCCGGTCGGCCCGCCCGTCGTTGTGGAACACCTTGGGCTGGGCGAGTTGGGCCGGCAGGGCGGCGCTGAGCAGGAGCGTGACGAGGGCGGCTGGGCTCGGCATGTGGGAGACCGGCAGGGGGAGGTCGCAGGACCCGGCAATTGTAGGCCATCGCCCGGGCCCGCAAGCCCGGGCCGAAGGCCCCATGGGGCCGGGGTCAGCGGACGACGAAATTGACCAGCCGGCCGGGGACGACGACCTGCTTGACGACGGTCCTGCCGTCGAGCCACTGGGCCACCTCGGCCCGCGCGGCGTCGAGCACGGCGTCCTCGGCCGCGTCCTTGGCCACCGTGATCCGACCCCGGACCTTGCCGAGCACCTGCACGGCCAGCTCGACCTCGGCCTCGACGAGGAGGGCCGGGTCGTGGGTCGGCCACGCGGCGTGCGCCAGCACGCCCTCGGCGCCGAGCCGGGCCCACAGCTCCTCGGCGAGGTGGGGCGCGAAGGGGCTCAGGACCTGGATGAAGCGCAGGACCTGGGACCGGCTCAGGACGTCGTGCCGGCGCGTGGCCTCGTTGACGAAGACCATCATCGCCGAGATCGCCGTGTTGAACCCCATGCGCTCGAGGTCGTGGTCGACCTTGGCGATGCAGCGGTGCAGGGCCCGCTCCAGCGCGGGGTCGTCGGTTCCGTCGCGCAGCAGCCGCTCGTGGAGCGCCGGCACCTCGCCGACGTCGCCGTCGGGCACGACGAGCCGCCAGCACCGGTGCAGGAAGCGGTTGACGCCGGGCAGGTCCTCGGGGTTCCACGGGCAGCTGGCCTCCAGCGGGCCCATGAACATCTCGTACAGCCGCAGCGTGTCCGCGCCCCACTCGGCGATGACGTCGTCGGGGTTCTGCACGTTCTTGAGCGACTTGGACATCTTGGCGACCTTGCGCTCGAGGCGCTCGCCGGTCGTCGCGTGGTAGAACGCCCCGTCGCGCTCGACGGCCTCGTCCATCGGCACGAGGCGCCCCGTCGGGTCCTCGTACGCGTAGCTCAGGACCATGCCCTGGTTGAACAGCTTGCGGAACGGCTCGGCCGTGTGCACGTAGCCGAGGTCGAACAGGACCTTGTGCCAGAAGCGGGCGTACAGCAGGTGCAGGACCGCGTGCTCGGCGCCGCCGACGTAGAGGTCGACCGGGCCCCAGTAGCGCTCGGCCTCGGGCGACCAGGCCGCGGTGGCGTTGTGGGGGTCCATGAAGCGCAGGTAGTACCAGCAGGAGCCGGCCCACTGCGGCATCGTGTTGGTCTCGCGGCGCAGCCGCTCCCCGGTCGCCGGGTCGGTGACCTCGACCCAGTCGCGGACCTTGGCCAGGGGCGGCTCCATCGTGCCGCTCGGCTTGAAGTCGGTCACCTCCGGCAGCGTCACCGGCAGCGCCGCGTCGGGCACGAGCCGGTGGCTCCCGTCGGCCGCGTGCACGACCGGGAACGGCTCGCCCCAGTAGCGCTGGCGCGAGAACAGCCAGTCCCGCAGGCGGTACGCGACCTCGGCCCGGCCGAGCTTCTTCTCCGCCAGCCAGGCCGTGATCCGGGGGACCGCCTCCTGCTTGGGCAGGCCGTCCAGCGAGACCTCCGCGTTGGCCGAGTTGACCGCCCTGCCGGTCCCGGTGAAGCAGACGAGGCGCTCCCCGCCCCGCTCGGCCTCGCGCATGAAGCCGAGCCGCTCGGCCTCCTTGACGTCGGCCGGGCGCTCCCCGCCGTCGACGACCGTGACGATCGGCAGGTCGCACTTGAGCGCGAAGTCGGTCGCGCTCGTCGCCGCCCGGGACGGCCATGATCGCGCCTGTCCCGTAGCTCATCAGGACGTAGTCGGCGATCCAGATCGGGATCCGGGCGCGCGGGTCCCCGGCGTCGAACACGGGGTTGACGGCCCAGCCCCCGGTGAAGACGCCGGTCTTGTCCTTCTGCAGCTCGGCCCGCTCGAGCTCGCTCTTGGTCGCGGCCTGCCTGCGGTAGGCGTCGACCTCGGCCCGCCGGTCGGGGGTCGTCACGACGTCGACGAGCGGGTGCTCGGGGCTCAGGACCATGAAGGTCGCGCCGAACAGCGTGTCGGGCCGTGTCGTGTAGATCTCGAAGGTCTCGTCCCGGCCGTCGACGGCGAAGCGGACGCGCGCGCCCTCGCTGCGGCCGATCCACTCGCGCTGCATGGCCTTGATCGACTCGGGCCAGTCCAGGTCGTCCAGGTCGGCCAGCAGCCGGTCGGCGTAGGCCGTGATCCGCAGCATCCACTGCCGCATCGGCCGGCGCTCGCAGGGGTGGTCCCCGCGCTCGCTCCGGCCGTCGACGACCTCCTCGTTGGCCAGGACCGTGCCCAGGGCCTCGCACCACCAGACCGGGACCTCGGCCAGGTAGGCCAGGCCCTGCTCGTAGAGCCGCGCGAAGATCCACTGGGTCCAGCGGTAGAACGCCTCGTCGGTCGTCGCGAACTCCCGGTCCCAGTCGTAGCCGAAGCCCAGGCTCCGGAGCTGCTGCTTGAACCGCGCGATGTTGCGGGCCGTGGTCTCCGCCGGGTGCGTCCCGGTCTGGATCGCGTACTGCTCGGCCGGCAGCCCGAAGGCGTCCCAGCCCATCGGGTGCAGGACGTTGAAGCCCCGCATCCGCCGCCAGCGCGAGAGGATGTCGGTCGCCGTGTAGCCCTCCGGGTGCCCGACGTGGAGGCCCGACCCCGAGGGGTAGGGGAACATGTCGAGCACGTAGTACTTGGGCCGGGACGCGTCGAAGTCCGGGTCGCCGGGGTTCGGGGTGCGGAAGACCTTCTCCCGCAGCCAGAACTCCTGCCACCTGGGCTCGATGACGGACGGCTCGTAGCTCTGTCGGGCCATGGAACCTGCCTGGTGGGCCCGGGCGACGGAGCCCGGGCGCGGAGAATCGAGCCGAAGAGCATAGCAAGCCGCCGGCGGGGTCCCAGGCCCGGGGCCTGCTAGGCTCTGGGCATGGACCGGGAAGCTCCAGGGCGCGCGGAGATCGAGGCCGAGCTGCGGCTGTCGGCCGTGGCGAGGCCGATGTCCGTGCCCGAGCGGCTGTGGTGGAGCCTGCTCGTGCTCGCCTTCCTCGGGGTCTGCGGCCTCCTCGTCGTCCGCACCGACCCGGACCCCCGCGGGCTCGGCACCCACGAGCAGCTCGGCATGGCGCCCAGCGGCTGGCTGATCGACCGTGGCTATCCCTGCCCGACCTGCGGCTGCACGACGGCCGCCTCGCTGGTGCTGCACCTCAGGCCCGTCGCGGGCTTCACGACGCAGCCCTTCGGCGCCGCGCTGGTCCTGGCCGGGCTCGCGTTCTCGGTGCTCGCCGTGGTCCACGTCGTCCGGGGCCGGAGCCTCGTCGCGCGGATCGCCGACTGGCCGTGGGGGCGGCTCCTCCTGCTCGGCCTGCTGCTGCTCCTCGGCGGCTGGGGGGTCGCCTGCCTCGGCTTCAGGCCCGCGGGCTGACCGGCTCGGCGAGGGCCACGGGCGCCGGCGCCTGCTCGGTCCACTTGCGGATGACCTTGCCGAGGTCGGCGATGCGGATCGGCTTGGGCAGGAAGTCGTCCATGCCCGCGGCCAGGCAGCGCTCGCGCTCGCCCTTCATCGCGTTCGCCGTCAGGGCGACGATCGGGCAGCGGCCG
The DNA here is from genome assembly GCA_041398545.1 of Planctomycetota bacterium. GTDB lineage: Bacteria > Planctomycetota > UBA1135 > UBA1135 > JAWKUM01. Next base: position 31,196 of record JAWKUM010000010.1, on the reverse strand, counting down.
CCGTCGCCCTCGAGCCGGCGGATCTCCTCCGTGGCGCTGTAGCCGTCGAGCACGGGCATCTGGCAGTCCATGAGGATCAGCGAGTAGCCGCCCGGGCGGGAGCGGATCGCCTCGACGGCCTGCTCGCCGTCCTCGGCGAGGTGGAACGACCAGCCGAGCTTGGGCAGCAGGAGCGCCATGAGCTTCTGGTTGGGCTCCGAGTCCTCGACGAGCAGGACGCGGCCCCTGGGCACGGCCCGCTCCTCGCCGCGGTGCTCCTCGCCCTCGCCCGCCCCGTCCTCCCCCTCGGGCGCCTCGACGACGCGCACGGGGACCTCGAGGTAGAACGTCGTGCCGCGGCCGACCTCGCTGTCGAGCCAGATCCGCCCGCCGTGGCGCTCGACCAGGGCCTTGGAGATGTACAGGCCGAGCCCCGTGCCCCCGTACAGCCGCGTCACGCTGCCGTCGGCCTGGGTGAAGCTGTCGAACAGCGTGTCCTTGGCCTCCTCGGGGATCCCGATGCCGTCGTCGGCGATCTCGATCCGCAGCATGACGCGCTCGCCGGCCTGCGGGACCTTGGCCCCGGGGTCCTGGAGCTTGACGCGCAGCTCGACGCGGCCGTTCTCGGTGAACTTGACGGCGTTGCCGCAGAGGTTGAGGAAGACCTGGCGCATGCGCGTCGGGTCCATCTCGAGGAACCGCGGCACCCGGTCGTCGACGAGGATCCGGATCTCGACGTTGCGTTCGGAGGCCTTGGGCCGCAGCAGCTCGACGGCCTCGCGCGCGATCCGGCGCAGGTCGGCGGGCAGCAGCTCGAGGGTCAGCTTGTGCGCCTCGATCTTGGACAGGTCGAGGATGTCGTCGATGATCCGGAGCATGTGCTCGGCGCAGTGGTAGACCTGCTGGGCCATCGCCGCCGGCCCCGGCGCGAGGTCGCCCTCGAGCAGGAGCTCGGTGAAGCCGAGGATGCCGTTCATCGGCGTGCGGATCTCGTGGCTCATGTTGGCCAGGAACTGGCTCTTGAGCTCGTCGAGGGCCTTGAGGCGCTCGTTCTGCGTGCGGATCTCCTCGTACGAGGCGCGCAGGTTGGAGCGCATGACCTCCATCGTGTCCGCGAGGCGACCGAACTCGTTGCGGCTGTCGATGTCGATCGGCGTCTCGAGGTCCCCGTCGGCCAGCGCCCGCGCCTTGGAGTCCAGCTCGCCGAGCGGCCGGATGACCCAGAGCCGGAGCACGAGGACGACGGCCAGGGCGATGCCGAGGAACGTGGCCACGGCCTGCCACAGGAAGCGCTCCTGCTGCTGGCGCAGGGCCGCCAGCTCGGCCTCGGCCGAGAAGCCCAGCTCGAGCTCGCCGATCTTCTCGCGGAAGACCTCGCCGGTCTCGGCGTCGCGCGCGGCCGGGCTGAGGATCGGCGCCTTGTAGACCTTGATCGCCGAGGAGTCGTGGACCATGCGGTCCTTCTCCTCGGCCAGCGCGACCTGGCGGCCGTCGTCCCGCCGGATCCGGACCCAGAGGACCTTCCTTGCCCTGCTGACGAGGCCTTCGGCGAAGCCTGCAGCACCGGGAGGTCGTCGACCAGCATCGGCTCCACCGACAGCCAGGACGCTCGCTCCGCGACAGGTGGTCGCGCCCTGCCGGTCGAGCTGCTTGAACAGGAAGACCCGCTGCGCGTGGAAGCTCGACAGGTGCGACCAGCCCAGGCATCCAGTCGAGGAAGGACCCGAGCAGGAGCTGCGTTCGGACCGAGACTCGCTTCCAGACGGGTACCAGCAGGTCACTTCCGGGCTCGGCGCGGGGATTCGGGGCGGGGCTTGGGGAGAACCGCTCGCTGGCCTTCATGCCCCGGCGGACGAACTCGCATTTCGTCGCTGGCGGAGGAAGCTGTCGAACCTACAGGGCCTGCGGGGCCAGCTCGGTGGGCGGGGTCGCGGTTGGCGTCGATCGCCAGCAGCGAGTCGCGCAGGGCCGCCGTGAGCTTCGGGTCGAGGCCGGCCCGGGCGATCCAGGGCTTGGTGATGTTGTCGAAGGCGACCAGGATGCGGAGCTCGCACTTCTTCTTGTCGAGCTTCTCGAAGGTGCTGCTCTTGAGCGCGCCGGCGTCGTAGTCGCCCACGGCGACGGCCCGGTAGACCTTGTCGTGGCGGCCGAGGTACTCGTAGCGGGCCAGCTTGCGGGCGTCGATCCCGGCCTCGAGCAGCCGCGCCTGGGACAGGTAGCGCCCGATCGTGCTGCTCTCGTCGCCGAAGGCGAACGAGCGTCCGGCGAGGTCCTCCAGCGACTGGATGTCGCTGTCCTTGCGCACGACGATGTAGCCCTTGAACGTCTTCTTGCCCTCGTTGCTCTCCATCGCCAGGAGCTGCAGCTTGGCGTTCTTGCGCTGGGCGATGACGTAGGAGGCAGGACCGAAGCGGACGAAGTCCACCTTGTCCTGGACGAGGGCGTCCTGGCACTCCTCGTAGGTCTTGAAGATCTGCAGCCGCACCTCGACGGGCCAGGGCATCCGCTGCTCGAGCTGCTTCTCGAGCGCCCGCGTCATCGGGTTGAACTGCTCGTACATCGTCGAGGGCTTGTCGGTCGTGTACACGCCGAGGGTCAGGACCCTGCGCATGGGGTGCTGCTGCCTCGGGGCCTTGTCCGGGGTGTGGACGGGGACCGGGAGCTGGGCGAGGGCCTGGGCGGCGATCAGGGCGAACAGGGCCGTGGTGGTCGCGAGTCTCATGGCGTGATCCGTCTGTTGCTCGGTGCTGCTGGAGCGAACCTATGTCGGGGACTATCGACCCCCGGGCGGGTCCGTCAGGAGCCATGTGGACCTGCCGGGCGCCCCGAGCGGTAGCCCCGCTGTGATGGCCCTCAGGGCGCGGGGGCCGCGCCGCGTCCCGCGCCGGCCAGGTTCAGGAAGACCCGCTCCCGCTCGAGCGCGAGGGCCGGCCAGGCGTACCGCGCCCGGGCCTGGGTGCCCGCGGCACCGGCCAGCCGCGCCCGCAGGTCCGGGTCGCGGGCGAGCGCGACGAGCGCCGCGGCGAACCCGTCGCGGTCGGCGACGACGACCCCCGTGCCGTCCCCGGCGTCGACGCCGCGCGCGCCGAACGGCGTCGCGAGGACCGGGAGCGACCGCGCCAACGCCTCGACGACCTTGATGTTCATGCCGCTGCCCCGCTCGACGGGGTTGAGGGCGAGGTCGGCGGCGTGCCAGCAGCCCTCGAGGTCGGGCAGCGGGCCGGTGGCGAGGCCGCCGGCGAACCCGCGCCGGCCGGGCGCGACGCTGCCGGCGACGAGGACGAAGACGTCCGGCGCCGTGGTCGCGGCGATGCGCTCCAGGAAGGCCGCCGCCTCGCGGTTGGGCTCGTGGGCGGAGGCGGCGAACAGCGCGACGACCGCGTCGGCCGGTACGCCGAGCGCGCGCCGCGCGTCGCGCCGCCGCCCGTCGTCGGCGGGCGCCGCGATCCGCGCCCCCAGCGGCTGCACCAGGACCGGCCCCTCGCGCGCGCCGTAGACCTCCGCGAGCCGGCGGCGCTGCTCCTCGTGCAGGGCGACGACGAGCGCGGCCTCCTGCCACGCGCGCCGCTCGAGCGCGCGGGCCCGCTCGAGCCCGGCGGCGCCGAGCCGGTCGCGGAGCGCGTCCTCCCAGAGGTCGGCCTCGACGTTGTGCGCGACCCAGACGAGCGGCCGGCCCGCACCGGCCCCCGCGGCCGCGAACGGCCAGACCCACGGGCTCTCGACGACGACGAGGTCGGCCGCCGCCAGCCGGGCCAGGTCCTCCGGCCGCGCGAGTGCCGCGAACGTGGCCGCGGCGTCGATGGGGGGGAACCGCGTCGTCCCGGTCGCGAGCGCGCGCAGCACCCGCCAGGCCGAGACCAGCCGCGTCTCGTGCAGGCGCTCCGCGACCGCCGCGCGGAACCGCCGCGGCCAGCGCCGCTCGAAGCGACGGAGGCCGAGCGACAGGACCTCGACCTCGTGGCCGAGGCGCGCGAGCTCGACGAGGGGCTCGAGGACCGCGAGGTGGCCGGCCGAGCGCGCGGGGTGCACGCCGTAGACCGACAGGTCGACGATCCTCATGCCTCCTCGGACCAGTCGGAGGCGCCGGGCCGGCGCCGCATCTCGAGGAGGTTGCGCTCGTCCGCGGTCCGCTCGAAGCGCAGCTCGGTCATGATCTGGCGCATGATCTCGAGGCCCATGCCGGACTCGCCCGGCGTGCGCGGGGGCAGCGTGCGGAACTCCTCGGGGCTCTGCGGGGCCCCGTCGTCCCAGAGCCGGACGCGCAGCTCGCCGGCGACGACGGCGAGCTCGACGTCGATGTGCCCCGGGGCCTCCCCCGACGGCGCGTCGGGCGGGACCGCGTAGCCGTGGCGGACGATGTTGGCCGCGGCCTCGTCGACGGCCAGGGCCAGCGCGTCGTGCCCGTCGGGGCCGGCGTCGTAGCCGGAGGTCTCGAGGAAGCCGAGCAGGCGGCGGCGCAGCAGGCGGAGCGAGGCGTAGCTCGCGGGGAGCCTGAACCGCGCGAGGTACGCCGCCTCGTCCATGGCCCGGAGTATGGAGGGCGGGTCAGCGGGAGACCAGTTCCAGCACCGGGGCCTCGCCGGCCAGGAGGGACCCGGTCTTGGCCTCGAGGTCGCCGACCGATACGAGCCTGGTCGCGAACACCGGGCCGCAGACCTCGGCCTTGCGCCCCAGCGTGAACACGAGGCCCATCTTGTTGGCGGCCCAGTCGAACACGACCGCCTGCGCGTGCAGCCACTCCTGGATCAACGCGTAGCCGAGCGGGATCGGCAGGCGGCCGACGCCGCTGCCCTTGGCGTCGACGGGGATCGTCGTCGCGAAGAACAGGTCGGTGTTGAGGTAGCAGCCCGGCGCGCCGAAGGCGCCCAGCGCGACCGGGACCTTGAGGCCACCCCAGTTCGCGTAGCGCGGGTCCTGGCCCATGATGACGAGGGCGGGGACCGAGGGGGGCGCCTCGGACAGGAGCCAGTCGACGTAGCCGCCGGCCTTGAGCGAGAGGTTGGTGTCGAGCTTGGGGTAGCGGGGCACGGCCGGGGACTGCGTCCGGTCGGGCCAGGCGCAGGCCGCGTCGCGGGCGCCGAAGTCGAGGCTCCGGCTCTCGCAGTGGAGCGTCGAGTCCAGCCGGTAGTCGCCCGCGGGCTGCGAGCCGACGATGACCTCGAGGAGGAGGTTGCCGATCGCGGGCCGGTACAGGAACGGCCGGTCCAGCTTGAGGCGGATGTTGAACGGCAGCGGCCCAGTGGCGCTGGCGGTCTGGGCCGGCAGCGCGACCTTGCGGTCCTCGATGACGGCGGCCATGTCGGGGCCCTGGTTGGCCGTGAACGTCGTCGACATCGTCGCGAAGCCACGGGCGCTGTGGCTCGCGTAGACCCAGACGTGGCACCAGGCCTTGGCCCCCTGCGTGTAGGTCGAGCCGCGCCAGTCCGGTCGCATGGCGATCTCGGTGACGCCGCGGACCGCGGCCTTGGGATCCAGCGTCTCGTAGAGGAGCTGCTCGCGGACCTCCTTGCCGACGCCGAAGGGGTACGAGGTGCCGCCCAGGCCCTCGGTCTGGGCGAAGCTCGGCGGCAGGACGGACGACGTCTGGGCGGGCAGCAGGGCCGCGAGGGCGCTGAGGGCGAGCAGGGCGCGCAGGGGGTTCACGGGGCTCCTCCGGTCTCGGATCCGTCCTTTGCATCGGACGATCGGGGCCGTGGGCTCCACCCCCGGGGCCGGAAAGGGGCCGATTCCCGAACCCCTGGCGCTCAAGAACAGTGTCCAGGAATCCGACAAGGACGCATCGCCGGGATCTCATCAAAGGAGCCCGATCGGGGGGAGAGTCACCTTGGACCAGAGCTACCGGATGGAGATCAAGGACGTCGCGAGCCCTACCTCGCAGAGTCCTGAGGCTCGTTACCAGAAGCTGCGCAAGGACGTCGACCAGGGGATGGTCAGCCTTGACACCTGGGTCGGGCTCGTCGAGGCCTGCCTGGAGCTGGGCAAGGTCGGCGAGGCAGCGCGGTACCTCCCCCTCGTGCGCGACACGCGGCGGCGCCGCGAGTTCCGTCGCCAGCTCGAGCAGCAGGGGGTGGTCGTCGCGGGGACGCCGTACGACACCCCCGGCGACGAGGCGGCCGACCCGCGACTGGGTCCTGCCCCCTCCCACAAGGAGCCGCTGCCGGTCACGCGGTCCGAGGGTCCGCGGCCGGGCGGGACCGGGGCGCGCCGGGCCTTCGAGGTCGAGATGCGCCGCGTGGCCCGCAGGGTGCGGATCCAGCGCGGGGTCGAGCGCGAGTCGGTCTGGGAGGAGTGCCGGGACGCCGTCGAGTACCTGCTGCTCGACGCGATGCCGGTCCGCGTCCTGGGCCTGACGCTGCTGTTCCCCGCCGCCGTGGCCATCGGCTTCCTGCTGCCCGACTTCGTCGGCGAGGGCCCGACCTGGCTGCTGCAGTTCGCGCCGGTGCTGGTCGCGATCGGCCTGTTCCTCGGCTACGCACAGAAGATCCTGCTCCAGAGCGCCCGCGGCGAGGAGGACCCGCCCGAGCTGTTCGACGAGCTCGGCACGATGGTCCGCGCCGGCTGGCACGGCTTCGTCCGCGTCGGCGGGCTCGGGGCCCTGTTCCTCGGCCCCGTCGTGCTGGCCTTCACGCTCGGCCTGCCGGCCGCCTTCCTCGTCGTGCTCGCGGCCGCGGGCCTGCTCTACCTGCCGATGGCGCTGCTCGGCGTCGTCGTCAAGGACAGCTTCGAGGCCGTGGCGCCGCGCCTGGTCGGCCGCGGGATCGCCGTCGACTTCCAGGGCTACCTCAAGCTCGCCCTCGTCTGCGGCATCGCGCTGTCGCTGCCGGTGATCGGGCTGTGGTTCGTACAGAGCTCGTCGCTGCCCAACCTCGCGGCCGTCGTCGGCCCGCTGACGCTGGCCCCGGGGCTCGGCCTCGCCCGCCTGCTCGGCCGCTACTTCTACGCCCGTGCCCAGAGCATGCGCCGCGCGCTCGAGCTCAACCGGAGCTTCCCGACGCGCGTCGAGCAGGAGCGGGTCAGCTCCAAGCGCGCCGGGCTCGACCGCCACGACGAGAAGCGCGCCGCCGTCCACGACGCGCAGGCCGCGGCCGTGCGCCACGTCGAGGCCAACGCGCCGGCCGTCGCCGGGCCGCGCAAGCCCGTGGTCGCCGGCCCCGAGTCGCCGATCCTCAAGCACCGCAGCGAGCCGCCGCGTCGCCCGCTCTACGGTCGGCCCGGCCAGCAGCGCGCGACGGCGGTGCCCGAGGGTCTCGGTCCGAAGCTGCGCAACCACGCGCACCGGCCGCTGCGTCGCAAGTAGCGCCGCGCGTCGCTCATCCGCGGGTGCCGCGCTTGCGGCGGGGGGGCCCCGGGGCCATGCTCCGGGGCCCTTCCCGTTCCCGGAGAGCCTCGACGCATGAAGCCAAAGGTCCTCGTCGCCAACGGCCAGGGGTTCTGGGGCGACTCGATCCTCGGCCCGGTCCGCCTGCTCCGCGAAGGCCCGCTCGACTACCTGACCCTCGACTACCTGGCCGAGGTCACGATGAGCATCCTGCAGAAGCAGCGGGAGCGGCGGCCGGACACCGGCTACGCGACCGACTTCGTGCGGATGCTCGACCGCCTCCTGCCCGAGATCGTCGCGAAGGGCGTCCGCGTCATCGCCAACGCCGGCGGCGTCAACCCCGCGGCCTGCGTCGAGGCCGTGCTCGGCGTCGCCCGGCGCCACGGCATCGAGGGGCTCCGGGTCGGGATGGTCGAGGGCGACGACATCCTGGCCGACCTCGACGACCTCCTGGCCTCGGGCGAGGCCCTGGCCAACCTCGACAGCGGCGCGCCGCTGGCGTCGATCCGCGACCGGATCACGAGCGCCAACGTCTACCTCGGCGCGGCCCCGATCGTCGAGTGCCTCGAGCAGGGCGCCCAGGTCGTCGTCGGCGGCCGGCTGACCGACCCCTCGCTCGTCATGGCGCCGCTGATCCACGAGTTCGGCTGGAGCCTCGACGACTGGGACCGGCTGGCCGCGGCCACGGTCGCCGGCCACATCGTCGAGTGCGGGGCGCAGTGCACCGGCGGCAACTTCTCCGACTGGCGGTCGGTCCCCGACCTCGCCCGGATCGGCTACCCGATCATCGAGGCCACGCCCGACGGGAGCTTCGCCGTGACCAAGCACGAGGGCACCGGCGGGCTCGTGACGGTCGAGTCGGTCACGAGCCAGCTCGTCTACGAGATGGGGGACCCTCCGCGTATCGGCCCCGACGTCGTCGCCGACTTCACGTCGATCCGCCTCGAGCAGGACGGGCCGGACCGGGTCCGCGTCCACGGCGTGCGGGGCGCGCCGGCGACGCCGACCTACAAGGTCTCGATCTCGTACCGCGACGGCTTCAAGGCCCAGGGCCAGCTCGTCGTGTCGGGGCCGGACGCCGTGGCCAAGGCCCGGCTCTGCGCCGACGTCGTGTTCGACCGCCTGGCCTCGGACGGGCTCCGCTTCGAGCCGGACCAGGTCGTGGTCGAGCTCCTCGGCACGGGGGTCTGCCACGAGGGCATCGTCGACCCGGTCGACCCGCCGGAGGTCGTCCTCCGCATCGGGGTCAGGGACCAGGACGCCGACCGCCTGGACCGCTTCGGCATGGAGATCGTCCCGCTGGTCACCTCGGGCCCCCCGGGGGTCACCGGCTTCGCCGGCGGCCGCCCCAAGGCCCAGGAGGTGATCGGGTTCTGGCCGGCCCTGCTCGGCAAGGACAAGGTCAGGCCGAGGACCCGGGTCGTCTCGAGCTGAGGAGCCCCCCGGGGGGCGCGGCGGCCCGAAATCCCTTGCGGGGCCTTGCCTCCGGTCGAAGGGGTCGCTTCGATATGCCCCTCGCTCGGCGCGGCAGCCCCCCGCTCCGCGACGCCGGTCGTCCGCTCCGACCGAACGGACCGCCCTCTGCCGGTGCTCGAGTCCCGCTAACCCTGGCACTCCACGATGAAGAAGCTCATCGCCCTCTTCCTGGGATCCCTGCTCCTGATCGGCGCGGGCTGCAACTCGACCAAGCGCTTCGGCAAGGACGCCTTCATCACCGTGACCTCGCCGTTCGTGATCCTGTACGGCGCGTCCACGGACACGATGAGCGACGTGACGAACATCCAGGCCGGCCTCGACGCCAGCCCCTGGGTCCAGCCGTTCTTCTTCCCGTTCGCCTTCCTGTGGCGGACGGTGGACCACACCTTCTCGTGCGCCTTCCACGCGATCGACATGGTCGCGTACCCGTTCTACGGCCTGGCGGAGCTCAACGACTTCGGTCCCGAGATCAAGCCGCTGGACATCTACCGCGGCACGATCTTCGACGACATGGTCGGCGAGGAGCCCGCGGCCGACGCCGAGACCGGCGAGCAGCAGAACTGAGCGGCTGAGCGGACCGGGCGCCTGACGGGCCCGGCGCGCTCCTAGGTGGCCGTGGCATGGGGGGTCGGGCCCGGACCGGGTCCGGCTGCACCCCCGTCCCCGGGACGGTCGATAGAGCCGACATGGTTCTCGTCGTCTCGCTCCAGCTCCACCTCCTGCGGTCCCAGTTCCTCGGCGAGGAGACCGGGGAGCCGGGCGTCATGTCGGTCTCCGGCGCCCACTTCGAGGCCGGCGGGGACGGCGTCGTCGCCGCCCGGACGCTGCGTGACCTCGGCCACGAGCCGCACCTGCTGTCGGTGCGGGGCGGGACGACGGGGGAGATCCTCGAGCGCGAGCTCGCCCGCGAGGGCCTCGCCCCCGAGCTCGTCCCCGGCATCATCCCGACGCCGATGGGCTTCCGCCTGTTCGGGGCCCGGCGGAACGAGGTCGAGGAGTACCGCGAGGACCCGATCCGCTTCGGTGGCGAGGAGATGCGCGAGCTCCTGGAGCGCTTCGACGAGCGGCTGCCCCAGAGCCGGGCCGTCCTGCTGTGCGGGGACAGCCCGTCGACCGGCTCGGAGTTCCTGTTCGGCGAGATGCTGCGGCGGCTGCGCGACGCCGGCGTGCCCCACGTCGTCAAGACCCGGGGACCGAGCCTGGCCGAGTGCCTGCGCAGCGGGGGCGACGTCATCGTCGTCCGGCGTCCGCAGTGGATCGCCGCGGCCCGCGAGCAGGGCTGCTCCGAGGAGACGATGCTCGAGCAGGCCTTCGCGGCCGGGAGCGCGGCCGTCGTCCTGACCGACGGGGCGACCCGCGTCAGCCTGTGGACCGAGGAGGGAGAGCTCGAGCTCGAGCCCCCGGCCACCCAGGGTCGCGGCGGCCTGGCCCCGGGCGAGGCCCTCGCCGCCGGCCTCCTCGACCGCCGCCTCCGCGGCTGGGACCTCCAGCCCTCCGTCTGCTTCGGCATCGCCGCCGGAACGGCCCAGTCCCTCAAGCCCCTGGGCGGCCGCCTGTCGACCGAGACGATCGACGGCTTCTACCGGCAGGTGAGGGCGGTCTCGCGGGAAGAGGCCGGGGAGTGATCGGAACCGGAGCCGGAACCGGAGCCGGAACCGGAACCGGAGACGCATCCGGAACCGTACCCGGAACCGGAACCGGAACCGCAACGGGAGCCGGTTCCGGAACCGTGACCGGGCCCGGAACCGTGACCGGGCCCGGAACCGGAGCAGAGGAAACTACCGGATCCTCGGCCCGTCGCGGGCCTCATGTGGTCGTTAGGTGAACTGCCATCCGGTGCGGCTTCGATTCGGCACAGTTGCCCGGCTGCGAGGGGGAGTGACTGAGTGATGTCCGGTCGAAGACGATCGGGGATCAGGGCTCGTTCGAACCCCATGTGACGTCTGAGGTAGTCGGAGAGTGCGTCCATGCCGCCTCGGTCGTAGACGGTCTTCGCCACGTGAGACGCGTCCCTGCGACGCAGTGATCGACCTCTCGTGTCGACGGTGCCCGGCGACGCGTGGAGAGCCGCACGACGTTGCAGTCACGGTCCTCGGGCCGGCGAAGCCGTCCATTCGCCCGTCGCCAGGGACCCCGCACTTCAAGTACAGGGACGTTCCATGTGCGTGGTCCGGGGAGTCCTGGAGTCCGCGTAGGTTCGATCCACGCATTACCAGGGACGCACGCATCCCGGTCGACAACCCCCGAACGGCCGCACGAGGACGCGCCAGCGCGACGACTCACGTAGCCCGGGCGCGGCGGGCGAGGCCGCCGAAGGCGCCGAGCCAGATCGCGAACACCGCCAGGCCGGCGCCGAGGACCTGGCGCGGGCCGAGGTCGCGGCCGAACAGCAGCGGGTCCCAGACGTAGGCCAGGGTCGGCTGGAGCAGGATCACGAGCCCCGTCTTGCTCGGGGCGCTGAGGAGGCGGCCCTTGTAGAGCAGGACCTGGCCGAGGGCCTGGCACAGCAGGCCGTAGGCGACGACGAGGAGCAGCCCGGTCGCGAGGGACGGTCCGCTGCCGGGCAGCAGGGGCAGGCCCTTGCCGGCGCAGTGCAGCGACAGGAACAGGCCGGCGAGCAGGCTGATGACGGCCATGTTGGCGAAGTGGGTCGGCGCCGCGCCCCGGACCTGCGTGCGGGGGAGGACCAGCAGGTACGTCGTGTAGAAGCAGGCCGTCAGCAGGCCGAGGGCGACGCCGCTCCGCTTGTCCGGGCCCAGCTCGCCCCAGTCGACGCCGACGATCAGGTACAGGCCGACCAGGGCCAGGGGGATCGCGACGAGCCGGAGGGGGCCGGGTCGGTCCCGCAGGAACAGCACGCCGACGATCGTCATGCCGAAGACCTGGAAGTTGGCCAGCAGCGTCGAGAGGCCGGTGCCGACGCTGAGGATGCTGGCGTGCCAGCAGATCAGGTCCCCGGTGAAGCACAGGGCCGCGACGCACTGGGCGACGAAGGCGCGGCGCCCCGACCACAGCGGCTGGCCGGCGAGGCGCGCCAGGGCCAGGAGCAGGACCCCGCCAGAGAGCATGCGCCAGGCCGCGCTGGTCTCGCCCGCGACCCCGGCCCGGCCCTGGGCCAGCTCGACGAAGACCCCGCTGAACGAGATCGCGCAGGCCCCGAGGACGAGCAGCAGCGTGCCCCTGTCGATCCGCATGGCCGGCAGCTTAGGGCCCGTCCGCGCCAGGCCGAGCGCCGGCCCGAGGTCCCGGGGCGCCCGGCTCAGGCCTCGGCGCGGGCGACCTCGCCGGCGGCCGGCTCGTCCCGGCGGCTCAGGCCGAGCTTGCCCTTGAGCCACAGCAGGCCCTTGCGCTTGAGCTCGATCAGGAACGTCTCCATCTTGCGGGTCTCGCGGCCGCGCAGGACGTTCCACGCGAGCGAGAACGCGCGCCAGGGGTGGGTCGCCATCGACACGGCGTAGAAGTTGAGCAGGATGCGGTACTTCCAGGCCGTGAGCTGCCGGGCCGTGAGGTGGTCGCAGTAGTTGTTGCGGTCCTCGAGCTTCTCGTCGTTGGCGTAGATCGGCGTCAGCAGGAATCGGTCGCTGAGGTCGACCCGGCCCTGCTCCATGAGCTGGTCGTACAGCTCGGTGTTGGGGATCGGGAAGAAGAACCCCACCGCGACGTCGTCGATGCCGGCCATGCCCAGCCGCCGGGCCAGCCGGGTCGTCTCCCTGAGGTCCTCGCGCGTGTCGTGCGGGAAGCCGATGACGATGAAGGCCGTGATGTTGAGCTTGTTGCGCACGCTGGCGTGCACGGCGCGCATCAGGCCCTCCTCCTTCATCTGCTTCTTGATGAGCTTGCGGGTCCGCGCCGAGCCGGACTCGGGCGCGAAGGCCAGCGCCCGGCCGCCGGTCAGACGCAGCAGGGTCGCGACCTCCTCGTCGATGACCTCGCAGCGGGTCCCCGACGGGAACTGCCACGTGATCTTGAGGTTGCGGCGCAGGATCTCGTTGCAGAACGCCACGACCCAGTCCTTCTTGAGGATCGCCGTCAGGTCCTGGAACGGGAAGTTGGTGGCCCCGTAGCCCCGGACGTAGCCCTCGATCTCGTCGACGACGAGCGCCGGGTCGCGGGCGTACCAGCGCGTGCCCCACATGCCGACGTTGCTGCAGTAGGTGCACTGGTACGGGCAGCCGCGGGTGGCCAGGATCGGGATCGTCTTGCCCTGGTTGAGCCCGTTGATGAGCTCGTAGTGGTTGTAGAGCTCGACGTCGAACAGGTCCCAGGCGGGCGTCGCGATGTCGTCGACCGACCGGCGCCGCGCGCGGGCCTCGGTCCGCACCGGCGCGCCGTCGGACCGGCCGCCCGCGCGGTAGACGACCCCGGCGACCTCCGGCATCTCGCGCCGTCCCTCGGCCAGGGCGCGGAACACCTCGACCGCGGCCTCCTCGCCCTCGCCGCGGACGATGACGTCGATCGGCGCCTGGCCCATCGACCACTCGCTCAGGCCGGTGAAGTGCTCGCCACCGCAGACGATCGGGACGTCCGGCCAGTCGCGCTTGAGCACCTGGATGATGCGGCGGACGAGCGGCCACGAGAACGACCACATGTTGGTCAGCCCGATGGCCTCGGTGTCGGGGCGGATCCGGGCCGAGATCTCCTCGGGCGACAGGCCGAGGCGGAAGATGCGGTCGTCGAGGCTCTCCTGGACGACCTCCTCCGGCGCCTCGGCGACCGCGTCGATGACGGAGAGCTCGTGGCCGTCGTCGCGCAGGGCCGCGGCGACGTAGGCCAGGCCCAGCGGCAGGGACGGCCGCAGCGCCGTCATGGCGTGGACGTTCAGGTAGACCGGCGGGTGGATCAGCTGGATGCGCATGCGCGAGGCCGGGCCGGGGCGGAGTTGGCGGCGGCGGGTCCCAGGCAGGACCCAGGGCGCCCCGGTGGGCAGCGAAGTATAGCCCCGCCCGGGCGGCGGAAACCCGCGAACCGAGCCGTCCCAAGATCGAGCCGCCGACGCCCTGGGCCCGCCTGCGGAGACCCTACGATGGCCCTAAGTCGCCCTCGAGCAAGGCCTTGTAATGGCCACGGAGCTTGACCGGGGTGCCGGGTCGAGCAAACTGCGGGGGATGAAGCTCCTGCACCTGCTGCACGGCTACCCGCCGGAGTTCTTCGGTGGCACGGAGCTCTACGTGCAGGCCCTGGCCCGGGCCCAGGTCGCCGCGGGCCACGAGGTCGTCGTGCTGTGCGGCACCAATCGGTCCGGGCCGACCGGGCGCGACGCCAGCCTCGAGGACGGCGTGCCGGTGCACAGGCTGCGGCGGAGCTGGGCCTTCCACGAGCGCTGGGACCACGGCAGCTCGCCGGAGGTCGCCAAGCTCGTGCGCGAGGTCCTGACCGAGGAGGGCCCCGACCTCGTGCACGTGCACCACTGGTCCCGGCTCACGCGGGAGCTCGTCCGCCTGGCCCGGACCGAGGGCGTGCCGGTCGTCGCCTCGCTGCACGACCTGTACGCGAGCTGCCCGCGGATCTTCCGCGTGCGCGAGGGCGAGGCCTTCTGCGAGCGCCCGCTGTCCCCGACCAGCTGCCTCGACTGCGTCCCCCGCGAGCCCTGGATGAGCGACGACCTCGTCGCCCAGGGCATCCGCTGGTTCGCCTCGGACCTGCACGCCGAGCTCGAGGCCGCCGACCTGCGGCTCGTGCCGAGCGCGGCGCACGCGCGCCAGCTCGCCCGCCACACCGGCTTCGCCGAGGCCGACTTCGTCGTCGAGCCCCACGGGTCGATCCTGACTTGGCCGCCGCGCGCGCCGGCGGCGGCGTGGACCGGCGACCGTCCCCTGCGGGTGGCCCACTGGGGACACCTCCAGGCCATCAAGGGTGTCCACGTCCTCGCCGAGGCCCTGCGCACGCTGCCGCGCAGCGAGGACGTCGAGCTGCTGTTGTGGGGGCCGGTCCAGGACGAGGCCTACGGCCGCGACCTGGACGCCCGCCTGAAGGGGCTCGTGGTCGAGCGCAGGGAGGCCTTCGACCGCGACGACCTCCGCGACCTCGAGGCCGACCTCGCGGTGTTCCCCACGATGGCCCACGAGTCCTGGAGCTTCGTCCTCGACGAGGCCTTCGCCCTCGGCCTGCCGGTGCTCGGCAGCGATCGCGGGGCGCTACCAGAGCGCATCGGCGCGGCCGGTCGCTGCTTCCCGGCCGGGGCCCACAGGGCCCTGGCCCGGCTCCTGACCGAGGTCCTCGAGGCCCCCGCGCTCCTCGCCGAGATGCGCCGGGAGCTGCCCGCCCCGGTCCCGATGGTCGAGCACGAGCGCCGGCTCGCGGCCCGCTACGCCGCCGTGCGCGAGGCAGGGCCGGGGCAGGCGCCGCCGGGGGTGCAGCCGGCCGAGCTCGTGCGGTGGGAGCGCATCGCCCAGCTGCTCGAGCGGCGGGCCAGGAGCCTCGCGGGGCTCCGCGAGAAGGCCGAGTCCGAGCTGGCCAACCTGCGGCGGAGCCACGAGGAGCTGTCCGGCAGCGTGGCCGAGTACGAGGCCAGCCTGACCGACCAGCGGCAGGACCTGCTCAACCACAGGGCCCGGGTCGGCGAGCTGGAGCGCGACCTCGAGGCCCACCGGCGGCGGCTCGCGTCGATCGAGGAGGACCTCGGCGCCCATCGCAAGGAGCTGGAGCGCGCGCGGGCCGACTACGCGGCGGCCGAGCAGGGCCTGCTGGAGGAGCGCGCGACGAGGGAGCGGCGGGACGCCGAGCTGGCCGAGGCGTGGGGGGAGCTGGAGCGGACCAAGGCCGAGCTCGCCGGTCACGCGGCCGAGCTCACTCGGCTCCGCGAGGCCGTGGACGACCTGGAATCGCGGCGCGGTATACTCGCCGCGGAGCTCGAGGAGAGCCGCAAGACCCAGGAGGAGCTGACCCGGACGGTCGCGGCTCGCGACGACGAGCTCCGGGAGGCAGCGAAGAGCTACGGGGCCCTCGAGGCCTACGCGACGCGTCTCCGCAGGGAGAACCGCCTCGCCCTGCCCCTGGTCTGGCCGGCCCGCCTCCTGCTCGCGGTCAAGGACCGCTTCTTCGGCAAGCCAGGGGGCAAGCGGGAGTGAGGATCCAGTTCGTCGTGCACCAGTTCCTGCCGCGGCACGCGGCGGGGACGGAGATCTACACCTACCACCTGGCCAGGGAGCTCGGCCGCAGGGGCCACGAGGTCTCGATCTACACGACCGAGATCCGCCCCGACCGGCCCCAGTACGAGCTGCGCCGGACCGAGCACGACGGCCTCCCGATCTGGGAGGCGGTGCACAACCACGCCTTCCCGAGCTTCCGGCGGACGTACCTCGACCGGCGCCAGGAGGAGAACTTCGCCAGGGTCCTCGACGAGACCCGGCCGGACCTCGTCCACTTCCAGCACCTCCACCTGCACTCGATCGGCTACGTCGACGTGGCCAGGGCCCGCGGGCTGCCGATCGTCTACACGCTGCACGAGTACATCCTGATGTGCCTGCGCGGCGGTCAGCTCCTGCCGCCGGAGGGACCGCCCTGCCGCGGCCCGGACCCGGAGCTCTGCGCCGTCTGCGCGAGGGAGCTGCCGGCGCCGACCGCGGACGAGGCCCCGCTGCCCGGGCCGGTCGAGGCGCGGGTCAAGGCCTGGCTGCCGGGGCCGCTGCGTCGCCTCGTCCGCAGGCTCAGGCCCGGGCCGGCACCGGCGGCGGCCGTGGCCGTCGCCGATGCGGACCCGTACCGCGCGGCGGTCGAGCTGCGCCTGGCAGAAGTCCGCCGCCGGCTCGACGACGTCGACCTGTTCGTGTCTCCGTCGGCCTTCCTCCGCGAGCGCTTCATCGCCAACGGCTTCATCCGCCCCGAGCGCATCCTGCACAGCGACAACGGCTTCTTCGTCGAGCCCTTCGCCGACGTGCGCCGCAGCACCTCCGACGAGCTGCGCGTCGGGTTCGTCGGGACGATCGCCCCGTACAAGGGCGTCCACCTCCTCGTGGAGGCCTTCCAGGGCCTCGACCGGCCCGGGATCAGCTGCCGGATCTGGGGCGACCTCGACACCTTCCCCGACTACAAGGCCCGGCTGCTGGCCATGGACCGCCCGGCCAACCTCGAGTTCGCCGGGCGCTTCGACAACAGCCGCATCGCCGAGGTGCTGGCCGACATCGACCTGCTGGTCGTGCCCTCGATCTGGTTCGAGAACTCGCCCCTGACGATCCACGAGGCCTTCCTGGCCGGGATCCCGGTGCTGACCGCGGACGAGGGTGGCATGGCCGAGCTCGTGACCGACGGGGTCGACGGGCTGCACTTCCGCATGGGCGACGCGGCCGACCTCCGGGCCCGGCTCGAGCGCCTCCTGCACGAGCCGGCCCTCCTCGCCGGCATGCGCCGCTTCCCGGCGATCAAGACGATCGCCGAGGACACCGACCTCATGGAGCGGCGCTACGAGGCGCTGCTGGCCGGGAAGGTCCCGACGGCCTGATCATGAAGATCCTCCATGTCGTCTCCGGCTACCTGCCCCAGGACAGCGGCGGCACGCAGATGCACGTGCGCGACCTCTGCGCCGCGCAGCGCCGGCTCGGGCACGAGGTCGGGATCTTCACGCGCCAGGGCGGGACCGGCGCCGAGCACCTCTCCGTGGTCCACGACGAGTGGGAGGGCGTCCCGGTCGCGCGGCTGAACAACGACTTCGTCGACGTGGACCGCTTCGAGCTCCTGTTCAGCCACCCGGTCATCGACCGGCGCTTCGGGGAGCACCTGCGGGCGTTCCGACCGGACCTCGTCCACGTGCACCACCTGACCTGCCTGTCGACGTCGATGGTCGACGTGGCCCGCCGGGCCGGCCTGCCGGTCGTCATGACGCTGCACGACTACTGGATGGTCTGCCCGCGCGGCCAGCGCATCCACCCCGACGACCTGTCGATCTGCGCGGAGCTCGACCGCCGCCGCTGCCTGCCGTGCCTGCAGGCCCTGTGGCCGCACCTGCTGCCGCGCGGGCCGGCGCGGGGCCTCCTCGGCCGGCTGCTGGGCAGGGCGAGCTCGGCCGAGCTCCTGCGCGCCTGGGAGCGGCGCATGCACGCGGTCCTCGACGCCTGCGACGCGACGATCTCGCCGTCGCGCTTCCACCGGGACCGGTTCGTCGAGTGGGGGCTCGACCCGCGCCGCGCCCGGGTCGTCACGCACGGCCTCCCGCGCGCCGAGCTCGAGGCCGAGCCCCGCGGCACGAGGCCGGTGCGGAGCATCGGCTACGTCGGCACGGTCATCCCCAGCAAGGGCATCCACGTCCTGGTCGACGCCTTCGTCGCGCTCGGCCGGCCCGAGCTGCGCCTCGACGTCCACGGCGAGGCCCCGTCGTTCCACGGCCAGGTCTCGTACGTCGACGAGCTGCGCGGGCGCGTCCCCGCCGGCCTCGACGTGCGGTTCCACGGGCGCTACGAGAACCGCGACCTGCCGGCCGTGCTGGCCGGCCTCGACGTCGTCGTCGTGCCGTCGCTGTGGTGGGAGAGCTTCTGCCTGACGGCGCGGGAGGCGGCGCTCGCCGGGCGCCCGGTCGTCGGGTCGCGGCTCGGCGGCGTCGGCGAGGCCGTCGAGGACGGGCTCGCCCTCGGGTTCGCGCCCGGCGACGCGGCCGACCTCGCCGCCGTGCTGGCCCGGCTCGTCGACGACCCCGCCCTCCGCGACGGGTACTCGCGCAAGGGCGGCCTGGTCCGCGACCTCGACGACTGCGCGCGCGAGACGCTCGAGGTCTACCGCGCGGTCCTCGGCGTCGGGGCGGGGGAGGGGGCATGAGCGGGGCGCGGCCGGGGGTCACGCTGTTCATGCCGACCTGGAACGCCGGGCCGGAGTTCCCCGGGATCTTCGCGCGCATGGCCAGCCAGGAGCTGGACCGGCCGTTCGAGATCCTCGTCATCGACTCGGGCTCGCGCGACGGGACCGTCGAGTTCCTCGAGCGCCAGGACGTGCGGCTGATCCGGATCCCCAACACCGAGTTCAACCACGGCCTGACGCGCAACCGCGGCATCCAGGAGGCGCGGGGCGACATCGTCGTGCTCGCGACCCAGGACGCGCGGCCCTTCGACGAGCACTGGATGCAGCGCCTCGTGGACTGCTACGAGGACCCCGAGGTCGCCGGGGCCTACTCGCGCCAGCTGCCGCGCCCCGACGCCAACCCCTTCATCAAGGACCGGCTGTCGTCGTGGGCGGCGGCGGGCGAGGAGCCGCGGGTCCAGCGGGTCGGCTCGCGCGAGGAGTTCGAGGCGCTGCCGCCGCTCGAGAAGCTGGCCCGCGTCGCCTTCGACAACGTCTCGAGCTCGGTCCGGCGCAGCGTCGCCCTCGAGGTCCCGTTCCGCGAGCGGCAGTTCGGCGAGGACCTCGACTGGGGCCACCGCGCGGTGCTGGCCGGCCACAAGGTCGTGTTCGAGCCGCGGTCCAAGGTCGTGCACTCGCACAACAACTCGATCTGGTACGAGTTCAAGCGCGTCTACCTGGACCACCAGAACCTGAACCGGATCTTCGGCGTGCAGACCGTGGCGAGGTGGCGGGACGTCCTGACCTGCGGCGTCCACGCGACGGGCCACCTGTTCAAGGTCGTCGAGCGGGAGCGCGGACTCGGCCCGCTCGGCAAGCTGCTGTGGTGGCTCAAGGCCGCCCCGTTCGGCTTCTCGCAGAACCTCGCCCAGTTCCTCGGCGCCCGCTCGGTGCGCAAGCTCGCCGAGGGCGACCCGCGCTACACGAGCCTCGACCGCGTGCTGCGCAAGGGCGTCTGACGGCCGCGGCTCAGCTGCGGCGGCGGTAGGAGCAGCTCGACGCCGAAGGCCCAGGCGGAGGCGCGGTCCCGCGGGCCGTAGTCGTAGCGGCCCTCGCCGTCCTCGGACACGAGCCGCAGGCTGCGGAGCCGGCCGCCCTCGAGCACGAAATCGCCGACGACGCGGGCCGAGGCCGCGCGGAACGGTCGGTAGGTGTCGCGCCGGCCGCGCTCCTCGGCCGTCGGGGCCCCGATCGCGAGGCGGCCCTCGAGCCGCCCCCGCACGCGGTCGCCGTCGACCTCGACGACGACGGCGCGGACCTCGCCCTCGATCGAGCCGTCGGCGGGGCGCAGCAGGACGCCGGCGCCGCGCGGCTGCACGGCGCGCGCCAGCGCGAGGACCCGCTCCCGCGGCCACGCGCGGGCCGCGCCGACCTCGGCGCGCGCGGGGAGCAGCGCCGCGAGCCCGGCCTCGTCGAGCACGAGGTCGTCGCTGCCGACGAGGCCCTCGTACATCGGCAGGTCGTTGCGGACGTGGGCCCGGAGGACGCGGGACCCGGGCGGGGACAGCGCGGGCCCGGGGGCGAGCCGCGCGGCCGCCGCGACGGCCGGGGCGCTGCCGTCGGCCAGGGCCGCGAGGTCGGCCGGGACGCCGTCGGGGAGCCGCGCCAGGACCTTGCGCGCGCCCTCGAAGAACCGGCGCACGGCGGCCTCGGGCCGGGCCCGGTTGGCCAGGTCGTACTGCTTCTGGTCCTGGGGGCCGGCGTTGAGCGACAGGAAGATGTCGACGAGCTCGCCGTCCGGCGTCAGGAAGACCTCGCGCTCACCCCCGAACAGCGTCGGGGTCAGGTGGCGCGGCTCGCGCCGGAGCAGCGCGGCGTGGTAGCGCTCGAGCAGCGCGAGGTCGGCCGGGTCCTCGATGAGCTCCTTGGTGCAGAGCTCGGGCATGTGGACGCAGACGAAGTGCGTGCGCAGGAGCGCGACGATGCGGGGATCGGAGAGCGACCCGGCCCTCACGGCGACGGAGCCGGGTCAACAGTTGCCGTCGTCGAGCGTGCCGTCGTAGGTGAACAGGAACACCGGCTTGCCGATCCGGCGGGCCTCGGCCAGCGCGAGGGTCAGCGAGCGGCGCCACGGGATCGCCCGCCACAGCTGCTCACGCGGGGTCGCGCGGACGTGGTCGAGGGCCGCGGCGATCGGGTCGCCGGCCGGGGCCTGGGCGAGGGGGAGCAGGGCCAGAAGGGCGGGGAGCAGGGTCGGCAATTCGCGGGTCCTCCGGCACCCCTTGTAGCGCAGGCGGCCCTGTCCCGGGGTGACGAGAGCTTCCCGGGTCGGCCTCTTGTGGCGAATGGATCGCAAGAAACGCTTGCCGGATCGGCCCGGTCCCGGCATCGTCTCGCCCCTCACCCGAGCACCGGCACCCCGAAGGAGAACGCGATGCGCTTCCGCTACCTGCCCTTGGTCCTGCTGTCCCTGAGCCCCCTGGCCGCCGCCCAGACCGACCGGGTCGTCCCGGAGGTCCTGCGCGACGTCGAGGGCTCGATGCTCAACACCTACCCCCTGAGCTTCCAGGACGTGCGCTGGCAGTACCTCGTCGACGGCGGGGCCCTGGCGACCAAGCAGGCCCTGATCGGCGGCATGTCGTTCCGGGCCGACGGCACGGCCTCGAACCCGGCCAACACGCTGTCCCTCAAGGTCGACGTCTACACCGTCACGACCACGCCGGCGTCGATGACGACGACCTTCGCCAGCAACATCGGCACGGCGACCGCTACCACCGTGTTCAGCGGCAAGCTCAACGTCAAGGCGTTCAACGCCCAGGCCCCGACCCCGGCCCCGTTCAACGTGACCGTGCCGTTCACGGCCCTCTACACGTTCCTCCCGGCCAACGGCCACCTGCTCGTCGACTGGGTCGAGAACCAGAGCTACCTGTCCAGCTCCTGGCGCGCGGACTCGTTCTTCTACGAGGGTGCCTGGGGCAGGGGGTGGTCGACCGAGGTGTGGGAGGACACGGCCTGCACCAACGCCCGCGGCGACCAGGCGACGCTGTCGATCAGCACCTCGGGGACCGGCTTCCTCGGCGGTGCGATCGTCGTCAACCACAAGCTCGCCCCGGCCACCGGCGGCAAGCTCGACCTCGCCCTGCAGTGGATCGGCGGCAGCAACAAGCTCTACGGGCCGATCCAGCTGCCCCTGTCCCTGGCCGGCCTCGGGCTCAAGAACTGCGCCCTGGCGACCGACATCGCCTTCATCACGGCCACGACCGGCGCGTCCGTGACCTGGGGCGTCCCGACCGACAGCTCCCTGCAGTGGAAGCCCGTGTTCATCCAGGGCGCGGCCCTCGACTCGTCGACGATGGACCTCGTCACGACGACCAACGCGTACCAGGTCGTGCTGCTGCCGTCGACGCCGGCCGTCGGGCCGGCCCAGACGGTCTACAAGACCAAGTGGTCGACGACGACGACCGGCACCGGGGCCATGTCTCCGACGGGCCACTTCGCCCCGGTCGTCCGCTTCGACGGCAAGCTGTTCCAGTAGGGGGCGCTGGCCCCGGACGCGTCGGTCCCCGCCGCCTCAGCGGGGGCCGAACGACACCGCGATCGCCCTCGAGACCGCGACCCTGAACAGGGCGTCCTCGCACTGGTCCTCGACCAGCCACTGGAAGTGCCAGGTGCACCCGAGCAGGTCCCGGTCGTCCGGGATCGCCAGAGGCAGCAGCGCCTGGCCGCAGGACGGCCCGCCCGAGGTCGTGGCCCCGATCGACCAGCGCGGGAAAACGTTGACCTGGAAGCCGGGCCCCTGCCAGGGGCCGCCGGGCTTGTAGTACATCATCAACGCGGCCCTGCGACCGCCGCCGGTCCGCCCGAGGGAGATGCCGAAGTCGCGGTTGCCGAGCCGCGGCTCCCCGCCGTAGATCGCGATCGTCGGCGTGAGCCCGGCGCTGTCGGTCTGGCCGGTCCCGTACTCGACGACGCCGAGCGTCCTCGGGGTCAGGTTGGGGTAGATCAGGTGGATGATCTTCTCGGTCTCGATGTGCTTGATGCCTCCGACGACGAGCTCCGGGTTGAGGTCGCCGTCGAGGTCGAAGGCCCGCATGAGCCAGTGGGAGGTCAGCCTGGTCGTCGGGTCGAGGACCGTCGGCAGGTCGCTCGACCACTCCTCGTCGAAGCCGCCCTTGCCGTCGCCGTACAGGACCGCGACCTGGCCGAGGGCGTTGTCGTGGGCGACGAGCAGCGCGAGGTCGGCGAGGCGGTCCCCGTTGAGGTCGGTGCAGCACATGGACAGGATCCGGCTCTGCCGCCGGTCGACGCCCTTGGGCAGTGGCACCTGGATCCGCCGCGTCCACGCCGAGCGCGGGCTGAGGTCGTAGATCTCGACCTGGGGGCCGTCCTCGCCCCCGGCGAGCACGAGCTCGTCGGTTCCGTCGTCGTCGAGGTCGCCCATGGCGACGAGCGTGGGGCTGGCGGGCCCGGGGGGCGCCCAGCTCACCAGGTCGGTGCGGGCGCCGCCGAGGAAGCGGACCAGCCCGACCCGCCCGTCCGGGTCGACGAACACGATGTCGGGGATGCCGTTGCCGTCGATGCGGCCCTGGGCGAGGTGGGTGATGCGCTGCTGGTAGAGGCACTGCTCGGCCTTGAGGCCGCCCTTGCCGTCGCCGGACAGCAGGGAGAGGCCCGTGAAGCCCTCGATCTCGTTCAGGAACAGCACGTCGCCCGCGACGATGAGGTCCAGCTGACCGTCGTTGTCGAAGTCGGCGACCGCGTGGCCGCTGTTGCGCAGGTAGTACATGCCGTACGCGGGGCGATCCATGGCCTTGAGCCGGATGGGCTCCTTGGTCGTCGGCACCAGGCCCGCCGTCTCGTGGTCCTGGGGGCCGATGTTGCGCAGGATGCTGACGCCGCCGCGGTCGTTGACCATGACGATGTCCTCGCGGCCGTCACGGTCGAAGTCGCCCGCCTGGACGACCGTCTGGGCGTGGAAGCCGGCCTCGCCGGTGGGGGGGAGGTGCCTGCCGATCCTGACCTTGAACCCCGCCTCGAGGTAGCCGATCGAGGCGGGCCCGTGGATCACGTCCAGCGCGAACGCGTTGGCCGCGATCAGGTCCCGGTTGCCGTCCAGGTCGAGGTCGGCCGCCGTCACCGCTCCCGGATAGGAGCGGAGGTCTTGGATCGTCGTAGGAGGACCGAAGGTCTTTGCCTGCGCGGCGAGCGCGGGCGAACATCCGACGACCCCCATGATGGCGAGACACCGCATGGTCTCCTCCCCAGTTCTCATCTGCCAAAGTGCGCCGCCTGCAGGCAGGCGGTTGGCCAACCGGGTCGGTCGGGTTGTCTCGTCGTTCGGCTTCCGCCGGGCTCGTGAGGGGCATGCCCTCGCGGGCACGGCGGCCGCCGGGATCCTGGTTCCGGCGGCAGGCCCGGATCCCGAAGGACCCGACGCCCGCGGAAGAAATCAGTCTCCAACGCTCGGAGGTGATCCGGTGCCGGTGCCGAAGCTCCGGCGCCGTACCGGCCTCGCCGGTTGGCAACATCCCGTCTCGGAGAACAGGAAACGACCCTTGAGAGATTCGGTCCGCAATCTGCCGCGCTGCTGGAAGGCCTTTGTGGACAAGGGCTTGGCCACCTACAAAAAGAGGTCGTGGAGGCGCCGTGAGGAAGCACTGCGGCAACTTGTCGCGCTCGATTGCCTACGGAGTCATCGGATGATGTCCTACCGTCATCCGAGCCCCGGGCGACCGGGAGTCACCGAGTCGAGACGGAGACGCGCATGACCCGACAGGCGGACAGCAGCGGTTGCCCGGTCCTCCTCGCGATCCTCGACGGCTTCGGCGAGGCGCCCGCCGGCGAGTGCAACGCCGTCAGCAGGGCCGAGCCCGACTTCTACCGCCGCATGCGGGACGAAGGCCGGCTGGGTTTCCTCGAGGCCTCGGGCCTGCCGGTGGGGCTCCCGACCGGACAGATGGGCAACTCGGAGGTCGGCCACCTGACGATCGGCGCGGGCCGGACCGTCTTCCAGGAGATCACCCGGATCGACCGGGCGATCGAGACCGGGGAGTTCGCCCGCAACCAGGCCCTGCGGGAGGCGCTCGACGCCGTCGGCGCGCGCGGCGGGCGGGTCCACCTGCTCGGCCTCGTCTCGGACGGGGGCGTCCACTCCAGCGACCGGCACCTGGACGCGATCCTGGCCATCCTCGGCGAGGCGGGCCTCGGCCCCCGGACCAGGCTGCACGCCTTCCTCGACGGCCGGGACACGCCGCCACGGAGCGCGGTCCGCCATGTCGAGCGGTTCGACGAGGCGGTCGCCAGGATCGGCGGCCGCATCGCGACGGTCACGGGGCGGTACTGGGCCATGGACCGGGACAAGCGCTGGGACCGGGTCCACCGGGCCTGGGACGCGATCGTCCTGGCCCGGGGCGAGCGCGCAACGGACGCGATGGCGGCGGTCCTGCAGAGCCACGAGCAGGGGGTCACCGACGAGTTCGTCGTGCCGACCGTCGTCGACGGGGCCGAGGGGATCGCCGACGGCGACCTCGTGTTCTTCTTCAACTTCAGGGCCGACCGGGCCCGGGAGCTCAGCGAGGCCTTCCTGTTCGACGCCTTCGACGGCTTCGAGCGCGGGTTCCGGCCCGACGTCGCCTTCCTGACGATGACGCAGTACCGGGCCGACTTCCCGTGCCCGGTCGTGTTCCCCCCGGTCGTGCTCGCCAACCTCTTCCCCGAGCTCGTGGCCAGGGCCGGCATGCGCCAGCTGCGGATCGCCGAGACCGAGAAGTACGCCCACGTCACGTTCTTCTTCGGTGGCGGCCGCGAGCAGCCGTACGGGGGCGAGGATCGGATCCTCGTCCCGAGCCCCAAGGTCGCGACCTACGACCTGCAGCCGGAGATGTCGGCCCCCGAGGTCACCGACCGGCTGCTGCGGGCGATCGACCAGGAGGACTACCGGCTGATCGTCCTGAACTTCGCCAACCCCGACATGGTCGGCCACACCGGCAAGCTGGACGCGGCCGTCGCCGCGGTGCGGACCGTGGACGCGTGCCTCGGGCGGATCGTGCCGCCGTTCGTCGCGGCCGGCGGCCTGGTCTGCCTGACCGCGGACCACGGCAACTGCGAGCAGATGTGGGACGCGGAGCACAAGGAGCCGCACACCGCCCACACGACGAACCCGGTGCCGCTGATCCTGTACGGGGACCCGGCCCGCGAGGTCCGCGGGATCAGGGACGGCGGGACCCTCGCCGACATCGCCCCGACCCTGCTGCCGTTCCTGGGCCTGGACAAGCCGGCCGAGATGGACGGTCACAGCCTGCTTCGCTGAGGGCTCGGGGCTAACATCCCCGGGATGCGGCTGCCTCGTCCCGTCCGGCGCGTCCTCGTCCTGCTCGCCGCCCTGGTGCTGCCCTGGTCCTGCTACAAGGGCGAGGGCAGCTTCGTGCCCCCGTCCCTGCCGCGCACCGCCGAGTCCTGGCTGTCGGGGGTCGTCGTCGACGGCGACGGCAAGCCCATCACCGGCGCGCGCGTCTCGATCCCGGGCACGGGGGCGACGACGGCGACCGGCCGCAACGGCAGGTTCTACCTGGACACCCCGCCGACCGGTCCGCGGCTGGTCGAGGTCGATGGCGCCGACGCCACGGCCGACGGCGCCGACCGCTTCCCGGCCCTGCGCCTGCTCCACCCGGTCGCGCCGGGCAAGGGCGACCTCGCCCGCGTCGTCGTCCTGCCCGACCTGACGACCGGGACCGCGTCGACCCTGGCCCTCGGCAGCCCGCTGGCCTCGCCGACGACGATCGACGCGACCGCGACGGCCGGCGGCCGGCTCGTCCTCTCGGCGGGCGTCGTGCCCTCCCGGGCCGGCGCCACGGGCAACGTCGACGTTACGCTGACGAGCGTCGAGGTCTCGCAGGCGCCGCTCGACCTCCCGGCCGCGGGCGCCGGGGTCAGGATCGCCACGCGGCTCCTGTGGGTCACGCCCGTCGACGTCACGTTCGCGGGCGGGAGCCGCGACCTCGAGCTCGCCAACGACCTGCGGCTACCGGCGACCTCCGCGACCGAGCTCTACCGGCTCGACCCGGTCTCGGGCACCTGGAACCTGGTCGGCGCGGGCGTCGTGCAGGCCGGCGGGACGACGATCGCGACGAGCGCGGGGACGCTCCCCGGCGGCGGGCTCTACGCCTTCGCGGCCTCGGTGGCCACCTCGACCACCGTCACCGGCAGGGTCGCCGACCAGGACGGGCGGCCGCTGCCGTTCGCGCGGGTCTGCGCCGAGGACGCGCCCGCGGTGACCTGCGACCAACAGGGCGCGTTCACGGTCCCGACGGTCGCCGCCGTCGACGGGAGCGGGGCCGCGCGCAACCTACGGGTGCGCGCCTACGCCCCGCTCGGCTGGTCGCCCGCGATGGCCGTCCAGAACACGACGCCGTCGGGCGCGGCGACCGACGCCGGCCTGCTCGGCCTCCTGACCTGGCGGGTCAACGGCGTGCGGGTCCTGGCCGTCAACCGCGGCGTGTCCCTGCCCGACCGGCGCTTCCGGGTCGGGATCGGTGGCCTGGGCGTCTCGGGCCTGACCGAGGTCGACGGCTCCCTCGACCGGCGGGACCTGCCGCTGGGCTTCGGCCGGGCCTGGACCGGCTACGAGGAGGCGGGGGCTATGCGCACCCCCGACGACCTCGTCCGCGAGGGCGTGGGGGACTACGACTTCGTCGACTTCGAGGCCTTCGTCAGGTCCTGGAACCCGCGCGACCTCGAGGCCAAGGACCAGAACTTCCTCCTCGTCGTCGACGCCGACTACGGCGGGCCGATCGAGGGCGCGCGCGTGCAGGCCAGCGCGAACACGACCTCGCGCTCGGAGCTGACCGAGGAGTTCGGCTCCCTCCTGTTCGACAACGAGCGCTTCCAGGACCAGACGGCGTCGTTCGGCTCCACCGCCCCGACGGGGCGCAAGGTCGCGTCCGCGTTCACGATCGGCTACATCGACAACGGCCGCGTCGAGTACCCGCTGCGCGTCGCGCGCTGGCCCAGCCCGGGCGCGTACGAGCCGTTCGGCCTCGTCGACGGCGCGCTCACCGGCTCGGTCGGTGGCAAGGACCGCCGGCTGACGGTCCAGCCGCTCCGCTACGACAACGACTGGTTCGACGTCGCGCTCGGCGGGCCGACCTGGGTCGAGGACATGCCCCGCCTCGTCGACCCCGACGTCGCGGGGACGGCGTACCTCGTCGGGCTGCCGATGGGCCGCGCCGCGTTCTCGGCGGCCGAGGGCGTCGTGACCGGCGGCGTGTTCCACCCGGAGCGCTTCGGTCTCGTCGAGGGCCTCGTGGTGACCCCCGGCACGCGGCAGGCCCTCGACCTGGCCCTGGCCTGGCCGGTCGACACGGCCCTGGCGGTGACCTCCCTGGCGAGCAGCCTGGACGCGGGCTACGCGGTCACCGACCTCCGCTACCGGCTGGCCCTGTCCGACGCCTCCGGCCTCGCGGTCGACGCCCTCCCCGAGAGCGGCGGCGTGGCGATCGTCGGCGCCGACCTGTCGTTCCCCGTGCCGACCCTCACCGGGACGCTCGCCGGGCGGCGCTACCTGCTGTGGGCCGCGGCGACCCGGGTCGCCGCCGGCGCGACCGACCGACAGGAGGTCCTGCTGGCCTCGTCCGGCACGACGGCGACGAGCCCGGGGTTCTCCCCGCTGCCCCGGATCACCGCGCCGGCCCCGGGCGCGACCGTGCCCAAGGACAAGTTCACCGTGCAGTGGACCGCCGATCCCTCGGCGGCCTGGCTCGAGCTCGAGCTCTCGGCCGAGGACGGCAGCGACGACCGCTACTGGAGCGTCGTGCTCGAGCCGACGAGGACCAGCTTCGAGTTCGGGCCCCTCGTCAACGGCGCGGTCCCGATCCTGACCGGCGGGCGGAGCTGGACCCTCACGCTGCGCAGCGCGCGCATCGACCGGGGCTACCTGCTCGGCCGCAGCGACGTGTACCAGGCCTCGATCGGCAACCGCTTCTCGATCCCGGCGGGGCACATGGGCATCCAGAGCCGGTCCTCGACGTCGATCGCGATCCAGACGGCGCCGTGATCGAGCTGACGGTACCGACCCGCGTCCGCCCGACTTCGTCGACGTCGGCCGGCGGCTGACCGCCCAGCGCCCTCAGCGGCCCGGGCCGCCGGTCGGGACCTTCCGCTCCCGGTCGGGCTCGCGAGCCTGCTTCCTCAGGCCCAGGGCGTCGCGGACCTCCTCGTCGAGGTAGCGCCGCGCGTCGCCGGGCAGCTTGGAGAACCCCGTCGGCGTCAGCATGTCCTCGAGGGCCTGCCGTGCCTCCGCGTCCTCCTTCATCGCGAGCAGGACCTCGCAGAGGCGGCGGTGGTCCAGGTCGCGGCCGGCGAGCACGACGTGCCGGGGGACCTTGGCGGACTCGGGCGTGAGCATGCGGAACCGCTCGTCGTCCTGGACCTTGCTCTTGTCGATTCCGCCGCCGGCGAAGCGCCCGTCCTCGGCCACGAGGCGGATCGAGCGGACGTCGTCGAGCGAGAACCAGTAGGAGACCTTGCCGGCCACCGGGACCTGCGAGTGCACGAGGTCGAGCCCCGCCTTCTCCAGGATCCTCCGGGGCAGGAAGTACGACGACGTGGAGCCCTTGTCCTCGAACACGACGACCTTGCCGACGAGGTCCGAGAGCTCCTTGACGGGCGACTTCCGCGGGACGAACAGCACCGCCGAGTAGTCCTTGGCGCCCGACTTCTCGCGCAGGAGGACCGGGTCGAGCTTGGCCTCGTCCATGAGCCGCACGGCTCCGTACGGGCTCTCGAGCACGAGGTTGACCTCGCCCTCGCGGACGAGCGTGACCATGTCCTCGATCGAGGCCGGCGTCCTCAGCGGCGCGACCGCGTAGCCCTTCTTCTCGAGGTAGGCCATGAAGGCCGCGAAGTTCTTGCGCGACGAGATGCGCTTGATCGTGACCTTGCCCAGCCGGATCGTCTCCCGCGGCCGCTCGGGCTGGGGCTGCGGTGACTGGGCCTTGAGCGGGGCCGCGGCCAGCAAGGCCGCGCCGAACATCGTGGTGCAGAGGTGGCGCATCGAGGTCGGCCCCGGTGGTCGTGGGCCAGGCGGTCCCGGGACAGGGTCTTGCGCGGCTGAAGGCGGCGCCTGGCCCGGGCTGGTGATTGCTACCACGACAGCGCGGAGGGCCCGGCGAGGCGCCCGACCCAGCGCCCGTGAAGGGACTGGCGACGGCCAGGACCCTCTGCGCCTTCCAGGAAACTTCCTTGTCCTCCAGGAAGGTGGTTTGAGCGCAGTCGATTCCGGAACCTGGCTTGCTCGTCCTGAGCCTGGCTCCGGCGGCGACTCCGTGCCGCCGGACTGGGTCGTGTGACTTGCCACGGTGGAGGCTCGGATCAGGGCATCGTTCCGGGACCGGGCCCAGGACCACGACGAACCGCTCAGCCTTCGTGCGGGATCAACGCAGCAGGGGTTCGCCCGGGCGCCAGTCGATGGCGCCGGCCGTGGAGCTCCACCCGAACCCGGCGTGCGGGGCGAGCGGGAAACCGAGTGTTTCGCGCAGGGGATCGAGCTCGGGGCGCTCCGCCCCAGCGTCGGCGAGCTCGGGGCACAGGTCCAGGAACGAGAGCGAGCCCCGGCCGCGGGCGATGGTCACGACGATCCCATTGGTGTCCAGGATCGCGCGCCGCCGCAGCCAGTGGGGGAAGGCCCCGAGTCGGTCGGCGGGGACGACGTCCGCCGACAGGCCGAGCTCCGCGAGGCGGCGCGTCGAGGCCGGACCCCCGAAGCAGAGGCCGGTCACGAGGACGTGGGAGCCCGCGCCGGCGAGGCTCCACAGCCGCGACCAGCTGCCCTCGTCGAGGGCGCCGTGGGCGGGCACGTGGACGAACTGCGGCGGCGGCTCGTGTCGGCTCGCGGCCTCGAACAGGAACCGGGCGGGCGCGCCGGCGAGGTCCCGGACGAAGCCGAGCGAGGCGATCGGGACCTCGGCGCGGGCGGCCGACTCGTCGGCGTCGGGCATGGCCTGCCGGTCGAGCAACATGCTCGCCCAGGCCTCCGGCCGAGGCGCGGGCAGCGCCGGCGGCAGCTCGTCGAGCAGGGCCAGCGCGTCGGCCAGGACCTCATCGACCGCGCGTCCCTCGCCCGCGCTGCCTCCGGCCTCGGCGACCTGGACCAGCGCCATGCCGGTCGCCAGGGCCATCGCGAGGATCGGGCCGAGCTGGGCCGCGTCGGCGACCGCGACCGACAGCAACGCCGGCCGATCCAGGGGCCGCGCCGCGAGGCACTGGGCGTGCAGCGCGGCCAGGTCCCGCGCGTCCTCGACCGGCGCCAGGGCGCCGACGGCGTCGACGGCGAAGGCCGCCCTGCGCAGCAGGGTCCCGCCCGGACCGAGGGGCCGGCGGAGGGTCACGCACAGCGCGAGGCCGCGCTCGTGCAGCAGCGGCGGGAGCTCGTCCTCGATCACCGGGTCGAGCTCGTCGACGTGCGCGACGGCGCCGAGGTCGAGGACCGGCAGCAGGGCCGGCTGCAGCGCGCAGAGCTCGTCGAGGAACCCGGTCGCGCCTGCGCGGGGGAGGTCGCGGAGCTCCAGCGGGCACAGGGCCCCGAGCCCGCGCTCCGCGCCGGCGCGGCACAGCAGGCGGAGGTCGTCCTGCTCGTGCCACAGGCCGGCCGGGAGCCCGACGAACGGCAGCCCGAGCCGCGCAGCGCGGTCCATCGCCTCGAGCCAGCGCGCGTGGACCCGGCCGG
>JAWKUM010000009.1:0-114177 GCA_041398545.1 Planctomycetota bacterium | reverse complement strand
TCCTCCTGACCGAGTCGCAGGCGGCCGGCCCCGGCGGCCGGCTCGAGCTGCGCACCGGCGCACCGGGGGCCGACGAGCTGACCGAGCTGCGCACCGCCAAGGCCGACCTCGAGCGCCGCAACGCCGAGCTCGAGCAACGCGTCGCCGAGCTCGAGAAGGGCGACGCGCGGCGGGCCATCGAGGTCACCCAGGCGGTCCCCGAGCAGCCCGAGCCGCCGGCCGAGGTCGCGGTCGCAGGCCCGGCCTTCGACGACGGGCGCTGGTCCGAGGGCCTGGCCGAGGTCGACTGGACGACGATGGGCGAGGCCATGCGCGACATGCTCCCGCTGTTCGACGAGCTCCTCGACCGCTGGGAGAAGGACGGCACGCCCCCGCTCGAGATCGCCGGCCGGCTGCAGCAGCTCAACGGCAAGCTCATCGCCCAGCTCCAGTCGCTGTCCGGCAGCGGCATCCCGGGCTCGGACCTCAACGGCATCTTCACCCACCCCCTCGTCGTGTCGAACCAGGTCGAGCGCCTGCTGGCCCTGTCCGACCTCCCGCTGTCCGAGCAGCAGCGCGCGCGGCTCGCGGCGCTGACGCGGAGCTTCACCAACGAGGACGAGGTCAAGCGCGCCGAGGCCGGGCGGGACGAGCTCGCGCTGGCCAAGGTCCTGGCCGAGACCGGGGTCAAGGACCGCTACTACGACGAGATGGCCGCGCTGCTGACGCCCGAGCAGCGGGCGCGGCTGTACAACGACCGGACCAAGGGGCGGGCGACCCTCGACCTGTTCTCGTCGAGCCTGGTCTGGCTCCAGTACGCGCGGCCGCTGCCGGTCGCCGACTTCGACCAGCTCGCCGCCAAGCTCTCGACCGAGACCACGCGCTCGCTCGGCCTGTCCGGCGAGCAGCAGGCCAAGGTCCAGGCGATCATCGGCGAGTGGAGCCGGACCCTGCCCAAGGGCATGCTCGACTGGAAGCCCGACATGTTCGACCGCCAGGGCCGGATGCAGACCTCGAGGATCCGCGAGGCCGCCCGCTACCAGCTCGACCTGATGCACCGGCTCCTCCGCGAGCTCGACCTGTCCCCCGAGGCCCGCGCCGAGCTGGGCCGGTCGATGCGGGTCTGGGTCCCCCTCCCGACCCGCTGACGGAGCCGCGCCCGGCCGGGGCAGCGGACCCGTGCGCCGGTCCGGCCGATCGGCTAAGCCATCCGCATGGCCGCCGCCGAGGCGCAGCACCCCCAGGCCCCGGGCCGGATCGAGAGCGTCGCCCGCTTCTGCATGAAGATGGCGCGGGCGCTCCACGTCTCGGGCACGCCGACGCCGCGGCTCGAGTCGGCGATCGAGCGGCTGTCGGCCCGGCTCGGGGTCCGGTGCCAGATCCTGACGACGCCGACCGGGATCCAGGCGGCCTTCGGCGAGGGCGAGGCCCAGCGCAGCTTCATGGAGCGCGTGCCCCCCGGCCGGATCGACCTCGGGCGGCTCGTGCGGACCTGGGAGGTGTTCGAGGACGCGCTCGCCGGGCGCTGCGCGACGCGGGACGCGGCCCGACGCCTCGACGAGCTGGCCGTGGCGCGCCCGCGCTGGCCGCTCCCGGTCGTCGTCCTGGCCTTCGCCCTGACCGCCGCGGCGGCCGCCGTGTTCCTCGGCGGCGGGCTCGGCGAGGTCCTCGTCGCCGCCCCGGTCGGGCTCGTCATCGGCCTGTTCCTGACGACGCTCGGGGACCACCCCCGCGCCGTCGGGCTGGCCGAGGTCGGCAGCGCCTTCGTCGCCGCCCTCCTGGCCTCGGTCCTCGCCGGGCTCGTGCCCGACGCGACGACGCGGATCCCGACCTTGGCCGGGCTGATCGTCCTCGTCCCCGGCCTCTCGCTGACGATCGCGGTCAGCGAGCTGTCGCGCCAGCACCTGATCTCGGGCTCCGCCCGCCTCGTCGGCTCGGCGATGCTGTTCCTCTCGCTCGCCGTCGGCGTCGCCTTCGGGGAGGTCTGCGCCGCGCTCGTCCTCGGCGGCGGGGCCGGGCCGGTCACGGTCGTCGAGCCGCTGCCGCCGTGGAGCCGCTGGCTGGTCCTGCCGCTGGCGGCGGCCAGCTTCACGGTCATCTTCCAAGCCCGCTCGGCCGACGGCCTCGCGATCCTCGCGGCCGGCGCGCTGGCCCTGACCGGGCCCTGGCTCGGCTCGAGCGTCATGGGCGGGGCGGCCGGCGCCGTCCTCGGCGGGCCCGAGGCCGGGCTCGTCGTGCCGACGCTCGGCGCCGGCATCGGGGCCCTCCTCGTCGGCCTGCTCGGCAACTTCCGCAGCCGGTTCCGCGCGATCCCGTCCGAGGTCACCGACCTGCCCGGCATCCTCCTCCTCGTCCCCGGGGTGCTCGGCTACGAGAGCGTGTCCTCGCTGCTGGCCCGCCGCACCCTGGTCGGCGTCGAGACGGCGACCTTCGTGCTGTGGACGGCAACGACGCTCGTCGTGGGCCTGCTGCTGTCCAACGTCCTGCTCCCGCCGGAGCCGCCCGGGCCCCGCGCGGGGCGGGGCGAGGAGCGGCCGTGACGCACGCGGACGAGCACGAGCGGCCGGTGGCCGCGCTGCCGTGGTACGACTTCGCGGAGCTCAAGCCGTGGAACGACCGGCTGTGGCGGGCGCTGTGCGAGGCCCTCCACGGGCAGGGCGCGGCCTGGGCCGCGGAGCTCCCCGACGGGCTCGAGCGCGGCCGGGACCACCACGTGCTCCTGGGCCACCCTCGGCTGTTCCTGTCGCAGACCTGCGGCTACCTCGCCGTCGGGCCCGCGCGCGAGGCCCTGCGGGTCGTCGCGACGCCGGCGATGCCTGCGACGGCGTCGCGCCGGGGCGCATCTGCAGCCTGCTCGTCGTCGCCGCCGACGACCCCGCCCGCACGCTCGAGACCTCCGCGGCCGGCGCTGCGTCCTGAACGAGCCCTGGTCGCACAGCGGCGTCAACGCCATCCGGCCCCTGTTCGCGGACCTGGCCCGGGACGGGCGCTTCTTCTCGTCGGTCCGCTTCGTCGGGGGTCACCTGGCCTCGCTCGAGGCCATCGCGCAGCGCAGGGCCGACTTCGCGGCCATCGACGAGGTCACGGCCACGCTCCTGCGGCGGCACTGCCCCAACGCCCTGGCGGGCTTCCGCGTGCTCGGGACGACGGCGCCGGCCTGCGCCCCGCCGCTCGTCTGCGCGGCCGGGGTCCCGGACGACCGGGTCGCGGCCCTGCGCCGGGCCCTCGACGAGGTCGTCGCGGCCCCGGCGCTCGCCGAGGTGCGCGAGGCCCTGGGTCTCCTCGGCTTCGTCGACGCCGACTTCGGCGACTACGAGCCGATGCTGGCGATCGAGCGCGAGGCGCGCGCGGCCGGCTACCTCGAGCTGTTCGCCGAGGCCTGAGCGCCGCGCGGGGCTGGGCGGCCCCGTCCCCTGCGGACGGGGCCCGGACGTCACTTGCCGATCGTCAGGTCGACGGCGTTGGTGAGGTCGGTGTTGGCCGGGAACGACGCCGTCAGGTGCCAGGTCTGGGCCCGCACGTTGACGCCGAGCAGGCTCGCGTTGTTGGGCACCGGGATCCCGGTGAGCTGCCAGCTCGCGCCGACGGTCGGGGGCAGCACGAAGAACGGCTTGCCGATGTCGACGAGGATCGGGCAGCCGACGCCGAAGGCCGGCGCCGAGGGCAGCAGGTCGCCGAGCAGGGTCACGTTGACGATCGGGCTGCCGGCGGCCTTGCCGGCGAGCGAGAACGTCGCGCCCATGACCGGGTCGGTGCCGGTCATGACCGAGGCGCCGCAGCCGAACAGGACCGGGTTGGCCGTGGCCCCGTTGTCGAACATCCACAGCTCCGTGCCGTGGACGCCGTCGTCGGCCGAGAAGAACACCTTGCCCTGGACGACCGTGTACTCGCTGCGGAAGCCGTCGTTCTGGCCCAGCGGGTCGGACGAGTTGTTGGCCGGCGCGATGTCGTAGGCCAGCTTGGTCCCGGCCTGGGTCCCGTCGGTCTGGAACAGGTCGTTGCCGTAGGACGTCGTGTTGACCGTGAACAGCAGCCGGCGCGAGCCGACGGGCGTCAGGTACGACGGGGCGCCGTCGTTGAGCTGGGCCTTGCTCTCGAAGCTGGTCCGCCCACCCCCGCTCTTGCCGTAGCCGGGGATGAAGTCACGGAACAGCTTGGTGCCGGCGGCCGTCCCATCGCTCTCGTAGAGCTCGGTCCCGGCCAGGGGGTCCCGGGCCTGGAACAGGACCTTGCCGGCGATCTCGGCGAAGTAGTTGGGCACGCCGGCCGTGGAGCCCTGCCAGATGTCGACCAGCATCTTGGTGCCGGCCGCCGTCCCGTCGCTGACCCACAGCTCGTTGCCGGCCGCGCCGTCGTTGGCGCTGAACCAGACCATGCCCCCGATCGAGGCCAGGTTGTTCGGGCTGCTCGAGGCCGAGCCGCTGTTGATGTCCTTGACCAGCTGGGTGCCGGCGGCCGTCC
The DNA here is from genome assembly GCA_041398545.1 of Planctomycetota bacterium. GTDB lineage: Bacteria > Planctomycetota > UBA1135 > UBA1135 > JAWKUM01. Next base: position 109,737 of record JAWKUM010000009.1, on the reverse strand, counting down.
CGTCGCTGATCCACAGCTCGATCCCGGAGGACCCGTCGGTGGCCCGGAACAGGAAGCTGCCCGTGCTGCCGAGCTGGCACAGCGAGGCCGGCGTGGAGCTGGCCGTCGCCGACGAGGTGTTGATGTCCTTGAGCAGGACGGTCCCGGCCGCCGTCCCGTCGCTGACCCACAGCTCGTTGCCGCTGCCGTCGTTGGCCGCGAAGTAGACCTTGTCGCGGATCCGGCACAGGTTGTTGGGGCTGCTCGAGGCCGAGCCGCTGCGGATGTCCTTGAGCAGCTTGGTCCCGGCCGCCGTCCCGTCGGTGACCCACAGCTCGGCGCCGTTGGTACCGTCGTTGGCGTTGAACAGCACGACCCCGCCGAGGCGGCACAGGTAGTTGGGGCTGGAGCCGGTGGTGCCGGCGCGGATGTCCACGAGCAGCTTGGTCCCGGCCGCCGTCCCGTCGCTGACCCAGAGCTCGCGGCCCGCGGGGACGTCCTGCGCGGCGAACAGCAGGAGGTTGCCGAGGGCGGCCATCGACCGCGGCGTCGAGCCGAGCGTCGGGGCGACCGTGGGCTGGTTGAGGTCGGCGTTGATCGTGTTGGCCGCCGTGCCGTCGGTGAACCACAGCTCCTTGCCGGTCTTGCCGTCGGTGGCCGTGAACACGATGTTCCCCGGGATGGCCTCGACGAAGTACTGCGGGGTCGAGGAGGCCGTCGCCGCCGTCGAGTTGAGGTCGGCGATCTGCTTGGTCCCGGCCGCCGTCCCGTCGCTGACCCAGGGCTCGACGCCCTGCCCGCCGTTGACGCCGAAGAACAGGCCCTTGGTCGTGGCCGCCAGCCACTGGAGCGACGCGTTGCCGGCCACGACGAGCTGGCTCGTGCCGCTGGTCGTCCCGTCGCTCGTCCAGATGCCGTAGCCGGCGCTGCTGCGGGCGCCGTAGGCGACCTTCCCCTTCCAGATGACCGGGTAGAAGATCTGGCCGGCGGTCGTGCCCGCGTAGGCGTCGGCGAGGAGCTTGGTGCCGGCGGTCGTGCCGTCGCTGACCCAGGCCTCGGCCCCGGCCGTCGTGTCGTTGCCGCGGAAGAACAGCAGCCCGTTGTTGACGATCGAGTTGGTCAGGAGCGCGCCCGCGCCGGTCCCGGGCCGGATGTCGAGGACGAGCTTGGTGCCGGCGGAGGTCCCGTCGCTGACCCAGAGCTCGTTCCCCGTGAGCCCGTCGTTGGCCTGGAACAGCGTCTTGCCGTTGACGAAGCGGAACGAGATCGGGTTGCCGCTGGCGGTCGCGGACGTGGTGTTGATGTCCTTGACCTGGAAGGTCCCGGCGGTGGTCCCGTCGGTCACCCAGAGCTCGTTGCCCTGGCCCATGTCGGCGGCGAACCACACGCGCTTGCCGCCGGTCTCGGTCGTCATGCCGTTGGGCGTGCTCGAGTTGATCAGGGTCACCCCGTACTGCGAGGTCGTGCCGGGCCAGCAGTCCTTGAGCAGGGAGGTCCCGGCCTTGGTCCCGTCGGTGATCCACAGCTCGGTGCCGTTCTTGCCGTCGTCGGCGGCGAACACGAGCTTGCTGCCGAGGGCGGCGAGGCCGCTGGGGTCGGAGCCGTCGATGCCCGGGACGATGTCGGCGACCAGCGCGACCGAGGTCCCGTTGAAGACGCGGAGCTCGCGGCCGTTCGTCGGGTCCGAGGCCACGAAGAACAGCAGGCTGCCGACGACGGTCATCTCGGCCGGGTCCGAGTTGCCCTTGCCGGGCCACAGGTCGGCGACCATCTGGGTCGAGGCCTTGGTGCCGAGCGTCGCCCACAGCTCGGTGCCGCTGGCCTGGGTCCGCGCCGAGAAGTACGTGATCGGTCCGATCTGGGCGAAGAGCTGGAGGTCGTTGGTCCTCGCGGCCTGGGCCGGGTCGGGGTCGGAGCCCTCTCCGTTGACGTCCGCCGCGGCGTTGATGTCCTTGACCATCACCGCGGTCTGGGCAGGCAGGGCCGCGGCCAGGAACAGGGCGGTGAGCGTGAACAGGGAGCGGCGGCGCAGGAGCGCACGCGCGACGGCGAGAGAGCGACTTCGGGACATGTCAGGCACCATTGTCTCGTCCAGAGGGGCCGGCGCATGATCCCGGATCCGGCGCGATCCGGACACTCCCGGCGCACGCCCTGCTCCGGATTCCGGAGGGAAGGTCGCCCGGCCCCGGCGCCACGCCCCGCCGGCTGGGACATGGCGTAAGGGAGCCGGTCGGGCCCCGGGCCGGCGGCCCGGGGCCCGCGGGGCCGCGCCGTCAGTTGCCGATCGTGAGGTCGACGGCGTTGGTGAGGTCGGTGTTGGCCGGGAACGAGGCCGTCAGGTGCCAGGTCTGGGCCCGCACGTTGACGCCGAGCAGGCTCGCGCTGTTGGGCACCGGGATCCCGGCGAGCTGCCAGCTCGCGCCGACGGTCGGGGTCAGCACGAAGAACGGCTTGCCGATGTCGACGAGGATCGGGCAGCCGACGCCGAAGGCCGGCGCCGACGGCAGCGGGTCGCCGAGCAGGGTCACGTTGACGAGCGGGCTGCCGGCGGCCTTGCCGGCCAGCGTGAAGGTCGAGCCCATGACCGGGTCGGTGCCGGTCATGACCGAGCCCCCGCAGCCGTACAGGACCGGGTTGGCCGTGGCCCCGTTGTCGAACACCCACAGCTCCTGGCCGTGGACGCCGTCGTCGGCCGCGAAGAAGACCCGGCCCATGATGACCGTGTACTCGTAGCGGAAGCCGTCGTTCTGGCCGACCGGGTTGGACGACTCGTTGGCCGGGGCGATCTCGGCCGCGAGCTTGGTGCCGGCCGCGGTCCCGTCGGTCTGGAACAGGTCGAAGCCGTGGAGGGCGGTGTTGACCCCGAACAGGAGGCGGCGGGAGCCGGCCCGCGTCATGTACGAGGGGTTGCCGTCCGGGGCCTCCTTCTCGTCGACGCTGTTGCTGCGGCTCGACCCGCTCGACCCGGCGATGAAGTCGTAGAACAGCTTCGTGCCCGCGGCCGTCCCGTCGCTCTCGTACATCTCGGTCCCGGCCAGGGGGTCCCGGGCCTGGAACAGGACCTTGCCGGCGATCACGGCGAAGTAGTTGGGCGAGGCCGAGTCGGAGCCGGGCCAGACGTCCTTGAGCAACTTGGTGCCCGCCGCGGTCCCGTCGCTGACCCAGGGCTCGTAGCCGCCGGTCCCGTCGTTGGCGCTGAACCAGACCAGGTCGCCGACCGCCGCCAGGTTGATCGGGCTGCCCGAGCCGCTGCCGGCCTGGATGTCCTTGACCATCGTCGTCCCGGCCGCGGTGCCGTCGCTGATCCACAGCTCGTAGCCGTTGACCCCGTCGTTGGCCCGGAACAGGAACCGGGCGCTCGTCCCCAGCTGGGTCATGCCGTACGGCGCCGAGCTGGCGGTCGCGCTGGTCGTGTTGATGTCCTTGACGAGCGCGGTGCCGGCGGCGGTCCCGTCGGTGACCCACAGCTCGCTGCCGTTGCCCGAGTTGGCCGAGAAGTAGACCTTGTCGCGGACGCGGGTCAGGTAGCTGGGGCTGCTCGAGGACGACCCGCTGCGGATGTCGACGAGCAGCTTGGTGCCCGCCTTGGTCCCGTCGGTCGTCCACAGCTCGACGCCGGTGGCCCCGTCGTTGGCGGTGAACAGCACGGCCCCGCCGAGCCGGCACAGGTAGTTGGGGCTGGAGCTGCTGCTGCCGGCCCGGACGTCGGCGAGCAGCTGCGTGCCGGCCGTCGACCCGTCGCTGATCCACAGCTCGCGCCCGCTGGTGGCGTCGGTGGCCACGAACAGCAGCTTGTCGCCGAGGGCGGCCATCGACCGCGGCGAGGAGCCCTGGGTCGGGGTCACGGTCGGCTGGTTGAGGTCGGTGTTGACCGTGCCGGCCGCCGTCCCGTCGCTGACCCACAGCTCGCGCCCGGTCTTGCCGTCGTCGGCGGCGAACACGACCGTGCCCGGGAGGGCCTGGACGAGGTACTGGGGCGACGAGCTCGCCGTCGCGCTCGTCGTGTTGATGTCGGCGACCTGCTTGGTGCCGGCCTGGGTCCCGTCGCTGATGAAGAGCTCGTAACCGCTCCCCCCGTTGGCCGAGAAGAACAGGCCCTTCGTCGTCGCGACCGTCCACTGCGGCAGGCCGGTGCCGACCGTGACGAGCGTCGAGGTCCCGGACGTCGTCCCGTCGCTCTGGTAGAGGGCGTAGCCCGAGCCCGTGTAGGCGCCGAACACGACCTTCCCGTTGAACACGACCGGGTAGAAGATCTGCCCGGAGCCGTTGCCCGCGGCCACGTCGATCAGCCGCCTGGTCCCGGCCGCCGTCCCGTCGCTGACCCAGGGCTCGTAGCCGGAGGTGGCGTCGTAGCCCCGGAAGTAGACCAGCCCGTTGTGGCTGATCGAGTAGTACATGTACGTGCCGGACGAGGCCCCGGGCTGGATGTCCAGGACGAGCTTGGTCCCGGCGGCGGTCCCGTCGCTGACCCAGAGCTCCTGGCCGACGACGCCGTCGTTGGCCTGGAACAGGACCTTGCCCGTGAGGAAGCGGAACGTCGTCGGGCTGCTCGACGCCGTCGCCGAGGTCGTGTTGATGTCCTTGACCTGCACGGTCCCGGCCGCGGTCCCGTCGCTGGTCCACAGCTCGTGGCCCTGGCCGCCGTCGGCCTGGAACCAGACCCGCGTGCCGGCCGGGTCGGTCGTGAGGCCCCGCGGCGCGCTGCTGTTGGGGACCTGCTGGCCGTACTGCATCGTCGAACCGGGGTAGAGGTCCTTGAGCAGCGCCGTGCCGCTCGCGGTCCCGTCGGTGATCCACAGCTCGGTGCCGTTCTTGCCGTCATCGGCGGCGAACAGCAGCTTGGTCCCGACCGGGGCCAGGCTGCCGGGGTCGGAGCCCTGCCCGCCGGGGACGAGGTCGACGACGAGCTTGACGCTGGTCCCGTCGAAGACCCGCAGCTCGCGGCCGTTGGTCGGGTCCTCGGCGACGAAGAACAGCAGGCTGCCGACGGCGGTCATCTCGCTGGGGTGGCTGCTGCCCTGGCCCGGCCAGAGGTCGGCGACCATCTTGGTCGAGGCCTTCGTGCCCAGCGTGGACCAGAGCTCGTTGCCCGAGGCCTCGGTGCGGGCCGCGAAGTACGTGATCGGCCCGACCTGGGCGAAGAGGACGCGGTCGGCCGAGTCGCCGGCCCGGGACGGGCTTGGCGTCGAGCCCGTGCGGTACACGTCGGTGGTCGTGTTGATGTCCTTGACCAGCTTCGCGCCCTGTGCGGTCACGGCGCAGGCGAGGACGAGCGGGGCGAGGAACGGAAGGACCCGGCGCGACGTGGGCGTCGCGTCGGACTGCGGGGAAGGGGACATGGCAGGTACCTGGGTCGCGGTTCTCGGGGCCCGTGCATGATCCACGAGCCGGACGCCGGCGCCCGTCCGTGCCGCCCCACCCACCATTTGTTCCGGAGGAACTTTGCCCCCCGCGACGCTCGCGCCGACCGACCCCCCGCGGGGCCGGCCGGCGCGGGCCGGCGTTTCTCCCGGGCGGAGGCCCCGGGAGCCGCGTCGGTCAGTTGCCGATCGTCAGGTCGACGGCGTTGCTGAGGTCCGTCCCCACCGGGAAGCCGGCCGCGAGGTGCCAGCACTGGGCGCGCACGAGCACGCCGAGCAGGCCCTTGTCGTTCGGCACGGGGATCGCCGGGAACGACCACGCCTGGCCGAGGGTCGCGGGCAGGACGATCATCGCCTTGCCGATGTCGACGAGGATCGGGCAGCCGACCCCGAAGGCCGGGGCCGAGGACAGCGGGGCGCCGAGGAGGCAGACGCTGACCAGCGGCGTGCCGGCGGCCTTGCCGCCGAGCGCGAAGGTCGCGCCGATGATCGGGTCGGTGCCGGTCATCGTCGAGCCGCCGCAGCCCTTCAGGACCGGGTTGGCCGTGGCCCCGTTGTCGAGCACCCACAGCTCCTGGCCGTGGACGCCGTCGTCGGCCGAGAAGAACACCAGGCTGCCGGCGACCGTGTAGCGCGGCGTGTAGCCGTCGCCGTACGCCGAGGGGTTGGACGAGTTGTTGGACGGGGCGATGTCGGCGACCAGCTTGGTCCCCGCCTGGGTCCCGTCGCACTGGAACAGGTCGTTGCCGTCGGCGGCCGTGTTGACCGCGAACAGGAGGCGGCGGGAGCCGACCGGCGTCATGTACGAGGGGCGCCCCTCGGACTGACCGGCCTCCTTGTCGAGGGAGTTGGCCGACCGGCCGGAGCCCCCGCTCCCGCTGATGAAGTCGCGGAACAGCTTGGTGCCCGCGGTCGTCCCGTCGCTCTCGAACAGCTCGGCGCCGGCGAGCGGGTCGGTGGCCTGGAAGAACACCTTGCCGGCGACCTCGGCGAAGTAGATCGGGTTGCCGTGCCCGGTCCCGGGCAGGATGTCGGCCAGGGCCTTGGTCCCGGCCGCGGTCCCGTCGGTGATCCAGGGCTCGATGCCGGTCGTGCCGTCGTTGGCGGCGAACCAGACGAGGTCGCCGATCGCGGTCATGTTGTTGGGGCTGCCCGAGGCGCTGCCGGCGTTGATGTCCTTGACGAGGGTCGTGCCCGCGGCCGTGCCGTCGCTGACCCAGAGCTCGAGGCCGTTGGCGCCGTCGTTGGCGCGGAACACGAACCGCTCGCTGCTCCCGAGCTGCGTGAAGCCGAACGGCGACGACGAGGCCGTGGCCGACGTCGTGTTGATGTCGGCGACCTGGGCCGTGCCGGCGGCCGTGCCGTCGGTGACCCAGAGCTCCTGGCCGGACTTGCCGTCGTTGGCCATGAAGTAGACCTTGTCGCGCACCCTCGTCAGGTACGACGGGCTGCTCGACGCGGTGCCCGCGTTGATGTCGGCGAGGAGCTTGGTCCCGGCCGCGGTGCCGTCGGTGACCCAGAGCTCCGCGCCGCTCTTGCCATCGTTGGCCTGGAACAGGACCTTGGACCCGAGCCGGACGAGGTAGAGCGGGTTGCCGCTGGAGGTCCCGCCGTAGATGTCGAGGACGAGGGTCGTGCCCGCCGTCGTGCCGTCGCTCCGCCAGAGCTCCCTGCCGGCGCTCGGCTCGAGGGCCGAGAACAGGAGGACGTCGTCGAGGGCGCAGAGGTAGTTCGGGGACGAGGCCAGCGTCGGGGACGGCGCCGGCTGGTTGAGGTCGAGGTTGAGGGTCCCGGCCTTGGTGCCGTCGCTGACCCACAGCTCCCGGCCGGTCAGGCCGTCGTCGGCCGCGAACACCGCGAGGCCCGGGATGGCCTGCACGATGTACTGCGGGCTCGAGCTGGCGGTCGCCGTCGTCGTGTTGATGTCCATGACCTCGGCCGTCCCGGCCTGGGTGCCGTCGCTGAGCCACAGCTCGTAGCCGCTCCCGCCGTTGGCCGTGAAGAACAGCCCCTTGGTCGAGGACTGGAGCCACTGCGGCGTGCCCGTGCCGACGGTCGCGAACGAGGTCGTGCCGCTGGCGGTGCCGTCGCTGGACCAGAGCCCGAAGGCCGAGGACGAGGTGCGGGCGCCGAAGACGACCTTGCCGCCGTGGACGACCGGGTACAGGAACTGCCCGGCCCCGGTCCCGGCCAACGCGTCGACGAGGAGCTTGGTCCCGGCGGCCGTGCCGTCGCTGACCCAGGCCTCGGCGCCGGCCGTGGCGTCGTTGCCCTGGAAGTACAGCAGGCCGTTGTGGACGATCGAGTGGCTGAGGCTCGTGCCCGAGCCGCTGCCCGCCCGGATGTCGACGAGCAGGACGGTCCCCGCCTGGGTCCCGTCGCTGGTCCACAGCTCGATGCCGTTGACGCCGTCGTTGGCCTGGAACAGGACCTTGCCGTTGACGAAGCGGAACGCGCTGGGGCTGCTGTTGGAGGCCGTCGTCGTGTTCAGGTCGGCGACCTGGACGGTCCCGGCGGCCGTGCCGTCGGTCAGCCACAGCTCGCGGCCGTTGCCCTTGTCCGCCTGGAACCAGGCCTTGGTCCCCGAGGGGTCGGCCGTGATCGAGGACGGCGAGCCCGCGTTGGGGACCTGCACGCCGTACTGGGTCGTCGTGCCCGGATAGAGGTCCTTGAGCATGACGGTGCCGGTGGCGGTCCCGTCGCTGACCCACAGCTCCTCGCCGTTCTTGCCGTCGTCGGCCGCGAACAGGAGCTTGCTGCCGAAGGCCGCCAGTGCGCCGGGGTTGGAGCCCTCGGCGCCGGCCACGATGTCGGCGACGAGCTTGACGCTGGTCCCGTCGAAGACCCGCAGCTCGCGGCCGTTGGTCGGGTCCTCGGCGGCGAAGAACAGGAGGCTGCCGACGACGCAGAGGCTGCCGGGGCTGGAGCTCCCCGGGCCGGGCCACAGGTCGGCGACGATCTTGGTCGAGGCCGCCGTGCCGAGGGAGGACCAGAGCTCGGTCCCCGCGCCCTGGGTCTTGGCCACGAAGTACGTGATCGGGCCGACCTGCGCGAAGCGCGACTCGTCGATCGTGTCGCCGTCGCGGGCCGCGGTCGGGTTCGACGCCGAGGCGGCGTTGTTGAACCCGGTGTTGATGTCCTTGACCAGCGTCGCCTGGGCGGACGCGGCCGAGGTCACGAGGAGGGCCGCGCACAGGGCGCGGCCGAGGATCGTGCGGAGGCCCTGAGGGTGGGCCCCGAGGAGGCTATCGACCATGGCGGACTCCTTCTGCCTGCCAGGCATGGAACGGGGCCCGCCATCATCGAAGCGGCCGCGCCGGGGAGCGCTCCCCGACACGGCCACATCGGTACCCTTTGGGTAAGGAACTTTCCTCCGGCCCCTGGCCGGTCCGGGCTCAGTTGCAGGACCACTCCCTGCACCAGCGGTTGAGCCAGGCGAACTTCCACCCCAGCGAGACGATGTAGTAGCAGTAGCCGCTGGCCAGGACGCGGTCGGTCATGCACACGACGTCCCTGGCCGAGACCGGGTAGGCGACGTTCGGGTGCCTGGCGTTGAGGAGGGCGGCCACGGCCTCGCGCAGCAGGAACAGCACGGCGCGGTGGCGCCAGTGGCAGGTCCGCTTGCACAGGACCTGCTGCAGGGTCAGCCCCGCGAGCCGCGGATACATCCGGCTGGGGAACTCGCAGCCCTCGGCCTTGAAGGCCTCCGCGACCGTGGTGTCGGGCGACAGGCCGGTGAGCTTCCAGGCGTCGAGGTTGCGCTTCCACCAGCGCGGGCCGTGCGGGCACTCCTCGGCCGAGGCGAGGTCCTCGGAGGTCGCGGCCAGGACCCAGGCCAGCGAGGCGGGCAGGCGCTCGGGGTAGGTCGTGCTGTAGTCCGAGACGATCTCGACCGTGATCTTGGTCGCGCCGGCGGGGACCGAGACCGGGATGTTGAGCACGTCGAACTCGGCGCCCAGGGCCATCGAGAACGGGTCGTCGTACTTGACCTTGGTCGTCTCGACGTCGTTGCCGATGTACATCTGGTTCGGCCGGTTCCAGCCGCTGACGCCGCCGACGAAGATGACGAGGTCGACCGTCTTGGCCTCCGTCGCCTCGACGACGTCGAAGGTCATCGGGATGCACTTGTCGAGCGGGGCGAGGAACCGGACGTGGGCCAGGTCGTTGCCGTCCTTGACCTGGATGTTGGCCTTGGTCCCGTCGTCGTAGATGACGAAGACCCCGGCGCCGTCCATGCGGTGCATGCCGTTGTCGAACAGGTCGGTGACGAGCAGGGCGTTGCTGCCGGGCTTGACGAGGCCGAGCTCGGTGATGTCCGCCCGCCAGGTCGAGACCCAGTGCTGGCCGTCGGTGTGGTTGAAGAAGTAGGTCGCCCCGCCGATGCGGGTGCCGGTCACGGACTTGCCGTTGACGGTGGCGACGCCGTCGCCGTTGGTCTCGAGGGTGTGCTGCCCCTCCCAGTACAGGATCACCTGCTTGACGGTGGCCTCGGTCGGGACGTCTATGTTGATCGTCCCGGGTCCGTTCACGAGGCCGATGCCGGCGCCGACGATGCCGGAGCCCTCGGCGATCTTGATCCCGGTGACGGGACCGAGGGTCTCGGTGCCTTCGGCCCTGAGCGTGCCGAGGGAGAGGGCGAGCGAACAAGCTGCGATGGCGAGTCGATTCATGGATGGAGCGCGACCGCTGGGTCGATCGCGAGGTGGGTCTCGAGGAAGCGTGGGACCCCGGGCCTGAAGCGAGCTGAGGGCCTGGCCCAGGGTGGTATGGCCAAGTCTAGCCCGCCCATCACGGCGGCGACCGACCGCGCGTCACGCGCGCACACCGGCGCCCTCGAGGCGCCGGTGGCAAGGAAGGGTCGACGTTGTAAAAACTACGATCGACCCGCGGCGTCGCGCTCAGATGCCCGCGAGCATCTCGCCGAGCTTCTTGGCCCGGGCGCCGTGGTACTCCTCGAACACGGGCTTGAGCCGCGCGAAGGTGCCCTTGGCCTTCTCGAGCCTGGACCTGCCCTCGTCGAACTGCGCGCGCGCGTCCTCGATCTCGTTGGCCAGCCCCTCGAGCAGGCCGGCGATCACGGTCTTCATCTCGCCCGCGCCGACGGCGGCCTTGGCCTTGGGCGGGCGGCCGCGCCTCTTGCCGGTGCCGCCGGCCGGCTTGGCCTTGGCCGTGCCCTTGCCGCGCTTGGCCGCCTTCTTCCTGCCCATGGCGACCTTGGCCGAGCCGACCGAGGCGCCGCTGAACTTGAGCTTGATGCCCATCCCCTTGGCCAGCTCTCGGATGTCCGGCAGGCTCTCGACGCCCTGGTCGATCGCGAACGCGCAGAACGCGACGCCCTCGGGCTTCTCGTCCAGCTTGGGATACTTGGCGACGAGCTCGTCCCAGGCCTTGGTGGTCCATTGCTTGGTTGCCACGGTCACTCCTTGGTCATGGCCGGGGCGCGAGGCGCAAACCGGCAGGGAAAGAACGGTTGGAAAGGATTCCGATCAGGGTCGGGAAAAGATGATATTGGATATCCGGAATCCGGAGTCAAAGCCCAACCCGAAAAAGCCGTTGCGCGGGTATCCGGCGCACCAAAAGTCGCGCTTTTTTCGTTCAGCCCGTAGCGCCCGGCCGTTCGGTCCGGGGCTCAGGCATCGAACCAGGGCCTGACCTTCTCGTGGGCCGGGAAGGCCCCCTGCCGGTCGAGGTGGTCGTGCACGCTCTCGATGGCCCGGGTCCAGTCGCGCGGCGTCAGGTCGGTGCGCTCGAACTCCCACGCGAAGTCGGCCAGCAGCGAGCCGGCGACCTGCAGGGGCTCCCGCTCGAGCTGCTCGATCGAGACGACCTTGCGGACCTCGACGACGTCCCGGCTCGAGGCCGGGAGCCGCTCGGGCTCGCGGACCAACTCGCTGGCCAGGACCAGCCCCTCGGCCCCGGTGACCCGGATCGTCGCGTAGGCCGCGAACCGCGGCGAGAAGCCGAGCCGCGCCGAGAACCTGCGCAGCAGGCGGAGCAGCAGGACGCCCTGCAGGGCGATGCGGCGGAGCCCGAGCACGGGGGTCCGCCCCTCCTGGCCGAGCACGAGCCGCTCGCGCTGGAGGAACGCGCCCTCGTCGGTCAGCGCCCAGAACACCCGCGACGTCCCGTCGCCGGCCTCCGCGAGGTGGCCGAGCCAGCCCTCGGAGCGCAGGCTCGGACCCTCCCAGCCCGGCGCGCGCCAGCACGGGAACCGCTCGCGCCGGGCGTCGAGCCGCAGCGCGGGGAACAGGCCCCGCATGTCCTGGTGGCCGAGCCCGATCGGGAAGTACGGCTCGAAGCCGACCTCGAGCACCGGCTGCGAGGGGCCGGTCCAGTACTTGGCCGCGAGCCGGCGGACGCGCCCGAGGACGCCGTCCCGCGCGTCGCCGGTGGCCGGCCCGAGGTGGCCCTCGAGGGCGCGGCGGACCGCGACGGCCATGGCCTCGGCCTGCCGCTCGGCGATGGCCGTGCACAGCTTGCGGATCTCGAACTCCTCGGTGGCGGCCCGCGACTCGGCGCGCTCGTTGCGCACGAGGATCGTGCCGGCGGCGAGCTTCTTGCCGCCGACCTCGAGCGGCCGCGACAGGAAGGTCGGGATCTCGCGGAACGGCTCGACCCGGACGATGACGACCTCACCCTCGGGCAGGCTCCGGCGGTGGATCTCGAGGTCGGGGACCGGGGTCAGGTACGAGGCCAGGAGCTGGCTCAGCCGGGTCCGGTCGAACCAGCCCTGGTGCCGCTCGGGGACGCCGTGGACCTGGGCGTCGTCGTCGATCCCGATGAACAGGAAGCCGCCCTTGGGGCTGTTGGAGAAGGCCGCGACCGACTTGATGAGCTTGTAGCGGTGCTCGTTGGTGTCCAGGTCGAGCTCGCGCTTGAAGTCGTACTCCTCGCTCTCGGTCCGGGACCTGAGCGCGGCCTGGAGGACCTTGTCGATGAAGTCGGGGTTGCGCTCCGACAGGGCCCAGGGGCGCGGCGTCGCGCGCTCGCGCAGGGAGTCGAGGAGACCCGCCCCGAACCATGGGTACGGGGGCTGCTCCCGCCCGGAGGGAGGCCGATCGGAGCCAGTGCTCATCGCCTCCACTCCCGGCGGTCCCCTGGGTATGTCCCTGCGAGCATGTCGCCTGCCTGGGAGACCATCCCCTCGAAGTGCCGATACCGCCGACCGGTCTTATACCACAGGCAGGATGGTCGGCGCGACCGGGGGTGAGAACCCGGCGCGTGCAGCGCGTCAAGATCCAGTCAACGACGCACGAGCCTGAGCGGGAGCCAGGCGATCACGAGCAGGGCCACGACCGCCGGGCCCGGGGGCAGGTCGAGGCCGTGGGCGAGGAAGATCCCCAGCACCGCCCCCACCAGCGCCACCACCGGCGCCAGGACCAGGAGGCCGATGAAGGTGTCCACGAGCTGCCGCGCGAGCAGGGCGGGCAGGACGAGCATCCCGAACACGAACAGGAAGCCCGTGTCGTGGATCGCGATGCCGACGACGAGGCCGATGGCCACGGTCACGCAGAGGTCGTAGCGGTGGATCGGCAGGCCCAGGACCGCGGCGGTGTCCCGATCGACGAACACGAGGCGGAGCTCCCGATGCCACCGCAACAACGCCGCGAAGCCCAGGACCCAGGCCGCGGCGAAGACCCAGAGGTCGAGGGCCCCCGCGCCGAGCAGGCTCGAGGCGTGGACCCTGTGGATCTCCTCGGTGCCGTGCGGGCTCCCGGCCACGACCATCAGCGACAGCGAGGCCCCGGCGAGGAAGACCCAGGCGTTGCGCGCCTCGGCGCCGATCCGCACGCGGCCTCGGTGGGCCCGGCCGGCGAGCCAGGCCGCGCCGATCCCGGTGAGGACCGCGATCGCGTGGAGCAGGTCCTCTCGCGTCCCGTGCTCGAGCGCGAGGCCCGAGGTGGCCAGGATCCCGAGGGCGACGCCGAGCGTCGAGGCCTGGGCGATGGCCGCCCCCTCGAACGCCCGGCCTCGCACGAACAACAGGGCCCCGATGCCGGCCAGCAGCATCGACGCCAGCCAGGCGCAGGCATAGCTGTCGCCGAAGAGCTCCCAGGACGCGAGGAAGTCCTGCACGAGCTGGCTCATCGGTCCCCCCCACCCGTGGTCGGCGCGGGCTCCTCGACCCTCGCCGTCCCTCCGCCGAGGACGAGGAAGCGGTTGGCCATCGCCCGCGCCGCGACGGCCCCGTGGCTGACGCAGACCAGCACCCGGTCGTCCGGCCAGTCCCGGAGCAGCGTGAAGAACCGCTCCTGACCGGGTGGATCGAGCGAGGCCGTCGGCTCGTCGAGCAGGAGGAGGACCGGGTCACGGATCCAGGCCCGCGCGAGCATCGCCCGTTGCCGCTGCCCGCCAGACAGCTCATGCAGGCTCCGATCCCGCAGGGCGCCGAGCCCCACGGTCTCGACCGCCCGCCCGACGCGCTCGCGCAGCTCGCGCCGCCCGGGCCGCAGACCGGCAAGCCCCAGGCCGACGAACTCGCCGACCGTGGTCGGCAGCTCCCCGCGCAGCTCGAGGTGCTGCGGGACCCAGGCCACGGGGTGCCGGCCCCCCCGCGTCGCCCGCACGAGCCTGCCGCGGGAGGGCGCGAGGATGCCGGCGAGGAGGAGCAGCAGCGTCGTCTTTCCGGAGCCGTTGGCCCCCTCGACGAGCCACCGCTCGCCCGGGGCGAGGGCCCAGCTCACGCCGTCGAGGACCCTGCGGCCCGAGCGCTCGACGGCGACGTCGTCGAGGAGGATCAAGGGCTCGCTCACTTGCCCGCCTCCGCCTTGCGCCTCGCCTCGAGGGCCGCGGCCAGGACGTCCACGTCGTGAGCCAGGAGCGACAGATAGTCGTCGGTCCCCGTCCGGGAGCCGCACTGGTGCGCCATCGGCACAAGGACCGCCCCGGTCGCCTCGACGACCCGATCCGTGATCCGCTGGTCGAAGTAGCTCGCCCCCAGCACGACCCCGAGGCCCTCGTCCTTCATCCGCCCGATCAGCCGGGTCAGGTAGCCGCTGGACGGTGAGATGCCCGGCAGGGGCTCGACGTAGGCCGCGACCACGAGCCCGAAGCGCTTGGTGAAGTGGGCCCACAGGGCGTGCTCGGCGACGAGCCTGGTCTCGGCGAAGGGCCGGAGGCGACCGACCCAACCGCCGAGCTCGTCCAGGTGGCCGCGCTTCTCGAGGAACGGCACGAGCCGACCCAGGCCGTCGAGCTCGCACAGGTCGGACCCGTAGCGCCCGACCAGGGCCTTCCCGTACATCCTGACGGCGAGGTCCTCCTGGAAGCCGGCGAGGCGCTCGCGGATCCCGGCCGCGTCGCCGGGGCGCAGGATGACGAGGACCTCGGCCAGGGCCTTGGCCACCGACAGGCCGTTGAGGGGATCGAGGAAGGCGTGCGGGTTGCCCTCCGGGTGCACGTCCCCCTGGCTCCGATCGACCGGACCGGTGGGCAGGATGCGCGAGGTCAGGTGCCTCGACGCGTCGAAGTTCCGCTCGGCCCCCAGGCGGATGCGCGGGTTGCGAGCCCGCTCGAGCACGACCGGCAGCCAGCCGACCTCGAGGCCCGCCCCGTTCTCGAGGAACAGGTCGGCGGTGTGCGCGGCCTCGATGAAGCTCGGCCTGAGCCGCACGAAGTGCATGTCCTCGTTGCCCTTGGCGAGGACGGTGACCTCGACCCCGTCGCCGCCGAGCCGGCGGGCGAGGTCACCGAGGATCGGGGTCGTGGCGCAGACCTTGATCGGGGCCTCGACCCGGGACACCGGCGCATCCTGCAGCAGGAGGCCCAACGCGAGTGCGATCTTCAACATCGTTACCTCCTACCAGCCATGGGCCGGGTGACTGCCGATCAGGACCTCGAAGCCGAGCCAGACCGAGTGGGCCTCACCCCCGGTGAGGTGGTCCGCGTGGTCGTAGGCGTACTGCAGGCGGATGTGGGAGAACTCCGTCGGCCGGTACGCGAGCAGCGGCGACACGCGGTAGCGGTCATCACGGTACGGGTCGTCCTGGCGGTCGACGGGCGAGCCGGTGGCCGGGTCGACGTCGCCACCGCTCCCGGTCGCATACTCGAGCCGCAGGCCGGCGTCCCAGCCGACCGCGAAGCCGTGCAGGACCTCCAGGTACCCGCCCCGGTCGTGGAGCGTGTCGGCACCGATGAGGACGTCGTCACCCGGGTCTCCGGGGTCACCCAGGTCCTCGTAGCGGGCTGCGGCGTAGGTCCGGCCCATGATCTCGGTGCGGACGCGCCAGCTGGGGGTCTTGCGGATCGCGTCGGGCGGAGCCCACTGCCACTCGAGGTCGAGGCCGTAGATCGCCGTCCAGCCCGAGGGGCCGCTGGCGTTCGGGCCGTACAGACCCGAGAGCCCGAAGTGCAGGTCGTTCTCGTCGTCGACCTCCACCTGGTTGGTCCAGCGCAGCCCCCAGACGAGGTCGCCGAGCGAGTGGACCTGCCGATCCGTCCAGGGCCTGCCGCCGATCGGTCGCTCCTCACCGGCCTCCTCGTTGGACAGGAACGAGACCATCGTCTCCCCGTTGGCGTCCTGCACCGAGGCGTGGAGGTCCGAGGTCCAGGACGCGGGCACGGTCCAGGCCAGTGAGGCCCCGAGCCCGCGCATGCCGTCCCCGCCGAACAGGCGCGTGTTGATGACCGGCTGGTCGAGCCAGTCCCAGGTATGGGGATGCGTCTGGTTCTTGCGGCCGAAGCGGGTCAGGAGCTGGCCGACGAACAGCGTCAGGCCCTCGGGCAGCTCGCGGGTCCGCAGCCAGGCCTCCTCGACCTCGTAGGACGTCTCGTTGGTCAAGGGCTCGAGGGCGGTCACGAAGGTCGCGACCGCGTCGAAGTACGGGTCCACGGCGGCCGACAGGCGGAGCTCGGCCTGCTGCAGCGTGAAGCCGCGCTTGCGCGGGTCGTGGTGTCCGCCCTGGAGGTCCTGCAGCTCCTCGTCGGTCGCGGTCGAGCCGCCAGCGGCGACCATGAGGTCGAGGGAGGCGTCCATCAGACGGAAGGTGGGAGCCGGGGCAGCTGCGGAGGGCTGCTGGCCCCCGGTCTCGGCCCGGGCGCGCGCCAGCTCGTCGGCCAGCGCCTTGCGGTCCTCGTCCTGGCCACCTGGCGGCAACCAGGAGAGGCAAAGGAACAACATCGGGATCGGGTACATGGTCGGTCCTCGCGGAATGCGGTCGTGGGGTCTCGGGTCCTCGTCCGGAGGAACGAGGGCCGTGCTCACCGCGACCTGCGCCCGCCGGACCGCCGAGCGGCCGCCGGACGCCTGCATCACGGAGTCCGACCCAGGGCATGCCGGGACGGACCGACGGCTCGGCCCCGCTCGCGGCGGTGCTCGAGCGTCAGGACGGACCTCGCTCCGTCAGGCGGCAGGAGGACCGCGGGGACTCCACGGCTCGCATCGCTGCAGCAGCGGCGGCCGTGTGCGCGGGCGGGAGCGCAGCTCGAACGCTGGCGCGAGGTCGCGGTGGACGACCGGGTCGGGACAGGGGACCTCGCGCGGCCCGAGCCGGAGCTGCTCGCACAGCGGGCAGGGTCCGCCGTCCCAGGCCTTGGCGACCCTGTCCGGGTGGGAGCGGTCCCCGTGATCGGCCAGGGCCGCGACGTCCGGGGCCACCAGGCCGGCGTGGCCGCAGGAACAGAGCGCGGGGCCCTGCTCGTGTCGATCGAGCTCGTGCTGCAGCTCATGGAGCAGCGGGGCGAGGAGCTGGAACAGCAGCGCGAACAGGGCCAGGGCCAGGCTCGGTCCCGGTCTCCCGCGCGCGCTCCTCGCCGACGGTCGCATCGGCCCCTTCTTAGCGGCACCTCGGCGACGCCACAAGGCGGCCCGCATGGCCCTGCCGATGAAGGGTCATGCAGACCACCGACCTCATCGGCACGGGGCTGTGCCTGGTCGGCACCTCCCTGCTGCGCGGTGGGCCACTGCTCGTGACCAAGGAGCACGACGAGGCCCTGCTGCTCAACCTCAGCGGCGGCTCGCCCGAGCTGCAGGCCGTCCCGTTGCTTCCCGCTCCCCGAGCAGGCCCAGTGATTCGGGGAGTTCCTCGACGTCCAGGCGCGCAAGGGCGCCCGCGCGCTGCGCCTGATCGAGACCGCCGCGCCCGAGTCCCTGGCCGACATCCCGCCCCGGATCCGCGAAGGCTTCCAGGGCACGTCGCACCTGGCCCTGGCCATCCAGCTCGAGCGGCACGTCCAGGTCTGGGATCCCTACATCCACCAGCCCCCGTGCACGCGGCTGACGACCCAGGACCTGCTGTGGTTCGTGCGCTCGACCGAGGACGCCGACCTGATCCGGCGGGCCTTCGAGGAGCAGGTCGAGGACGAGGCGGACTTCGAGGCCCTGCTCGAGGCGCAGGGCGAGCAGCCGACGCGGCGGTTCTTCGAGCTGTTCGAGATCATCCTGCAGACGGCCGAGGTCGGCGACCGGGACCGCCTGGCCTGGGAGCGGCTCTGGGACGAGAACCGCGTCGAGGTCCTGCCGGCCTTCCCGTTCCTGTTCGACGGCGGGTTCGAGGGCCAGCTCGAGGGCCCGCGGGCGCGGGACGTCATGGACGGCTACCGCGAGGTCCTGCGCGAGCTGGTGCGCTACTGCGGCAGCGAGGGCGAGCCGGGCTGGGCGGCCCGCTTCGCCCTGGCCCTCGACGACCTCGACGTCGACGACCCCGAGGTCGTGCACCCGGTGTTCCGCCTCGCCCGCCGGCTCGGCGACCCGGACCTGTTCCGTCTGTTCCGCAGCTGCTCGCGGGCCTGGGTCTTCGGCGGCCCCGACTCGTGGAACGACGTCGCCCTGGCCGGCAGCCCCGACTACGAGGAGCTGACCGGCCGGCTGCTGCACCACATCAAGGGCGGCATCCTCGCGACCGCCAACCAGGAGCTCGAGGCGGCCGGCACGACCTGAGCCGCGCCGGCGGCCGCCACCCTCACGTGGCCTGGTGGAGGTGCACGTCCCGCTGCGGGAACGGGATCGAGATGCCCTCGGCGTCGAACCGCTCCTTGACCTGCCGCGTGACGTCCCAGAACACGTCCCAGTAGTCGCCGGTCGCGGCCCAGGGGCGGACCAGGAAGTTGACCGACGAGTCGGCCAGGGCGCCGACCTTGACGACCGGGGCCGGGTCGGCCAGGACCTTGGGGTGCTCCTGGAGGATCCGCTCGAGCACGCCCTGGGCCTTGGCGATGTCGTCGCCGTAGCCGATGCCGAAGACCATGTCGACGCGGCGGGTCGTGCTGCCGGTGATGTTGGTGATGACGTTGCCCCAGATCGAGCCGTTGGGGATGACCGTGACCTGGTTGTCGGGCTTGGTGATCGTCGTCGACACGAGCGTCATGGCCGTGACCTTGCCGGTCTCGCCGGAGACCGTGACGACGTCGCCGATGTCGTACGGCCGGTAGAGCAGGATCATGATCCCGCTGGCGAAGTTGCTGAGCGTGCCCTGCAGCGCGAAGCCGATCACGAAGCCGGCGGCGCCGATCGCGGCCAGGAACGGCGCGATGTCGACCTCGAGCTGGCCGAGGGCGACGACGAGGCCGATGAAGAACGTGATCTTGCGCGTCGTGTTGACCATGAAGTTGCGCAGGAGCTCGGGCGTCTTGCGCAGCCTCGACAGGGCCTTGTCGACGACGCGGCCGAGGATCCCGGCCAGGATCCTGGCCAGCAGCAGGATCAGCAGGAAGAAGCCGATGTTCTTGCCGAGCCGGATGCCGCCCTCCTCCGACTTGAGCCAGTTGAGGATCGTGCGGCCGGCCGACCAGGTGTCGGTGACGTCGACCTTGACGCCGCCGACCTGGGCCATGTAGGTCTCGAGCTCGGCCGGGTCGCCGCCCTTGGCCTTCCACGCGGCCAGGACGACGCCGAGCCGGTCGATGAGCTTGGTCTTCTGCTCCTGCAGCGTCGACAGGGCGTCGTCGATCTGCTGCTTCCGCTCCTCGTTGGCCCCGAGCTTCTCGATCCCGAGCTGGGTGATCTCGCCGACCTTGGCCTGCAGGGCGCCGGCCCAGGCCTCGGCCTCGACGCCGAGCCCGGCCTTGCGCATCGGCTCGAGCTGGAGCTCGAGGGCGGCCTTGTCGACGGCCCAGGCGTCGCCCTGGGCGGGCAGGGTCTTGGCCTGCTCCTCCTGGCACGGCCCGGGCAGGGCCGGGAGCGGCGCCGCGGCCGACAACAGGAAGAGGACGGAGAGGGAGGTGAGGAACCTTCGCATCGGGAGCTCCTGGGAGGGTCGCTGGGTTTTCGGGCGTAGGAAGCTACGGCTCCGCCCGACCGTGACAATCACCGGGCGGGAGAAACCTTGGTGCCGGGTCCCGGGTCGGGGCCCCGCCCGGCCTCCTCACCGGCTGAAAGCGGTCCGGGCGCAGCGGAATCCGATCGAGCGCGACTGGCCGCTGGCCATGTGGCTCCACAGCCTGTCCCTGCGGGACTGCATCACGACGTCGAAGCGTTTGGTGTCGAAGCCGGCGTGCAGGCCCTTGACGATCCGGTCGGCCTCGTTGATCGCGATGCCGACCGGAGCGGTCACGGTCCCGGCCGTGCCGCCGAAGCGCAGGCCCAGGGCCAGGGCCTCGGTCCACTCCTGGACGTTGCCGAGCATGTCGTGGACGCCCTCGACCGTGACGTCCTTGGCGTTCGTGCCGACCGGGAAGGCGAAGCTCTGCGCGAGCTCGAAGGGGTCCAGCCCCTTCTTGTCCTCGATGCGACAATCGATACCGAATCCGTGGGAGAGCCTCCGGTCGCTCGGCGCGTCATCCTCGGCCCAGATGCGGAAGCGGCTCTGGGGTCCGCCGTATGCGACCTCCCACTCGAGGTCCATCGGCAGGCGCTTGCCGGCCCACTCGGCGTAGGCCCGGGCCTGGGTCCAGGTCACGTAGCAGACCGGCAGCTCGGCCCACTCGCCGAGGAGGCGCTCGCGATAGCGCTCCCACTCTACCGGCCAGCCCTTGGGGGCCGGGTGGCCGGTCGCATCCATGAACTGGATGAACTGCCGGTTGGTGACCTCACAGCGATCGATCCAGAAGCCCCACAGCTCGACCCGCCGTCCGGCATCGATCAGGCTCACACCCTTCTTGTCCGGTGCTCCGACGCTGTAGTAGCCGCGCTGGAACCGGACCATGTCGGCGACGACGTCGTCCCGCTTGCGGATCGGAGCCTGGATCTCGCAGCGCTCGCCGGGGTTCTGCAGCAGGCGGGAGTACTCGCCGAGTCCATGACCCTGGGCGGCGACGATTACGCGGTAGTAACCCGGCTGAAGGCGCAGCTCGGCCGCCGGATTCGCGCGCTCGATGACAGGCTCACCGACGTTGCGGGTCCAGGGATCGAGCAGGAACGCCCACACCCGGACCTCGATCCCGGCCGGGACGCCCTCTACGCGGAGCCTCACGCGGCAATCGGTGAGGTCGTGGTACTCGCGGTCGTAGTGGCTCTCCTGCCCGTGCAGCAGCTGGCCGGCGCGCCGGAGCAGTCGCTCGCCTCTCGCGAGCCCCTCGGGATCGGGCAGGCGGGGCGCCATCGGGTCGCCGATGTCGGGCACCACGGACGCGGCCAGGAGCTCGCGGCCCTCGGTGTGGGCGCGCTTCCCCTCGGCCTCGAGGCGGGTCAGCAGGTCGGACGCGTCCTCGGCCAGCCGCGGGTCGGCGCGCGCGGTCCGGGCCCGGTCCTGGACCGCAACGAGCTCGGGGAGCCCGACGCCGGCCAGTCCCGGCTCGGTGGCCAGGGCGCGGTCCTTGCGCAGCGCCAGGGCCGCCTCCTCGTAGCTGCGGTTCCGCTCGCGGGCCTCGGCCAGGCTGCTCGACAGCGTGAACACCCCGACGACGACGGCCGCGGCCGCGACCGTCGTGGCCAGCCGGCGGTGGCGGCGCAGGACGCCTGCGAGCCGCCGGCGCAGCGGCAGCCGCGGCAGCGGCAGGTGCTCGTACGCGAGGAAGGCGTCGAGGCAGCGCACGACGTCGGCGGCCGAGGCGGGCCGGTCCTTGGGGTTCTTGTGCAGGCAGGCCTCGACCAGGGCGGCCAGGGACCGGGGGATGCGCGGGTTGCGCCGGCGCAGCGGCACCGGCTCCTCGAAGCAGATCTGGCGGTGCAGCTCGCGCGTCTCGTCGGCGTCGAACGGCCTCGTCCCGCACAGGGCCTCGTACAGCACGACGCCGAGCGACCACAGGTCGGTCGCCGGCCCGATCGGCACCCGCTTGGCGAGGACCTGCTCGGGGCTCATGTAGTGGAGCGTGCCCATGAGGTCGCCGATGCTCGAGCGGCTGGCCTGGTCGACGAGCTTGGACAGGCCGAAGTCGACGAGCACGGTCCGCCCGTCGGAGGCGAGCAGGATGTTGCCGGGCTTGACGTCGCGGTGCAGGACGCCGCGGTCGTGGGCGTGGGCCAGGGCCTCGGCGACCCCGCGCAGGCGGCGGACGACGGCGGGCACGTGGTCGCGGTCGCTGGGCGGCGGCAGCAGCCAGTCGGCGACCGGCAGGGCGGTCGGCTCACCGGCCGCGAGGCGGCGGTGGTCGGCCAGCTCGGCCGCGAGGCTCCGGCCCTCGACGTACTCGGTCGCGAGCCAGCGCCCCTCCCCGCTCGGGTCCACGTCGACGATGGCGGCGATGCCGGCGTGATCGAGGCTGCCGATCGCGGCGACCTCGCGCTCGAACTGCATCCGCGCGCGCGACTCGAACAGCGCGCCCGGGTGCAGGACCTTGAGCGCGACGACGCGGCCGTCGGCGAGCCGGCGGGCGCGGAACACCCTCCCGGTGCCGCCCTTGCCGAGGACGCCGTCGACCTCGTAGCCGGCGACGCGGGGCTCGTCGTCGCCGTCGGGGCCGAGCATCCGGCGCGCGAGCCGGAAGTCCTCGATGCGGTCCCGGACCGGCTCGCGGAGTGCGTCCGGGACCTCGGCGAGGAAGGTCTCGACGTCCGAGGACGGGTCCTGCTCGAAGGTGGCGACGAAGTGTGCACCAGTCCCAGGTCGCGTCGGGACGGTCCTCGGTGTGCTCGGGGTCTTGCATGGTCGGAGGACGGCTGCAGGTGGTGCCCGGCAGTCTATGCCTTGTCGTCCCCGCCGCCGATCCCCAGGCGCTCCCAGGCCCAGTCCAGCTCCGCGCTCGGCAGGCCGCGGCCGGCCCGTTTCAGCTGCGCGTTGTCGAGCTCCTTGAGCCGGTCCATGACGCGGCCGCCGAGGACCTCGTGGCCGGCGCAGTCGAGCGGCCGCCGACCCCTGAGCCATGGCGACGGCTCCTCGAGCCACCCCTGGACCGCCGCGACCAGCGCCTGGCGTAGCGCTCGGCCGGAGCCTCCGGAATCCGGAGGCCCCCGCTCGCGCCCCGCCGGTCGATGTCGTCCCGGTCCTCGTCCCGTTCCTCGGCGAGGCTGCAGCCCTCCCCGAGCAGCTCCTCCACCCCGGCGCGCAGCGCCTGGAACGGGCGGCGGGCAGCCTCTCGACGCGGAGCTCGTCGTCGAGGACCTCGAGCCGCGGGACCGGGCCCTCGGGCGAGTCGCGCCGGCGGGCGCGTGGATCCGCAGGTGGCGTCGCAGGGGTTGCAGCCCGGGCATGCCGTCGAGGGCCATCGCCGCGCGCTCGGCGTCGGCGAGCACGTAGCGCAGCGTGATCGAGTGGTCGCCCGCCCCGAGCCCGACGCGCAGCGGCACGGTCCTCGCCTCGACCCAGAAGTGGTGGAACATGGCCGAGCCAGTGATCGGCCGCTCGCAGAGGTTGGGGTCGTAGGCCCGGAGCCAGTCGGCCTGCAGGTCGAGCCGCTCGAGGAGGAGCTGCTGCCGGCCGGTAGGCGCACCAGCCGAGCTCGAACACGACCGGGCCGCCCGGCCGGCGCAGCAGGCGGCCCGCGCAGAGGTCCCAGCGCGGTTCCAGCCCCCGTCCCGCTCGCCCCTGACCTCGACGACGACGTCGTTCCACAGGTCGAGCACGGTCAGGCGTGCCGTCGCCGACCTGTTGACCTCCAGAGCAGCGACACGAACGTCTCGCGCAGGTCGAGCAGGTAATTGCGCCCGCCGTTGGCCAGCCGGTCGCCGTGCTCGACGAGGAAGTGGTCGACGAGGCGCAGCTCGTCCTCGAGCGCGAGGCTCGAGAGGCAGCCAGGACTCGGCCGGCCCGCCTCCTCGGCCTCCAGCCGAGCGTCCGGGCCGCCCGGCGTCGTCGAGCAGCTGGTCGGCCTCCTCCCACAGGAGGTCGACGCCGCGCCCGAGCTCCTCCTCGAAGCGGGGTTCGAAGCTGAACCGCTGCAGGGCCCGAGGGCCGCGTCGACGTCGTCGAGGCCGCATGGCCTGCGACCCGAGCGCGCCTCGCCGGGAGGCGGCACCTGCGGTCCCTGCTCGGGGTCGGGTCGTCGTTCCGGTCCGCGCATGGCGTTCGCCGGCCATCATGCTGCGGGTCCGAAACAACCGGATCCGATACCCGGACTCGTGCCCGGTTCGCGGCGCGGGCCCTGTCCCTATACTCCTGCCCGAGAGCGAGCGATGAGGTCCCCCACCCGAAGCGCCCACCCGGTCCTCGTCCTCCTGCTCGCGCTCGTCGCCTGCGACGACGGGAGCCGGACGACGCCCCCCGAGCCGAGGGAGCAGCCGCGCGAGGCCGGCCAGGACGCCGGTCCGACGCCGCCCAAGGACACCGAGATGGCGCCGGAGGACGGTCCCCGGCAGGACGCGGAGGGCGAGGGGGAGCACCGACCGGAGACGCGATCCATGCGGGACGAGATCCTTGCCCAGACCTGGAAGGCCAGGACCGAGGCGCTGCCCGACGGCGGCAGCCGCCTGCGGGTCGAGGGCGTGCTCCAGGTCACGAGCTCGGGCTTCCGCTGCAGCCTGCGCCGGGCCGAGCCCCAGGGGATCAACGCGAAGGTCCTGCTGCTCGAGCTCTCGGTCGTCCCGCCCGACGGACCGGCGCTGGCGGTCCTCACCGACGAGAAGGTCGACCACGTCGAGGACTCGGCCGAGCCCTTCGACGAGGTCCAGGTCCTGCTCGACGGCGAGGTCCTGAAGAGCATCGTGCCCGGGCGGGCGCCGCGCTGAGACCCGGCCCCCAGGGGCCACCCGCGAGGAGGAGGAGAGATGCCATCCCTGTCCCTGTCGTTGATGCTCGCCGCCCTGTTGCCGCTCGCCGCGCAGGAGCAGGGCGGTCCCCGCGGCGACGAGCCGCAGGAGCGGGCCCCCGCGCCGGTCGGCCAGGACCGGCCGGCGTCGCGGCCCGCGTCGCGGCCGGTCGTGCCGCCGGCCGTCGGGCCGAAGGCCGCCCTCGAGCTGGCCGCCAAGGCGCGCGACTTCGCCGGCGGCAAGGCCGGCTGGGCCAAGGTCAAGAGCATCGTGTTCACGATCAACGGTCGCCACCGGCTGCTGTGGGACAAGGTCGGCGGTCGGGTCCGCATCGAGCCGTGCGGGGCGGCGGCGTCCGAGGACCCCGACGAGGCCCGGCAGAAGGTCCTCTACTACGAGGAGAAGGCCGACAAGGGCTGGATCGGCGACAAGCAGGACGACGTCGCGACGCGGATGGCGCGGAGCATCTGGATCAACGACATCTACTGGCTGCTGTTCCCGCTGATGGCCCTCGACAACGGCGTCCGCCTCGACTTCGCCGGCCTCGAGGAGGGCGGGACGGGGGACGAGAAGCCCGGCCCCGACGAGAAGCGCCTGGTCGTGACCTTCGACGAGAAGGCCGTCCGGCACGGCGCCGAGTACGTGCTGTGGATCGACGAGAAGACCGGGCGGATCCGCCGCTGGGACTACGTCGCCAAGCCGGGCGCCGACGCGCTGTCGTTCTGGTTCGACCGCTACACCAAGGTCGGGCCGCTGACGCTGTCGCTCGAGCGGCCGATCCTCGGGACCAAGGAGGTCCTCCAATTCACCGACGTCGCCGTCGACGTCGAGGTCGACGAGGCGGTGTGGCGGAGCGGCGACCTCGTCCTGGGCGCGATCGGCGTCAAGCGCTGACCGCGCGCGGCGCTCAGTCGCGGTCGAGGGCCGCCCGGACCTTGGCGAGGAGCTCCTGCGCCCGCCAGGGCTTGGGCAGGACCTCGATCCGACGCTGGGACAGGAACTCCGGCGAGAGCTGCTCGAGGCTGTAGCCGCTGGAGAACAGGAACGCGGGGCGCGGCCCGCGCTCGGCCAGCCGCTCGACGACGTCCCGCCCGCCGAGGCCCGGCATGACGACGTCGAGCACCATGAGGTCGATCTCGTCCTGGTGCTGCTCGAACCGGGCCAGGGCGTCGACGCCGTCCTCGGCCTGGATCACGCGGTAGCCGCCCTGCTCGAGCACGCGCACGATCAGCTCGCGGATGTGGGCCTCGTCCTCGGCCACGAGCACGGTCTCGTGGCCCCCGCGGGCGGCCGGCTCCTCCGGGTGGCCGGCCTGCAGCGGCTCGCCGTACTGCAGCGGCAGGTGGACGCGGAACTCGCTGCCCTCGCCGGGCGTGCTCTCGACCTCGACGAAGCCGCCGGCCTGGCGGACGATGCCGTAGACCATCGCGAGCCCGAGGCCGGTCCCCTTGCCCGGGTCCTTGGTCGTGAAGAACGGCTCGAAGACCCGGCTGAGGAGCTCCGGCGACATGCCCCGGCCGTGGTCGCGCACGGACAGTCGGGCGTAGGGGCCCGCGGCGGCCCAGGGGTGGGCGGCGAGCCGCTCGGCACCCGCCTCGATCCGGTCCACGACGAGGGCCACGCGGCCGCCGTCGGGCATCGCGTCGCGCGCGTTGAGGCAGAGGTTGAGGACGACCTGCTCGAGCTGGCCCGGGTCGACCCAGACCCGGACCTGGTCCTCGGGCGCGGTCAGCTCCAGCTCGACGCTCTCGGGCATGAGGCTGCGGATGATCGGGCGCAGCGCGTCGACGAGCGCGCCGAGGTCGACGAAGGCCGCCGGGTGCTCCCGGCTGCGGCTGAACGCCAGGAGCTTGCGCGTCAGCTCGGTCGCGCGCTCGGCCGCGAAGCGGATCTTGGCCAGCTCCTCCTCGGTCGCCGCCCCCTCGACGTGCTCCTCGAGGCGCTCGCAGTTGCCGATCACGATCTGCAGCAGGTTGTTGAAGTCGTGCGCGATCCCGCCGGCGAGCTTGCCGACGCTGTCGAGCTTCTGGATCTCCTGCAGCCGGCCGGTCAGCCGGTTGCGCTCCTCCTCGGCCTCCTTCGAGGCGGTGATGTCGGTCAGGCTCCCGACGTAGCCGACGACCCTGCCGTCGGCGTCCCGCTCGGGCTCCGCCTGCCCCATGATCCAGCGCGGCTCGGCCCCGACAGGCCGGTGGCGGTACTCGGCGTGGAACGGCCTGGACGCCGCCACGGCCCGCCGCCACTCCTCGCGGACCCGCCCCTCGTCCTCGGGGTGCATGCCGTCGAACAGGGTCTGGCTCCCCTCCGACCTGCCGTTGCGCAGCAGGTCCCGGCCGCGGCGGTTGCCGAACAGCACGCGGCCGCCGAGGTCGGTGCGCAGGATGCCGACCTGGGCCGCGTTGGTCAGGGTCTCCAGCGTCGCCCGCCCGGCCGAGGCCTCGAGCTGGCGCGCGCGGACCTGCCGGACCCACAGCGCGAGGAGGACCAGCAGCCCCGCGGTCAGGACGAAGAACACGGTCCGGACCAGCGGGTCCTGGTGCACCGGCAGCCGTACGTCGAAGGGCTCGAGCGACAGCACGGGGCCGACCCCGCTGAACAGGCTGCGGGCCTGCAGCTCGACCGCGTGCTGGCCGCGGCCGAGGCCCTCGTACTCGCGCTCGCGCTTGGAGCTCCACGCCGACCAAGGCCCGCCGTCGAGCCGGACCCGGGCGAGCAGGTTGGACTCGTTCTCGCTCGCGTGCCACGAGCGCAGGCGCCAGCTCAGCCCGGCGTCGGTCCCGGTCTGCTCGATCCTGGCCGCGTCGACGATCGGGGGCCGGTCGCGCTCGTCCTTGAGGCGGAGGCGGACGAGCCCGTTCCTCACCGCCGCGAGGTAGAGCGTGTCGTCCCTGCCGGCCTGGACGAGGTCGGGCGGGCTGCCGACCCACTCGGGCGGGTAGTCGATCGGGAACCAGCCCTCGTCCGAGCCGCACATGAGCCGCGTGGGCCCGCCGAGGAACAGGAGCCCGTCGCGGCCGGTCGCGAGGCTCGTGCCCTGCAGGGCCCGGAGGGCCGGGTCGTCCTTGCCGAGGTGGAGCCTCAGCGTCCGGTCGACGTAGCCGAGCCCCCGGTTGGTCGTGAACCACAGGCCCCCGCGGCCGTCGACGGCGAGGGAGCTGACCGGCGCGTCAGGCAGGGCGGACCCGCGGCTCCAGTGCTTCCACTCGCCGTGCAGGTAGCGCGACAGGCCGCCCCCGGTCCCGAACCACAGCGCGCCGTCCTCGGTCTCGGCGACGTCCTGCACGCCCTCGCCGGCGAGCGCTGCCCCGGGGTCCCAGGGCTCGACGAGGCCGTCGGTGACGACGTAGACCGGCGCCGCCTCGGGCGCGTCCTCGCGCGGATCCTCGCGCGCACCACCCTTCGGCTTGACGAACAGGAGGACCTTGCCGTCGCGCAGGCGCTCGATGTGGCTGAACAGCAGCGCGTCGAGCTCCTTCGGCTCGGTCACGCGCGCGAAGCCGCCGCCGTCGCCCCGCCACAGCCCCCTGCCGGACCGACCCGTGGCCAGGACGCGCCCCATGTCGTCGAGCTCGACGTCCTGGACGCCCGGCGCGGGGGCCGCCTCGATGCCCGGCAGGGCGTGGAGGACGAAGGTCCCGTCCGGCCGCAGCTCGTGCAGGCCGAGGGCGGCGATCCACAGGCTGCCGTGCTCGTCCTCCTGGACGTCGTAGATCGTCGAGAAGGGTGTCCCGACGTCCCCCGGCGTCAGCTGCCGCCACCGGTCGGTGCCCAGCTCGCAGACCTGGACGCCGCGGGTCGTCGCGAAGGCGATCCGGTCCCGGCCGCAGACGGCCACGTCGCGCACGCCGACGAGCTCGATCGAGTTGCGCAGCAGGAGCTGCCAGGCGCCGTCGACCAGGGCCTCGGTCCAACCGCCCTTGTAGCAGGTCAGGATGCCGCCGCCCGGCAACCTGCGGATGGCGACGAGATCGTGCACGAAGTCGCCGGTGGCCATCTCGTGCCAGCGCCCCTCGGCGAACCGGAACGGGAGCAGGCCGCGGACCCTCCGCTCGGCGTCGCGGCAGCGGAACCAGCCGACCGCGATCCGGCCGTCCTCGTCGCCGGCGACGGCCATGCACACGCCCAGCGCGGGGTCGAGCGGTACCTCGTCGACCCAGCGCCCGTCCTCGAGCCGGTGCAGGGCGCGGGCGGTGTTGAACCACAGGCGCCCGGCGCCGTCGTGGAGGACGGTCCAGTACCCCGACCTGTCCTCGCCCGGCACGGGCGGCGTGATCTCGACCCCGTGTCCGTCGCGGACCAGGGTGATGCGGGGCGGGTCGACGGCGGCGCGTTGCTCGACGAGGACCAGCCCGCCGCGGCCGTCCGGCTCGACCCGCGTCGCCCGGCCGTCGACGTCGACGGGACAGCGCTCGAGGCCGGACCGGGACGCGATCCACGGCTTCCCGTCCTCGAGCTCGACGAAGACACGGTCCTCCCCGTGCGGCAGCATCCGCGGGATCGTCTCGAAGCGCAGCCCGGCCGAGGCGCCGCTGCGTGGGACCACGTGGAAGCGGTAGCCGTCGTACCAGGCGATGCCCTTGTCGGTGCCGACCCACAGCGTGCCGCCGCCGTCGACCGCGAGGCGCAGCACGTGGGCCGACGGCAGGCCCTGGTCCTCGCCGTGGCTGCGCCAGCGCCAGGCCTCGAGCAGGCGACCGTCGACCTGCGCTCGCGCGGAGCCGGTCAGGAGCGGGCCGACGAGCCCGACTCCCAGCAGGCTCCACGTCACGATGCGACGGAGGCAGGTTCCGCGGCCACGCGTCATGGATTTACGAAAGAAGGAGAGGCGTTCCAGGGTCAGGATCCTAGCCGGACCGGCCGTCGTGGCCAGCCCGCACCGCGAGGCTCGCCGGGAGCCCCGCGGACCTCGGGTCCCGAGGAGTCTGCAGGTCCCGTGCCTCGGTCCGCGGGCGGGGCTAGACTCGCGGGATGGGATCCCACCCCCTCGTGACGGGCGCGCTGCTCTGCCTCCTGACCTCCTGCGCCGGGATCGCGATCGTCGACCCGGTCGGGGGCGGGCCCGGAGCGGCCCGGCACGAGGGTCCCGGCGCCCGGGTGACCACACCGGCGGTGGACGCCCTGGGCTCGCCGCTTCGCCCGGTCCTGGACCTCGGAGCCGGGAGCGACGACCTCGTCCTCGACCCCGAGTCTGGCGCGCTGCTGCGGCAGAAGCAGTACAGCCAGGAGGTCAGCGGCAGCCTGCTCTTCTACCTGGGCAAGCGCTGGTACGAGGACGAGAAGTTCTGGAACCCCCTCGACGAGCCGTACATGGCCGGGGTCGAGCTGGCCTGGAACTTCAGGACGATGCTGCCGGTCGAGCTCGAGATGGGCTTCCTCTACGCCAAGGAGGAGGGCGAGGACCCGCCGACGATGATCCAGGAGGACCTGCACTCCTACGAGGCCTACCTGGGCATCCGCCAGACCTGGGAGCTCGACTGGTACTCGATGTGGCCCTACCTGGGGGCCGGCGTGAGCTACCAGTACTGCGAGGCCAACCTGGCCACGGTGCTCGGGCCCAAGCACATGGGGGACGGCTCGTTCGGCCTCTACGCCCACACGGGCTTCTACGTGCTGATCGGCACGACCCTCGTCGCCGGCCTCGACCTTCGCGGGGTGTTCGGCCAGAGCCTCGACCTCGAGAAGGACGGCATCTCGTACCCGACCAGGGCCGGCTACCTCCAGGCCGCGTTCTCGGCCGGCTTCGCCTGGTGAGCGACGGGGTCCGGCGCGAGCGCGTACTTGCCCGGGATCACCCGATGCACCGGCCGGTGTCTACTGCAGCACGAACCGGGTGACCAATCCCCTGCCGGGGAAGAGGGAGGTGGCCGTCGTGTGAACCGGACTCCCCCCCGCGATGGCCGATGACACCCCGGTCCCCGTGGAACGGTAGGGCGGCATGTGCAGCTCGACGAAGTTGGCGGTCACGAGACCCGCGCTGTTGGCCCGGGGGTCGAGGCAGACGGGCTGGGCGTAGAGCACGCCGTTGGCGAAGGCATCGTCCCAGGGGAACTCCATGAACTGCCGCTGAGTCCCCACGTCGGGCGGGAAGCTGTACTGGCCGTCCTTGAGGGGATCGGTGGCGGGGATGGCGTGGAACATCGTCAGCGGATCCAGGTACCAGTGGCAATCCCCGGGGAGCAGGACCCCCGCGCCGGGGAGGACCGAGGCCGCCAGATAGAGGGCCGCGACACTGCCGGAACGGGCATAGGCGAGGTCGACATGCAACCCCGCCAGCGAGCGCGTCGGGTCGACCTGGGTCTCGCCGAAGCAGAACGCGGGGTTCTGCCTCCCACCGGAGGCGAAGCAACCACGCCCATCGCGGACCCCGAGCCCTTTGACGTCATTTTGGGCCCGGTCGAAGTAGGGTTGGTTGCTGCCCGACGTGACGTGCAGGTCGTTGTCGAACACCCGGATGTCGATGCACAGCGATCCCGGGGCCAGGCTGAAGGTCTGCCCGGAGTCGAAGGGGATGGCGAAGGCGAACGGCAGCGGGCCGGTGCTCGAGGTGAGCTGGGCCGGCCAATCGAGCTTCCGGCGCTTGACGACGACCTTGGCGTCCTTGCCGAGGTTCGCGGCGAAGCTCGAGCCGAGCCCACTGCTCGTCACCGTGGCCGTCGCGAGGGTCACCTCGACCTCGACCTGGAACGCCTTGGATGGACCGGAGGGGTTGCCGACATCCCGTCGGTACTCGAGGGCCGAGACCTTCCCGGTCGTCGAGGCCGGCAGGTCGTGGATCTCCTGGTAGCTGCAGGTCCGTTGCTCCAGCTTGTCGCTGCGGAGCGAGAAGGGATATGTCGTGTACTCCGAGCTCTCCACGTCCTCGAACAGGGAGGGAAGCACGACCCTGGTCTGGGCCGGGAGGGACGCGGTCGTGAGGAGGGCGGAGACGGCGAGCGCGGCGCGCAGCATGGCCTGGCCTCGACGGAGGGGTGGTGAGGGCGGGGCCAGTATGCTCCCGCGCCCCGGGCCCGCCCAGGCCCGGCCCGGGGCTGGCGCCCGGGGCCGGGCACGACGCCCGCCCCCCTCAGCCGAGCAGGTGCTCCATCCGGGCCGCGAGGTCCTCGCTGAGGCGCTCGTTGGCGCTGTAGTCGATCGCGCACTCGACGAGGACCGGGCCCGCGGTCGTGAAGGCCCGCTCGAGCGCCGGCGCGAGGCCGTCGGCCTCGGTGACCCTGAGGCCGGGGATCCCGTAGGCCTCGGCGTAGCGCACGAAGTCGGGGTTGCCGAAGTCCATCGCGAAGCGCGGGAAGCCCTCGCTCTGCTGCTTCCACGCGATGAAGCCGTAGGCGTCGTCGCGCAGGATCAGGACCTTGACGTCGAGGCCGAGGCGGACGGCGGTCTCGAGGTCCTGGCTGTTCATCATGAAGCCGCCGTCCCCGCAGACCGCGAGCACGCGCCGCTCGGGGTGGACGAGCTTGGCCGCCATCGCCCCGGCCAGCCCGGCCCCCATCGTCGCCAGGGCGTTGTCGAGCAGGACCGTGTTCTCGGCGTACGCGGGGTACAGCCGCGCGAACCACAGCTTGTAGATGCCGTTGTCGAGCGAGATCACGTCCTCGCGCCCCATGACGGCGCGCACGTCGCGGACGACGCGCTGCGGCAGCAGCGGGAAGCGGGACTCGCAGGAGTGCTCGAACAGGAGCTCGGCGACCTTGGCGCGGAAGCCCTCGAGCCAGGCGTTGTCGTAGCGGACCGGGCCGAGCTCCTCGTTGAAGCGCCAGAAGCTGTTGCCGATGTCGCCGACGACCGACAGGTCGGGGTCGTAGAACTCGTCGGGCTCGGGCGGGGTGAAGTCGACGTGCAGGACGCGCTTGTCCTTGCCCCGGTTCCACACGGCCGGCGGGTACTCCACGATGTCGTAGCCGACCGTGACGACGAGGTCGGCGCGGTCGAGGGCGAGCGCCACGTGGTCGCGCTTGTGGATGCCGAGGCAGAACAGCGAGCGCGGGTGGTCCTCGGGCAGGACGCCCTTGCCGAGCTGGGTGCAGACCGCGTACGCCCCGGTCTGCTCGACGAAGCGGAGGATCTGCTTGCCGACCTGCTTGCGGTTGCCGCCGCCCGAGATCAGCAGCAGCGGGTTGCGGGCCTCGCGCAGCATGTCGAGGGCCAGGCGCACGGCCTTGTCGTCGGGGACCGGCCGGCGCGGGCGCGGCCGGGCCACGGCCGTGGCGTCGACGTCCATGCCGGCGATGTCCTCGGGCAGCTCGAGGTGGGTCGCCCCGGGCCGCTCCTCCTCGGCGACGCGGAACGCGTAGCGCACGCAGCGCGGGATCGTCCTCGGGGACACGATCGAGCGGGTCCACTTGGTCAGCGGCTCGAAGGTCCCGCAGACGTCGATGACCTGGAAGGTCCCCTGCCGGTTGTCGAGGATCGGCTTCTGCCCGGTCAGCGCGACCAGGGGCATGCCGCCGAGCTGGGCGTAGGCGATGCCGGTCACGAGGTTGGTCGCGCCCGGCCCCAGGGTCGACAGGACGACCCCGGCCTTGCCGGTCAGCCGGCCGTGGTTGGCGGCCATGAACGCCGCGTGCTGCTCGTGGCGGCACAGCACGAAGCGGATCGAGGACCCGCGCAGGGACTCGACGAGGTCGAGGTTCTCCTCGCCGGGGACGCCGAAGACGTACTCGACGCCCTCGTTCTCGAGACAGCGGACGAACAGGTCGGAGGCCTTCATGGGGTCGCTTAGGATAGCCGGCCCCCGATGCCCACCCCCACTCGAGCGCCGGTCGTGAAACCGCGGGTCCTGGCGGCCGTCCTCGGGGCCTGGCTCGCGTTCGCCGCGGTCCGCGCCGTGGGACTCGTCGCCGGGGACCTGGCCGCCGCCGGACCCGGGGCCGTCGCCGAGGCCGTGACGCTGACCGAGGCCGCGCGGATCCGGCGCGCCCTCGATCGGGCCGCCCCGCCGCTGGGCGCGGACCCGGCCGCGATCGCCGCGCTCGACGCCGCGCTGCGCGCGCGGGCGCCGCTCGACGCGACGGTCGTCCTGCTCGGGCCCGAGGCGCACCCCCTCGAGGTCTGGACGACGTTCCTGCGCGTGCTGTGGATGCCGCGCACGCTGTACCCGATGCTCGCCCTGCCGGACCGGTGGGTCGGCATGGCGCGCGCGCGGCCCGGGCCGACCTGGCTCGCCGTGCTGCGGGGCTGGACCGGCCCGGACCTCGCGGCCGAGGCCACGCTCGTCGAGCGGACCGAGGCCTGGACCCTGTGGCGGCTCGACGAGGAAGGGCGGTGAGCGAGGCCTGGGTCCTGCTCCGCGCCGTCGCGCTGCCGCTCGTCGCCGGCCTCGGCCTCGTGCGGCTCGCGGGCCTCCCGCGCGGCGAGCCCCTGCTCGGCCTCGGCCTGGCCTGGCTCTGCGGCTGCCTGGCCACGGCGCTGCTGTGGTTCGTCTGGCTCACCGCCGGCCTCCCGCTCGTGGCCTGGCCGCTCGACCTCGCGGTCGGCGCGCTCGCCTGCGCCGGCCTCGCGCGTCCGCGCGCCGACGCCCTCGCGCCCCGGCCGGCGGCACGGTCGACGACCGCCGCGCCCGAGCGCTGGCTCGGCCGGGCCTGCGTCGTCCTCGCCCTCGTGCTCGTCGCGGTGCGGATCGCCGACGGGAGCCGGCTGGCCCTGATCGTCGGCGACGGCGCCGAGCACTGGGCCGGCAAGGCCCGCCACGTGTTCGGCGCCGGGGGCTTCGGCGCCGCGCTCGCGCGCGCGACGCACGAGCCGGGCGCCCTGACCCAGCTCGACTACCCCTGCTCAACCCGTTGCTGCAGCTCCAGGTCTTCGTGCACGAGGGTGCCATCGTGCACGCGGCCAACAAGCGCCGATCGCCCTCGCGAGCCTGGCCCTGGCCCTGGTCCTGGCCGGGACCCTGTCCCGCCTGCTGCGGCCGGCGCTGGCAGGCCCGCTGCTGCTCGTCGCCGTGGCCCCGCACCAGGCCGCGACCTGGGCCGTCGACGGCGCCAGCGACGGCCTCGTCGCGCTGGCTTCGCCGCCGCGCTCTCGGTCTGGCTGTCCCGCGACCGGCTCGGACCGACGGCGACGCCGCGGCTCCTGGCCGCGGCCCTGGCCTTCGGGCTCTGGGCCAAGAACGAGGGCCTGCTGTTCGTCCTCGCCGCCGGCGTCGCCGTGCCCGTCGCACGGCTCATGGCGGGCCGCGGCCTCGCCGGCCTGCGCGACCGCCGGCTCCTGTGGCTGCTGCTGCCGGCCGTGGTCCTGCTGCTCAGGTCCTCTTCAACCGGGCCCACGGCTATACCTCGACCTTCGCCAAGCACGAGCAGGGCGACCTCGTCAGCCTGTTCCTGGCCCAGGCCGGCGACCGGCTCGTGCCGACCCTGCGCTGGTTCGTCGACCGCGTCCTGCTCGACCCCCGCCACTCGCTGCTCGTGTCCGCGGTCCTGCTGGTCCTGGTCCTGGCCTGGCCGCGCCGCAACCTCGGCGACCCCGACCTCGCGGCCCCGATCCTCGCCTACTGGCTCGCGACGGCCGGCCTCCTGGCCGTGTTCGTGGCCTCGCCGGGCGAGTTCCGTTGGCAGCTCGACACGGCGGCCGACCGGGTGCTGTTCCAGCTCCAGCCCTGCGCCGTCCTGCTCAGCGCCGCTGGTGCGGCGCGGCTGCCTGCGCTGCGGCCGGCGCGCCGGCCACGCCAGCGGTCGCGCCGCAGGCGTGACCGCGTCGAGGACGCCGGCCCGGAGCTCGTCGCCGACCCGCGCGCACAGCGTCGGGCCGTGGCCGACACGGCCCGGCTGCCAGGCTGACGCGATCGTCGCGGCGCTCGGCCGCTCCTCGCGGGGCCCGGCGTGGGCGAGGCCGGCGGCGGCCGGCGCGTCGTCGT
This sequence comes from Planctomycetota bacterium, assembly GCA_041398545.1. Classification (GTDB taxonomy): domain Bacteria; phylum Planctomycetota; class UBA1135; order UBA1135; genus JAWKUM01. The sequence goes on along the minus strand of JAWKUM010000009.1, from coordinate 74,552 downwards.
CGGGGGTCGCCCCGCCGGCGCGGCGCTCACCGACGAGGAGCGCCAGCCCCCCACCGGACAGCCGCTGCGCGACGAAGCGCAGGACCGCGGCGCGCTCCGGTCCGTCGCCGCAGTCCTCGATGAGGACGAAGTCGAAGCGCTCGTCCCCCAGCGCGGCGAGGTCGTGGTGCTCGATCCCCGGGACCGTCGGTCCGGTGGGCGCCGTCCCGGCCGGGACGCAGAGGCAGACCGCGGCGCCGGTGCCCGCGACGACCTCGGCCAGGGCGCTGGCTCCGCGCGGGACGATGAGGCCGCGGCGGCCCGGCGCGCACAGGCCGGCCTCGTCGAGCACGACCAGGGCCCGGGCCCGCGCCCAGTCGAGCCCGCGGCGCAGGAACCAGTCCCCGTCCCCGTCATCGACGTCGAGCGCGGCGAGCATCGCGCGGAAGCCCGGCTCGTCGAAGTCCTCGACCCGGGCCCAGCCTCCGGGCGCGCGCAGGTCCGCTGCCTCGCGGCGTTTCGCGTCCGCGTCCGGTGCGGCGCCTCCTGCCTCGGGGCCGAAGCCGGCGAGGGCCGCGAGGCGCGCGGCGCGCGCGGGCTCGTAGCCGGCCGCCCCGCCCGCGAGCACGGTCAGCAGGGCGCCGAGGCCGGGCGAGCGCGGCCGATCGAACGGCCGCCCCTCGGCCTCGCAGCGCTCGAGGCGCAGGAGGTCGTGGTGGACGCGGGCGTACTCGCCGCGGCCCAGCCGCCGGCCGACGCGACGGGCCAGGGCGTCGCGCAGCTCGGCCGCGGGGTGGAGCAGCGGGTCGCGGTGCACCGGCCAGCCCTCGTCGTCGACGAGGCCCATGGCCCGCCACTTGGTCGCGAGGTAGGCGAGGTTGCGCGCCGAGCGCCCGTCCTCGAGCGCCTCCCAGGCGACGCCGGTGGCGTGCTCGTGGTGGACCACCGGCGCCTCGGGGACGCACCAGACCTCCCAGCCGGCCCCGGCGAAGCGCAGGCTCCAGTCGTCGTCCTCGTGGTAGAAGATCCCGAGGTTCTCGTCCATGCGGCCGACGTCGCGCAGCGCGCGCACGCGGGCGCAGCACGCGAAGCCGCCCGAGGCGATGTCGACCGGGGCGGCCTCGTCGGGCAGGACGAGCGGGACCCGGGTGTCCCCTTCGACGCGGATGGCCCAGCCGACCTTCGCGGCCAGGCCGACCGTCGGGCGGGCCTCGAACAGCGCGCGGAACGGCCGGTCCCAGCCGGGGCCGAGCTCGAGGTCGTTGTCGAGGAAGACGACGAGGTCGTCGTCGTCGGCCTCGGGCAGCAGCTCCCGCAGCAGGTCGTTGCGCCCCCCGGGCACGCCGCGGTTCTCGTCGTTGAGGCGGACCCGGACCCGCGGGTCGTCGAGGCCCTCGAGCCAGGCCCGCGTCCCGTCGGTCGAGCCGTTGTCGACGATCCACATCCCCCCGGCCCGGGTGGTGTGCGCCTGGCGCGAGCCCCGGCAGCGCCGGGTGCAGGCCAGGGCGTCGTAGGTCAGGATCGCGAGGTGGAGCTTCACGGGGGGCCGGCCGGGGGTCCGGGTCCTCGATCGGCCGTTGGCCGGCCTGCGCTAAAGGGCTCCTTGCCACCGGGCCGATGGGTCGGACGAGGCTCGCGATGTCCCGGTCCCCCACGATCACCCCGGCGCCAGAGGCCGCCGCCCAGGCCGCGCGCATGCGCGCGCTGCGCTACCTCGTCGTCTACCCGGCCCACTCGGCCCGGCGGATGGCCCACGAGGAGGCGGCGGTCGCCCGCTTCCGCGGCCACGGCTACGACGTCCGCGGCTTCGGCGTGCCCTGCCCCGACGGCTGGTGGGACTTCCCCCGGCTCGACGCGGCCTGGCGCGCCGCCGACCCGGCGCTGATGCGGAGCTACGAGGTCCTCGCCGCCGAGCTGGCCCGGACCGACGTCGTCATCGCCTCGGGCGGCTCGATGCTGCACCCCGAGCTGCTGCGCGGCCACGGCGCGTACTCGGTGTTCGTCTGCGGCGACGACCCGGAGAACTCCGACCGCCTGTCGCGCCCGGTCGCGCCGTCGTTCGACCACTGCATGCCGACCAACATCGCCTGCGTCGACGACTACCGGGCCTGGGGCTGCGCGCGGGTCGACTGGATCTTCCCGCCGCTGCGCCCCGATCGCCGCCGCGACGGGCTCACGGTCGAGGACGTGCTCGAGGGCCGGCGCGACACGCCGATCACGATGCTCAGCGAGCGGGTCTACGGCCTCAGCGACCGGGCCCAGCGGCTCGAGCGTCTGCACCGGGAGTTCCCCGAGGCCGTGCTGCGCGGCGAGGGCTGGCCGCTGGGCTTCCTCCCGGCCCACGAGGTCGGCCCGCTGCTCGCCGACACGCGGCTCGGCTGGAACCTGCACAACTCGATCGGGCCGTGCAACACGCGGCTCATGGAGCTGCCGGCCTGGGGCGTGCTGCAGGTCTGCGACAACCGCGCGCGGCTCGGCCCGGTCTTCGAGCTCGACCGGGAGGTCGTCGGCTTCGAGACGATCGACGAGTGCGTCCCGAGCTGACCCGCTACTACCTCGCCCACGACCGCGAGCGGCGCGAGCTCGCCGCCCGCGGCCTCGCGCGCGATGCGCCGGGACTACACCGAGGAGCGCTGGTGGGAGCGCCTCGTCGCGACGATCGCCGAGCCCTGCCTGACCAGGCTCGACGCCCGCTGGGCCGGAGCCCTCCGGTGAGCCGCCGGCCGCGGATCCTGCTCCTGGCCGACCGCCCCGGCTGGGCCTACGACCGCGCGGCCCGCGCGCTGGCCGACGTCCTGCAGGACGCCTGCGAGCCGGTGGTCCGCTACGTCGTCGACCGACCGGACCTGGCCCGCGAGCCGTTCGACCTGCTGCACGTGTTCTTCTGGGGCGAGACCTCCCACGAGGCCGCGGTCGCCGACCCGCGCCGCGTCGTCAAGGAGATCTCGAGCCACCGCTGGCTCGAGCCGCCGTACGGCCCGCTCGACCCGCTCGGCGTCGCGACGACCTGGTTGCGCCGGGCCGCGACCTGGACCTGCACGTCGCGGCGGCTGCACGCGCTGTTCCGGGCCTACGGGGCCTGCCACTGGACGCCCAACGGCTTCGACCCGACGGCCTTCCACGCGCGGGGCCGGCGCCGGGACGGGCCGCTGCGCATCGGCTGGGCCGGCAACGCCGGCGACCCGGTCAAGGGCCTCGACGAGGTCCTGCGCCCGGCCGCCGCGGGCCGCGTCGAGCTCGTCGTCGCCGACGGCTCCCTCGCGCCGGACGACATGGGCGCGTGGTACCGCGACCTCGACGTGCTGTGCGTCGCGTCGCGCCACGAGGGCGAGCCGCTGACGCTGATCGAGGCCATGGCCTGCGGCTGCGTGCCGCTGGCGACCGACGTCGGCATCGTGCCCGAGCTCGTCGAGCCGGGCCGGGACGGGCTCGTCGTCGGGCGCAGCGCGGAGGCCTTCGCCGCCGCCTTCGCCGAGGTCCTGGCCGCGCCGGAAGGGGTCCGCGCGGCCGGGCGCCGCAACGCCGAGCGCCTCGCGCGCACGCGGACCTGGGACCACGTCGCGCCGCACTGGCAGCGCGCCTGGCAGGCGGCGCTGGCCCTGGCCGAGGGCGACCCGACGACCCGGGTGGCCGTCCCCGAGCCGCGCGACGCCGTGACCGGCGAGGCCGCGGCGATGCACGAGCGCAACCTCGGCGTCGCGGTCGGGCAGTGGCCCGAGCGCAGCCGGATCGCGGCCGAGCTCCTCGGCGCGCTGCCGGTCGAGCGCGGCGGCGGCGTCGTCGACCTCGGCTGCGGCCGGCAGCCGCTGCGGGACCTGCTCCCGCCGGACACGCCGTACGACCCGGTCGACCGGCTCCGCCGCGGCGACGACACCCTCGTCCTCGACCTCGCGCCGTAGCGGCCGGCCGGCCGCTTCGAGACGGCCCTCGCCCTCGGCCTGATGGTCTACCTCGAGGACCCCCGCCCCCTGCTCGCGTGGATCGCCGCGCGCTGCCGCTTCGCGGTGCTCAGCTTCAACGACGCCTCGGACCCGGCGCGCCGCGCCCGGCAGCACTGGCGCAGCGACTGGAGCCTCGCCGACTTCGAGGAGGCGCTCGAGGCCCTCGACCTCCGTGTCCTCGCGAGCCGGGACCCGGGCGTCGGCGAGCGGGTCTACGCCCTCGCATGCCCCGGCGACGAGGTCCCCCGCGTGGAGGTGCTCGCGCCGCGGGAGAAGGTCGGGCCGGGCACGCCGGTCGGAGGGCGCCGGCCGAGGCTGGCGCTGTTCACGTCGGCCCTGCGCGGGACCAACTCCGGCGACGCCCTGATCGAGGACGCGGTCCGGCGGCTGCTGCCGGGCTGCGACTTCGAGCGCCTCCCGCTCAACCACGCCCCCAGCGACGAGGAGCTCGCGCGGGCCGAGGCCTGCGACCTCGGCGTGCTGTGCGGGACCAACCTCTACCAGCGGGTCTTCGCCAGCGGGCTCGGCAACCGCGTCCTCGACCGCCTCGACCTCCCCCTGCTGCCCCTCGGCGTCGGCGGCAGCGCCCCGCTCGACGAGCCGATCGTCATGGACGACGATGGCGTCCGCGCGGTCCGCCGCATCCACGAGCGCTGTCCGCGGGCCAGCGTCCGCGACCCCGAGAGCCTGCGCTTCCTCGCGCGCATCGGCGTGACCAACGCCGTGCTGACCGGCTGCCCGGTGCTGTTCCACGGCCTCGCCGAGCCGCGCTTCGAGGCCGTCCCCGAGGGCCCGCTGCACGTGTCGATCCGCGCCCGGCTGCTGCACATCGACGCGGCGTGGCAGGAGCGGAGCCTGCGCACGCTCGACCGGCTCGCCCGCGAGCTGCGGCCGGTCCTCGTCATGCAGAGCCCGTTCGACTTCGCGATCGCCCATGTGCTCGCGAAGCGGTACGACCTCGAGCTGCGCTTCGACCCCGAGATGCAGGTCGGCCCCCTGGTCGCCAGCGCCCGGACCTGCGGCGCGACGCTCGGCTACCGCCTGCACTACGGCATGCTGTGCCTCGCGTACGGCCGGCCGGCCCGCTTCATCGGCACCGACACGCGCACGGCCTCGTTCTGCGAGCTCATGGGGCTCGCCCACCTCGACATCCGCCGCGCCGGCGACGACGAGGTCCTGCGCCTCGCGCGCGCGCCGCTCGAGGACCCGCGGGGCTTCGTGGCCCGCTGGCGGACCCTGGCCGGCCGGCTCGCCGAGGTCCTCGCGGCCAACGGCCTGCCCTGCGCGCTGGACGCCGCGGCCGAGCCGGTGACGGCGTGAGCCGCCCGCGCGTCCTCGTCGTCGTCGACGCGCCCGGCTGGGCCCACGACCACAAGGCCCGGGCCCTGGTGCGCCACCTGTCCGACGAGTTCGAGGTCGTCCACCGCTACCACGCCGAGCTCCGCCCGGCCGAGCTCGACGCCTGCGACCTGGCCCTGTTCTTCTACTGGATGCAGCTCGCGGGCGCGCGCCCGCTGGTCGAGGCCATGGTCCGCAACCGCGGCAAGCTCCTCGTCGGCATCTGCTCCGAGGTCGAGCTCGACGGCGAGCGCGGGGCCGACGGCCTCGCGACCCTCGAGGCCTGGGCCCGGGCGGTGTTCGTGCACAGCGAGCGGCTGCGGCGGCGCTGGGCCGGCCGCTTCGCCCAGCCGCTGTACCTGACGCCGAACGGCGTCGACCTCGCGCGCTTCACGCCGCCGGCCACGCCCCGCCCGGCCGGCGCGCCGCTGCGGGTCGGTTGGGCCGGAAGCCTGGCCAACTTCGGCCGCGAGCTGCGCGGCTTCGACCTGATCCACGCGGCCTGCGCCGGCCTCGACGGCGTCGTGTTCGACCCCGCGATCAAGGAGGAGCGGCAGCGCGACCACGCCGAGATGGCGGCCTGGTACCGCGGGCTCGACGTCTACGTCTGCGCGAGCTCGAGCGAGGGCACGCCCAACCCCTGCCTCGAGGCCGCGGCCAGCGGCGTGCCCCTGGTCACGACGCCGGTCGGCAACATGCCCGAGCTCGTCGTCGACGGCCGCAACGGCTTCTTCGTCACCCGGGACGCCGGCGCCATCGCCGCCCGGCTGGCCCTGCTGCGCGACGCCCCGGCGCTGCGCGACCGCCTGGCCGCGGGCATCCGCGAGGACATCCGGCCCTGGGGCTGGGACCGCCGGGCCGAGGCCTACCGGGCCATGCTCCGCGCCGAGACCGCTCGCTGCGAAGGGCGCTTCAGCCCCGGGGGACCGCCTGCCGATCCATGGGGCGGAGCCCCGGCATGCACGAGTCCCCCTGCCCGCACCCCGTCGCCGCCCCCCTTCCGGACGCGCTGAAGCCGTACGTCGTCCTCGAGACCGAGGCGGCCGACGTCGGCCCCGGCTCCCGGCTGGCCGGCTGGTGGGTCCTGACCTGGCGCGCGCGCCTGCCGGTCCTGCAGCTCGGCCGCGGCCGCTCGCGCCCGGTGCCGCGCGCCGTGCTCCACGCGGCCGACGACGACCCGGACGCGGTCCGCGCCGCCCTGGCCGACGCGACGCTGCTGATCACGACCGAGCGCGCCCACCTCATGGCCGCGGCGGAGCTCGACCTGCCGACGGTCTTCGTCGCCGACGGCCGGGCCCCGCTCGTCCTCGGCCAGGGCGCGTCTGCCCATGGCCTCCCCCCCGAGGCCGAGGCCTTCGTGCCGGGCAGCCTCGCCGTCGTCGGCTCGGACACGGCCTGGCGCCGCGACCTGCCGCTGCGCCGGGTGTTCGAGGCCTGCGAGCGCATGGCGCCGGGCCTGTTCCCCGCGAGCCACGGCGAGTCGGCCCTGTGCCGCGAGCGCGTGCTGCCGTACCTCCGCGGCCGCGTCGCCGACCTCGGCCACGGCGGCTGCAAGATCCTGCCCGAGGCCGTCGGCGTCGACTTCTTCCGCCACGACGAGCACGACTGGATCGCCGACGTCCGCGACCTCTGGTTCGCGGCCGACGGCTGCTTCGATGCCGTGTTCTCGTCGCACTGCCTCGAGGACCTGTGGCACCCCCGCCAGGCCCTCGACGAGTGGGGCCGCGTGCTCGCGCCCGGCGGCCACCTGTGCCTGTACCTCCCGCTCCGCGACCACTACCCCAACGTCGGGACCGAGGGCGCCAACCCCGGGCACAAGGACGACTACGTGCCCGAGGACGTCGAGGGCTTCCTGGCCGACGTCGGTGGCTTCGACGTCGTGCTCAGCGAGCGCCGCGAGGCCGAGGACAGCTTCGAGGTCATCGCCCGCCGCCGGCCGGCCCCGACCGTCGTGCCGGTGCCCACGGCGCGGCCGCGCCTGTCGGTCCTCGTCGACGGCCCGTGCAGCGACGACCCCGAGCTCGACGCCCGCGCCCTGCTGGCGTCGCTCGAGGCCCTGCGCGCCGGGCTCGCCGGCCTCCCGACCGAGGTCCTCGTCCGCCAGCGCTCGGCGCCCAGCGGCGACGCGCTCGCGGCGCTGCGCGACCTCGCCGCGGCCGACCGGAGCATCTCGCTCGTCGAGGACCGCGGTCCCGCGCCCCTGCCGGCGCGGCTCAGCGACCTCGCGGCGAGGGCGCGGGCCGACCGCGTGCTCGTGCTCTCCGGCGATGCGCTGTTCCTCGGCGACGGCGCGCGCCGCCTGCTCGAGGCGGCCGAGCGCGAGGGCGCCGCCCTGGCCTGGCCGGTCACGGTCGACCTCGACGGCGCGCCGGTCGCGCACGAGGTCCCCGCCTGCGCCCTGGTCCACCGCGACCTCCTCGAGGGGATCGCCGACCGCCCGTACCACACGCTGCTGTGCCTCCGCGCGCTCGAGCGCGAGGCCCGGCGCGGCGGCGGTCGCGTCGTCACCGCCCCCGAGGCCCTGCTCCTGGCCCCGGGACCCGCGGACCGGCCGGTGCAGGTCCGCCGGCACGCGCCACGTCACTTCGACCGCGCCCTCCTGGCGCGCGGGCCGCGCGAACCCGGTCGCCGCGAGGAGGTCCTGCTGTTCGTGCTGCGCACCTTCGGCGACTGCCTGCTCGCGACGCCGGTCGTCCAGGCCCTGCGCGACCGCCGGCCCGAAGCCCGGCTGACCGTGGCCTGCGAGGAGGCCTACGCGTGGGGTCTTCGCCGACGACCCGCGGGTCGACGCCGTCGTCGGCCTCGAGGGCGACTTCTCGGACACCTCCTCCAGCGCGAGGACCACGCGCTGTGCCGCGTGCTCGACGAAGGCCCGGAGTGCGACCGCCTGATCCTGCTCAGCGACCGCGCCGACGCGGTCGCGTACCACCACTCCGGCCGCGCGCTGCCGGCGTTCTACGCCGAGCAGGCCGCCCTGCCCGAGGCCGCCGACCTCGCGCCGCAGGTCGTCCTGCCCGCCCGGCTCCGCGCCGAGGTCGAGGCCGTCCTCGCCGCGGAAGGGATCGCGCCCGGGACGCCGTACGCGACCCTGCACGCCAGCTCCGGTTGGCGCCTCAAGGACCCGGGCGCCGAGGCCTGCCGCCACCTCGTCGGCGAGCTGCGCGAGCGGCACGGGCTCGCGGTCGTCCAGCTCGGCGCCGCCGGCGAGGGCCTCGAGGCCGTGCCCGGGCCCGCGGCGGCGCCGCCGTTCGTCGACCTCTGCGGCCGGCTGTCGATGCAGCAGAGCGCGGCCGTCGTCGCCGGCGCCCGCGCGCACGTCGGCCCCGACTCGGCCCCGTTGCACCTGGCTTCGTGCTTCGACGTGCCGAGCCTCGCGCTCTACGCCGGCAGCGGCGTCCGCGTCGCGCCCCCGACCAGTCCGCGCTCGGTCGCCGTCCAGAGCCCGGCCAGCTGCGCGGTTCCCTGCGGCGTGTCGCGCTGCCACGAGCACCGCCCCTGCGCCGAGGCCCTGGCCCCGCGGGACCTCGCCGCGGCCCTCGACGCGCTGCTCGTGGGACCGCTCGACCGCGTCGAGCTCAGCGGCCGGGAGGTGGCCCGCTACGTCGCCGGGCCCGACGGACCCGTGCTGCTGCCGACCGCGGACGACGCGCGCCCGACGCCGTCCCCGGTCCTGCCCCAACCGGCCCTGCCGCGCCGCCAGGCGACGCCGGCGCCCCGGCCCGTCCCCGCACGCACGACGCTCCGACCCGGGCCCCTGCCGGCCGACTGGACCGAGCTCTGCGCGCCGACGCCGCACGCGCCCGCCACCGACGACGACGGCCGCCGGCTCGTCGCGGGCCTCGAGCTCCTGCTCACGCGCCTCGCGCCGTGGTCGGCCGTCGCGCTGCTGCGCCGGCTCGCCGACCTCGCGACCGTCCGGCTCACGCTCGACGAGGCCCTGCGCCTGACCGCCGTCGCCCTCGGTCGGGCGGCCGCGATCGAGCGGGGCCTCATCGGCCGTCGCCGCCCGGCGTTCCGCATCCTCGTCGAGGAGGTGCTGCGCGACGGCCTCGCGCGGATCCACGGCCTGTCGGGCTCGCTGGACACCGCGGCGAGGCTCTGCGACCTCGCGGCCGAGGAGAGCCGGGCCGACGTCCCCCTCGCGCTGCTGGCCGCGGTCGTCGCCGCCGCGCCGCGCGGCGACGCCTGCCCCGCCGCCGCCCTGCTCGCGCGGCTCGACGGCATCGACGTCGACTCGGCGAGCCACGCCGAGCTCCTGGCCCTGACCCGCGCCTGGCTGCGGCTCGGCCGACGCGACCGCGCCGTCGCCGCGCTCGAGCAGCGCCTCGCGACGCTCGGCGCCGGCGAGGCCCGGACCCGCCTGGCCATGGCCCTCGAGCTCGGGCTGGCCCTGGGCGAGGACCCGGCCCGGACCGAGGAGTCGCTGGCCTGGCTCGCCGAGGTCGAGCGGGGCACGGAGGACGAGGACCTGCGCCGGGGCCTGGGCCGCCTGCTCCGCCCCGGGTCGAGGCGCCCCCCCGCCCGCGTCCTGCGGCTGCCCGACGTCGAGGCGCTGGCCGCGCACCACGGGCTCCCGCGCCGCGGGCGCGTCCTCGAGCCCGACGTCGACGAGGAGCACAACGAGTGCGAGGCCGGCGGTCGCAAGCGCCGCGACGCCGAGGTCCTGTGCCTGCTCGCGGCCAACGCCGAGGGCGACGTCCTCGACCTCGGCACCTCGCACGGCCGCAGCGCGTTCAAGCTCGCGACCAACGTCCCGCCCCCGGCGCGGGTGTTCACGGTCAACGCCCTGCCCGGACAGCTCGGCGACGACGAGGTCCACGTGACCCACCGCCTGCCGATCCACGCCATCGGCGAGCACCACCGGGCGCAGGGCTGCACCAACGTCGTGCAGCTGTTCGCCAACACCCGCCACTGGCGGCCGCCGGCCACGGTCCGCGACCTCGGCCTCGTCTTCGTCGACGCGAGCCACGACGAGGAGGCCGTGCTGTCCGACTCGCGCCTGGCCTGGTCGCTGCTGCGCCCCGGCGGCTTCCTGGCCTGGCACGACTTCTGCCCCGACCGCCGCGCGACCTGGGCCTGGATCGACGCGGTCATGCGCGGGGTCGAGCGCTTCGTCGCGGGCCTCGAAGCCCCGGCCGAGCTCGGCTGGGTCGAGGGCTCGTGGATCGCCGTGCTGCGCAAGCCCGGCGGGGGCGCGGTCCCGACCCGGATCACAGACCCAGGAGGTCAACCGTGAGCAGCAAGCACGTCCTCGTGACCGGCGCCGCCGGCTTCATCGGCAGCCACCTCGTCGCCCGCCTCGTCGCCGAGGGCCACAGGGTCCGCGGCGTCGACCTCGTCCACCCCGAGTTCGCGCCGACGCGGGCCCACGACTTCCGCATCCTCGACCTCCGCGACCCGGCCGCCGCCAGGGCGGCCTGCGACGGCGTCGACGAGGTCTACGCCCTGGCCGCCGACATGGGCGGCATGGGCTACATCTCGGCCCACCACGCGATCATCCTGCACGGCAACACGCTGATCGACTTCAACACGGTCGAGGCCGCCCGCCGGGCCGGCGTCGGCCGCCTGCTGTACGCGAGCTCGGCCTGCGTCTACCCCGAGTACCTCCAGGGCGACGCCGCCGTGGTGCCGCTCCGGGAGGAGGACGCCTACCCGGCCGATCCCCAGGACGCGTACGGCTGGGAGAAGCTCACGATCGAGAAGCTCCTCCACCACTACCGCGAGGGACCTCGGGCTCGAGACCCGCTGCGTGCGCTTCCACAACATTCATGGACCCGAGGGCACGTGGCGCGGCGGGCGGGAGAAGGCGCCGGCTTCGCCCTTGTGCTGCAAGGTCGCCGAGGCCCGCCTGACCGAGACCCTGTCGTCGAGATCTGTGGCGACGGCGAGCAGACGCGGAGCTTCTGCTACATCGACGACTGCGTCGAGGGCCTGCTTCGGCTCATGGCCAGCGACTGGACCACGCCGCTCAACCTCGGCACCGACCGGCTGATCTCGATCAACGGCCTCTGCGACCTGGATCGCCTCGCTCGCCGGCGTCGCCGTCGAGCGCCGCCACGTCGCCGGACCCGAGGGCGTCCGCGGCCGCAACAGCGACAACTCGCGGCTGCGCGAGGTGCTCGGCTGGAGCCGTCCGTCGACCTCGAGGAGGGCCTCTACCACGACGCGTGGATCGAGCGGCAGCGGTCCAGCTGACCTCGGTGCTGACGCCCAGGTGCGTAGCGCGCGCCGCGCGACGGCGAGGACAGCGCGCGTCCGGCCGCGCCGACGGCGGGGCGTTGAGCCCGCGTCGCGCAGGCTACGAACTACTGCGTAGTCCGCGGAGCGCGCGGCACGACCGCCGTGTCCCGTCGCTGATCGTTCGCAAATGTCCGCACGCGATGGAGCCTGACCGCTTCGTAAGCGGCAGCGACCTTGCACAGGATCCATGCACTCTCCGGCCGCGACGCGGCCTCCTCCGCACCACCGATGACGCTCTCTGGGGAAAGCATGAAGTCGGTCTCCAGGCAGGTCCTCTTCTGAGCCCGCACGGCCCAGGCCGATCTTCACGTCCGGGATCCGACGACGGTCACGAAGTGCACGGATCCCGGACGATCGAGGTTCCGAGGGCCTCCGGTAGCACGGATTCGGATTCCGGTCCGTGCCGAAGGCGTGCCGATCCATGCGTCCATGAGCTGGACCCTCCTCTACCTGTTGCTGCTGATCCTGGTGTTGGCCCTGGTCGCGCGTACTGGCGCCGCGCGGAGCTGGTCAAGCAGGCCGTGGTCCTGGCCGAGCGGAGCGAGGCCCGGGCCAAGGGCAGCCACAAGGCCCTGCTCCAGCACCCGCACGTCGACCTCGACCTCTCGCACTACGCGCGTCCGCGCCTGCCCCGAGGACGGCGTGCTGGGCCCGCGCACGGCTAGGCGGTCGTGCTGCATCGGGCGCTGCGTCGGCCACGCCGTGTGCGCCAAGGAGTGCCCGACCATGGCATCCAGGTGCGGCTCGAGGACATCAAGAGCCGCACCGACATCCCGGCCCTCGACGAGTCCCTGCAGGCCATCGGCATGCCGGGGCTGTTCCTGGCCGGCGAGGTCACCGGCTACGCCCTCGTCAAGACCGCGATCCGGCACGGGCAGGACGTCGCGACCCGCGTCGCCCAGGACCTGGCCGAGGAGCGCCCCGTCCCCGGCGAGCTGCACGACCTCGTCATCGTCGGCGCCGGCCCCGCGGGCATCTCCTGCGCTCCGGGCCAAGGAGCTCGGCATCCGGCCGTCCTGCTCGAGCAGGAGACCATCGGCGGGACAGTGTCCAGCACCCGCGGCGCAAGTGCGCCTGTCCCGACCCAGCCGGTCGAGCTGCCGCGACGGGGAGGCTCGAAGCGCTACCTCAAGGAGGAGCTCATGGAGATCTGGACGGACATCGTCCAGCGGCACGAGCTCGACGTCCGGACCGGCCACTGGCTCGAGGGCGTGCGCAAGGAGCGCGACGGGAGCTTCACGGTCACGACCTCGGCGGCAGCCTGCGGCCGCAAGGTCTGCCTGTGCCTCGGGCGGCGCGGCAGCCCGCGCAAGCTCGTCCCTGGCGAGGACCCGCCCGTCAGCATAGCCTCATCGACGCCCAGGCCTACGACCATCGCCGGATCCTCGTCGTCGGCGGCGACAGTGCCGTCGAGGCCGATGGCCCTCGCCGAGCAGGACGGAACCAGGTCACGCTGTCACCGCAAGCGGGGCTTCAACTGATCAAGTCGCGCAACGAGGAGCGGCTCGAGCGGATGATCGCCGAGCAGAGGCTCGAGATCCTGTTCGAGAGCGAGGTCAAGGAGATCCGCGGCCAGGACGTCGTGCTCGAGGTGACGACCGCGCAGGGACCCCGGCTCCTGCGGCTGCCGAACGACGACGTCTTCGTGTTCGCGGGCGGCGTCCCGCCGTTCCAGCTCCTCGAGGCCGCCGGCGTCAGCTTCGACCCCGAGCAGCGCCAGGCCGCCGAGGCCGCCGAGCGCGGCACGGGCCTACCGGGCCTTGCAGGTCGCCCTGGCCCTCGTGTCCTTCACGCTGATCGCCGGCTCGCGTTCACCGACTACCGGCTGCCGTGATGCACTGGCCCGACTCGGCGCAGCATGACCTCCTGGCCCCGTCGCGCGGCCTCGGCCTCGTCTTCGGCGTGCTCGGGTGACCGTGCTGATCCTGTGGAACCTGCTCTACCTCGTAGCCGCTCGCGCCTCGGCCGCTGGCTCGCCGGGACCCTGCAGCACTGGCTCAGCGTCCACCTCGTGACCGGCCTGGCGGCGCTGTGCTTCGTGCTCCTGCACGGCGGCATGTCCTACCGGGATTCCCCGGCGGCCACGCCTTCCTCGCCCTCGTCGTCCTCGTCGTCAGCGGCGCGATCGGCCAGCATCGTACGCCTGGCTGCCCAAGGCGGCCAACGGCAAGGAGCTCCGCATCGAGGAGACCCGCAGCCGGCTCGGGGCGCTGCTCGGCGAGTGGGACCTCGAGTCGCGCACGACCGGCGGCGTCCTCGACGAGGAGATGCGCACCTTCCTCGCCGACGAGCCGTGGGAGAAGTCGTTCCTGGCCCGCCTCGGCAAGCTCCTGACGAGCCGCCGGCGCCTGCGCCGCTCCCTCGCCCGCCTCGAGCGACGCGCGCGCGAGAAGGGCATGGGCAAGGGCCAGGTCGCCCACCTCCTGGCCACGGCCCGCAAGCTCCACCGCGCCTCGCTGGCCGCCTCCCACTACGAGGACCTGCGCGGCCTGCTCTCCTCGTGGCGCTTCGTCCACCGCTGGGTGGCCCTCGCGATGGTCCTCCTGGCCGCGATCCACATCGCGACCGCCCTCAAGTATGCCCGCCTCTTCGGCTGACTCCTCGCACAGGACCCTGCTCGGGACCGTGGCCTTCCTGATCCTGGCAGGCCTCGGGTTCTTCGTGCTCGCCGACTTCTCGGACACGTCGCCCGGCCCCCTGGCGGCGGTCCACGAGGCCGTGCCCGAGCTGACCGGGGCCGGCGGCTGCGAGCTGTGCCACGGGACCGAGGACGGCAACGCCGGCATGAGCGCGGCCTGCATCGCGTGCCACACGGTGATCGGCGCGCAGCGCGAGGCCGGCACCGGCCTCCACGGCCTGCTCCCCGGCAAGGGCCACGAGGGCTGCTTCGACTGCCACCACGACCACCTCGGCACGGCCAACTCCCTCGTCGCCGACCGCGCCTTCGCCAGGGCGGGCTACGCCTCGCGGGACGCGTTCGACCACGCGGGGCTCGCCTACGGGCTCGAGGGCCGGCACGCCGAGCTGGCCTGCAGGGACTGCCACGAGCAGGCCGACGCCGAGGTCCTGCCCGAGGGCAAGACGCGCTTCCTCGGTCTCACGGCAACCTGCGCGAGCTGCCACGAGGATCCGCACGAGGGCAAGCTGCCGGACTGCGCGGCCTGCCACGGCCAGAGCCGGCCGTTCGCCGAGGTCGAGCTGTTCGTCCACGACTCGCGCTTCCCGCTGACCGGTGGGCACGCCGGGCACGCCTGCACCGAGTGCCACGAGGTCAAGGAGTGGGCGTCGTTCGCGGTCACGAAGGGCCGGCCGGGCGAGTTCACCGGCACGCGCCCCGTCCGCGGCTGCGCGGGCTGCCACGAGTCCCCGCACGCGCCGCGCTTCCTGGCCGCCGTCGTCGAGGCGACCGGCGAGCCCGAGGCCCGGACCTGCGCGACCTGCCACGACCCGGCCGCGGCCTCGCTGGCCGTCGCCGACGAGGCCGCCACCCTGCGCCAGCACGACGCCACCGGCTTCGCGCTCGTGCCGCCCCACGCCGACGTCGCCTGCGCGGGCTGCCACGCGCCCGCGGCCGAGCCCGCGGCCGACGCGCGGGCGCGCTTCGCGCGGCGCTACCCCGGCCGCGCCCCCGACGACTGCGGCCGCTGCCACGGCGACCCCCACGAGGGCCAGTTCGACGCCTCGCCCGGCGGCGGCGCCTGCCTCGGCTGCCACGACCGCGCGCGCTTCACGCCGCACCACTTCGACCTCGCCCGCCACGACAAGACCGCCTTCCCGCTCGCCGGCATGCACCGCCTGGCCGCCTGCGAGGGCTGCCACAAGCAGCGGCCCGGCGCCGTCGACCCCGAGCGCTACCCCGAGGTGCGCAGCTTCAAGGGGCTCGGCCACGAGTGCCGCTCCTGCCACGAGGACCCGCACGCCGGCCGCTTCGGCACGCTCGACAGCAAGGACTGCGCGCAGTGCCACGACGAGCGCCGGTTCACGCCGTCCAACTTCGGGCTCGACGCCCACGCCCGCACGGGCTTCGCCCTCGAGGGGGCCCACTCGGCCGTCGACTGCGCCTCCTGCCACGGCCCGCTGCCCGGCCACCGCGCCGACGCCCCGCTCGTCGACCACCGCTTCGAGGGCACCGCGCGCGCCTGCGCCGGCTGCCACGCCGACGTCCACGACGGCGCCTTCGACCGTCCCGGCCTGCTCCGCGTCGTCGACGGCAAGGAGGGCTGCGCCCGCTGCCACGGCCAGGAGAGCTTCCGCCTCGCCGACCGCGACCGGTTCGACCACGCGGCCTGGACCGGCTATGCGCTGGCGGGCGCGCACGCCAAGGCCGACTGCGCCGGCTGCCACAAGCCCGGGCAGGCGACCCACGAGGGCACGCGGCGCATGGGCAAGGCCTCCAAGGTCTGCCAGGACTGCCACCAGGACCGGCACGCAGGCCAGTTCCGCGTGGGCACCGTCACCGACTGCGCGCGCTGCCACGACCCGGCCCACGGGTTCACGTGGACCTCGTTCGACCACGACCGCGACTCGCGCTTCAAGCCCGGCAAGGAGCACGCCGAGGTCGGGTGCGCGTCCTGCCACCGGACCTATCCGCTGCCGTTCAACCGCACGGTCGTGCGCTACAAGCCGCTGCCGACCTCGTGCAAGGAGTGCCACCTCGGCATGGACGACGGCGGGCGCGGCCGGGGCCGGGGCAGGGGCCGGGGCGGGGACGACCGCGAGCGGGAGCGGGACTGATGCTGCGCCCCATCGCCTCGCTGCTGCTGCTGACGACGCTGGCCCTGGCCCAGGAGCCGAAGGGCGACACCGTCAAGGTCGCGGTCAAGGTCAAGTCCGTGTCCGGGCAGAACGTCTACCTCGACACCGGCCGCGCGGCCGGGCTCCGCGCCGGGGACCGCCTCGTGCTGCGGCCGGCCGGGCGGCACGAGGTGTTCGGCTACGTCCGCGAGGTCTCGCGCAAGCACGCCCGGGCCATCCTCGACGAGCCCGAGTTCGTGCCCGCCCTCGACACCCCCGGCGAGGTCGTGATCCCCAAGAGCCGGCTCACCGACGGCTCGGGGGGCACGCCCGACCAGCCCGAGCGCCCCGTGCCCGAGCACCCGCCGTGGCCGACCGAGCTGCCCGAGGGCCGCACCGACGTGCCCCTGCTCGCGCCGGTCGCGTCGCGCCGGCCGTCGGACCGGCCGTTCAGCGTCCACGGCCGGGCCTGGCTCGGGCTCGACGCCTCCGAGACCGGGATCGGCGGCACGAGCCGGTTCTACTACGGCCACGCGGGCACCGACATGGAGCTCAGCAACCCCTTCGAGGAGGGCGGCGAGGTCCGCTTCCGCGGCGACCTCTACCACCGGCGCTTCGAGGCCACGGGCGTGACCGAGGACGAGACGCGGCTGCGCGTCGACCGCCTGTCGTACCGCTACGGCCACGCCGACGACGCTCCCTGGCGCTTCCAGGTCGGCCGCTTCCTGCAGAGCCTCGCGCCGGAGTTCGGCGTCGTCGACGGCGCCGAGACCGACGTCCGCCTCGGGGTCGAGTCGCGGCTCGGGCTCGTCTTCGGCGGCTTCCCCGACCCGGAGAGCCTCAGCCGCAGCCTCGACGACCAGCAGCTCTCGGTGTTCTACCGCTGGTCGCCGAACGAGGACCGCGACCTCGAGCTGGCCGGCGGCTACCAGCACACCTGGCACGACGGCGCCCCCGACCGCGACCTCGTCCTGCTCCGGGGCTTCTGGCGCGGGGAGGGCGGCGTCAGCGTGCACGGCGCGGCCTACATCGACATCTACGGCTCGAACGAGCGCGTCGAGTCCTCGGGCGTG
This sequence comes from Planctomycetota bacterium, assembly GCA_041398545.1. Taxonomy (GTDB): domain Bacteria; phylum Planctomycetota; class UBA1135; order UBA1135; genus JAWKUM01. Next base: position 57,247 of record JAWKUM010000009.1, on the reverse strand, counting down.
TCCCCGACCGAGCTCCAGGCCAGCTTCAACTGGACGATCGACCGGTCGAACGGCCTGTCGGCGTACCTCGACTGGTTCCGCTACCCGGACATCTACCTCTACGGGTACGACCAGCTCGCCCCCGAGCGCATCCTCGACGACTACGTGTTCCGCTGGCCATTGTCGAGCTGGCACCTCCTGACCGACGAGCTGCGCCTCGACCTCCGCGCCGTGCCCTGGAAGGACCAGGACCGCGACGGGCTCGACCTCGAGGTCCGCACGACCGTGCGCGACTGGCTGCCGGCCGACCTCGACCTGGACGTGACGGTGTTCCGCACGGCGGGCAGCTACCAGGACGGCTGGGGCTACCGCGTCGAGCTCCACCACTACGGGCCGTCGCACGGCCTGGACATCGGCTACGAATGGGCGGACTACGAGTTCGCCTCGACCCCCCTCTCCGGCTCGTCCTCCGACCCCCAGGGGCTGTGGGCCAACCTCCGCATGGACCTGTCCGACTTCTGGGACCTCTCGGCCCGGCTCGACCACCGCTTCGGGGGCAACCAGGACTCCCTCAGCCTCAATCTGTACCTCCAATACCGGTTCTGACATGAACGCCCGATCGAGGCCACGCAGTACGCCTCACCTGGTCTGGGCCCTGCTGCTCCTCCTGCCCATCGCGTGCACGCTGCTCGGCGCGCCGCTCCAGGACCGCGTCCCGGTCCAGGGCTGGAAGCAGGCGCGCGGACCCGTCGTGCCCCACGACAGCTTCCCGGACGACTGCCGGCTCTGCCACGCCGGCACCGACTGGCACGAGCTCCGCGCCGACTTCACCTTCGACCACGGCGAGCGGACCGGCGTCCCGCTGGTCGGCCGCCACGCCGAGGCCGAGTGCCTGCGCTGCCACAACGACCGCGGCCCGGTCCGCGTGTTCGCCGCCCGCGGCTGCTCCGGCTGCCACGAGGACTGGCACCGGGGCAAGCTCGGCCAGGACTGCGCCGCCTGCCACGACGAGAAGGACTGGAAGCCGAACGGGATGGTCTCCGGCCACGCCCTGACCCGCTTCCCGCTGACCGGCGCCCACGCCGGCGCGCCGTGCTGGGCCTGCCACAAGGGCGCCGAGAGCGGCCTGTTCGAGAAGCAGCCGACCGACTGCCTGCACTGCCACGCCGACGACCTCGCGTCGGCCGTCCAGCCCGACCACCAGGCCAACGGTTGGGTCCGCGACTGCCAGCGCTGCCACGGCACGACGACCTGGGGCGGCGCCGACTTCCGCCACGACTTCTTCCCGCTGACCGGCGCCCACGCGGCCACGTCCTGCGAGCAGTGCCACGCCGGCGGCCGCTTCCGGGGGACGCCGTCCGACTGCGCGTCGTGCCACGAGGAGGCCTGGGCCACGGTCACGAGCCCCGACCACCGCAAGGCCGGGTTCTCCAAGCAGTGCGGGGACTGCCACTCGACGGCCGGCTGGAAGGGCGCCGACTTCAAGCACCACTGGCCGCTGGGCGGGGCCCACGCCCTCGCGTCCTGCGAGGACTGCCACCAGGGCGGGACCTACGCCAACGCCTCGACCGACTGCTGGTCCTGCCACGAGGACGACTACCGCAAGGCCCGCAACCCGGACCACCAGAACGCCAGCTTCCCGACCGACTGCAAGCGCTGCCACACGGACCGCGGCTGGACCGGGGCCGACTTCCGCCACGAGTGGCCGCTGGCCGGCCGCCACGCCGACGCCCAGTGCGGCGCCTGCCACGGCAACCAGAACTGGAGCCTGGGCCCCAAGACCTGCGCCGACTGCCACCAGAAGGACTACGAGGCGGCCAAGGAGCCCGACCACCGCGCGGTCAAGTTCTCGACGCGGTGCGAGGACTGCCACCAGCCCTCGGGCTGGAAGGGCGCCGACTTCGTGCACAAGTGGGCCCTCGTCGGCGTGCACAAGACCGTGTCCTGCGAGGCCTGCCACGCGGGCCGGGTCTACGAGGGCACCTCGGCCGACTGCTGGTCGTGCCACAAGCTGGCCTACAGGCGGCCAAGGAGCCGGACCACGTCAAGGCCAGCTTCCCGACCGACTGCAAGACCTGCCATAACGAGGTCGGCTGGGGCGGGGCCAACTTCGTCCACTCCTGGCCGCTCGTCGGCGCCCACCAGGCGGCCGAGTGCCGGGACCGCCACCAGGGCGACGTGTGGAAGGGCACGCCCAAGGACTGCTACGCCTGCCACAGGCTCGACTACGAGGCGGCCAAGGACCCCGACCACCGCAAGGCCGCCTTCCCGACCGAGTGCCAGCGCTGCCACAACACGGTCGGATGGAAGGGGGCCAACTTCATCCACGAGTGGCCGCTGACCGGCGTGCACAAGACGGCGACCTGCGACGCCTGCCACAAGGGCGGCGTCTACCAGGGGACGCCCAAGGCCTGCTACGCCTGCCACAAGCTCGAGTGGGACTCGACCAAGGAGCCGGACCACAAGGCCGCCAACTTCCCGACGACCTGCGAGACCTGCCACAACACGACGACCTTCGCGGTCGCCAACTGGCAGCACCGCTGGCCGCTGGTCGGGTCGCACAAGGCCTCAGGCTGCAACGACTGCCACAAGGGCAACCGCTACGTGGGCCTGGACCCGCTGTGCTTCTCGTGCCACAAGCTCGACTACGAGGCGACCAACGACCCCGACCACCGGGCCGCGCTGTTCCCGACCGACTGCGAGCGCTGCCACGGCACGTCGTCGTACAAGGGCGCGGTCTACCAGCACCAGTGGCCGCTGACCGGGGCCCACAAGGCCATGCGCTGCGATCCCTGCCACGCCGGGGCGTCTGCGTCGGCACGGCCAGCAGACTGCTACAGCTGCCACCGGCTGGCCTACGACACGGCCAGGACCCGGACCACAAGGCCGCCAACTTCCCGACGACGTGCGACACCTGCCACACGACCTCGAGCTTCAAGGGCGCGACCTTCAACCACTCGTGGCCGCTGACCGGGCGCACAAGACCGCGACGTGCAACAAGTGCCACGCCAACAACGTGTTCAAGGGCACGCCAAAGGACTGCTGGTCCTGCCACCGGACGGACTACGACGGTACGACCAACCCCAACCACAAGGCCCTGAACTTCCCGACGACCTGCGACACCTGCCACACGACGACGACCTTCAAGGGCGCGACGTTCAACCACACGTTCCGGCTCAAGGGCGAGCACAACGTGTCCTGCACGGTCTGCCACACCAACGCGACCAACTACAAGGTCGTCGACTGCCTGAGCTGCCACGAGCACTCCAAGACCCGCATGGACGACAAGCACAAGTCGGTCTCGGGCTACGTCTACAGCAGCCCATCCTGTATCAAGTGTCACCCTCGGGGTGGCGATTAGGATGGTGGCCATGGCCGGGGACGCCCCCCGGGGAGGAACGAGCATGCAACAGCGCGGACGGTGGACACCCTTCCTCGTGCTCGCGGCGGTCTCGCTGGTCCTCGGGGCCTGCGGCCTGCTCGGCCGGGCCCAGGACGTGGTCCCGGTCCAGGGCTGGAACAAGGCCCGCGGCCCGGTCGTGCCCCACGACAAGTTCCCCGACGACTGCACCCTGTGCCACGAGGGCCCGGGCTGGAACACGATCCGGCAGGACTTCACCTTCGACCACCTGGCCCGGACCGGGGTCCCGCTCAACGGCGAGCACGCCCGCGCCGAGTGCCTCCGCTGCCACAACGACAGCGGCCCCGTGGCCGTGTTCGCGGCCCGCGGCTGCGCCGGCTGCCACGAGGACTGGCACCGCGGGACGCTGGGCAAGGACTGCAAGGTCTGCCACGACGAGGAGAGCTGGCACCCGCGCGAGCAGATCGCCCGGCACAACCTGACCCGCTTCCCCCTCGTCGGCGCCCACGCCGGCGTCGCGTGCTGGGCCTGCCACGAGGGCGCCCCGGCCGGGGAGTTCCAGAAGGTCAGCACCGACTGCGCGTCCTGCCACCTCGAGCGCGCGCTCAAGGTCACCTCCCCCAACCACGCCGGCAACGGCTGGACGAGCAACTGCCAGCGCTGCCACTCGCCGATCGCGTGGAAGGGCGCGGCCATCGTCCACGACTTCTTCCCGCTCGTCGGCGGGCACGCGACGGCCGCCTGCACGGACTGCCACAAGAACAACGTCTTCCAGGGCACGCCGCGCGACTGCTACAGCTGCCACCAGACCGACTTCCAGGGCACGACCAACCCCAACCACCAGACGGCGAACTTCTCGACCCAGTGCCAGGTCTGCCACAACACCTTCGGCTGGACCGGGGCCAACTTCATCCACCAGTGGCCGCTGACCGGGGCCCACAAGTCCACGGCCTGCGACAAGTGCCACGTCGGCGGGGTCTACGCCGGCACGCCCAAGGACTGCTGGTCCTGCCACCAGGCCGACTACCTGGCCACGACCAACCCCAACCACCAGACGCTCAACTACCCGCAGGACTGCGCGGCCTGCCACAACACGACGAGCTGGCAGGGCGCGAGCTTCAACCACAAGTTCCCCCTGACCGGCAAGCACAAGGTGTCCTGCACGACCTGCCACACCAACGCGACCAACTACAAGGTCTTCGACTGCACGGTCTGCCACGAGCACTCGCAGAGCCAGATGGACCCCAAGCACAAGGAGGTCCGCAACTACCGCTTCGACAGCGCGGCCTGCTACCAGTGCCACCCCAACGGCAGGCACTGAGACCCGACGCGACGAGGGGACCCGGGCGCGATCCGTCCGGGTCCCGGGCGGTCCACGCCCGTGAAGATGCGGGGAAGGCGGGGTGCGGCCCCCCGGTCCGGTCCCGACCCGCGACCGCGAGGTCTACGACCAGCTCGGGCGTGACTGAGCGAACGGCGCGGGGTATGGATGCGCGCATGCGACCCACGCCGACCCGCCCCGCGTCCCTCGCCCTGACCTGCTGCCTCGTCCTCGGCGCCTGCGCCTCGGGCCCCGCCGACAGGACCGTCGACCGGTCCCCGTCCCTGGCCAAGGAGATCGCGCGCATCTACGGGGCCGACCACTGGGACGAGGTCGTCGAGCTCGGCTTCACGTTCGAGGTCAAGCGCTCCGACGGCCAGGTCGTCCGGCGGCAGTGGACCTGGGACCGCGTCAAGGAGCTCGTGACGCTGCACCGCGACGGCGCCGACCACACGATCCACTACGGCCACCCCCGCGACGAGGGCGAGCGCAAGCTCGACGCCGCGTTCCTCAACGACTCGTTCTGGCTGCTGTTCCCGCTCCACCTCGACTGGGACGACGGCATCACGATCGCCGAGGACCGGGCGAGGTCGCCGTTCATGCCCTCCGACGAGCCCGTCCCGCGGCTCCGGGTCCGCTACTCGGCCCGCGGCGGCTACACGCCGGGCGACGCCTACGACCTGTACGTCAGGCCCGACTGGCGCATCGACGGCTGGGCCTACCACCGCGGCGGCGTGGCCGAGCCGACGCTCCTGACGTCGTGGCGCGACCACCGCCGCTTCGGCCCCCTGCTGCTGTCGCTCGAGCGAAAGAGCCCGGACGGCAGGTTCGAGCTGCACTTCACGGACGTCCACGTCCGCACCCGCGGCCAGCGCGCGCCGGACAGCGGGCCCGCGAGCCGCCCGGCGGCCCAGGACCCCCGATAGCCTCAGAACCCCGCGCCCGAGAGGACGTAGCGGAGCGCGGTCGTCCGCGGCAGGCGCTGCAGGCCCTGCGCGGTGAGGTGCAGCAGCTCGGTCGTCCCGTGGGCGACCCAGGCCCCGGCCGGGGACAGCCCGGAGTGGAACGGCTCGGCGACCGGCGGCAGCACGAACAGGCTGCCGGAGTCGGTCAGCAGGCAGGGGAAGGCGACGCCGAGGTAGCGGACCTCGAAGCTGCGCAGGCCGGCCATGCGCACCGGGGACTCGTAGCCAAGGCCCGGCAGGAGCGGTAGCAGGAGGGCGCCGGCGTCGTCGACGAGCAGGTCGCCGGCCGCCCGCGGCAGCACGAGGTCGGGCGCGACGCCGAGGGCGTCGCCCCAGGACGGCGCGGCACTGAGCGCGACCGTGGACGTCTTGCCGCCGGCCAGGGGCACGCGGTGCAGGACCGGCCCGGGCGTCGTGCGGTCGAGGATCCAGCCCTCGTTGCCGACCGTCATCGAGTTGGCGAGGTCGATCTGGCCGGTGCCGAACGGCGGCTTGGTCGCGGCCCCGGTCCCGGTCAGGTTGGTCACGGTCCCGGCGCCGGCGTCGGCGGCGAACCAGTCGAGCTTCTGCGGGTCGCCGATCGCGACCAGCAGGCGGGCGAGGGCGAAGATCGGCAGGACGCCGGTGCCGATGTATGGCTGGAAGTGGGCGTCGGCCGTGATCTGCAGCGGCGCGGTCGGCTTGGCCGTGTCGACGAGGTAGAGCTCGTCGCGGACCGTCGCGTCGACGTAGTAGAGCCGCGAGCCGTCGTCGTTGAGCAGGAGCTTGGGGCCACCGACGGTCTCGGGCAGGTAGCCGGGCTCCTCGTACTTGGCGGCCGTCGAGGTCAGCCGCGTCGCCCCACCCGCCTCGCCGAGCAGGTACAGGTGGTACTGCTTCTTGGGGCCGTACAGGACGCACAGCTTGCTGCCGTCGCCGGACAGGGCGACCTGGTCCTTGAACTCCCCGGCGGTCACCGCCGGCGGCGAGACGTCGGTCGGCTGGGCCACATCGGCCAGGGCCACGCGGTAGAGCGCGGGCTTGTCGGTCACGAACCAGGCGACCTTGGTCCCGACCGCGAGGCTCAACGGCTCCGGCACGCCGGTGACCGTGAGCGGACGGGTCGGCGCCTTGGTCGAGGCCCAGGCCTGGCCGTCGAGCCGGCCCAGGTACAGGGCGCCCGCGGCCGTCGCCAGCAGGGCGTGCAGGCCGTCGGGGCCGACGCCGACGCGGTCGGTGAACGGGTCCTCGAGGCCGGTCGCGCCGACGCCGGGCAGCTCGAGCAGGATCCGCGCGTCCCCGTCGGCGAGGACCAGCAGGAACCCCCACTGCTTGCCGCCGGAGAGGCGGTAGCGGAACAGCCTCCGGCCGCCGGGCAGCTCGACGCGGACGAGCCCCTGGCGCAGCAGGCGCCGCGGGCGGTCGGTGCGCAGCTCCTGCTGGGCGGTGCGCTGGCACAGCTCGATCGGGAGCAGCTCGAGACCCTGGCGGAGGGTCACGGGGTTCTGGCCGAGGCCGGCCTCGGAGCGGACCACGAGGGTCAGGGCGCCGGGCTGGGCGCCCTCGGCGAGGCAGAGCTTCTGGGCCCGGAGGCCCGGCGCGGCCAGGGCGAGGGGCAGGAGCAGGCTGGGGAGTGGCGAGGGCTTCATGGCGGGGACGAGATCAACTCCCGTGCCGGGCGGACCATCCTAGCCGACGAGGCCGGCAGCGTCCGGGTCCCGGACGGGGCCGACCCCGAGCCGTCCGGATCCCGGACGGAGAAAGGGGCGCCGACCGTCGCCGGCCGGCGCCCGTGCCTGTCTTCCCTCTGCCGGGTCACGCACCCGGCGTCGAGAACCCTCTTCCTTCTCGTGGACCCCTGCGGGTCCCCCCAATTCCTCACTTGCTGCGGACTTCCTTGCAGTCCGGATTCGAGAGCAGGACCTGCCGCTGCGGGTCCACGACGACGGCCTGGCCGACGAAGGTCTTGCCGACCAGGGCCGGGATGTTGGGCATCGTGAACGTGAACTCGAACTGGCCCTGGTTGTTGACGACGCCGGCGTTGAAGAACGCCGCGTCGAGGTTGAGGAGCCAGGTCCCCCACGCGCCGAGCGGGATGTAGCTCGTGCGCTCGAGCCCGTTGACGAAGACGACGGCGGCCGAGCCGGGTGTGTGATTGACCTGCCAGCGCGCGGCCTTGCCGAGGTCGAGGTTGCCGATGTCGAAGATCTTGGTCGCCGCGGCGGCCGAGCTGACCTCCAGGCTCGGGATCGCGGCCGTGCCCTTGTTGACGACCTGCAGCACGAACTGCTGGCCGACCATCGCGTTGAGGTTGAGCGTCGCGCTGGTCAGCGGGATGTTGGTGCAGTCGAGCACGAACTTGCCGTTCTGCCCCTGGACGTCCTCGACCTTGCCGCGCACGGTCTGGGTCTGGGCGGTCAGGGACGCGGTCAGCAGCAGGGCGAAGGCGACGGCGGACGTGTGCTTCATGATTCCTCCTCGGGTTTCGGGTCGATCCGAGGAGGAGCAAGGTCCGTGCCAGCGGCGCCGCCCCGTGCCGGCGTCCGGATGCCGGACGCGGCCCCGCGGAGCCCGGCCGGATTCCGGACGACGGGGCCTCAGTCAGGCAGCTTCTTGAGCTTCTCGTACAGCGTCGTGCGCGAGATCCCGAGCAGCCGGGCGGCCTTGGTCTTGTCGCCGTCGCAGGCCGCGAGGGCGGCGCGGATCGTCCGGGCCTCGGCCTCGGCCAGCGACAGCACGGGCCAGGCCCCCTCCGGCACGCGGCCCGAGCCGCCGGGCGCGAGGCCGAAGCCGTCGACGACCTCGCCGTCGCGCAGCAGGAAGGCCTTGGCGACGAGGTGCTCGAGCTCGCGCACGTTGCCGGGGAAGTCGTGGCGAACGAGCCCGGCGCGGGCCTGGTCGAGAGCCGCGCGCGGCAGCTCCTCGGCGGCGGCCAGCCGCTCGAGGAACCGCTCGGCGAGGAGCAGGCGGTCAGGCCGGTGGTCGCGCAGCGGCGGGACCTCGATGTCGGCCGCGGCGATGCGGGTGCAGTAGAGGTCCGGCGGAAGCGACCCTCGGCCACCTCGAGGGTCAGGTCCTTGTGCGTCGCGGCCAGGACGCGGATGTCGAGGGGACCGTCCGGCTGCCGCCGATGGGCCGCGCCTGCCCCTCCTGCAGCGCGCAGGAGCTTGGCCTGGAGTCGAGCGGAGGTCGCCGACTCCGTCGAGGAACAGGGTCCCGCCCGACGCCAGCTCGACAGGCCCGGCCGGTCCTCGTCGGCGCCGGTGAACGCGCCGCGCACGGGCTGTACCAGCAGGTTCTCAGCTCGGCCGACCGCTGAGCAGTTCTCGGACACGAAGGGTCCGCGCCGCGACCTCGCGTGGCAGGGCCCGGGGCCACGAGCTCCTTGCCGGTGCCGGTCTCGCCGTGGATCAGGATCGGCAGGTCGGAGTCGGCCAGCCGGTCGATGTCCCGCCGGAGCTTCTGCATGACCGGGCTGTCGCCGAGGAGCGGGCGCTCGACCGCCGCCGTGCCGATCTGCGCCGCGCGATCTCGAGGTCCCGGCGCTTGCGCTCGAGGTCGTCGGCCATGGCCCGCTCGCGCAGCATCCGGTCGACGGCGATCGCGGCCTGGTCGGCGAGGACCTCGCAGAGCTCCCGCTCGCGCGCCCCGAACACGGCGGCCCGACCCGGGTGCTCGAGGTAGAGGGCGTCAGCGACGCTGGGACGCGCAGCGGAACGGCACGCACAGGACCGAGCGCTGCTCGAGCCGCCGCAGCACGCTCGGCATGCCGAGCAGGTCGCGGTCGGCCAGGGCCTCGTCGCCGCCGAGCATGCGCTGCTCCTGCAGGGCGTGCGGTTGACGAGGGGAGCGGCCGAAGGCGAGGCGCTCCCCGCCAGTCCCTCGCTGCGCAGCTCGATGCGGACGCCGTCGTCCCCGGCCAGCAGCAGGGCTGCCGAGGCGGGCGCCGGACACCGTGACCGCGGAGTCGAGCAGGGCATTGCAGGGCCTTGTCGAGGTCCCGCTCGCTGGCCAGTGCGCCGAGCTGATCGCCTGGAACGTGCGGGAACGTCTCTTCGTCGGGATCGTCGGGCTGCGCTCGCGGTCGTCCTCGTCCACCTGTGACCCGTCCTCCTGTGCCTGCGTCGCGTCCAGCTCGGCGAGGACCTGCGCGATCCGCGCGCGCCGAGCTCGCCCGCGCCCACCCGGAGCTCGGCGAGGTCCGCGCGGGCCTCGGCCCCTGCCCCATCCTCGCCCGGGCCCGGGCGATCTCCACCCCGGATCCTCGGCCGCGGCTCCTCCAGGCCGATCGCGGCCAGGCCAGGTCGGCCTCCTCCAGCCGCCGCAGGGCCTCGGCCGGTGCGGTCGCGGTCGGCCGCGAGATGCCGAGGTTGGCCATGGCCACGGCGCGGCCGCGCGCGTCGCCGGCGCGCTCGAACAGCGCCAGGCCCGGCGCTACCGGCAGGGCCTTCGTCGAGCGCGCCGCGCGCGCGCAGGACGACGCCGAGGTTGACAGGGACAGCGCCGTGCCGGAGCGCGCCGAGCTGGCCGGATAGCCCGAGGGCCTTCGGTGTGGTGCCAGCGCTCGGCCTCGTCGAGGCGCTCGCTGCCGCGCAGGAGTCGGCGAGGTTCGTGGCCGCGGCCGCGCGCAGGAACGGCCGCGCCCCGGCGTCGAGGTCGGACAGCGTCGCGCGCGCAGGATTCCTCGGCCTCGTCGCGCCGACCGCGGGTCGCGAGCACGCGGGCCAGCACGACCGCGGCCTCGGGGCCGGGACTTGACCGGCGCGCGCCGCGCGGGCCTCGGCTCGGCCCGCGCGAGGTCGCCCTCGCGGAACGCCAGCGAGGCCGACAGCCGCGTCAGCTCCGCGTCGTCGCCGGCGCCCCCGGCCGCCTCGAGCGCGGCGCGGGCCTCGCGCACATGGCCGAGCTCGAGCAGGGCACGCCAGCGCAGCGGGTCCGGGACCGACGTCAGGACGCGCGCGGGCGGCCTCGCCCGCCTGCAGGAACCCGCGCGCCAGCGCTTCGCGCAGCGCGGCTCGGCCGCCGGACCGGCGCGCGCGCCGCCGCGCCAGGTCGCGGAAGCCGCGCTCGGCGGCTTCGACTGCTCCGCGCGCGGCCAGCCGCTCGAGCTCACCTCGTCCCGCGGCGCCTCGACCTCGCGCGCCTCGCGGCCGAGCAGGCGGCTCGGCCAGGATCCAGCGGTCGCTCCTCGGGCACGACGACGCCGCGCTCGACCTCGGCGCGCAGGCGCGAACATCGTCGCCGGCGTCGGCGCCGTCTCGCTCCACCGCCGCGCGCAGGCCTCGGCGCGCGCCTGCGCAGGTCGACGGCGCGGGCCGTGGCCCGCCAGGCCGTCGACCGAGAGCGCGGCGCTCGGGCGGGCAGAGCTCGGGGTCTGGCTCGAGCAGCGCCAGGCTCGGGCGGCCGACCGTGCCGCCGAACAGGTCCTCGAGCACTCGCGGGCGTCGAAGCAGCGCCGTGCGGCTTCGGGCCGCAGCAGCCGGTCGAGCCGCGTCCGTAGACCGGGTCGAGGCGCGTGGCGTCCGACCGCAGCCAGTGCGGGGACCGGCGGAACAGCTCGGAGCCGCGGGCCGCGAGCCGCGGCACGAGGACGAGCAGCAGACGCCGAGCGGAGCATAGGTCGGCGCGGGCGTCGGGCGTCCTCGCCTGGCGAGGACCTCCGGGTGACGAACACCGGCGTGCCGCCGGCGGCGCCGGTCCCGTGGCGGACGCCGAGCCCGAAGCTGAGCAGACGAAGCCGCCGTCCGCAGGCGCGGCGGATGTTGGCCGGCTTGACGTCGAGGCAGGCCGCGCAGGTGGACGTAGCCGAGCAGCTCGCACAGGTCCCGCGAGGCGCTCGGCGTCGACGCCGCCGGCGGGGAGCAGGCCGTCGAGGCTCGCCGGCGACCCACTCCCCGCGCAGGAAGCTCCCGGCCCTGCCCGTCCACGCCGTCGGCGATGACGGCCGGCACGCGCGGGTGCCGCAGCGAGCGCAGCAGCGGAGGCCTCGCGCGGGCGACGCCCGCGGGCAGGAGCTTGCACAGCCCTGCGCCCTCGGGGTCCACGCACAGCCAGCAGCGACCCTCGCCGCCGGGCAGCTCCCGGACGGCTTGGAACGGCGCGATCCCCGTCGGGGCGGACAAGGCGACGGCCCGCCGGCCGGTGCGGGGCACCGGCCGAGCGGTTGGTTCAGCCGACCTTGACCACGCGCAGGCCATGCACAGTCACCGGCGGCGCAGCCCGGAGAACAGCCGTAGCCGCCGCCCCTCGAGGGCGAGCTGCTCCATGAGCTCGATCAGCACGCAGCCTGGTCGGGCCCTGGGGGTACAGATCAGCGGCGAGCCGTAGTCGTTGAGCCGCTCGGGCGGACGCGTCTTGCAGAAGTGGTAGGCGTCGTTGACGGCGAAGGGGTTGTGGTCTTGATCGCCTTCGACGCTGCCGAGCCCGACGCCGGCGGCCTTCATCGCGGCCAGGGCGGCCGGCACGACGGCCGTCGGCATGTGGCCCTTGTCGACGCGCGCCGAGCCGAAGCCGAGCACCTGGATGCGCACGGCGGGGTCGCGGCTGAGCTCCCTGGCCCGCTCCTCGGTGCAGACGACGATGCCGGCGTTGCCGTCGGCCGGGTGCGTCTGCCCGCCGAAGGTCACGGTCCCGCCGTCGACGACCGGCCTGAGCCTGGCCAGGCCCTCGGCCGTCGTCGGGAACACGCCCTCGTCCTGCTCGACGGTCGTCGGCTTCTTGGGGTTGCCGACCTGCATCGGGAGCATGTAGCGGCGCTGGAACGCGCGGTCGTCGGCCAGGGCGCGGTCGTACTGGCCGTGCCGCAGCAGCACGATCTCGTGCTGCTCCTCGGTCGTGATGCCGTGGGCCTTGGCGACGTTCTCGGCCGTCTGCAGCATCGCGTTGCCGGCGTACGGGTCGCGGTTGAAGTTGTCCCAGACCCACTCCTCGGTGTCGCCCATGCCGCCGATGCCGCGCGGGTCGGGGTAGACCAGGTGCGGCCCGTTGCTCGTGCGGTCGCAGGCGACGCCGAGCCGGCACGCTCCGGCGCCGGTCTCGACCTCCATCGCCAGCGTCGCGACGACGCGGGCGCCGGTCGCGCAGGCCTGCATGATCGTCGGGCCGGTCACGTGGCCGGCGCCGATCATGCCGGCGAGCCAGGGCGCGCCGTAGAAGCTGTGCTTCTGCGGGACCGTGAACCCCAGCGCGAGGCCGTCGAAGGTCTCGGTGGCGATGCCGCGGTCGGCCAGGAAGGCCTGGGTCGCGCGGGCCGCGAGCTGGACCGAGTTCTCGCCGGCGAGGCTGCCCTGCCAGCGACAGAACGGGCTGCTCCACCAGGCGCCGTACGGGATGAAGGCCTTCGCGAGGGTCATCGTGGATCTCCTTCCGCAGGGGTCGCGACCGACCGCCTGCCGTGGTCTCTCGGGTGTCCGGATCTGCGGAGGAACGATCATCCCGCGGAGCGACGACCGGCGCAAAGCCGGGCCCGGGGATGGGGACGATTCCCGGTCGACCTGCGCAACCCGGCCCGCAGGGCGCCGATGCCACCGGGGCGTGCCGGCGCGCCCGGGAGGCGACGGGATCCATTTCTCCGCGCCCCTCTTTCCAGCCCGCCTCGCGAGGCCGATGATCGGCCTCGCGGTCCATGGCTCCCCACCGCGGAGCCTCACCCCCGCCTCGCATCTCGACCCAGGACCTGACCTCTTGCTCCAGCCCGAACGGAGCTCAGGCTCGTCGTCTGCCGACCGGAAGCCGGTCACGCTGACGGCGGAGCTCGCACGCCAGCTCTCGCGCCCCCTCGGCGAGGAGCCGCCTCGCCGGCGCGTGACGCAGCGGCAGCGCGAGCTGTTCGCCCTGCTGATCGGCGGGCGCCCCGACGAGATCGAGGCGCGGATCGCGAGCTTCGAGGCCCTGCTCGCGCGCTTCGAGGACGAACACGTCGGGGCCCTGGCCGGCGAGCAGCCGTGGAAGCAGCGCGAGCTGCGCCCGTACCTGCTGTGCCGCGGCGAGTACGCCAAGGCCCTGTGGCTCGTCGGCCGGCGGGACGAGGCGCTCGAGGAGATCGGCGTCCTGCTCGAGCTGCAGCCGGCCGACCACCTCCGGCTGCGCAGCCACCTGCTGACGTTCCTGCTCGCGATCGAGGACTGGGAGGGCCTGCGCCTCGAGCTCGCCCAGCGCGGCTGCGGCAACGCGAGCCTCGCGGCCCTGCTGCCGCTCGCGGCCGAGGTCGGCGAGGGCGACGAGGCCGCCGCGCGCCGTCGCCTGGCGGGGCTCATGGACAGCCACCAGACGGCGCTGTCGCTGTGGCTCGGCCGGGACCCGCTGCCGATCGACCTCCCGCTCGAGGCCGAGGCCGGCAGCCGCGAGGAGGCGCAGCTCGCCGTGGCCCTGCTGCGCACGACGGCCCGGCCGGCCCTCGTCGACAAGGTCCGCGACCTGCTGACGCGCGTCGCCGGCAGCAGGGCCTGGAGCGCGGGCAAGGTCGCCGCCCGCGCGGCCCCGGCCCAGGAGCGCGCGGCGCGGACCGAGCGCCGGCTGACGCCGGCCGAGCGGCTCGCGCGGATCGTCGACGCCCAGGGCGACCTCGAGCCCGAGCCGCTGCGCCACTTCGCGCTCGCGGCCCTGCAGCGCATCCTGCCCGGCGCCGCCGGGCCGCGCAGCGAGTGGCAGGTCGAGGTCCGTCGCGCCGCGGCCCGGGCCCTGCTCGAGGTCGCGAGCCGGGACGAGGCCGCCGTCGGTCCGCGCCGGGTGCTGGCCCGCCTCGCGGTCGAGCTCGACCCGCTGCAGCTCGACGCCCAGCTCCTCGTCGCCGGGCTCAGCCGGGACGACCCCGACCGCGAGCTCTACGAGACGCGCCGCGCGCTCAAGGTCGCCGAGAAGGCGATCCTCCCGGCCCGGTTCGCCGACCTCCAGGGCAGCTTCGCCAGCCAGCCGGCGACGCGCCGCTACCTCGAGGTCCTCGAGCGCCTCGCGACGCTGCTCGACGGCATCGGCCGCAGGGACGAGGCCGAGGCCCACCGCGAGCGCGTCCGCCGGCTCGACCCGTCGTTCGTGCCGCCCGACCCGGCCTGAGCCCGCTCAGCGGACGACGACCGTCCCGGGGCTGAGCAACACCGGGTATCGGCGCACGCCCAGGGCCTGGTCGAAGCAGCCCCAGGTCGCGAGCGAGTCCTCGCTCAGCGGCGACAGGAGCTGGGCCGCGAGCAGGCCGAGGCGCTGGCGGCCGGGCACGACCAGCGTGCCGGCCGGGAGCCGGTGCGCGCCCGGCCAGAAATTCGCCCTCGACCTTGACCAGCCGATGCCCCTCGAACGGGCGCTCGGCCCGCTCGACCGAGGTCACGACGAACTCGACGAGCTCGCCGCGGCCCATGTCCACCGGCTCCGCGAGGACGTCGACCGTCAGGCCGTGCAGCCGCAGGTGGTCGGCGAGGCCCTCGGGCGGGTGCGGCACGAGCCAGGCCCCGGGCAGGTCGGTCCGCCGCGTCGGCTCGAAGGCTACCTGCACGCCCATCCTGACGGCCTCGTGATCCTCGTGCGCGACGAGGCGCTTGCCGCGCCCGTCCGGCAGCTCGACCTCGATGAACCTGCCGACCAGGACCTCCCGCGCGACCGGGGCGCAGAAGCGGCTGTCCGACCCGAAGGCCTGCGGCTCGGCCGAGCCCGCGCGTGCGTCGGCCGCGGCGCAGAGGCGGCGGACCTCGTCCTCGAAGCGCAGCAGCGCGTGCAGGTTGGCCAGGACGAAGGCCTTGGTCACGGCCACGCGCTCCTCGAACGGCAGGTGGCTGTAGGCCTCGCTGAGGACCGACAGGCGGTTGCGCATGCCGGCGTAGTTGGTCGCGAAGCGCGGGTCCTGCGAGAACGACTTCCACACGCGGGCGACGCCCTCGCCCTCGAAGTTGCCGTAGTCGAACACGCGGAACCCGCGGGCGGCCATGTCCTCGCGCAGGGCCGGGAGCAGGGTCTGGTGCTCGAACGCGGCGAGGCCGTCGTCGCAGTTGACGGCCAGCGACGGGGCGTAGGTCAGGTGGTAGCCGTGGGCCGAGCCGTCGGTCGTGTGCAGGTCGACGAAGAGGTGCGGGTCGACCTCGTTCAGCAGGCCGAGCATGGCCCGGACCTCGGGGCTCTCGACCTTGACCCAGTCGCGGTTGAGGTCGAGGCCCGCGCCGTTGTGCCGCGTGCCGACGACGTCGGGGCCGTTCTGGTCGACGCGGTTGCGGTCCGACATCGCGTCGTTGCCGTCGGCGTTGAAGTCGGGCACGACCCACAGCTCGAGCCGGTCGAGCAGGTCCTCGTGGCCGCCGTGCGCGACCTCGCGCAGCAGGATCTGGCAGGCCTCCTTCCCCTCGACCTCGCCGCCGTGGATGTTGGCCTGAACCACGACCCGCAGCCGGTCGGCCGCAGGCGTCACCCCGTCGCCGAAGCCCTCGAGACGGACGCGGACGAGCGGGATCTCGCGGCCCTGGGTCGTCCGACCGAGCACGCCGAGCGACAGCCGGTGCGCCTGCGGCAGACGCTCGAGCGAGCGCAGGAAGGCCTGGACCTCGGCCGTCGTCGACGTCCGCGTGAACCCGCTCTCCTCGGCGACGGTCGGCGGCTGCTCCATGCCCGCCTGTGTAGCGGTCCCCCGCGGCCCCTGGCAAGCCGCCAGGGCGAGGATCAGGATCGGGGTCACCCTTCGCACGACGACGTTATACTCGCGGCACCCCGCAGCGAGCTCAGCCGGACCCCTGGACCCAGGGGGGGTCCGGTCGGACCGACACCAGGTGATCCGCTCATGCTCGCGTTCCTCCGCGTCGCCCTCCTCCTGCCCTGCCTGACCGCTGCGGCGGCGCAGGCCCAGCAGTTCGGCTTCGTCACCGACATCAACCGGACAACCATCGACTGGCCCGGCTGGGTCTGGAGCGGGCAGTCGACCCCGGGAGGCTACGGCCGCAAGTTCGCTGTCCTCAACGGCCGCATCCTGTACCAGGCCAGCACGAGGGAGGAGGGCGACGAGCTGTGGAGCTCGGACGGCACGACCGCAGGGACCTCGATGCTCGCGGACATCAGGCCGGGCCCTTGGAGCAGCCGGCCGCAGGGCTTCACGGTGGTCGGGAACCGCGCCTTCTTCCAGGCCGACGACGGAGCCCACGGCCCCGAGCTCTGGGTCACCGACGGGACCGCCAAGGGGACCGTCATGGTCGCCGACATCCGCCCCGGGATCCTCGGCTCCGAGCCCCGATTCCTGAGCCCGCTGGGCCCGGGGGTCGTGTTCGCCGCCGATGACGGCAGCAACGGGAACGAGCCGTGGTACTCCAACGGCCTGGCCTCGGGCACACGTCTGCTCAAGGACGTCCGGCCCGGCCCCGGTGGATCGTCCCCCAACGGCTGCACGACCAATGCCGGCGGTACCCGCGTGTTCCTCCAGGCCGACGACGGGACGACCGGGCTCGAGCCCTGGGTCACCGACGGCACGGCCGCGGGCACGGTCCTGCTCAAGGACATCAGGACCGGGAGCCAGCCGAGCAACGCCTTCGCGTTCCGGCCACTGGGTCCGTCCAAGGTCCTGTTCCAGGCCCACGACGGGACCAACGGACCGGAGCTCTGGGTCTCGGACGGCACGACCTCAGGTACGATCTTCGTCAAGGACGTCGACCCCGGCCCCGGAGGCGGCACGTCGTTGATCAACGCCGCTCCGCTCGGCTCACCGCCGACGCGCTGGGTGTTCCAGGGCCATGACGCCAAGGTCGGCCACGAGTATTTCGTGACCGACGGGACCGCGGCCGGGACCTACCTCCTCGCCGACATCAACCCCGGCACGGCCTCTGGCGCCTCCGGTGCCATGTGCACGAATCCGGCGGGCACCCGGGTCGCCATGTCCGCCTTCGACGGCAAGACGTACCAGATCTGGACCACCGACGGAACGGCCAAGGGCACGCGGGTCTTTGCGGCCTATGTCGGAGAACTCTGGCCCATGGAGCTCCTGGACGACGGCACCGGTCGGATCTGGTTCGCCGGCAGGAACCTCGTCGCCGGTGCGGGGTCGAGCCCTGCGTGACCGACGGGACGCCCGCCGGGACGGTCCTCGTCACCGACCTCATGCCGGCGGCCAGGACGGATTCATCGAGGCCATGACGCCGGTCGGCGGCAGGATCCTGTTCGTCGGCAGGGACGCGCTCGGCGGCTACGAGCTGTGGTCGCTCGGAGGCAGGCCTCCGGCCGCGTCGCAGGTCTACGACATCGTGGTCCGGGGACTTACCGGGAACGACAGGGTCGGGGATGTCATCGGGTTGGGCGGTCGCGTGCTGTTCCACGCCGACGACGGCGTCAACGGCACCGAGCTGTGGAGCTCGGACGGCACGCCCGCCGGCACCCGCCTCGTGCGCGACATCAAGCCCGGCAAGGCCTCGTCCAATCCGGTGTGGTTCGCCCGCCTCCGGGACCGGGTGCTGTTCCGCGGCGAGGACGACAAGTACGGCGCCGAGCTTTGGATCACCGACGGCTCGCCGACGGGAACGGGGCTGCTCAAGGACATCACACCCGGCCCGATCGGCTCGGGTCCGGCCGAGCTGACCGTCGTCGGTGACCTCGTCTACTTCGTAGTCACCGAGTCGGCCGGCAACGTCGTCTGGGTCACGGACGGCACGGCAGCCGGGACCCGCAGGCTCGTCAGCCCGGCCACCGGCCCCCTTGCGAACAGCCCGGGGTACTTCACGGGCTTCCATGGCATGTGCTACTTCATGGGCTGGACGAACGCTTCCGGATACGAGCTGTGGCGGACCGACGGAACTGCCGCCGGCACGACCCTCGTCGCCGACATCGAGCCCGGGAGCGGGAGCAGTTGGCCGAGCGAGCTGACCGTCCTCGGGGACCGGCTGTACTTCGAGGCGACCTCGGCCGCGAACGGCCGGGAGCTCTGGGTCTCCGACGGGACCACCAACGGCACGCGATTGGCTGTGGACATCGAGCCGGGAACCGGCTCCAGCAGTCCCGGCTACCTCTGCGTCCAGGGTGGTCGCCTGTGGTTCCGGGCCCAGGCCGGGGGCAAGGGGCCCGGACTCTGGAGCAGCGACGGGACCGCCAAGGGGACCTCGCCGGTCGCGCCCGTCGGATTCGACCGGAACCCCGCATACCTGACCCCGGTCGGCAGCAGGCGGCTGTACTTCTCGGCCGATACCGCGTTCAATGGCCGCGAGCTGTGCCGCGTCGACGTGACCGGCAATCCGCTGACCGTGGAGATCCTCGACATCGAGCCGGGCAGCATCGGGAGCTCCGCGGAGACCGGCTGGGGCACCAGGTTCTTCGCCATCGCAGGCGGACGCGTCTGGGGTACGGCGTACCACCTCGAGGAGAATCGGCTGTTCTACGCGGCCAACGGCGCCACCGCCCAGCCCATCGACCCGCCGCTGGCGTCGACGAGCCTCGCCGCGACCGACCCGCTGCTCAACGCGACGATGACGGTCACGATGGCCACCGGCCTGGCCAGGCCCGTGCAGTTGCTCCTCACCGGGGAGCCGGCCACGAGCGTCGTCCCGGCCTTCGGCGGCTGGCTCTACGTCGACCTGCTGCGACCGGTCCACCTGCTCGGCGCGTCGACCTTCCCCAAGGCGACGATCCCGATCGCGATGCCCAACGACAGCCGCCTCGTCGGCGTCCGGGTCGTGCTCCAGACTCTGGCCCTCGACCTCACCAACCCGGCCCAGGTCGAGCCGGGCAACGCCGTCGACCTGTGGATCGACACGGCCCGCTGAATCCCCCATCCATCGACGATGGACGACCCTGATCTGCCCTGGACTAGAGGGAATAGCGGACGGTGACGCAGGTCATGGTCACCTTGGACAAGGAAGTGGCCCCGGGCCTCGTGATCCTCCACACCTTGCCCGTCGGACTGTTTCCCGTTCCGTTGATGAACGGAGTCGTGGTCCTGATGCCGTTGGAGAGGGACACCGGCAGTCCGGGTTGCCTGGGATCCAAGGCCAACAACTGCGTGACGACGGGGACTCCGATGAAGGCATCCCTCCAGGGGAAGGTGAGGTACTTGGTCAGGGATCCGGAAGGATCTGTTGTCCCGATCGGCACAAGAATCGTCAGATCCCCATGCAGGTTCGAGCACATACCGATATTCAGGTTCAGGTCCCGGGTACCCAGGATCGCGATGGTCCCAGCCGAACCTGGTGCCTTGATCGCCCGGAACATCAGGATGAGGTCATCGGAGTCGGCCATGGCGGTCATGTCATGCTTGAACACCCTGTTGGAAGACCTGCAGCCACGTCCCAGCACTTGAGGGCTCTCTCCGTATGTGATCGCCGGCAAGGAATTGAAGTAATCCATCTGATACAAGCCCGTGCCGGTATTGGTTCCCACCACCAGGTCCCACAGCAGTGCGGACCTGTTGTTGTAGATGTAGGGAGCATCCAGCTTGACGATCAGGTCGAACGGCTCGGGATCGGAGACATGTTTCGTCCAATCGGGAAGGCTCAGCGCCTTCTTGGAGAACACGGATTTCCTGGTCCCGGCGGCATAGTTCTTGTCGAAATCAACTGTGATCGATGCTGCCGGGTATCCAAAGAAGACGGTCAGATCCACTTTCCTGGCAGTCGAGCCGTTCATGGCCGTGATACGCCGCCGAAACGAGATGCTACGGATCACGACCATCGGACTGCCGACGAGATAATGGTCGACCTGTTGGGTTCGGGTCGAGCTACTTGAGAACGTTTCCCAAGTAGCACTGGGACCTCGCTGCGCCACGGCATGCGGAGGGGAAACGTAATGGCCCTGCGTCCAGGCGCCGCCCATGGTCAGGAAGATCGCCATGAGGGATATGGCTGCTCGGAATGGCATTGTGCACTCCATTGGATGAGGCGACATGCCCCGTATTGTGCCAGAGCAACCATCGTGCCGCCGCTCCTCGCATCGGCGCATTCCAACTCGGCCCGGCAGGTCCGCCCCGATCCCCGGGGCGGGCTACAGGCTGAACAGCACCGGGGCGCAGGACTTGGCCAGGGTGCCGGTCGGGCCGGTGCTGGTCTGGTTGTAGATGCGGTCGATCTTGAACGCCGTGGTCGCGCCACCGCCGATGACGAAGGGCGTCGTCGCGCGGATGCCGTTGGACAGGGCGACCGGCAGGACCGGCTGGGTCGTGTCCACGGCCAGGAGCTGGGACACGAGGGCCACGCCGGCGAAGGCGTCGTTCCACGGGAGCGGGAAGCTCTGGGTCACCGAGCCGGTCGTGTCGGTCGTCCCGATCGGCCACAGGAAGGTCAGGTCGCCGTGCAGCTTGGTGCACAACCCGACCGTCAGGGCGAGGTCGGTCGCGCCGACGATCGCGATCGCCGGGGCCGACGCCGGCCCGCCGGTCCCGCTGTAGCCGAGGTTGAGGTTGGCGGTGTCGGCCGTGTACGCGGTCGTGTGCGCGAAGGTCCCGGTGGCGGTCTTGCAGCCCGTGCCCAGGACGACCTCCTTCTCGCCGTAGGTCACGGTCGGCACCGTGCTGAACCAGTCCATGCTGTAGGACCCGCCGCCTGCGTTGTTGGTGACGATGACGTCCCAGACGAGGCTGAGCTTGTTGTTGTAGGCGAACGGCGTGTCGAGCTTGATGACGAGGTCGAAGGGCTCGGGCTTGCTGATCGTCTGGGTCCAGTCCGGGAGCGACACGGTCTTCTTGGCGTGGACGGTCTTGCGCGTGCCCGAGGCGTAGTTGTTGTCGAACGTCGTCGTGATCGTGCTCGCCCCGTAGCCGAAGTCGACCTGCAGGTCGAGCTTGCGGGCGATGGCCGTGGACTGGGCCCCGTTGTTGCGCCGGAACGCCATGCCGCGGATCAGGGCGAGCTTGCCGCCGATGAGGTTGGAGTCGATCTGCTGCGTCCTGGTCGTCGCGTTGGTGAAGGTCACGGCCGAGGAGCTGTTGCCCTCGAGCTCGACGGCGTGGGGCGGGGACGTAGGAGGTCTGCGACAGGGCCGCGGGGGCGAGGACCGACAGGAACGGGAGCAGGAGGGAGAGGCGCGTCATCGGGGAGCTCCGGTCAGGACCGAGGGGGGAACCGACCCAGAGCCTATCCCGGACCGGGAGCCTGTCGCTAGGCTTGCCGCCCCACCCCCTGGAGCCATACCCCGATGCACCCGCGACCCGCTTCGATCCCCGCCCGCGCCCCCTTCCTCCCGCTGCTGCTGGCCGCGCTGGGCACGGTGGCCTGCGGCAGCGTGCCCGACCGCAACCCGCCGCCGGCGGACCTCGCCATGGAGTGCGTGATCCCGGGCATCCCGGAGGCGCGCTCGTGGGGCGACGAGAAGATGCCGTGGTTCGACGAGACGCTGGACCTGGGCGCGGCCGAGCTGCGCGTCCGGTTCCCCGGCGTCTTCGGCCGCCCCCACAACTACCTCGCGATCTCGGGTGGCGGCGAGAACGGGGCCTTCGGCGCCGGGATCCTCTGCGGCTGGACCGCCCGCGGCGACCGGCCCGAGTTCCAGATGGTGACCGGGATCAGCACCGGGGCCCTGAGCGCGCCATTCGCCTTCCTCGGCCCGGCCTACGACGCCAGGCTCGAGGAGATCTACACGACCTACCACACCAAGGACCTGCTCGAGGAGCGCAGCCTGCTGACGGCGGTGACGAGCGACGCCTTCGCCGACACGGCCCCCCTCGCGCGGATGATCGCCAAGTACATGACCCAGGAGGTCCTCGACGCGATCGCCGTCGAGAGCCGCAAGGGCCGCGCGCTGTGGATCGCGACGACCAACCTCGACGCCTCCCGGCCGGTCATCTGGAACATCGGCAAGATCGCCACCAGCGGGCGCCCCGAGCGCCTCGCGCTGTTCCACAAGGTCCTGCTCGCGTCGGCCTCGATCCCGATCGCCTTCCCACCGGTCTACTTCGAGGTCGAGGCCCGCGGCAAGCGCTACGACGAGCTGCACGTCGACGGGGGCGCGACCACGCAGGTGTTCCTGTACCCGCTCGGCATCGACTGGTCCGAGGTCCTGACCAAGCTCGAGGTCCCCGGCAAGCCCCAGGTCTACGTCATCCGCAACGCCTGGATCCAGCCCAAGTGGGAGGCCGTCAACCCCGGTAGCCTGGCCGCGATCGCCGGGCGGACGACCTCGTCGATGATCCGCACCCAGGGCCTCGGCGACATGTACCGCATGTACCTCGGCGCCCTCCGCGACGGCCTCGACTACCACCTCGCGTACATGCCGCGTGACTTCGACCACGCGATGGCCGAGCCCTTCGACCCGGCGTACATGAAGGCCCTGTTCGACCGCGGCTACGCGATGGCAAAGGCCGGCTACCCCTGGGACCGCGAGCCGCCGGGGCTCACCCTGCGCTGACCGCCTCCGCCCCGGGGGCGCCGCCCGGCAGGTCCCCGCGGCCGCGGCGCCCGAACAGCGAGTACAGCGCCGGCAGGACCATCAGCGTCAGCAGGTTGTCGGCGACGACGCCGCCGATGACCACGGTCGCCAGCGGGCGCTGGACCTCGGCCCCGACGCCGGTGTTGAGCGCCATCGGCACGAAGCCGAGTGCCGCCACGAGCGCCGTCATCAGGATCGGCCGCATCCGGAGCAGGCGCGTCTGCTCGACCGCCGCCTCGAGCGAGAGGCCCTCGTCGTCGATCTTGCGCCGGATCGTCGACACGAGCACGAGGCCGTTGAGCATCGACACGCCGGACACGGCGACGAACCCGATCGCCGACGAGATCGTGAACGGCATGTCCCGGAGCCACAGGGCCAGGACCCCGCCGCAGGCCGCGAACGGCGCGCCGGTGCCGATCAGGAGGGCGTCGATCAGCGAGCCGGTGCTGAGGAACAGGAGCAGCAGGATCGCCAGCAGGGCGGCCGGGACGACGACGCGGAGGCGGGCCGACGAGCGCTCGAGGTGCTCGAACTGCCCGCCGTAGCGCACGAAGTAGCCGGCCGGCAGGACGAGTCGGCGATCCGCCGCCGGGCCTCGTCGACGAAGCCGCCGAGGTCCCGGTCCCGGACGTTGGCCTGGACGACGATGCGCCGGCGCTGCCCCTCGCGGGTGATCGTGGCCGGGCCCTCGGTCTGGCGGATCGTGGCCAGCTCGGTGATCGGGATCCGCTCGCCGGTCGCCGTCGTGACCCGGATGCGGCGCACCGCGAGCGGGTCGCTGCGGAACGCGTCGGGCAGCCGCACGACGAGGTCGAAGCGCCGCAGCCCCTCGCGCACCTCGCCGACGCGCTTCTCGCCGAGGGCCTCGACGAGCTCGAGCACGTGGTGGGCCGGGATCCCGTGCCGGGCCAGGGCCTCGCGGTCGACCTCGACCTCGAGCATCGGCTGGCCGGTGATCTGCTCGACCGAGACGTCGGCGGCCCCGGGCAGGTCCTCGAGCAGGACCCGGACCTCCTCGGCCTTGGCCTTGAGGACCTCGAGGTCGTCGCCGAAGACCTTGACCCCGAGGTCCGAGCGGATGCCGGCCGTCATCTCGTTGGCCCGCATCTCGATCGGCTGCGTGAAGATCGTGCGCATGCCGGGCATGGTCGACAGCGCCCCCTCCATCGCGGCCGTCAGCTCCTCCTGGCCGTGCGCCCGGCTCCACCGCTCCCGCGGGTGCAGGGTCATGAACACGTCCGTGACCTCGACGCCCATGAGGTCGGTCACGACCTGGGCCGTGCCGGTCCGGCTCCAGATGTCCCGGATCTCTTCGGGGAACTCCTCGAGCAGGAGCTGCTCGATGCGGGTCCCGTAGCGGACCGACTCGTCGAGCGAGACCCCGGCGAGGCGGACCGTGTTGACGACGATGGCCTCCTCCTGGAGCCGGGGGATGAACGTGCTGCCGAGCCTGGTCGCGAGCAGGCCGCCGCCGACCAGGGCGGCGAGCCCGATGCCGACGACGACGAGGCGGTTGGCGAGGGCGAAGCGGATGACCGGGCGGTAGAGGGCCTGGACCCCGCGGACGAGGATGTTCTCGCGCTCGGGGCGGGCGGCGGCGCCGTCCCGCCGGCCGAGGCCGAGGCTCGCGAGGACCGGGATCAGCGTCAGCGAGAACACGAGCGAGGCCGTCAGCGCGAACATGACCGTCAGCGCCATCGGCCGGAACATCTTGCCCTCGACGCCCTCGAGCAGCAGGACCGGCAGGTAGACGATCAGGATGATCAGCTCGCCGAACATCGTCGGCCGGCGGACCTCGAGCGTCGCGTCGCGGACGATGTCGACCCGCGGGCGCGTCCCGCCCTCGAGGCCGAGGCGCCGGACGCAGTTCTCGATGACGATGACCGAGCTGTCGACGACGAGGCCGAAGTCGATCGCGC
This sequence comes from Planctomycetota bacterium, assembly GCA_041398545.1. Classification (GTDB taxonomy): domain Bacteria; phylum Planctomycetota; class UBA1135; order UBA1135; genus JAWKUM01. Next base: position 32,422 of record JAWKUM010000009.1, on the reverse strand, counting down.
CGAGGCTCAGCAGGCTGGCGGCGATGCCGAACCGGAGCATCGCGCTGAACGACACGAGCATCGCCAGCGGGATCGCCGCGGCGACGATCAGCCCGGCCCGGAGGTTGCCGAGGAAGGCGAACAGGACGGCGACGACGAGGAGGGCGCCCTCGAACAGGTTCTCCTCGACCGTGCGGATGACGCGGTCGACGAGCTCCGTGCGGTCGTAGAGGACGCGGACCTCGACGCCCTCGGGCAGGCTCGCGCGGGCCTCCGCAGGCCGGTCGCGCAGCCAGGTCGTGACCTCCTTGCTGTTCTCCCCCATCAGCATGAAGCCAGCCCGAGCACGACCTCGCCCTTGCCCGGCAGTCGGCCCCTCTGACGATCGGTGGTCGACGCGGACCTCGCCGAGGTCGGCCGCCCGCGGGGACGCCGTCGTGGCGCTGACGACGATCGAGCCGGCTCCTCGACGTTGCGCGCAGGAGCAAACGCCGTGGACGACGTGGAGCTCGCCGGCGTCGGCGCGTCGAACCGCCCCGACGTTCTCGTTGTTGCGCTGGAGGGCGTCGACGACGTCGTCGAGGTCAGGTCGAACGAGCAGCTTGTCGGGGTCGACGACGACGTGGAGCTGGCGCAGCCAGCCGCTACAGGTGTTGACCTCGGCGACGCCCGGCACCGACAGGAGCTGGGGCCGCAGGACCCAGTCGTGCAGCGTCGTCAGCTCCTCGAGGAGTGGCCCTCGCCCGTGACGACGTAGTGCGGGACTCGCCGAGCGGTGCGACCGGACCCATCTGCGGCCGATCGATGCCGGCAGGCAGGTCGATGCCCTGCAGCCGCTCGCCAGGCAGGCCTGGCGCGCGGGCCAGATGTCGGTCCCGTCGACGAAGGTCGAGCGATGACCCGAACGCGGACGCAAACGGCTCGGCCAGCCCGGCAGGCCGCCGATGGCCTGCTCGATCGGAAGCTGATCTGCTGCGCTCGATCTCGAGCGGGTCGAGGACGGCGCCGCCGTGTTGACCTGGACCTGGACCGGGGTCGTGTCGGGAAGGCGTCGATCGGCGGTGCGCGAGCGACCACCAGGCCGCCGATGACGACGGCCAGCGACAGCGCGACGACGACGAGGCGGTGCCTCGGCGACCAGGAGACGATGGCGTCGAACATGGGGCGGGCGGGCCTACTTGCCGAGGTGATCGACCTCGCAGCACCCGGCGCCGATGCTGCCCTTCATGAGCTCGGTCTTGAGCAGGAAGCTGCCCCGGGTCACGACGACCTCGCCGGGGTCGAGGCCCTCGAGCACCTCGTATGCTCCCCGGTGTCGTAGCCGAGCCCGGGCTTGCGCGGCGCGAACTTCGGTCGCGTGCCGGCGCACGAAGGCGTTGGCAACCTCCACTGCGGCGGCCTTGGGCACGAGCACGACCTCCTCGCCGTCCAGGTCACGATCCGCGCCCGGCCGAAGGAGTTGGCCCGCAGCCTGCCGTCGGGGTTGTCGAGCTCGACGCGGACCTCGACCATGCGCGTCCGATGGTCGACCTCGGTGCTGATCCAGGTCACCTTGCCGCGAGGATTCTGCTTGCGCAGGCCGTCGAGGTCAGCGGCACGGGCTGGCCGTGCGGACGGCCTGGACCGCGCCCTGCTCGACGGCGGCGATCGCCCACAGCCGCGAGGTATCGGCAACGACGAGCGTCGTGCGCGTGTCGGCCGGCTGGCCGACGACGGCGCTGAAGTCGGCGACCGCTTGCCGGCGAAGGGGCGACCAGGGCAGCAGCGAGGCTTGTCCTGCTCGACGACGGCGCGATCGCCGCGTCGTCGAGGCCGAGGACGCGCGAGCGCTGCTCGGCCTCGGCCAGGCGATGCGGCTCCTCGGCGAGTCGGGTCTCGGGCCTCGAGCAGGTCCTTCTCGGTCGTCGGCTCTGCTCGAGCAGCCGGCTCTCGCGCTCGTAGTTGGTCTCCACAACCGGACCCGGGCCCGGGCCTGGAGCAGCGAGGACCACGGCCGTGCCGAGCTCCGGCCGAGCGGATCTGAGCAGGACCTCCGCCGGCCGCGACGGTCTCGCCGAGGTCCTTGCGCCCGTCGCGACGGTGGCCGCGCGGGAGGCCAGCAGGGCGTGGCGGCGGCGTCAAGCAGCAGCTCGGCCGGGACCTCGAGCATGCGCCGCAGCAGGGCGGCTTGCCGACCTCGGCGAAGCCGAGCCCGACCCGCTCGACGATCCCGGCGTCGGCGAAGCGGATGATGTGGTTCTCGGTCGTGCAGGCGACGACCGGGGCGCGCCGGATCCGCGGCTGGTCCGCCTCGACGAGCTCGATGCCGGCGTCGGGCCCGTCGGCCCGGTCCGACTCGGGGCGGTACCGGGCGAACCCGTCGAGCGCGCCGGGGTTGCACAGCTCGCAGTGCGACTCGGGCAGGCCGTGGCCGTCGCACCAGTCGTTGCGCGCCCGGTAGACGGCCTCGAGGTCGCCGCGGCAGCGCGTGCAGACGGCCTCGGGCAGGCCGTGGCTGTTGCAGAAGCCCATCGCGGCCAGGAGCTCGGGGTGGCAGAACGGGCAGCGCGCCACGCCGTGCTCCTTGCAGGGGGCCGCGAGGGCAGCCGCGGCGCCGCCTTCGTGGTCGTCGTGGCCCGCGTGGTCGTCGTGGCCGGCGGACCCTCCGTGGTCGTCGTGGCCGTCGGGTGCCTCGTGGGTCCGCCCGGCGCCACCGTCGCCGGTCGAGCCGCCGCCGAAGTGCGAGATCCAGCCGATCGTCGCCGCCGTGACCAGCAGGACGAGGACGACGCCGTACAAGAGCCTGGACTTCATTCCTTCTTCTCCGGTGCGTCGGCACCGCTCGTGAACAGGCGCTCCCTGGGCAGGCCGACGGCCTGCTCGAGCTCGGACAAAGCCCGGGCCGCGTCGCGCAGCCGGACGACGTGGGCGCGGCGGGCCTCGAGCACGCTGCGCTGGGCCTCCAGCACGGGCACGATCGTCGTGCGGCCGAGCCGGTAGGCCTCGCGGGCGAGCTCGAGGGTCTCGGCCGCGCGGGTCAGGATCGACTCGGCGAACAGCCGCGCCGCGTCCTGGCCGGCCCGGGCCCGCGCCAGCGTCGCGCCGACGTCCTGCCGGGCCTGGAGCCTGATTGCCGTGAGGGTCTTCTCGCGCTGGGCGACGCGCTCGCCGGCCTTGGCGACCTGGGCCTGGTTCTGGTCGAACAGCGGCAGCTCGAGCTCGATGCCCGGGCCCACCGCCCAGTCGGAGTTGCGCTCCCCGACGATGCCGACGTCGACCCGCTTGAACACCAGCCCGCTCTGCCGCTCCCACTCGGCGACCGCGGCCTGCATGGCCTCGCCGGCGGCGCGCACGTCGAGGCGGTGCTCGAGCGCGAGGCCGGCGAGCCGGCCCTCGTCGGGCAGCGCGACCATGGCCTCGGGCAGCGGGCTCGTGAGGGCGACGCCCTCGGGCAGCGCGTCGTAGCCGAGCAGGCCGGCGAGCCGGCGCCGGGCCTGGTCGGCGGCGAGCCCGGCGTCGCGGGCCAGGACCTCGGTCCGGCTCTGCTCGAGCCGGGCCAGGTTGGCATCGAGGATCGTCGCCGCGCGGGCCTCGACCCGGGCCTCGACGAGCTCGACCATGCGGTCGGCCGTCGCGCGGTTGTCCTCGGCGATCGCGAGCAGGCGCTCGGCGGCCTGGGCGTCGAGGTAGGCGCCCCGGACCATGCCGGCGAGCTGCACCGCGCCGTGGGCCAGCTCGAGGATCCGCTGGGTCAGCACGGCCTCGGCCCCGCGCACCCGGCCGCCGACCTGCCACAGGTCGGCCAGGCTCGCGAACAGCCCGCCCTCGATGTTGGTCGCGCCGCCGTCGACCGGGAACTTGAGCAGGGCCGTCAGCGAGGGGTTGGTCAACAGCCCGGCCTGGACGCGGTCGGCGCGGGCGATGCCGACCTCGTGGAACGCGGCCTGCAGGCCGGGGTTGTGGAGCAGGGCGACCTCGACGGCCTCGTGCAGGGTCAGCCCCTCGGCGCACAGGTCCCGGACCCGCGCCTCGCCGGCCGCCTCGTGGCCGGGCTGGTGGACCTCGGCGACGCCGGTCGCGCTGCGGATCTCGGCCGCGGCGGCGGCGTAGTCGGCGCTCGGGTCGACCGTCGCGCAGGCCGTCAGGCACAGGCCCGCGGTCACGATCCAGCGGGTCTCAGGCTTCGACGGCACCCCTGAGCCTCCCGGCGACGGTCTCGACGAGCTCGAGCCAGAACGGCTCCGCGATGCGGTAGTAGGCCAGCTTGCCCTCGGCCCGGAACGCGACCGCGCCGAGCCGGCGCAGCTCGCGGAGCTGCTGGGACGTGCCCGACATCGACAGGCCGAGCACGTGGGCGAGGTCGCAGACGCAGAGCTCGCGGCCGTCGAGGGCCCTGAGCACGCGCAGGCGGCCGGGGTGGGCCAGGACCTTGAGCGCGGCCGCGACCCGGCGACTCTCGCCCTCGGGGGGCAGGGCCGCGCGCGCGTCCCGGGCCCGTGGCCCGTCGACGCAGTCGACCTCGCAGATCCCTTCGGCGGCCTTCCTCTCCATGCCGTGCATCGGTCCTCCTCCGCGCCGGGTTGCTTCCTCGATTCAGGAATCGTTGAAGCGAGTCTAGCGCCGCCTCCCGGCCACGGACAGCGCTGGATCGCGGAGGACCACCCGGCAGCATGGCCGGTCGATGACCCCCGCCCCTCTCGAGATCCTGGCCCTGGAGCCGAGCCCGATCGGCCTCCTGTGCCTCCGCCGCCGCGAGCTGGCCGGCCGGCCCGGGACCTTCGTGACCGAGGTCACCCTCGACCACGAGGTCCTGATGAGCAGCCTGCTGACCGCTTCGGAGGAGGCCCTGAGCCGGAGTGGCCTGGCCTGGCACGAGGGCGAGGACCTGCGCGTCCTCGTCGGCGGGCTCGGCCTCGGCTACACCGCGGCCGCGGCCCTCGCCGACCCCCGCGTCGCCGCGGTCGAGGTCGTCGAGCTGCTGCCCCAGGTCCGGGACTGGCTGGAGCAGGGTCTGTATCCCCTCGCGGCCGAGCTGCGGGCAGACCGCCGGCTCACGGTCGTCGCCGGCGACGTACCGCATGCTCCAGGGCGCGCCCGGGGCCGCGCATGACCTGGTCCTGATCGACGTCGACCACTCCCCGACGAGCGGCTAGGTGACGACAGCGTGAGCTTCTACACGGCCGCGGGTCTGGGCCGGGCCGCGGCCTGGCTCGCCCCCGACGGCATCCTCGGCGTCTGGTCGTACGCCGAGGACCCCGGCTTCGAGGCCGCCCTGCGCGAGGTCTTCGCCGAGGTCCGCGTCGAGCCGGTCACCTTCGACAACCCGCTCATCGACGAGGAGCAGACGGACTGGCTGTACTTCGCTAGCCTTCCTCGGTCATGACCTGGAGGACAGCATGCGCCTGACCTACGCGATCGTCTACGTCCGTGACATGAGCAAGGCCGTGGCCTTCTACCGCGACGTCGTCGGCCTGCCGCTCAGGTTCGAGTCGCCGTACTGGACCGAGTTCGCGACCGAGGGCGCGACCCTGGCCCTGCACCAAGGCGAGGAGGCCCACCGGGAGGACCCGCAGCGCCTGTTCGCCGGCCGCTGCCGCCCCGGCGTCGAGGTGCCCGACCTCGACGCCTTCCACGAGCGCATGCGCGAGCACGAGGTCACCTGCGTGCAGGAGCCGCGCGAGGTCTTCGGCAGCCGCCTCGCCTCGTACCTCGACCCCGACGGGCTGGTCTTCGGCGTCAGCCAGGCCAAGGGCTGAGCGGCGGCGCGCGGCCCGGCTCAGCCGCCGGCCCTGTGCTGCTCCATCATCGCCTGGAGGCGACGCGTGCACTCCTCCTGCGAGACGTCCTCGCGGTGGGTCGCGATGCCCCAGCAGTGGCCGAAGGGGTCGTTGACCTGGCAGTAGCGGTCGCCCCAGAACATGTCCTCGGGCGCCATCAGCGACGTCGCGCCGGCCGCGAGGGCGGACGCGTAGGTCGCGTCGGCGTCGGCGACGTAGAGGTGCAGGGTGACGCCGGAACCCTGGGCCGGCGGGGCGAGCTTGCCCTGCTGCGGGAACTCGTCGTTGAGCATCAGCCGCGAGTCGCCGATGGCGAGCTCGGCGTGGCCGATGATCGGCCCCATGTCGAGGCGCGAGATCTCCTCGGCGCCGAAGGCCTGCTTGTAGAAGTCGATCGCCTGGGCGGCGCCCTTGACGGTGATGTGCGGGCTCAGGGTGTGGAAGCCATCGGGGACGGGCTGGGTCATCGGTCGCTCCTGGGTGGTCCGGGTACGGACCGCCACTCTAGGGTCGGAGCGCCCGGATGAGCAGGCCCGGCCGGGAGGTCGGGCCTACTTGATCTGGATCGTGACCTTGGGGATGTGGCCGGTCCAGCGCGACCGGGCCTCGGAGCCGATGGCCTCGACGACCGGGGTCGCGCGGTCGATCCCGACGTCGGCGGTCTCGTCGGCCGAGAAGACCCCGAGCTGGGTCTGATCGATGCGCCCTTCGCCGACCTTCTTGTCGTCGATGTAGAGCGTGCCCTTGCCGCCCTTGCCGAGGCCGCCGCCGTCGTAGGCGAACTCGAACCGGACGACGGCCTTGCCCGGCTCGAGGCGCCGGTCGGCCTTGACCGTGTAGTGCTTCAGGCCGAGCCAGTTGTACTGGTATGCCGGCACGCCGTCCTCGACGTACAGCGCCCACCCGCCGAAGCGGCCGCCCTGGACGAGGATCGCGCCCTGGGCCTTGCCCTCGGGCACGACGAGCTCGGCCGTGATCGTCAGGGAGTGGTTCTTGACGTTGATGAAGACGCCCTCCTGCAGCCCGGTCATGCCCTCGGCGAGGACGAGCTCCTTGCGCCCGGCCATGAGGTCGGGCCGGCCGACGAGGGCCGCGTTGACGCGCTCGAGGCTGCGGTCGTCGATCGGGAGGACGTGGTACTTCTCGCCCTCCTTCATGAACAGGGCCTGCATCTCGGCCAGCTTCTCGGGGTGCTCGGCCGCCAGGTCCGTGGACAGGCTGAAGTCCGCGCGCGTGTCGTAGAGCTCCCAGACGTCCTCGGCCAGCGGGTGGCGGGGCTTGCCCTCCCACGGCGCCCGGTGCACGGTCCCGGCGAGCCAGCCGTCGTGGTAGATCGCGCGGTTGCCGAAGATCTCGAAGTACTGCGTCACGTGCCGGCCCTTGGCCTCGGGCTGGTCGAAGCTGTAGAGCATGCTGACGCCCTCCATCGGGATCTGCACCGTGCCGTTGACCGACCTGGGCTCAGGGAGGCCCGCGGCCTGGAGGATCGTCGGCGCGACGTCGACGACGTGGTGGAACTGTGTCCGCAGCCCGCCCTCGGCCTTGATGCCCTTGGGCCAGTGCACGACGAGGGTTGCGGGTGCCGCCGTAGTTGGACGCGACCTGCTTGGTCCACATGAACGGCGCGTTGAACGCCACGGCCCACCCGGCGGCCATGTGCGGGTAGGTCGTCGGCGACCCCCACTCGTCGATGTGGGCCAGCATGTCCTCGACCTTCTCCTGCACGCCGTTGAAGTAGGTCATCTCGTTGAACATGCCGTTCATCCGCCCTCGGCGCTCGTGCCGTTGTCGCCGACGATGTAGAAGACCAGCGTGTCGTCGAGCTCGCCGAGCTCGTCGATGGCGTCGATGATCCGCCCGATCTCGTGGTCGGTCATCTCGAGGAAGGCCGCGAAGACCTCGGCCTGGCGCGCGAACAGCCGCTGCGCGTCGGGGGCAGCTCGTCCCAGTCCTTGATGGCCTCGGGCTTGCCGGCCAGCCGGGTCCCCTCGGGGATGACGCCGAGGGCGAGCTGCCGCTCGAAGGTCTCCTGGCGGATCACGTCCCAGCCCTTGTCGAAGCGGCCCTTCCAGCGGGCGATCCGGTCCTTGGGCACGTGGTGCGGGGCGTGCGTCGCGCCCGGCGCGTAGTAGATCAGGAACGGCTTGTCGGGGGTCAGCGCCTGCTGGTAGCGGACCCAGGCCACGCACTGGTCGGTCATGTCGACCAGGAAGTGGTAGTTCGGGTCGTCGGGCAGGTCGACCTGGTGGACCCCGTCGTAGATCATCGGCGCCCACTGGTTGGTCTCGCCGCCGAGGAACCCGTAGAACTTGTCGAAGCCCTGGTGCGTCGGCCAGCGGTCATGCGGCCCCGAGACGCTGGTCTCCCAGGTCGCGGTCTCGTGCCACTTGCCGAAGGCACCCGTGCTGTAGCCGTTGAGGCGCAGCATCTCGGCGACCGTCGCGACGCTGTCGGGCAGCCGGCCGGTGTTGCCCGGGAAGGCCGTGGCCGTCTCCATGATCGAGCCGGCCTCGCAGGTGTGGTGGTTGCGGCCGGTCTTGAGCGCCATGCGCGTCGGCGAGCACAGGGCGGTCGTGTGGAAGTTGTTGTAGCGCAGCCCCGAGTCGGCGAGGCGCTCGAGGGTCGGCATCGGGATCGGGCCGCCGAACGGCCGGGCCGCGCCGAAGCCGACGTCGTCGATCAGGATGATCAGGACGTTGGGCGCGCCCTTTGGGGCCTTGACCTCGAACCGCGGCGGCGGCTGGACCTTGCGCGCGTCGAGCTCGGTGTAGGTCGGGCGCTTGGGCTCGGCGATCGGCAGGACCGTGCGATCGGGCTCCTGCTGCTGAGCGGAGAGGCCGGCTCCGGAGGCGAGCGTCAGCAACACGAGGAAGGGAACGAAGACGGGGGGACGCGTCGCGTGCATGAGCCCTCCTCCGGGCCGGTCTCGATGCGCGGGATCGTCCCCCAGGTGCCGACCGGGGGCACCTCCCCCTACTGCGCAGTCCCGGACCGAGAGGGGGGTAGTCGTTACCTCCTGTGGCAAAAGAGCTTGATGCCTCCCCCGTTGCGCTCCTCCCAGCCCGTCTGCCCGAACATCCACCCGTGCAGCGGGGGGAAGACCTCGCGGATCACCTGTGCGCAGTCGCCGGTGACCCACAGCGTGCCGCGGCCCTCGAGCTCGAGGATCCGGGTCCGGCACTCGCCGAGGAAGCGCTGGCCGAAGGCCTCCCGCTCGGCCACCGACGCCCCGCCTTGCACGAGCTCGGCCAGCCCACGCGTGTAGAGGTCCAGAAACGACGGCACGTGGATCATGCGCACGTCGTGGTCGACCTCGAGGTGCATGCCGCGGAACAGGTCGGCAACGAGCACGGTGGCCCCGCCGCCCGGCGCCTCGGGCCCGAGAGCGGTCGCGCAGCGCGCGGCCCACTGCCACGGCGGGTCGGCCTTCTCGGTCGGGTACGCGCGGACCGCGTGGACGCCCGCGACGAGCTGGGCGACCGCGAGGACGAGGACCGCGGCCCGCGCGAGCGCGGCGGGCCGCGCGGCCCCCAGGGCGACCTGGACCAGCAGCGCGGCGAACAGGCTGACCGGGAGGCCGTAGGCGCCGCGCTCGCGCACGCCGTAGAGCACGAACAGGCCGACGTGGAGGCCGATGCCGAGGACCGCGAGGCCGACGAACCGGCCGCGGCCGCGGCGCAGCAGGACGACGCAGGCGGCGAGGGTCGCGAGCACGAGGCCGAAGTACGGCGTGCAGACCTCGACCACCAGGTGGTCGACGACCTCGCCGAGCCCGGGGCGGTGGCTCAGCAGCCAGCGGAGCTGGTTGCTGGCCGGGTCCTCGGCCGTGACGCCCTGGCCGGCGAAGAGCCAGGCGCGGAGCGGCTGCTCGCCGAGCCGGAACGCGAGGACCGGCGCCGCGAGGAGCGCGAGCCGGAGCAGCGAGCCCTCGACCCCGTCGCGGAGCGGCGCGCGACCGCTGCGCCACAGCGCCAGCAGGCCCATCAGCGGCATCAGCGCGAGGCCCGAGGCGTGGCTCGTCACGACGAGCAGGCAGGCGAGCCCCGCGGCGAGCCAGCGCGAGGGCGTGTCGCGCCGCAGGGCGAGCACGACGAGGAGCATCGCCAGGGCCGTGCAGCCGAGGTGGTGCGCGGGGTTCTCGAGGGTCGTGCCGAAGAACAGCAGGGCCGGCGTCGTCGCGACCAGGAGCAGGGCCGACAGGTCGCCGAGCCCCCCACCGCCCCCGGCGAGGCCCGCGACGGCGCCGCGCCTGAGCTCGGCCATCGTCGCCCACAGGGCCGCGAGCCCGCCGGCGGCGGCCACGGCCGACCAGAGGTAGTAGGCCCCGTGCCGGCCGGCGCCGACGGCCTCGCACAGGTCGGCCCAGCCGGTCACGGCCAGCAGGTAGGTCAGGTGGTGGTAGCTGACGATGCGCTTGCCGAGCGCGAACTCGAGCAGGATGCCGTCGCCGTACGGCACGCGCTGCAGCAGCAGGCCCAGCCCGGCCAGCGCGACCCCGAACACGACCAGCGGGCCGAGCCAGGCGCGGGCGGACGGGCGCCCGGACGTCGGGGCTGCCGGGACGGTCTCTGCCATGGGCGAGAGCCTAAGGGGGTCTGGGGTGTCCTTCCTACACCGGACCGGGGAGGCGGGCCGGTTTGGTCCTGGCGCCGACCCGGGAAACCACGAGGATAGTCCGCCTCATGACTGGGGAATGTGCTGTCGATGCGAAGCCCGCGTCGCGCTTCGGGTTCCTGACCGAGCGCCGGGCGTTCTGGCTGGTCGCCCTGGCCTGCATGTGGCTGACGCTGTCGCTGCCGCTGTTCGCCCAGGAGGCCTACTACTTCACCTACTCCCTGCACCCGGACCTGTCGTACTTCGACCACCCCCCGATGGTCGCCTGGCTGATCTGGGTCGGCGTGCAGGTGTTCGGGGACGGGACGCTCGGGATCCGCATCGGGATGTGGCTCGCGGGCCTCGCGACGATGTGGGCCGGGCAGGCCCTGCTGCGCGACTTCGGCGTCGGCCCGCGCGGCCGCACGACGTGGATCCTCGCCAACCTCGCCGTGCCGGCGCTCCTGACGATCCACTTCTTCTCGACCCCGGACCCGCCGCTCGTGGCCGGGTGGACCCTCTGCATGCTCGCGCTGTGGCGCGCGCGGAGCGGCTCCCTCCTGGCCTGGAGCCTCGCCGGCCTGTTCGCCGGCGTCGCCCTGCTGAGCAAGTACACGGCCGGGTTCCTCGCCGTCTCCGGCATCGTCCTCCTGCTCCTCGACCCGAGGATGCGCCGGCAGCTCCTGCGCCCGGGTCCGTGGCTCGGCGTCGTCATGGCCGCCGTCGTGTTCTCTCCGGTCGTGATCTGGAACGCCCGGCACGGCTTCGAGTCGTTCCTGTTCCAGACCGGTGGCCGGCTGGACAAGGCCGCGTTCGACCCGATGTCGTTCCTCAAGACGTTCGGGATGCAGTTCGGCCTGCTCAACCCCGTCCTCGTCCTGCTCCTGCCGATGATCCTCGCCTGGCTGTGGCGCCTGGCCCGGACCGGGGACCAGCGCGCCCTGTGGCTGCTGGCGTTCGGGCTGCCGCTGCCGGTGTTCCTGCTGTCCTCGAGCCTGTGGGTCGAGACCAAGCCCAACTGGTACTCCCCCGGCTACGTCGGCCTGGTGCTCGGCGCGTCGTGGTGGTGGGAGCGGTCCGAGTGGCTCCGCGCCCGGCCGGGCTGGCAGCGGGCCGCGACCGTGTCGCTCGTCGTCGTGCTGTGCATCCTCCCGCTGACCGAGGGCATCGAGCTCATCCCGGCCCGCAGCGGCAGCTCGTGGACCGGCTGGAAGGAAGTCGCCGCGCGGGCCGAGCACTGGGAGGAGATCATCGACGCCGAGGACGGCGTCGAGGGCAACGTGTTCTTCTTCGGCTCCGACCACCACGACACGGCCCAGCTGATCCACAGCCTCGGGATCCTCTGGCGCGAGGAGTCCGACCCGGGCCACTTCATGGAGCCGATCCTGTCGCGCAACACGGTCGGCGAGATGGCCCTGCAGTTCGACCACTGGTGCAACCCCCGGGACCTGGTCGGGCAGGACGCGATCTTCGTCCTGCCCCGCCCGGACGACCGCCAGGGCACGATCGACTACGCCCGCCGCTTCTTCACCTCGATGGAGGTCGTCGAGCGGGTCAAGGTCCACCACCTCGGCATCCAGGTCTTCGTGGCCGACATCTTCGCCTGCCGCGGCTACCGAGGTCCGTTCCCGGCCGCGCCGGGGCGCTGAGCGGGGGCTGCCGGGGGCACGCGCTCCCAGCGACCGGCTATCCTGCCCGGATGCGCCGATCCCTGGCCCTCGCGCTGGTCCTGTCCACGCAGGTCGCTCCGTCCTGCGCCACCGTGCCCGCGGTCGCCGTGAGCCCGGTCTCGGGCCTCGTCGACCTGACGCTCAACAGCAGCATCCCCGCCTACAAGGCCCTCTGGCTCGTGCCGTTGGCGACCGTCTACACCATCGTGGTCAGCCCGTTCTTCTCGTTGGTCAACGGCATCGAGGCCGACATGGGCTGCCTCCAGAACGGCGAGTACGGCGCAGACCGCGGGATCGGTTACTGGGATGTCTTCACGCCGATCAGCACCTTCATCAAGCATCACACCCACTGAGGGAGGAGTTCGGTTCGATGACTTCTTCCTCTCCCAGATCCCCCCGGACCCGCGCTCTGTAGAATCCCCGGCCGGTTCAGGTGGTGTTCAGGTGGGGCCGGTGGAATCCCCTCCTGTCACTTCGGCCCGGCTCGCGGTGAGCCGTGCCGGCCACCCTGGTCCACCCTTTGGGGGGAATCACGATGAAGCATCTCGGATCGATCGGTTCGTCCGCCCTGCTGCTCCTCGCGAGCATGGTCCTGTGCCCGAGGCCGATGACGGCCCAGGACGACGAGCACGGCGGCAAGGAGGTCAAGGTCTCGATCGACAAGGTCCCGGCCAAGGTCAAGGCCGCGATCCAGAAGGAGGTCGCCAAGGACAAGCTCGTCGACATCGGCGAGATCACCAAGGCCGACGGCAAGAAGGTCTGGGAGATCGAGCTGTGGAAGGGCGGCGACGAGTACGACGTCCTGTTCGACGCCGACGGCAAGGTCCTGATGCGGGAGAAGCAGAAGGACGAGGACGACGACGGCGACGAGGAGAAGGACGAGAAGCACGCCAAGCGCATGCCCAAGGTCGAGAAGGTCGCCATCGACAAGGTCCCGGCCACGGTCAAGGCCTCGGTCCTCAAGGAGGCCGGTGAGGCCAGCTACGGCCTCGACAAGGTCAGCCTGCCCAACGGCAAGGCCGTCTACGTCGCCTCGATCAAGGGCAAGGGCACGGTCCAGCTCAGCGAGGCCGGCATGGTCCTGATGCGGGCCAACCCCGCCCAGGAGGACGAGGAGGTCAGCGAGAAGGAGGTCTCGATCGACAAGGTCCCGGCCAAGGTCAAGGCCGCGATCCTCGCCGAGGTCGGCAAGGACAAGCTGTGCGAGATCGAGGAGATCATGCTCAAGAGCGGCAAGAAGGTCTGGGAGATCGAGATCAAGAAGGGCGATGCCTGCGTCGAGGTCACCTTCGATGCCGACGGCAAGGTCCTCGGCCGCGAGAAGGAGGAGCACGACGACGACGGGGACGACGACGACAAGGACGACGAGAAGAAGGAAGGTGGCCACGGTGACCACGGCGGTCACGAGGGCCACGAGGGCAAGGACAGGGACTGAGCCCGCTTCTCCGATGGACCCGGAAGGCGCGGGAGGGGATCCCGCGCCTTCGCGCAGGATCGACGTAGAGTCCGATTCGCGCTGAAACCCGGTCAGACCCCGGAGCTACCCATGCTCGCTCCGGGGTCACCACCGTCCCGGAGCGATCACCGCCTGCGAGGGCAGGGATGCCGGGACCGGACCGCTACGAGCGATGGTGCTCGGGGATCGGGGACGAGTTGGACTACTGGCGCGGCGCCTTGGCCGACCCGGCCTCCGAGGTCCGCCAGCGCTTCGATCCCCTCCGCCTGTTCCGGGACCCCGAGCTCGTCACCCACCTGGCCCGCGGCGGCCGCCTGCGCGTCCTCGACGTCGGCGCGGGCCCGATCACCAACCTCGGCTACCTCCACCCCGACGTCCTGATCCACATCACCGCGATCGACGCGCTGGCCGACGAGTTCCACGCTCTCCTGCTGGAGCTCGACCTGTGGCCGCCGGTCGTGACGATCGGCCTGCGCGGCGAGGAGCTCGACCGCGTCCTGCCAGCACAGGTCTTCGACGCGGCCTATTGCACCAACGCCCTCGACCACTGCTTCGACCCGCTCGGGGTCATCGACAACATGCTCCGCTCGGTCCGCGTCGGCGGCGTCGTCTCGATGCTCCACTTCGTCGACGAGGGCAGCTTCGAGGACCACCGCGGCCTCCACCAGTGGGACCTCCGCCTCGAGGACGACCGCCCCGTCCTCGCCACCCCCACCAGGGACTCCTGCGTCGACCTCCTGGCCCGCTACGCCGACCAGGCCGAGCCCGTAGAGCTCCGCCGCTGGGAGCTGCCGTTCAGGGACGGCGTCCGGCCGGGGTTCACGCTGAGGTTGCGGCGGACCTGCGTGGGCCGAGATAAAGCGACCTTCGGGTTATGAGCGCCGTCAGGCCCCGAAACCGGACATGAGGAGGTGACAACGACTTGCGTCCAAGTTCCCTCTGCGCAGGACCTTAGCTCAGTTGGTTGCTGCTGTCCATGTTCGCCATCTGAGCCGTGCTCGGCCGAAAAGTGGCACAATCCTGGCACAGCCCTCTGATGTCTTGAGTCCCTGCCTTCTCCGCTGTTGCAGGACTCCGTGCCTCCTCGGCTTCAAGCTCGACCTCGGTAAGGGAGTGCGGCCGGGCTGACCACGTTGCAGCACACTCCTGGTCGTTTTTCACCCCTTCACCGGAAGGACTCATGAAAGGAAGCCCCCTGTTCCTCACGCTCGCCATGGCCCCGCTGGCGGCCGGCTCGGACAGCGACCCCGGTCCCCAACCCAACGTCGCCGAGGACCTCCAGCGCCCGTCGGGGGCCGTTGCCTCCGCTACCGCATACAAGGAAGCCGAGCTCTACTGGGACAGTTCCATCTGGAACGACCCGGCAACTGGTTTCCGGGTGCGCAAGGTGGTGCTCTGGCATTCATCCGAGACCGAGCAAGCCCGCCAGAAGGAATACCTGGACCTCGAGGATGCCGGTCTGACCCCTATGGCAATGCCCTTTGCCGAATACCTGGATCGGATGCTCAACCCTGAAAGGCGGTATCTCCCTTATCTGGATTCCCTTCGGAGAGACATTCGGGACAAGGGGTTTCAGGGTCAACAGCCAGGTGCCTTCTAATCAAGCAGGGTGCACTCGGCTCGTCGGGGCTTCCTCACAGGTCACAGGCTTCTCCCCGGCACCTCCCGCTTGGTGGCGTGCACCGTAGGCTAACGCTAAGCATCAGCGGCGTCGCGCAGCGCCGTCAGCTGCATGCTGTTGTTAGCGGTGCTATACTCCTTCTACTACATGCTCGTCTGTTGCTTTCGAAGTGCTTCAACGGCATCCACAATTCCGCTCTCAATAGTCTCCGCCGCCCACCGGTCCCAAAAATCGACAGTCGCGCTGCTTGGATGCTTGCTTGGTTCGTCAATACGAATACGACTTGGCAGCATAGCGGCGTCGCCGACAACGAGCGCCTCCCCAATATCTAAAATGGGCAAGAGTTCCACGAAGCCCCCGAGAGTATCCGGCATCAAGCGGCGAATTACCGCTTGATCTTCCGCATTGGTCAGCCGCATCGCCACGAAGTTGTTGCATTGGCTCAGTACGGTTCGGTTCACTTCCGCCGGGCGCTGACTGATGACCGTCAAACCCACACCGTACTTCCGCCCTTCCTTAGCGATACGCTCAAACGACTTGAGACCTTCTTCAGACACACCGGATTCATGCCGTTCCGGGATGTACAGGTGAGCTTCGTCACACAGGAGCGCGACAGGATGCTGTTTGTCCTTTTGCGTCCACTGCTGGACCGAGAAGACCACACGCGCCACCAAACCAATAATGAGAGGCAGTATGTCGGAAGGGACTTCCGAGAAGTCGATAATCTTGACGCCCCCAGCTCCTCGGACCTTGGTGCTTCCGAGCAGAACGGTTGCGAGTTCCTGCATCCACTCGTACCGCATGGCGTCGTCGCCCGCGTTGAATAGAAAACCAAGGCGTCGATCGCCGGTTTTGGACCGAAGTCGCTGGATGAATCGTGTCAGCTTGCCGTGAAACGGACCCTGCTTCTCTCGGCTGTTTGCGCCAGGAACCATCTCGGTATCACACTCGCCGAGTTTCTCCAGAACGTCCTCAATGCTGTACGGAACGGGGCTATCAATCGTGAAGTTCGCAAGCACGTCTTCCTTTTCGTTCACTTCAAGATAGGCGCGCTTTGCTTCGGTCACTTCACGATTGAAAATCATCGCCTGGTTGGGCGCGTTCTGGTCGCTCCGGTCAAGGAGCATGGCGAGCATTTCCTCGTATGTCAACAGCCAGTAGGGGAGATAGAGCACGCCGTCCGTGAGCACTCTACCCGCAGCCAAGTCGCCCGGCCCAGCCACTTTCAGGTGGCTGATACCGTCACCGTCCAACGGGGTATACTCACCGTGAATGTCGAAAAGGAGTGCGCTGGCGTTGGGTAGTTGGGCGACCTGCTCGAGAATACGGGCGACCGTCCATGATTTTCCGGATCCGGTGCTGCCAACCACAACAGCATGGCGCTGGAAAAAGCGGTTTCCGTCAATCCAGGCGTCGGCCTCCTCGTCGAGCGTATACTTACCTAAGCTAAGCGGCTCTTGGCCTTCGACGACCTGCTTTGAGATGGCGCGCATGAACTTAGTAAGACGTTCACCGCCCAGCATAAAACATGGTGCGTCGATCTCGGGCACCGTTTCGAGTGTTCGTCGGAAGACGTTCTGATCCGTACCGACAGCGTCAAGCAGTGTCCCGATGAGTGTCACACGGACGATGTTTTCGACGACAGCCCGGTCGTCCTGGATGTCGTCGCCGTCCTGATCGCTCTCATTGACGCCAACGAGAGCCTTCCGCATGATCTTGTTAATAAGTCCAATCAAGTGCTGTCCGGCACGAGAACTGCGCAGAACGACAAGGTGATTGACCTGCATTCTGCGGAGAGCATCAAGGTCCGAGACGCTCACCAGAACGGTTCCGGTGTCCACGCTATACACAGAGCCGATGGCATCACCGACATTGTAGTCGAAAATTGGCATTTGCTAGCTCCGCTCCTCTCTGGTGATCATGTTCAGGAAATCTTGTAGTTGCCAGACGGTTACTCCATCCAACACCACCCCGCTGGGGTCGCTCGGTGTGTACACCCTGGTTCCGCCGGGCGCTTCCTCCACGAACAGGAAACGTTTCGGCGGCTCCTCGAGAAATGCCCTTCGAGTTTGCGCTGTAAGTTCCTTGGTGACCACTACGAGAGGGATGTCGTCTTTCATGACACGGCTTACCAAGACTGGCTGCACATGCTCATCGTTGAAGCCATATCCAATGCACACATAGCATGTAGCTTTGCGGAGAACGGCATCCGCGGCACTCATCACGGTTCGGAATGGGTCCTTGTGGACCTCCCGGTACTTGGAAACGCCGGGGGTCACGACAAGGGGCATCATGTCGTCAGGGACGGCATGTGCAAGGGGGACGGCTATCACGTCGCCGGTGGCATCACGAAACCAGTCGAGGGAACCGTGAACCTTGAGGATTGTCACCATCCCCTCAAATCCGGGTGAAGGCTGCCTCTCACGATCAACTGACGTTGCGACGAAGTGCTGAAGCCATCCAGCGGTAACGCCCGTGGACGCATAGGCCCCGACTGCGTTCGCGGCATACTCCGCAACGCGATCGTAATTCGTGGTGACAACACGGAGATGAGCGTCCGCCGTTCGTAGTAGGTAGGCGAATAAGCCAGACAGCGGTAAGGCAACTCTGCCTTTTAGGAGATGGTTGTAAAGCTCAATGTCTTTCGCCGAAACGATTTTCCACGTTGCCCGAACCAAGAGCTCGACAGTGCCTTGTGGCAGCGGCACATCGTGGAGGGCTTGCTCAAGGTCTTTGGTCTCAGCTAAACTCCTTGCGAAGACATCCCAGCCCTCGGGATTGCCTGTTATTGCGCCAAGCAGTTCGTCGGCAAGAGTCGGCATGGATGGGAGACCGTGGGGTATCGTCGCTCCCGTACCGAGGACAACGACTGGACGCTCAGCAAGATAATGTTGGGCGCGCCTCGCTAGTTGATCAAATGAGAACTCTGATTCCGTCGTCGTCATTTTTATCCATCGTTCTTGCCGCTAACACACATTAGTCTGACCCCCCTAATAGATAGTGGGGGTCTTGGGGAGCATGCCCTACTTCGGTCTCGGGCTCAAGGGCTGCGGGGGTCCCCTCGCCCGTCGCCGTGACGTCAGGCCTTGGGTGGCTGACGTCGACGGCGACGGGGCTGCGGGGACAAGCAGCCCCAGGTGCGGTGTGGGTGGATGCGAGGTCGCCTGGCCGGCACCGGAAGCGCCAGGCCTCGCTGTCGCGCGTTCCCGGTAGGATCCCCCGAGTCGGGCCTCCCCCGGGCTCGACGTCCAGGACAGGCAGGAAGACGGCCTCATTGCAGGTGACGGCACCTTCGACCGATGGCACTCGGGTATCGGGAGCGAGCTCGAGTACTGGCGGTTCATCCTGGCCGACCCCGAGTCGGAGATCCGGCAGCGGTTCGACCCGGGCCGGGCCTTCCGTGACCCCGAGGCGGTGCTCCACCTCGCCAGGGAAGGCACGCTCCGCGTCCTCGACGTCGGGGCCGGCCCGATCACCAACCTCGGGTATGTCCACCCCGGCACCCTGATCCACATCACGGCGATCGACGCCCTGGCCGACCAGTTCCAGACCCTCCTCCGAGAGCTGGATCTCACCCCCCCCCCAGTTGTGACCATCGGCATCCGGGGGGAGGAGCTCGATCGGTTCATCCCTGCGCAGAGCTATGACGCCGCCTACTGCACCAACGCCCTCGACCACTGCTTCGATCCGCTCCGGGTCGTCTCCAACATGCTGCACGCCATCCGGGTCGGTGGAGTCGTCTCGATGCTCCACTTCGTCGACGAGGGCGAGTTCGAGGAGCACGAGGGCTTGCACCAGTGGGACCTGTTCCTCGACGGGGACAGGCCGATGATCGCCAAGGAGGGCCGGGCCGACCCGATCGACCTGTGCGCACACTTCGCGGACCGCAGCGAGCAGGTCGAGCTCCGCGTCTGGGAGCAGGACGTCCGCGGGGTCGAGCGCAAGTGCTTCACGTTGCGGCTCCGACGAACGAAGCCGTAGCGGGCTCCACGGGGCAGCACGCGGTCCCGAGACGGCGGACCGCTCCCCACGTCGCATGGCGGGCGAGCCCGGCCACGGCCCGCACACGCGGCCGTACGGCTTTTCGTGCCGCCGGGCCGGGGTTTGTGCCATGTCGGGTCCAACGCGCTCACAGGGCCGCCTAGCGCGTCTGATGCGGTACGCGCCTTGGAGGATCCGCATGGGCGATGGGCACATCCCCGAGCTCGAGGGAGCCTTGCAGGCTTGGACGGCTCGGCCTTCGGTCGTCGACAAGGATGCGCGCTCCCGAAATGGCATCGCCGCCGACACCCGCCCCGAGGGGCGGGCATCGGCGGCGACGCCGTCTCCGGGTCGGTCAGGCCGCCGGAGGGCTCGGCCGGTCCAGGTGCGCCTGCAGGGCCGCCGGGCCCTCCTTGAGGGCCTTGAGGTGCGGCGGCTTCCAGCGATACATGGCATTGTCCAGGTCGAGGACCTGGAGGAACTCCTTGTTGCGCCGGCCGGAGAGGTGCCAGAGCACCCCGAGCCATGGGACGACCTGCTTGTGGATCCACGCCAGCGCCGAGGCGAGCGACGTCGTCCGCTCCGGCTGGGCGAGGACCGCCTTCTCGGCCGCCCCGACCAGGTCCGCGAACCAGGGCTCACGGGGCCGCACGCTCGCCGCACCGAGCCCGGGCTGCCGGAAGTCGAGGAACCGGACCAGGTGCTCGGCGAAGACCTTGCCGAGCTCCTCGTGCTCGACCAGGTCGTGGAGCAGGGCCGCAGCGGCCCGCTCCTTGGTCTGGAGCTCCCACCGGATGCAGGCCCGGGCTCCGCCCGACTCCAGCTCCTTGTCGTAGACGCGGAGGAAGCAGATCCCGGACCGGGACCCGATCTGGATCCCGTCCCCGAGGCGACGGCCGCCACGGTCCTCCTCCTTGATCCGCCGGGACCGCTTGGCCCGCGTGACCGCCGAGCAGCTGCGGAAGGCGTCCAGGACGAAGCCCGGGTCGACGCGCATCTCGAAGTCGTCCAGCGCCAGGTCGACCCGAGTGGGGTTGCCGTGGACGTAACAGAACTCCAACAGGTTCTTCATCTCGGCCGGCGTGAGACTGGCGCAGCCCTTCCCGCGCAGGATCAGGTGGCAGTCCCCCCTGCGCGGCGTCGACGCGACGAGGACCCCCCTGGGGCCCTGCTGGACGACCCTGTAGCCCGAGATCCCGGACTTGAGCTGGTCCCAGGCCTCGAAGCCGGGCTCGCCGAGCAGCGCTCCGATCCGCTGGCGCAGCGTCAGCTCGCCGTAGTCGTGGAAGGTGACCGCCAGCCAGTCACACCTGACCTCCGTGCCGTGGACCGTAGCAACCGGCCCGTCGTCGTGGTCGTGAACTTGCCCGTCGTCGGGCACCGCGTGACATGAGCTCATGTCATTCCCCTTTCTTAGCTGTCCTTCTGAACCGACAAATGAGCTCCTCCGCCCGCTCGTGCACGGCCGCCTGTGACCCCTTGGCCCTGGCCTCGAGCTCGAGGACTTCCTCGAAGTCGAAGCGCAGGGTCGCGTTACGGGCCCCTCCTCCCAGGTAGAGAGCACGGACCCCGCCGGCCTCCAGGACCCGGCGGCAGGTCTGCCTGGAGCAGGACCAGCGCTGGGCCAGGAAGGCCAGGCTCACGAACTTGCGCTCGTGCTCGGGACGAGTGGATGGAGCTCCCACACCCGTTCCGACTGGCGGATACCCCATTGCCTGAGCCCACAGGCAGGGGGGAATGGGTTAGTCGGGGGGCGGGAATGGGGTAGGTCGCCCTCAGAGGCGTCGCCCAGGCCAGCCCCGGCTCAGGGGCCCGGCGTCAGTCGGGGAGCTCCCATCCCCCGTCCATGGCTCGTTTCCTGAGCTCGGCCAGGAACTGTTCTGCTGCTGCCTGGACGACCGGCGTCTCGGCACCCTGCCACAGCGACGATCGTTCCCACCACTCGTACAGCTCACGCCGGGAGCAGAGCTTGCTCGCCTCCAGGATCAGGGCATCGCAGGGATCGCCGAAGACGGCGAGCCCATGCTTGACGATGTCCAACAGGGGATCATCCCCCGGCTTACCGTTG
Organism: Planctomycetota bacterium; assembly: GCA_041398545.1. Classification (GTDB taxonomy): domain Bacteria; phylum Planctomycetota; class UBA1135; order UBA1135; genus JAWKUM01. The sequence goes on along the minus strand of JAWKUM010000009.1, from coordinate 11,298 downwards.
GCCATCTACCACGCTCCTGACGGCGTCGAGTACGCCCGATTCTTCGTACCGCGACCCCTTGGGCCCCTCGAAATCGAAAATGAGCGAGTGACGTAGCTTCCAGTGCAGCGCCCCATTCCGGGTCTCGGACCGGAGACCGCGGATGTGCCCCTGGAGCTCCCGCATCTTGTCGTTGACTGTCTGCTCCTTGGGCCTGATCCCACTCGTCGACCCTCGGGTCGATTCCAGTCCCAGCGCAAAGCCCCGCTCCATAGCATCGGAGAGCTGCTTCGCCGTCTTCCAGTCTCGATGCATTTGCAGGGCCCCCATCACGATCAGCAACGGGAGCCGCAGGCTGCCATCGTTGAAGGCACGCCGCACCTCCTCGACCGGGTGTTCCAACCTGGCCTTCCGGAAGACCGGTATCGGGTCGGGGGCCTGCATGAGCCGGACCCGGATCGGGAACTCCAGAAGGAGCGAAGGGCCCTTGGGCGCTGGCCCGATCCCCGGCCACTGCTTCCTGGCCGCAGCCAGACCCTTGTCGGTCAAGAGGACGCCACCATCCGTGAACCTCGACCTCTCCATCCTCTGAGCGATTGGGTCGAGCTCCAGATGCCCGGAATCCACGAGGCCCATCGCGGCAGCCCGGACCTCCGACGGCCCCGATTCGGGCCTCAAGGCGACCACCGACTCGGTGAGGTCCGGGAACGGGAGCCGGTGCGGATCCGGCACGGGGCGGTCCAGAAAGGGCCCGAGCTGCTCCGCCGCGACCTTGAGCACCGCGTCCCGGACCGACAGTTCGTCAGAACTCGACATCGTCGGCCATCTCCTCGGGGATCAGGTGGACGTAGTGGCGGCGGGCGATCTCGGGGGAGTTGCCCATGAGCTTGGCGATCTTGGCCAGGGACACGTTCTTACGGGCGAGCTGGGAGCCGAAGGTGTGCCTGAGGTCGAGGAAGTTCCACGGCAAGCCGGCACGCTTCATCAGCAGCCGGAAGCGTCGGGACAGGTTGTCGGCGTCCCAGCGGTGGCCCTGGGGCGACGAGAACACCCACGGGACCTTTGACCGGGGCCTGCGTGGGATCGCCTGGAGGTAGGGCAGCAGCCGCTGGGACACCGGCACGTTGCGGTTGCGCTTGGTCTTGGGCTCCCAGCTCTCGCCGTCGACGGTCTTGGCCCGGACCCGGAGCATGGGCGGCTCGGCGTCGAGGTCGAGGTCCGCCCAGGTCAGCCAGCAGACCTCCTGTCGGCGCAGGCCGGCGAAGATCAGCGTGGCGATCAGCGGCTCGATCCCGTCGCCCCTGACGGCCGCCAGGACCTCGAGGATCTGGTCCTGGCTCAGGAAGCGCGGGTCCCGGTCGGGGATCCGGGGCCGGTGGGTCTTGGACACCGGGTTGCCCTCGACGAGCTCGTGCCGGCGGGCGTGCTCGAAGAAGGCGTGCAGCGCCTCCCGGATCCGCAGGATCGTCGTCGGGCTGAGCGAGCGCGCGAGGGCCTGGCCGGACAGCCAGGCCGTGACCATCGCCGGCGTGACCTCGTGGAGGTAGTCGACCTCCAGCGTGGCCAGGAAGCCCTCGATCCGGCGCAGGTCGTTGAGGTGCGTCTTGGGCTTCTTGATCGCCGCCGAGTGGACCTTGAACTGCTCCAGGTAGTCGGCGATCCGGACCCGCTCGGGCTCGGGGTCGAGCTTGCCTCGCCGGAGCCTCCACTCCAGGTCGTTGGCCAGGTCCTCGGCGATCTTCTTGTTGCTCGTGTCGAGCGAGTGGCGGTAGCGCTTGCCGCCGTACGTGTAGCGGGCCCACCAGGTCTGGCCCCGGAGGTAGATGGCGACCTTCACGGTTCCCTCTCCCATGGCCGGCAGCCTACGGAGGGACCGTGAGGGGCACAATTCTGGCACAGCGCCAGGAATTCAGTGCCGTACAGAGAAGCAGGCAGACCGACCGAAGTCCTTGTCTGCCTGCCTCTTGCGTTTGGTAGCGGGGGCAGGATTCGAACCTGCGACCTTCGGGTTATGAGCCCGACGAGCTACCGGACTGCTCCACCCCGCGGTGCACGACCGGGGCTGATCCCGGTCGAGGGCCAGAGAGTCTAGTCCAAGCGGATCGCCCTTCAAGCAGGGAGTGCTCGGGCTTGGGCGAGACTGCTCAGCGCCCGGGGTTGGGCTCGGCCAGGCCGTCCTTGGCCCCGGGGCCGGAGCCGCCCTGGCCGGAGCCGGGGGTCGGGCCGGGCCGGCTGCCGGGCTGCTTGCCGTCGCCGGCGGCCTTGCCGTCGCCCTTCTCGAGCTCCTGGATGCGGCGCTCCTTGCGGGCCCGGAACGACTTGTAGGCCTCGGCCACGGCCACGTCCCGGAACGGCTCGAGGGCGGCCTCGAAGCCGGACAGCTCGTCGAGCTTGTCGAGGCCGAGCAGGGCCTCGCAGAGGCCGAGCGAGGCCTCCTCGCGCTCGCGGCCCTTGTCGGGCAGGACCGGGTTGTCGAGCAGGCTGCGGAACAGGCTCTCGGCCTCCTGCCACTGCTCGCTGCGGACCAGGGCCCGCCCGCGCAGCAGCAGCGACTCGAGGTCGGTCAGGCCGGCGAGGATCTCGGCCGCCTGCTTGTACTCGTCGAGCTGGTAGTGCGACCCGGCCTGCAGCCGCCGCACCCGCTGGCGCTCGGCGACCGGCGCGTCGCTGCCGGGCCCGTCGCGCCAGGCCTGGTACAGCGTCACCGCCGTGCGGTGGTCGTTCTGCTGGGCGTGGGCCTGGGCCAGCAGGACCAGGACCTCGGGCGCGTCGACCTGGAGCGTGCGCAGCGACTCCTGGTAGCGGACCAGGAGCTGGGCCACGCGCTGGCGCCGCTCGGCGCCGAGGCGGTCGAGGCCCCCGGTGATCCGCAGCAGGTCGACGAAGGCCATGTTGCGCCGCCGCTGCAGCTCGACGCGCTCCCGCTCGAGCCGCTCGCGGTTGGCCTCGGCGGCCGGCGTCGGCTGCTCGAGGCCGTCGAGGACCTCGTTGTCGAGCAGGACCTGGGCCGTCGACGTCAGCCGCGCCTCGAGCAGGCGCCGGGCCTCGTCGAGCAGCAGCACCGGCTGCACGCCCTTGCCGCGGACCAGCGTGCCGAGGGCCTCGTCGAGGGTCGCGGCCTGGGTCTCGAGCTGCTTGCGCCACTCGGGTCCGGTCTGCGCCTCGCCGGCCCAGCGGGCCATGGCCTCGACGATGCGCTGGATCGCCGTCGCGCCGACCTCGTGGGTCTTGGCCTGCTTGAGCAGGCTCTTGAGGAACTGCTCGATGCAGCCGGGGTCGGCCTCCTCGGCCAGCGAGCCGCCGATGCCGCTGACGACCTGCTGGGCGTGGTTGCGGCGCTCCTCGGCCTTGAGCGGGAGCACGGCCGGCGGGAAGTCCTCGAGCGCGCGCGCGGCCTCCTTGCGCAGCCGCGGCGAGGCGTCCCAGATGCACTGCAGCAGGAAGTCGAGCTCCGCCTGCACGAGCTTGTCGAGCTCCTTGGGCGGCGCGGCCTGCAGCTCGGACGCGATCTTGGTGTTGCCCCAGGCCAGCGCCTTGAGCCGCAGCGGCTCCTCGAGGTGCTCGACCGGGGCGGCCTTGGCCACGCGGCGGTCGTGCGGCTGGACGATGCCCTGCAGGGCCGCGGTCACGAGCTCGTGGCCGAGCTCGCCGAGGATGTCGATCGCGAGGTCGCGGGCCTCGAGCGGGACCTTGCGGTCGCGCACGCAGGTCAGGAGGAGGTCGCGCAGCTTGACGACGAGCTCCTTCTGCGTCGGGACGCCGAGGCCGGCGAGGCAGCGGATGCCGGCGTGGACGCCGGTCCCGTCCTCGACGAGGCGCCGCGCGAGGACCTGCTCGAGGACCTTGGCGCGCACGCCGTCGCTCGGGAACAACGTCAGCAGCTCGACGACGCGGTTGACGCCGTCGGGGTCGAGGCTGGACTCGAGCTTGCCGAGCAGGACGCCGGTGACCTCCTCGGCGTCGGCGCCGCCGGCGAGGTACGCGAGCCAGGCCCAGGCCCCGAGCCAGCTGTTGCGGTCGGGCCCCGGCGCCGTCTCCCAGCCCTGCTTGACGAAGGCCAGGAGCTTCTCGATGTCCTTGAGCGACGGCTTGACCTGGGCCGGCTCGAGGCCGCGCGCCTTCATGCCGCGGTAGAGCTCCTCGAGGATCGCCGCGCGGTGCCGCACGAGGTCCTTGGACTCGAGCAGGAACATGAACTCCCCCCACGGCGGCGTCGGCTGCGACAGGCCGAGGGCGAGGATGCGCTTGACCAGGAAGAAGGCCTTGTCCTCGTTGGCCCGCGCGAGCTCCTGCCGCTCCTTCTCGAACCGCCGGGCCAGCTCGAGCGACTCCAGCGCCGTGCGCCGGGCCAGCTCGTCGTAGCTCAGGCCGCGGTTCTTCTGCTCCCAGACGCGGAACTCCTCGAGGCTCGTGAACGGCTGGATCCTGAGCGTCAGCCGGCCGAGGGTCTCCTGGGCCAGGCTGCGCAGCTCGAGGTTCTCGAGGAACGGCGCGACCTCGACGGCCAGGGCCGGGTCCTCGGTGTAGCCGGCGACCTCGACGGCCGCGCGGATCGTCTCGGGCTCGGGCTTGCGCAGGAACCGCGTCAGCGACGCGCGCGCGACCTCGTCGGGCAGCAGCGAGAACCAGCGCTGGATCGGCGGGCGGAAGCCGTTGGCGGTCGAGCCCTTGTCGGCGTAGATCGTCAGCAGCAGCGGCGCGTAGCTGTCGTAGAGCTCGAGCCGGCGGCGGCGCTGGTCGCCCTCCTTGAGGTCGAGGTCGATCGCGAGCCGGTCGCCGAGGACGTCGATCACCATGCGCGTCGTCGACGCCGGGACCTCGCTCGTCTCCTGGAACGACGCGAGCACCTGCTTGAGGATCGCGTGGGCCTCGTCGTTGCCGGCCTCGGCCAGCGCGCGCACGGCGACCTCGATCTTGGGGCTGCCCTCGGGCTCGCGCTCGGCCCCGAGCAGGGCCTTGCGGTACTTGTCGAGCTGGGTCTTCTGCGCCGCGGGGACGACCGGCGCCTCGCGCCACGGGTCCTTGGGGCTCATGCAGGCCGCCGACAGGACGAGCGCGAGGGTCAGGGCCGGCACGGGGCGCCCCTCACGGACGGCACGCCGCCGTCCCCCGGCCGGGTGGTCCCGGCCGGACATCCTGGGCCCGGCGCTGCTCCGCCTCTCCGTCAACGACCTTCGTCCGCGGGATCGGCCGTCCTCGACGCCCGATCGGTCCTTCGCTCCCCCGACCCGTGTCCCATCCTAGCCAAGGCACGCTCCGATACGCGCGCCAAAGCCGTGCGGTCGCGACGCCTCCACCGCGCGAGCGGGGCCGCGACCGACGGGATCCCGGCTCTCCTTTCGGGCGGTTCGGCCTCACGCTTGAGGATGCGGCGGCGGGCCCGCTCCGACCGAGGCCAAGGCCTCGAGCCGCGCGCGCAGCGCCCCGGCGAGGTCGCGCAGGCGGCCGCCCGGGTTGTCGAAGCGGAGGTCGGACAGGCGGGCATAGTGCCCGGCGCGGCGGGCCAGGAGCAGCCGGCACTCCTCGGCGAGGCTGCGGCCGACGAGCCGCGGCCTGACCGAGGGGCCGCCCGAGCGCTCGATGCGCAGCTCGAGCTCCTCGAGCGGGCACTGGACCCAGACGCCCTTGTAGCCGTGCTGGAGCCGCAGCTCCTCCAGGACGGCGACGACGTCGGGGTTCTCGACCGCGCCCCCGCCCAGGGCGAGGACCCGCCGGCCGAGCTTGAGCCCGCCGAGCTCGGCCATCAGGGCGCGGTGCTCGAGCGAGCGGAAGGCCTCGACGCCGAGCTCCTGCAGGACCTGGCCGACGGGCTTGCCCTCGCGCTCGGCGATGCGCTCGTCGAGGTCGACGAAGGCCCAGCCGAGCTCCTCGGCCAGGGCCTCTCCGAGGCTGGTCTTGCCGGCGCCGCGCAGGCCGACGAGCCAGCATCCGCGCAGGGCCGTGCCGCTCATGGCCGCAGGATAGGGCCGCGGCCGGCCGGCCGGCTCAGCAGGCCGGGAAGATCTGCGCGTCGTGGCCGATCCAGTCCTCGGCCCGGTCGAGGCTGCGGAACGCCTTGCACAGGTCGCGCGCGTGCTCCTCGAGGATCCGCGCCATCGCGAGGTCGTCGTCGTTGTCGACGACGAGGGCGACGCGGCGCGGCGACTCCTCGGGTCGCAGCAGGGCCAGGGCCCCGAGGAACCGCTCGACCTCCTCCCAGCAGCCGAGCAGGGACGTGCAGGCGCGCAGGTCCCAGATCTCGTCGAAGTCGAGGCAGTAGCCGGGGTCGTCGAGCACCGCCCTGAGGCCGTCGAGCCACTGGCCCGGGGTCAGGTCGCCCTCGATGTTGCCGACGACGATGCGCTCCTCCGCCCGGACCCTCGTCGAAACCGTCATCTGGTCTCACCCTCCCATGCAACCGACATCAGGTGCATCGGGACCTCGGGAGCGGGGATGAAGGGCTTTTTCAGGATTCCTGCGCGACCCCCGTTCCCGGGCGCGGGCTCAGTGCGCCGGCTCGCGCAGCTCGCGACCCTCGGGCCCGAGCAGCAGCGACAGCGACTCGAGCCCCGGCAGGCCGGCCTGGGAGCCCAGGACGTGGGCGATCTGCAGGTAGGCCTGGTGCAGGAACATCCACAGCCCGGACACCGGGCGGGCGCCGGCCTCGGTCGCGCGGCGCAGGAGCTCGGTCCGGACCGGGCGGTAGACGAGGTCCAGGACGACGGACCCCCGCGGGATGTCCCCGACCTCGAGCAGGCAGGCCTTGTCCTCGGCGCCGGCCGAGCCGACCGGGGTCGCGTGGACGACGACGGCCGGGTCGAGGCCGCGGATCGCCCGGGGGTCGATCGGAAGCAGGCCGAAGCCCCAGACCTGGGCGAAGTCGCGGATGCCCGCCTGGCTGCGGCTGGCGACCGAGACCTCGAGCCCGTCCTTGGCCAGGGCCATGCAGGCCGCGCGGGCCGCGCCCCCGGCCCCGAGGACCAGGGCCCGGGCCCCGGTCGGCGGCCGGCCGCCCTCGTAGCCCCGGCGCAGGGCGCGGCGGATGCCCTCGACGTCGGTGTTCTGGCCGATCAGCATCCCGTCGCGGTGGATGATCGTGTTGGCCGCCCGGCACTCCTTGGCCTCGGGCCCGACCCCGTCGAGGAGGTCGAGCACGCGGCCCTTGTGCGGCGCCGTGACCGACAGGCCGAGGAAGCGCGGCCCGAACCCGCGCAGGTGGGACAGCAGGGTCTCGGGGTGCTTGGTCTCGAACGGCAGGTAGACCGGGACCTCGCGCAGCCAGCGGCCGAGGCCGTTGTGGAGCCGGTAGCCGAGGCTGTGCCGGACCGGCGAGCCCATCAGCCCCCAGAAGCAGGTGTCGAGGCCGAGGCGGCGCGCGTGGAAGACCTCGATCGCCTCCCACAGCGTCGGCTGCCCGGGCGCGGCCTCGCGGCCCGGCTCGGGGGCCGTGTACAGGAACGGCGCGCCGAGCATCGAGGCGAGGTAGCGCGAGGCCACGCCGGTCTCGCCGGCGAGGAAGGCCGTGACCGGGACCGGGTAGTGGCGCTTGTAGAGCTCGTCGACGACGCGGATGTCCGCGGCGTCGTAGCCCATCAGCGTGACCTTGACCGCGTCGGCGCCGGAGTACGCCATGCGGTCGACGATCGCGAGCAGGTCGCGCGGCGCCCCGTCGAGCTTGTGGTAGCTGCGCAGCAGCCGGGTGCGCAGGCCCCCGGGCAGGCTCAGGCCCTCCCAGTGCTCGACGTCGATCCACTCGGCCCCGCCCTCGGCCGCCGCGACGAGCATCTCGCGCCTCAGGTCGGCGTCGCCGTCGAACCAGCCGCCGTCGGCACGGACCCGGCAGCTGGCCAGGACCGGGGCCGGGCTGCGCCGCACGAGGTCGAGCACGGTCCGGGGGTTGGTCAGCAGGTCGAGCCTGAACTCGACCATGTCGGCGCCGCGGATCAGGGCGCGACGGCAGTCCTCGAGCCCGGACTCGACCGACTCGGGGATCAGCGTCGTCAGGATCCGGCTCATCGCGCGGCGCGCATCATACGCGCTCGCCGCCGCTCGCGAGGACGCGCCCGACCTCGTCGGCCAGGGCCGGGTCGAGGCCGGCCTTGCGCGCGAGGCCGAGGCAGTGGCGCATCAGCGCGCGGTAGGTCGGCAGGGCCTCGGGCGCCTCGCGCCTGAGCGCGTCGAGGTGGCGGCGCACGACGGCCGCGTCGCCGCGGCGGACCGGGCCGGTCAGCGCCTCGCTCGGCGACTGGTCGAGCGGCGGGCGCAGCGGCTCGGCGGCGCTGTCGACGAGCCCCAGGGCCTGGGCCGGCGTGACCCGGCCCCAGGTCGCCTTCTGCAGCAGCTCGAGGACGGCGGCGAACAGGGCCGTGAAGCCGTTGGCGAGCAGGGTCGCGGCCGCGTGGTAGAGCGCGGGGTCGAGGTCGGGGCACCACAGGGGCTCGCCGCCGAAGCCGGCGACGAACTGCAGGACCTCGTCGCGGTGGCCCTCGACGGCCTGGACCAGGACCAGGGCGCCCGACAGCGTCGCGCCCTCGGGCAGCGAGCGCAGCGGGTGGATCATGCCGAGGCCGAGGCCGCGGTTGGACAGGGCCGCGAGGCCGCCGAGGCCGTGGAAGCCCGAGGCGTGCAGCACCATCCGCGTCCGGCCCTGGCCCGGGTCGAGATCGGCCAGCTCCTCGACGACCCCGGGCAGGGCCGCGTCGGATACGGCGACGAACACGATGTCGGCGCCGAAGACCTCGGGCATCGTCAGCTGCCGGGCGCGGCGGCCGACGAGGCCCTCGACGAGCAGCCGCGACCAGGCGTCGTCGCGCCGGGCGTGGACGCCGAGCACCGTGCAGGCCTCGGGCCTGAGCGAGCGCAGCAGGGCGCGGGCCATGCGTCCCGCCCCGATGACCGCCAGCGTCGTGGATCCCTGCACCCCCGCCTCCTCGCGGGCCCGGCCGTCAGGCGCCGGCCTCGGCGCCGAGGTCCCCGCCCCGGCCCGGCCGGCCGCGGCCCTCGCCGCGGCGCCTGTCGGGTCCGGGCTCCGGGTCCTCCAACCCGTCCCGCTCGTCGCGCCGAGCGTAGCCGCTCCGGCGGCTGGCTTCGACCTCGAGCCGGTAGCCTTCGAGCACGGCCTCCTGCAGCGCGGCCCGGGCCTCGGCGCTGATCGGGTGGGCGACGTCGACGTGCTGGTAGCGGGCCTCGGCGAGGTGGCGCGGGACGTGGACGTGCTTGCCGCAGTCGTTGCAGAAGCGGGCGCGCACGGGGTTGCGGCAGCCGCAGGCCTGGCACGGGGCCATCAGCGAGCGGCTCGGCATCGCGACGAACAGCCCGCGGGCGCCGAGCACGACCTTGACCTCGCGGATCGCGATCTCGCCGTCGAAGGTCACCGAGCAGAACGCCTTGAGCTTGTCCTTGGGGTCTTCGGGGTCCCCGACCAGGCTGACCCGGATCTCGCTGATCTTCATCCTCGCCCTCCTCCGCCCCGGGCCGCCCCCGGGGCGCCGCCCACGGTCAGGCCCGCGAGTGCGCCGGCAGCAGCACGGCCCCGGGCGCCAGGTCGGCGAGCGGCGGCCGCGCCAGCGCCGGCCCGAGTCGTTGCCCGAGCTCGGCGAGCGGGCGCGGGTCGGTCGCCGCGACGAACAGCGTCGAGCCCGAGCCCGACAGGTGGAAGCGCGGGAACCCCTGGCGCAGGAGCTCCAGGCGCAGCGCGTCGAGCCACGGCGCGGCCCCCTGGGCGGCCCGCTCGAGATCGTTGAACAGTCCCTCGGCCCATGGACCTGCCTCCCCCGTCCGCGCCAGCAGCGCGCAGAGACCCCTCGCGGCGGCCTCGTCGCGACCGGCGGCGACCTCCCGACCCGACCGCTCCGCGGCGGCCTCGGCCGACCGGTCGGAGGGCGAGCTTAGGTCGTGGGGTGGGTCGGTAAAGCCCCCCCGCTCGCCGGCGGCGCAGCGGGCGAAGACGGCCGCCGTGGCCAGCGGCCGTCCGGGATGGAGCAGCAGGTAGGCGAAGCGCGGGCCCCCGGGCAGCGGGTGGATGCGGTCCCCGCGACCGTCGGCCCAGGCCCGCCCGCCGTGCAGGAAGAACGGCACGTCGGCCCCGAGCCCGCGGGCCAGTGCGGCGACGTCCGGTGCGGTCGGGTCACGGCCGTGGCGCTCGCAGAGCAGGCGCAGGGCGGCCGCCGCGTCGCTCGAGCCCCCGCCGAGCCCGGCGCCGGCCGGGACGGCCTTGGTCAGCGTCCAGGTCCCGCCGGACGGGAGGCCGGTGGCCTCGGCGAAGGTCCGGGCCGCGCGCAGGACGAGGTTGTCGTCGCCCTCGGGCGCGCCGCTGGCCGGGTCGCCGCCCGCGAGCACGAGCCGCGGCGCGCCGCTGGCCGGGTCGCCGCCCGCGAGCACGAGCCGCGGCGCGCCGTCCCCGGGCTCGTAGTCGAGCCGGTCGCAGAGGTCGATCGCGTCGAACACGGTCCACAGCTCGTGGAACCCGTCGTCGCGCCGGCCGACGACCTCGAGGGCGAGGTTGAGCTTGGCCGGGGCCTCGGTCGCGAGTCGGCTCATGCCCTGCCCGGCAGCGGGAGGTTGTCGAGCAGGCGCACGCCCTCGAGGCCGGCCACGCACAGGATCCGCGGCCTGAGCCCGTCGTCGTCGAGCCGGTCGACCGGCGCGAAGTCGCGCTCGTCGCGGACCGCGACGTACTCGAGCTCGAACGGCGGCCCGAGCCGCTCGACGACGAGGGCCACGAGGCGCTCGACGTCGCGCTCGCCGGCCTCGGCCGCCGCGCGGGCCTCGGCCAGGGCTGCGTGGATCCGCGGCGCCTGCGCGCGGGCCGCGGCCGACAGGTAGCGGTTGCGGGAGCTCAGCGCGAGGCCGTCGTCCTCGCGCACGACCTCGCAGCAGACGACCTCGACCGGCAGCGACAGGTCCGCGACGAGGCGGCGCACGACGCAGCACTGCTGGAAGTCCTTCCAGCCGAAGTAGGCCCGCGCCGGCCGGAACATCAGCAGCAGCTTGGCCACGACGGTCGCGACCCCGTCGAAGTGCCCCGGCCGCCGCGCGGCCTCGAGCTCGGCCCCGAGCGGCCCGTCGATGCGGAGCGTCGTCGCGAAGCCGTCGGGGTAGAGGTCGGCGGCCTGGCCGAGGAGGACGAGGTCGACGCCCTCCTGCTCGAGCATCGCGAGGTCCTCCTCCTCGGTGCGCGGATAGCGGTCGAAGTCCTCGCCGGCCCCGAACTGCAACGGGTTGACGAAGATGCTGGCCGCGACGAGGGCGTTCTCGGTCCGCGCGCGGCGCACGAGGCTGAGGTGGCCCTCGTGCAGCGCCCCCATCGTCGGGACGAGCCCGAGCGTGCCCTTGGCGGCG
>JAWKUM010000008.1:0-117537 GCA_041398545.1 Planctomycetota bacterium | reverse complement strand
GTGGAGGATCTGCTTGAACCAGAGCTCGTAGGCCTGGTGCACGACGATGAACAGCATCTCGTCGTGGTGGAGCAGGTCCCGGTACCGACCCCGCTCGTGCCCGGCCTCGAAGTCGGGCGGGCTCTGCAGGGACAGGAGCTCCTGGATCCGGAGATAGCTGCCGTAGGCCGGCGTCGCAGGGGTCGTCATCGGTCGCTCGCCAGGGGTGCGGACCTGAGCTTCCGCTGACCGCGCGCGAGCGCCAACAGGAAATCCGATGCCGGGGGACGGGGGCCCTTACGAAACCCGGCGAGGAGTCGGTCGAGACCGCCCCCCCGCCGGGACCTACCTCTGATCGGAAGCCGGAGTACGGCTCCGGCTACCTGGGCGCGGCCTACGACGGCTCGGGTGGCGGCGTTCCGGAGGCAGAAAAAAATCCCCCGGCGGCCGTGGGTGCGGCTGCCGGGGGACCACCTCGTCTCTCTCGCGATGGGCCCATGCTCCCCATCGCGCCCATGATTAGGCCCACGCCCGACGGCGGTAACCGCGACCGGGACGGGATTTTCAGCGGCCGGTCGGCGGTCACTGCAACATCCCCGCGGTCCGGCATTCACCGGAAGCGGCGCTTGCATCGGCCCCACCGGATGGGGACAAGTGGCGGGATGGAAGCGCCGGCGCGCCCGAGGACCCGCCCCCTGGCCTGGATCCTCCTGGCCGCCGCGGTCGCGCTGGTCGCCGCCCCCCAGGTGCTGTTCCTGGCCGACCCCGGCCTCCTGGCGAGGATCCTGGCCGTCGCGGACGTCGTCCTGGCCCACGGCCTCCAGGTCGTGTTGCTGGGGCTGCTGCCGCTCCTGGTCCTCCTGCTCGTCCTCAACCCGGTCCTGTGGTGGCGCTTCCGCGCCTTCGTGCGCCGCTACCGCCAGCGGCTCGAGTTCGACGAGGTCCGGGCCCAGCACCTCTACCGGACCCTGCACGAGCACCCCTCGGCCCTCAACCTGCTCGAGTTCGCCCGCCTCCTCTGCGAGGCCCACCGCTACCCCCAGGCCCTGCCGTTCCTCGCCGCGGCCCTCGAGAAGGACGACAAGGACCCCTGGATCCACCACTACCTGGCCCGCTGCTTCCAGGCCCTCGACCTCCCGCAGAAGGCCTTCGAGCACGCCAGCCAAGCCTTCCTCCTCGACCCCGACCTGGGGACCGGCGAGAACCTCCTGCTGACCGACGAGCTCGCGCTCGCGATCGGCAACGCGCAGGTCGGCTACAACCTCGCCGACCGCTTCCACACGCTCTACGGCGACTCGATCCGGGGCCTGCTCTACCTGGCGCGGGCCCTGCACGACCTCGGGCGACAGGACGAGGCCCACCAGGCGCTGCGCAAGCTGCTCGACCTGGGCCCGTCCCGCGGCCGGCGCTACCTGCCCGAGGAGCACCTCGCGCGGATCGCAGCCCGCCGCGCCCTGGCCAGGGGGGTGCGGCCGTGAACGAGGACTTCCGCCCCTTCGTCACCTGGCTGTGCCTGGGGGCCATCGTCGCCGTATTCCTCCGCTTCGGGCTCGACGCCGAGGGGGACGCGACGCGCTTCGTGCGCGCCGGCTGCGTCGTCCCGGCCTTCGTCGCGACCGGCGAGTGGTGGCGGCTGCTGACGGCCAACTTCGTCCACTTCGGGTTCTTCCACCTGTTCATGAACGGGTACGCCCTGTTCCTGCTCGGCCCCCGGCTCGAGTGGGAGCTCGGCCACCTGCGCTACCTCCTGCTCGTCGTGCTCTCGGGGACCGGCGGCACGGCGCTGGCGACGCTGCTCGGCCCGCCGTACTTCCACCTCGCCGGGTTCTCGGCCGCGCTGTTCGGGTTCCTCGGCGCGCACATGGCGATCGGGATCCGCGTCGGCCGCGGCCTGACCAACTTCATCCACTCCCCCGGCGGCCGCTGGCTCCTGACGCTGCTCGCGATCAACTTCATGATCGGCCTGATGCCGCAGTGGAACATCAGCAACGAGGCCCACCTCGGCGGCCTCGTCCTCGGCTTCCTCGTGACGATGCACCTGTTCCGCATCGTGCGCTACGAGCCCAAGCCGGTGAACGCGGCCTGGACCCTGCTGCTGTGGGGCGCGTTGATCGCGTACTGCCTCCACCCGGTCCAGGACCCGTGGTTCCTGGCCCGCGCGTGGACGGCCCCCGAGGGGAGCGTGCGGCGCGGTGCGGGCCCTCGTCGCGCGCGCGCCCGGCGACGGGGGCAAGTGAACAGCTGCGCTGGATGCGCGAGGGGCCGGGGATGGACCACCCGCCGGCGCGACCGGGCTCAACTGGGACGGGCTGAGGCTGGGCCTGCGCATCAACTTCGGCATGTCGAACACCGGCGCGGCGGCCATCGTCGCCCGGCTGTCCGCGATGGTCGATGGCGCCTCCGACCTGCCTCCGTTGCCCGAGGACCCCTGGCGGCGCTGAACGCCCGGGTTAGGATCCGGGCCTGTCCCCCCTGCCCCCGGCGAGGAAGCGCATGACCGAACCGTACCGCCCCCAGAAGTCCCCGTACGTGCTCGACATGCAGCCCGGCAGGTACGCCTGGTGCGCCTGCGGCCGCAGCGCGGGCCAGCCGTTCTGCGACGGCTCGCACAAGGGCACGGGCCTGGCGCCGGTCGTCGTCGAGCTGACCGAGGCCCAGAAGTTCGCGTGGTGCGGGTGCAAGGGCACGGCCAACCAACCGCGCTGCGACGGCAGCCACACGAGGGTCGACTAGGGTGCGGCCCGGGGCGCGAGCGGTGCGGCGGCGACCCCGGAGCACGACACGTCGCGCCTCCTTCCGCGCCACGGCGCTCGCCGCGGGGATCCTCGCTTCCGCCGCGGCGGCCCAGAGCGGGGCCTACGCGACCTACGGCACCGGCTGCTCGGGCTCGACCCCCGGACAGTACTGCGCGGCCAACAACCCGACCGGCGGCACGGCCAACCCGCTGGTCAACATCAACAACCCGCAGCTGGCGATGCTCGTCGCGACGCAGCGCAAGACGCTGATCATCTCCAGCTTCGAGCTCTACACCAAGGCGCCGCAGCAGGTCACCGTGCCGGCCTGGATCTACCTGCCCGACGGCAGCGGCAAGCCCGCGGCCAGCCCGATCGGGACCGGCTCGCTGACGGTGGGCACGACCCTCGGCTGGCACAAGGCGACGTTCACGACGCCGGTCGTCGTCAGCAACAAGCCGGTGTTCTTCCTGTCGTGGTCACCCGGCACCGGCAACCGCAAGGCGCTCGCCTGGCCGTGGCTGCAGAGCGGCACCAACGCCCCGTACTGCTGGCGCGACCAGCCGCTGTCCGGGGCCTGGAAGGGCCCGTCCGCCGGCCAGCCCTGGGCCTGGCGCGTCACCTGCATCGGCGGCAGCGGCCAGGTCCCGACCCTGTCGGCCAAGGGCACGCCGAGCGTCGGCGGCTCGTTCACGGTCCTGCTCGACCAGGGCCTGGCCTCGGCGCCGACCCTGCTGCTGTTCGGCGGGTCGGCCTCGGCCTGGGGGCCGTTCAAGCTGCCCCTCGACCTCAGCCCGGCCGGGGCCTCCGGCTGCGACCTGCTGTGCTCGTTCGACCTCCCGGTCGCGCTGCAGTGCGACGCCAACGGGCAGGCCTCGCTCAAGGTGCCGGTCCCCAACGACGGCAAGCTCGTGAACGCGATGTTCCACAACCAGTGGATCGTCCTCGACGCCAAGGCCAACAAGCTCGGGCTCGCGTTCAGCGACGGCGGCACCGGCACGATCGGGCCCTGACGCGGACGGGGCCCGGCGCGATCGGGCCCGGGCACCGGGGTGCGCGACCCGGGCCGGGTTGGTCACCCGCTGGTGTATCCCGCGCGGTCGCGGAGCCTATGATCCTCGCGCCACCTTCGGGCCCTTCCCCGCGGAGAACGATCATGCACCGCCTGCTCGGATCCCTCTCGACCCTCGCCTGCCTGACGGCCGCCGCCGCGGCCCAGACCGGCAGCTACACGACCTTCGGCGCCGGGTGCCCCGGCACGGCCGGCATCAGCTGGTGCGAGTCCAACAACCCCGCTGGCGGCACGCTCACGCCGCTGGCGAGCGTCAGCAACCCGCAGCTCGCGCTGGTCGTGTCGACGCAGAAGACCGCGCTCCTGGTGACGGGCTTCGAGCTGTTCACGCAGGCCAAGGCCAAGACCACCGTGCCGGCCTGGATCTACCTGCCCGACAGCTCGGGCCAGCCGCAGGCGAGCCCGCTGGCGACCGGCTCGATCACGGTCGACACCAAGGCCGACTGGTACAGGGCCACGTTCCCCAAGCCGGTCGTGATCTCGAACCAGCCCAAGTTCTTCCTGTCGTGGTCCCCCGGCACGCTGTTCGTCAAGGCCTTCGAGTGGCCGCAGCTCACGACGGGCACCAAGTCGCTGATGCACTGGAAGGACCAGCAGGGGACGATCGTGTGGAAGGGGCCGTCGGCCGGCGAGCCCTGGGCCTGGCGCCTGAACTGCGTCGGCTACAGCGGCAACGTCCCGGCCCTCTCGGCCACCGGCGTGCCCAAGGTCAACAGCACGTTCTCGGTCGACCTCGACAAGGCCCTGCCGTCGACGCCGGTCCTGCTGCTGATCGGCGCGTCCAACTCGGTCTGGGGGCCGATCCAGCTGCCGCTGGACCTGACCCCGGCCGGCGCGCCGGGCTGCGGCCTGCTGTGCTCGTTCGACCTGCCCCTCGCGGCCCAGGCCGACACGGCGGGCAAGTCCTCGTTCAAGCTCCCGGTGCCCAACGACACCGGCCTGGTCAACGTGGTCTTCCACGACCAGTGGATCGTGCTCGACCCCAAGGCCAACACCCTCGGGCTCGCGTTCAGCAACGGCGGCACCGGCACGATCGGCCGCTGACCCCCGACGGATCCCGACGGGCCGGTTAGGATCGGGGCCATGGAGGCTCCGATCCCGACCCCGCGTCCGTCCTTCCTCGCGCGCCCCCGCCTCGGCGTCCTCGTCGCCGTCGCGGCCGCCCTGCTGGCGCTGCCGGCCTGCGGCGACGACCAGGAGCTCCGGCCCGTCGAGGGCGGCTCGACCGCGGCCGGGACCGCCATGCCCGAGCAGTCCAGCGCCGGGCGGCCTCCGGCGCCCGCGGGCGGCGCGACGACCGCCGCCGAGGCTCCGGACGCCGGCGAGCCCGGGCAGACCGCGACCACCGAGCACCGCTTCACCCGCTTCGTGTCGACCGGGGACACCGAGGGCACCTACCAGACCGCGGTCGTCTCGTACGAGGACGCCAAGGGCCGGCAGGTCGACCTCGTCGGTGTCGTCCACATCGGCGACGCCGCGTACTACGCCGGGCTCCGCTCCCGCCTCGACGGCTACGACAGCGTCCTGTACGAGCTCGTCGCCGAGAAGGGCACGCGGCCCGAGCGCGGCCACAAGTCCGACAGCCCGGTCTCGGCCCTGCAGCGCTTCCTCAAGCAGAGCCTCGAGCTCGAGTTCCAGCTCGACCAGGTCGACTACTCCAAGCCCAACTTCGTCCACGCCGACCTCTCCCCCGCCGAGATGGCCCGCAAGATGGAGGAGCGCGGCGAGTCGATCTGGACCTACGTGCTACGCTCGATGCTCAACCCCCCGCCGCAGGACGGCAACGCGTCCAAGATCACGGCGCTGCACTTCCTGGCCGGCTTCTTCAGCGCCGACCGCGCCCGCTACCACAAGTTCCTGCTGGCCCAGATGCTCGACGACATCGAGCTGACGATCTCGAGCCTCGGGGCCGAGAAGGGCAAGGAGTCGGTCCTGATCGGCGACCGCAACGCGGCCTGCATGAAGGTGCTCGACACCGAGCTCGCCAAGGACCGGCGCAAGGTGGCCATCTTCTACGGGGCCGGCCACCTGCCCGACATGGAGGCCCGGCTCCTCGAGCGCGGCTTCAAGCAGGTCGGCAGCGAGTGGCTCGTCGCCTGGGACCTGCGCATCGCCAGGCCCGAGGGCGAGGGCGGCGCGGCCGGCGGCGACGACGCCGGGGGCGACGCCGCGACGGCGCCCGCGGGCGACGGCGGCGACGTCAGGCGCTGAGCGCGCCCTCGCCGGTCTGCACGCGCCACAGGCGGGCGTAGATCCCGTCGCGGGCGACGAGCTCCTCGTGGGTCCCCTGCTCGCGGACCCGGCCGTGCTCGAGGACCTGGATCCGGTCGGCGTGGCGGATCGTCGACAGCCGGTGCGCGACGACGACGATCGTGCGGTCGTAGGCCAGGCGGGCGATCGAGCGCTGGATCGCGGCCTCGGTCTCGTTGTCGACCGACGACGTGGCCTCGTCGAGCAGGAGCACGGGGGCGTCGCGCAGGATCGCCCGGGCCAGCGAGACGCGCTGGCGCTGGCCGCCGCTGAGCTTGATCCCCCGCTCGCCGACGATCGTGTCGTAGCCCTGCGGCAGGCCGTCGACGAAGTCGCTGAGCTCGGCCAGCCGGGCGGCCTCGGCGACGGCCTCGCGCGAGGCGCCCGGGTCCCCGTAGGCGATGTTCTCGAACACCGAGCCGTGGAACAGGTAGACGTCCTGGCTGACGAGGGCGAAGGCCCGGCGCAGGTCGGCGCCGCGCAGGTCGGCGAGGTCGTGGCCGTCGAGCAGGATGCGCCCGCCGTCGGGTCGGTAGAAGCGCAGCAGCAGCTTGAGCAAGGTCGTCTTGCCGGCCCCGGTCGCACCGCAGATGCCGACCGTCGCCCCGGCCGGGACCTCGAGCGAGACGCGGTCGAGGACCGGCCGGCCCGGCAGGTAGGCATAGCTCAGGTCCTCGACGGCGAGCTCGCCGCGGACCTCGGCCCGCGGCAGGGCGCGGTCGCCGTCGGGCGGGACCGCGTCGGTGTCGCGCAGGTCGAGGATGCGCCGCGCCGAGGCCATCGCGCGCTGGTACAGGTCGAAGGTCTGCCCGAGCGAGGTCAGCGGCCACAGCAGCCGCTGGGTGAAGAACGTCGCCATCGTGAACGCGCCCGCCGCGAGCGTGCCGTCGAGGACCTGCATGCCACCGGCGACGAGCATGTACGTGAAGGCCGCGAGGATGACCATGCGGATCAGCGGCGAGAACGCCGACGACAGCGCGATCGCGCGGCCGTTGGCGGCCCGGTACCCGTCGCTGTCCTCGCGCAGGCGCTCGAGCTCGAAGGCCTCGGCCCCGTAGGCGTGGATCGTCTGGATCCCGCCGAGGTCGTTGGCGAGGCGCGCGTTGATGGCCCCGACCCAGCTGCGGACGTCGCGGTAGCGCGGCGCGAGCAGCCGCTGGAACCAGACCGAGCCGACGATGACGACCGGGATCGGCAGGACGGCGCCCCAGGCCAGGTCGGGGATCGCGACGAAGTAGGCCCCGCCGACGACGACCGCCGTCGTCGCGACGAGGACGAGGTCCTTGGCGCCGTGGTCGAGGAAGCGCTCGAGCTGGTTGACGTCGTCGTTGAGCACCGACATCAGCTCGCCCGAGCTGCGGTCCTCGAACCAGCGCAGGCTCAGCGCCTGGAGGTGGGCGAAGGCGTCGAGGCGCAGGCCGTGCTGGACGTCCTGGGCGAGGTTGCGCCACGAGATGTCGGCGAGGTACTCGAACAGGGACTCGAGGATCCAGATCAGCACGGTGGCCCCGGCCAGGAGCAGGAGCTGGGTCCGGAGGTCGGCGACGCCGAGGCCGGCCAGCATGGAGTCCTCGCGGGCGACGACGACGTCGACGGCGACGCCGATCAGGGCCGGGGGCGCGAGGTCGAAGATGCGGTTGGCGATCGTGAAGGCGACGGCCCGCCGGAGCCGCCCGCGGTGGGGTCGGGCGTACGCGAGCAGCCGCCGCAGGGGGCTTCTCTGGTCCATGCCCCCGAGCCATACACGATCGCCCCGCCGGCCGCGAGCCGCGGGTCCCGGCGGGCGTTCCCCGATCCCCGCCGCCCTGGCATGATCGGCCGCGTGACCGACGACAGCGAGATCATCCTGCGCCGCTGGCAGGACGGGGACCGCCAGGCACTCGCGGCCCTCCTCGAGCGGCACCGCGAGTGGATCGAGCACCGGATCCGCGAGCGCATGGGCGACGTCCTGCGCAACAAGGCCGAGACCGTCGACTACGCCCAGTCGGCCGTCCTCGACCTGCTGCGCTACGTGCCGCCGATCCCGGTCCGCAGCACCGAGCGCTTCCGCGGCCTCGTGCTCCGCATCATCGACAACAACCTCCGCGACGCGGCCGAGTACCACGCCACGCGCAAGCGCGACGCCCGCCGCGAGCAGCGCCTGCCCGAGGAGTCCCAGCTCTGGACCGACCCCCGCCTCGACAGCGAGCTGGCCCGCCGCGAGATGGAGGCCCTGCTCCGCCTCGCGATCGAGCTCCTGCCCGAGACCGACCGACGGGTCCTGCTCCTGCGCGAGTGGGAGCGGCAGGGCTATCGGGACATCGGTCAGGCCCTCGGCCTCAGCGAGGACGCGGCCCGCATGCGCTTCCAGCGGGCCCTCCCCCGCCTCGGCGAGCTGATCCGCCGCCTGCAGAAGGGCGAGCTGGACTTCGGCGAGCCACCGGCCGGCTGAGGCCGGGCCGCTCCCCGGCCCCGTCCCGCCCCCCGCCTGTCCACTTGCCCCGCCCCCCCCGGGCGCTACGATCCTCCGCCCTGCACGCGGGTGTAGCTCAGTTGGTAGAGCGTCAGCTTCCCAAGCTGAATGTCGAGGGTTCGAGTCCCTTCACCCGCTCCATTCCCCCTCCCCGTCGATCGCATGGTCGGCACCTGACGCGGGACCTTGCGCAAGGAGGTCGGGGATCGACCCGCTCTCCCACAGCCGGCCGACCCTCACGTGGACGAGGACGGAGCTACCGGGCGGTTCACAGGCGGATGTCGAGCCGCGCGCCGATGAGGACGGCATCGTCGAGGGCCTCGACCGCGCCCTGGGCCCACTGCAGGTCCAGGGCGAGGCTGACCGCACGGCCGAGGCCGAACTGGTAGTAGACCTCGAGGCCCTGGCTGTGGCGGGCCAGGAAGGGGCGAGGATCGTGCGCGGCTCGCGCAGCCCGTTGCGGAAGTAGCCGATCCCGAACGAATCCTCCTCACGACCCGGGATCAGCCCACGACCGCCGATGCCGACCGTGCCGGCCCACTCGACCGGGTTCGTGTCCCCGTCGGCGATACCCAGGCGGGTGAACAGGCCGAGGCCACGGAGGTCGGCCTCGGCCGTCGGTGACGTCGACGACGTCCGGGGGCGCGTCCTCGGACGACAGCCGCTGCCAGGCGCTCCGGTACACGGCCCAGGAGCTCGACCGTGACTCCAGGCCGATGCCGACGCCGGGGTGTACTGCAGCTTGCCCCGCAGCCTGGTGAAGTCCCCGTCGAAGGCCCAGATCCCGCCGAGGTTCATGCCGCCGGGGAGCTCCGCGAGCCGGTACTGCAGCCGACCCTCGGTGACCCAGCTCAGCCCTTCCTCGAGCTCGTCGAAGCCCGTCGTCGTCGAGGCGTCGGCCGTGCTCATGACCGTGCTCGTGACGGTGACCTCGGGCTCGGGCAGCCACACCCACCGGCCGCGAGGGCGCCTATGCAGGAGCGTGACCGCGGTCACCGAGCTCGCGACGAGCTGGAAGTTCTGGAACTGGTGCCGTCCCCGGCCGCTGGCGAACTCGTTCGCGTCCCCGTCGAGCGTCTGGGCCTTGCCCGCGAACAGGCCGAGGCGGTCGGACACGAACTGCAGCAGGTTGAGCTCGGTGACCGCGACGAGGAGGTCCTCGTCCTGCGGGTCGGTCAGCGGGAACCCGAGGTCCGTGGACACCGGCAGCAACAGCCCGGAGTCGCCGTTGACCGAGTCGCCGTAGCGGGACTCGGTGCGCAGCGTCAGCAGGGCCCCCGGCACGAGGTCCATCCTGGCGAGGTCCAGACGGACCAGGAAGTCGACCGAGCCGCCGACGTCCCGCGCGCACCGACGCCGCCGCTCGTGACCCGCTGGGTCGTCTGCGTCAGTCGACGTCGATCCGGAAGCCGTGGTCGACCCAGTCCTGGCGCAGGCCGCCCAGTCCCCGGTCAGCCGAAGCCTCGTGCCGAGCTCCCCGCCGAGGTCCTGGTCCGGAGGACCCCGGTCCGACCCGAGGCCTGCGCCACCACCGGCGTCCTGTGCCGTGGACCCGCCGACGAAGACCAGCAGGACCAAAGATGTCAGGAAGGGTCGCACGCAGGCCATCTCGATCTCCATCCGGACGCTCGGCGAACCGGCAGGTCATCCCTCCCCGCGCGCGACGATTATCCGCGCGCCACCCCTGCCCGGAATCGTGGAGTCTTCTCCCCTTGTCGCGTCAGGCCGGGCTCGACAATCACGTCGAGGACCCCGGCGCTCCCTGCAGGCGAACCCGGCCTGCGCGTCGGGACCCACCCCCCTGACAGTGTGAGGCCCACCATGTTGCAGACCATCGCGGGGCTCGGCCCCGACGTCGTCGCGTTCGAAGCCGAGGGTGTCGTCACGGCCGAGGACTACGCGGAGCGGCTGGTCCCCGCCGTCGAGGAGTTGATCGGGAAGGGGCGCCGGCCGCGGTTCCTCTACGTGCTCGGCCCGTCCTTCGAGCGCTTCTCGCTCGGCGCGTTGATCGCCGACTCCAAGGTCGGCCTGAGCCACCTGACCGACTTCGACCGCATCGCGGTCGTGACCGACAACGACCTCATCGAGCAGGCCGTGCGCGCCTTCGGCCTGATGATCCCGTGCCCGGTGCGGACCTTCGCCGCCGCCGACCTGGCCGGGGCCAAGACCTGGGTCGCCGCCGAGCCGGCCGACGCCTTCGACGTCCGGGTCGAGCGGGACGGCGCCATCGCCCGGGTCCACGCCCGGCTGACGGGCTCCCTCGACCTCGAGGCCGAGGACAGGCTCCTGGCCGTGCTCGGCGACGGGCTCGGCGACGCCACCGACGTCCGCGTCCTCGTCGAGGCCGACGACTTCCACGGCTGGCGCGGGGTCCGCGCCCTCTGGCACCACCTGCGCTTCGTCGTCGGCAACCGCCGGCGCATCGACAAGGTCGCCATCGTCGGCGAGGCGCGCTGGCAGCGCCGCCTGGTCGGGTTGGCCCGCCACGTCCTCCGGGTCGAGGCCAGGTTCTTCGAGGCCGGCAAGCTCACCGAGGCCAAGGCCTGGCTCGACGCCTAGGCCGACGACCGGCGGAGCCCCTCGAGGCTCCGCCCGCTGACCCTGGGATAGACGAGCTCGAAGCCCGCCGAGAGGGCCACGAACCCCGCGAACACGAGCAGCGCGTGCGGTGACGAGGACCAGGTCTGGACGATCAGCGTCGCCAGGGCGCCGAGGCAGGCCAGGGCCGCGGCGGCGCAGACACCCCGGTTGGCGCCCAGCTCCGGGGCGAGCCGGAACGCGGCCGCGTTGACGGCCAGGAAGACCACGAGGAAGCCGGCGCTGCCGAGGATCGCGATCGCCTGCAGGTCGACGAGGTTGGCGATCAGCAGCGAGATCGCGGCCGTCAGGGCGACGCCGGCCACCGGACGACACCAGGTCCTGCGCTCGAAGACGTCGGGCAGCTCGCCGTCCTTGGCCAGCGAGAACCCGAGCCGGGCGTTGCCGTACACCGTGGCGTTGATCGCCGACAGCGTCGCCAGCAGGGCCGAGACCGCGACGATCACGAAGCCGGCGTGGCCCAGGGACGGGCGCGCGGCCTCCGACAGGGCGTAGTCGCTGGCCCGGGCGATGACCGCGGGCGCCACCGAGCCGACGGTGACGACCGCCACGAGCACGTAGAGGGCGATCACGAAGGCGACGCATCCGTAGAACGCCCGGGGCAGGGTGGTCGCCGGCCGGCGGACGTCGTCGGCCGCGTTGGCGATCAGCTCGAAGCCCTCGTAGGCGACGAAGATGACCATGCCTCCGGCCAGGATCGACAGCGACGGAGGCCAGGTGTCGGGCGCCAGCCGCCCGAGGTCCACGTGGGGCAGGCCGGCGGCGATGACCACGCCGAGCAGCAGCAGCTTGAGGACGACGATGACCGTCTCCGACCGGCTCACGACCTCGGCGTCGAGCACGTTGAGCAGCGCCGGGACGAGGATCGCGGCGGTGATCAGGAGGTGGCGGAGCCAGGGCTCGGGCTCCGGGAAGAAGGTCAGCCCGTACGCCGCGAAGGCCGAGGCGTAGAGGGCGATCGTGACCAGGTAGCCGAGCCACAGCAGGAGATTGAGGACCCCGGTCGCGTAGTCGACGCCGAAGCCACGGTCGATGAACACGATCGTGCCCCCGGCCGAGGGGAAGCGGACCGAGAGCTTCACGTAGGAGTAGGCCGTAAGGATCGCGACCAGCCCGGCCACGGCGAAGGCGAGCGGCGTGCTCCCCCCGGCGAGGCCGACCGCCGTGCCCAGGATGGCGAAGATGCCGCCCCCGACCATCCCGCCCACCCCGATCGCGGCGGCCCCGAGGACGCCGATCGTGCCCCGGTCGGGCGCGGGGCTCGCTCCGTCCGTGACGGGGGTCGGCTGGCTCGCCATGGCCCGCCGATCAAAGCCCGCGGGCCGGGGGATGCAAGCGAGAGGCACCCGGGCACCGCGTCCGCCGGTCGCCAGGCTCTCCTGCCTCCAGGGCCTGCACAAGGCCCCGACCGACTCCCCCCCGGCCGCTACCTGTACTGCAGCCAGGGCAGCCACCTGGCCCTCTACGACGACCAGGCGACCTACATGGCCGGGCTCATCGGGTTCCTGCGCGACGTCGACCGCGGGACCTCGAGATGAAACGAGCATGGCAGGGAGGGATGGCGATGCCCTACCCCTGGTCCGACGTCACTCGCTCCGATCCTGGGCGTCGCCCGGTCCCCCGCCGTCGACCCGCAGCGGCGGGCGCCCGCGGCGCGCACGGACCCGGTTGAGGAAGCGGAGCACGCGCGGGTACGCGACGACGCGGCGCAGCAGGGCGTGCTTGCGCGGGAAGTCGAGCAGCAGCAGGGCGACGAAGATCGTCAGCAGGCCCTGCCCCGGCCCGATCAGCATCGGGATCCCGAGCAGGAACAGGACGCCGCCGACGAGGTTGCGGGCGATGCGCTCGGCCCACAGCCAGGGGTGGCCCGGACCCGGATCGGGCAGGCGGTCGTACGCGAAGTAGTCCTCGGGCAGGCGCACGATGACGATCGGCAGGACGATGGCCGTGATCGCCAGCGAGCCGAGGCTGATCACGAACAGCCAGGTCAGGATCCAGGCATTCTCCCGCAGCCAGTCGACCATGGCCGGGGAGCGTAACGCGGCCGCGATCCGACCTCGACCCTGCTGCATCCGGCCCGGCCAGCGGCGACAATCGGGGCCGGTGACGAGGTGAGCGAGCCCGAGACCAGGCTGAGGATCCTGCAGGTCTGCCGCGCCGATCCGGGCGGCAGCGGGGTCCTGGCCTGCGAGCTGGCCGAGGGCCTCCACCGCCATGGGCACGAGGTCCACCTCTGCGCGGCCCGGCGGCCGCTGCGCCTGCGGGCGGACTCGGCGGTCACGCTGCACGAGGCCGGGTTCGCCGAGACCGAGCCGGACTTCGCCGTTCTCCTGGCCGTCCGGCTGGCCGACCTCGTCGACCGCCTCGGGATCGACGTCCTGCACGTTCACTACGCCTGGCCGTTCGCCGTCTCGGCCGCGCTCGCGCTCGGCTGGACCCGGCGCCGCCCGGCCTCGGTCACGACCCTGCACGGCACCGACGTGTCCCAGGTCGACCCGTCCCGGGCCCCGGCGCTGGGCTGGGCCCTCGGGCGCGCCGACGTCGTCACGGCCGTGTCGTCGTGGCTCGGCGCCCTGGCCCTGTCGAGCGTGCCCGGCGCGCCCGCGCCGCGGTTGATCCCCGACTTCGTCGACCGCCGGCGCTTCCACGCGGACGGCCGCCGGGGCCCGCCGGCCGACGGGGCCTGGCGCCTGCTCCACGCCGGCAACTTCCGCCCGGTCAAGCGCCCGCTCGACGCCGTCGAGGTCTTCGCCCGGGTCCACGCGCGGTTCCCGCGGAGCCGGCTCGTGCTCGCCGGCGAGGGCCCGCTCCTGCCCCGGGTCCTGGCCCGCGCCCAGGCCCTCGGCCTCGGCCCCGCCGTCGAGGTCCGCGGCACGGTGGCCGACATGCCGGCGCTCTACCGCACCTGCGACCTGGCCCTGGTCACGAGCGCGAGCGAGTCGTTCAGCCTCGTCGCCCTCGAGGCCCAGGCCTGCGGCGTGCCGGTCGTCGGCACCATCACCGGCGGCCTGCCCGAGGTCGTCGAGGCAGGGGTCGGCGGAGAGCTCAGGCCGGTCGGCGACGTCGCCGGCCTCGCCGACGCCGCCCTCGCGCTGCTGTCGGACCCGCGGATCCTGGCCGCCTACGGCCGCCGCGCGGCGGCCACGGCGCCGGCGCGGTTCGACGCCGAGCGGACGCTCGCGGCCTGGACGGCGACGTACGTCGAGGCCCGGGCGCGCTACGATCGGGCCCATGGCTGACAAGCACGACCGCCCCAAGCTGGCCAACGCGGCCCGACCCGTCGCCCACGACAAGCCGACGTACGAGGCCCGGCTCGAGGAGCTGCGGACGGCCCTGGTCCTGCTCCAGCACCGCTGCCTCGGGGTCGACTTCTCGGTCGTGCTGCTGCTGATGGCCGACGACCGCATCGCGGCCAACGACCTCGTCAACTCGCTGGCCGAGTGGATGGACCCCCGCTTCCTCGAGATCCACGTGTTCCAGCGGCCGTCCGACGAGGAGATCGAGCGCCCGCGCCACTGGCGCTACTGGCGCGAGCTGCCGCCCGACGGCCGCGTGGGCATCTACGTCGGGGCCTGGGCCCAGACGCAGGTCACCGACCGGCTGTTCGGCCAGCTCGAGGGCGAGGTCCAGTGGGAGCGGCGCTGCGAGCACGCGCGCCGCCTCGAGCAGGACCTCGTCGACGACGGCTCGCTGTTGCTCAAGCTGTTCCTGCACGTGCCCAGGAAGGTCCTCAAGCAGCGGATCCGCGAGGCGGAGAAGGGCCGGTCCGCGGGCTACTGGTGGATCGACGAGCGCGATGCGAGTGGATCCTCGAGCACCACGACGAGGTCGAGGAGGTCGTCGAGGACTACCTCGAGGAGACCGACCGCCGGCAAGCCGGTTCGTCATCGACAGCACGGACAAGCAGGCGGCCTCGCTGCACGTCGCCAACCTCCTGCGCGAGGCCCTCGAGACCGCCTGTCCCAGCAGCGGACCGACTTCCGCCGCCCCGCTGCCGGCCCGGCTCGAGGGCGAAGTGCTCGACGAGGTCGACCTCGCAGAAGCTCGACAAGAAGGCTCTACCGTAGCGGCTGCTCGACCTCAGCGGCTGCCTCAACAAGCTCGCCGATGAGGCCGAGCGCCGCGTGGGGTCACGAGCGTCCGTGTCTTCGAGGCCAGGACGCGGCCGGCAAGGGCGGACGATCCGGCGGATCACGAGGGCGCTGGACGCGCGCCTGTGGAAGGTCGTGGCCGATCGCCGCGCCGACCGAGGAGGAGCGCGCCCGGCACTGGCTGTGGCGGTTCTGGCGGCACCTGCCCCGGGCCGGCAGGGTCCTGGTCTTCGACCGGAGCTGGTACGGCCGCGTGCTCGTCGAGCGCGTCGAGGGCTTCGCGCCCGAGGCCGCGTGGAAGCGGGCCTACGGCGAGATCCGCGACTTCGAGGACCAGCTCCTCGACCGGGGCATGGTGCTGCGGAAGTTCTGGCTGCAGATCTCGGCCGACGAGCAGCTCCGCCGCTTCGAGGCCCGCAAGGAGACGCCGTTCAAGACCTTCAAGATCACCGACGAGGACTGGCGCAACCGCGAGCGCTGGGACGACTACAAGCGCGCCGTCCACGACATGGTGTCGTTCACGTCGACGCCCACCGCGCCGTGGACCCTCGTCTCGAGCGAGGACAAGCGCCACGGCCGCATCCAGGTCCTCGAGGGCTTCGTCGAGGCGCTCGAGCGGCGCCTCGACGAGGGCTGACCCGCCGGCGGGCCGACCCGCTCAGTCCTCGTCCTCGCCCGAGACCATGACGTTGCTGGCCAGGTCCTCGCGCATGCGCTCGTGCAGGTGGTGGTCCGGCAGGGACGACATCGCCCGGTCGACGCGCAGGGCCTCCTTCTTGGTCAGGTAGGCGAGGTGGCAGATGGCGTCGCCGGGGCCGACCGCCGGCAGCGTCGTCATGCCGACGACGATGCCGGTCCGCGTCGCGTCGACGACGGCGTGCTCGGCCCCGAGCAGGCCCGACACCGTCGCGATGCGCTCTCCCTTGCGCACGAGCTCGCCCGGGGCGACGTGGAAGTGGAGGAAGCCCCCCTCCGGGCTGCGCAGCCAGCGGGTCTGCTTGACGAGGACCTGGTACGGCGGCCGGGTCTTGCGGCCCTCGACCATGCCGAGCTCGATCAGGACGTTGCGGACGCCGCGCAGCGTGTACTCGACGACGGCGGGCTCGACCTTCCAGACCTCGCCGGCCTCGAGCAGGATCGTCGGGCAGCCGGCTTTGCAGGCCTCGCGCCGGAACGCGCCCTGCGGCCCGGCCGAGTCGACGACGACCTCGCAGCCGAAGGCCCGCGCCAGGCGCTCGACCTCGGGGATCGTCAGGTCGCCGCGGACGTTGGGGAAGTTGGTCCGCCTCAACGAGGCCGTGTGCAGGTCGATGCCGTAGTCGCAGCGGGTCACGATCTCGCGGAACACGACGCTGGCGAAGCGGCTCGACAGGCTGCCCTCGGCGCTGCCGGGGAAGCAGCGGTTGGGGTCCTTGCGGTCGGGGAGGTAGCGGCTGTGGCGCTCGAAGCCCAGCACGTTGACGACCGGCACGAGGAGGAGGGTCCCGGCCACGAGCGCGAACGGCTTCTCGAGGATCAGCTTGCGGATCGAGCCGGTGCCGTTGATCTCGTCGCCGTGGATCGCGCCGGTCAGGAACACGGTCGGCCCGGGCGTCGGCGCGCGCCACACGTGGACGGGGATCCGCATCTCGACGCCGCTGTAGCTGCGGCCGAGCGAGATCGCGACGTCCATGCTGTCCCCGGGCGCGACGCGCTGCTCCCCCCACTGCCCGACGTCCAGCCTGGGCCCGCTCACGCCCCGCCCTCCAGCCCCTGCAGCTCGTTGGCGACCTCGCTCCTGAGCTTGCGGATCTTGCGCTCCTTGCGGCGCTTCTCGCGGTCCGGGATGAGGTCGCGCATCGCCTCCATCTTGCCGTAGCACAGCAGCCGGTCCTCGGGCTCGAGCACGCGGCTGCGCTTGGGGTTGGAGATGACCGAGCGCCCGCGGCGGAGCGTCAGCAGGACGAGGTCGCGCTCCTGGAGGCCCGAGCCCTCGATCGTCTGGCCGACGAAGGGCGAGCCGTCCGGGATCACGAGCTCGGCGACGACGTAGCCGCGGCTGACCGTCAGGCGCTGGCGGATGTCGAGCTCGGGGAAGTCGACCTGGTCGCGGATGAAGTCGATCACGGCGCCGGCGATGTCGAGCCGCGTCGTCCCCTCGATGCCCTCGAGCCCCGGCGAGGAGTTGACCTCCATGACCTGCGGTCCCTCGTTGCTCTCGAGCATGTCGACGCCGGCGACCTTGAGGCCGAGGACCCGCGCGGCCTTGAGGGCGCACTCCTGCCACTCCTCGTCGAGCTCGACCGGCTCGGCCGTGCCCCCGCGGTGGATGTTGCTGCGGAACTCCTGGCCCTGGGCCCGGCGGCGCATCGCCGCGACGACCCGGTCGCCGACGATGAAGGCGCGGATGTCCTTGCCCCGGCTCTCGGCGACGAACTTCTGCAGCAGGACGTTCTGCTTGGCGACCTGGAGCGTCTCGACGATCGCCTCGGCGATCTTCTCCGTGTCGGCGAGGATGACGCCGACGCCCTGGGTCCCCTCCAGGAGCTTGATGATGACCGGCGCCCCGCCGATGCGCTCGATCGCCGGCAGGACGTCCTCGCGCCGGCGGACGTAGGCCGTGTGCGGCATGCCGATGTCGTGCCGGCTGAGGATCTGCATCGCCAGGAGCTTGTCCCGGGTGTTGAGGATCCCGGACGCGGGGTTGGGCGTGTAGACGTCGAGCTGCTCGAACTGGCGCACGACCGCGGTGCCGTAGTACGTGATCGACGCGCCGATGCGCGGCAGGATCGCGTCGTAGTCCTGGACCGGCTCGTTCTCGTAATAGAGGAGCGGCTCGTGGCTCTCGAGCTCGATCGTGAAGCAGAGCGGGTCGAGCACGTCGACGGTGACGCCCTTCTGCTCGCCGGCCTCGACGAAGCGGCGCGTGCTGTAGGTCTGCGGGTTCGCGGACAGGACGGCGATGCGCATGGCGGTGGCTGTTGGCTCGTGGCTGCTGCGGGCTCCGGCCGGGTCCGATCGGTCCTTCCCCGGCGGAGGGGACGACCTATGATCCGCGGGCGAGCCGTCCCCGCAACACGCCACATGCAGCCGACCAGGATCCCGGGCGCGACCCGCCGCCCGATCGACCAGCTCCTGTCCCCCATCCAGAGCTTCTTCAAGGTCGGGGCGGCCGGCGGCATCCTGCTGATGGCCTGCACCGTCATCGCCCTGGTCTGGGCCAACTCGGCGTGGGCGGACTCGTACCACCACCTGTGGCACGAGGTCCGGTTCCGGATCGGGACCGACGGGCTCTACCTCGAGAAGACGCTCGGCCACTGGGTCAACGACGGGCTCATGGCGGTGTTCTTCTTCGTCGTCGGGCTCGAGATCAAGCGCGAGCTCCTCGTCGGGGAGCTGGCGACCCTGCGCAAGGCGGCCGTGCCGATCGTCGCCGCGATCGGCGGCATCGCCGCCCCGGCCCTGCTCTTCGTCGCCCTCAACGCCGGCGAGGGCGGCGACCTGCGCGGCTGGGCCGTGCCGACCGCGACCGACATCGCGTTCGCGATCGGGATCCTGGCCCTGCTCGGCTCCCGCGTCCCGATCGGCCTCAAGGTCTTCCTCACGGCCCTGGCGATCGTCGACGACATCGGCGCCGTGCTGATCATCGCCGTGTTCTACACGAGCGGCATCGACGTCGTCGCCCTGGCGATCTCGGGCGGACTCCTGGCCGTCATGGTCGGCTTCAACCGCCTGCACGTGCGCTCCCCGCTCGCCTACTTCATCGTCGGCGCCCTGATGTGGATCGCGGTGCTCAAGTCGGGCGTCCACGCGACGATCGCCGGCGTGCTGGCGGCGTTCACGGTCCCGGCCCGGGTCCGGATCGACGCCGCGGACTTCACGGCCTTCGGCCGCGGCGTCCTCGACCGCTTCGCGGCCAAGGGCGACGACCGGGCCGACCTCATGACCAACGCCGAGCGGCAGCGGCTCGTGCACGGGCTCGAGAAGGGCTGCGAGCACATCCAGCCCCCGCTGCTCCGGCTCGAGCACGCCCTCCACCCGTGGAGCTCGTTCCTCGTCATGCCGGTCTTCGCCCTGGCCAACGCCGGCGTCCACCTCCAGGGCGACGTCCTCGACGCCCTGCTGAGCCCGGTCAGCCTCGGCGTGGCCGTCGGGCTCGTCGCCGGCAAGCAGATCGGCGTGACCCTCGCGACCTGGCTGGCCGTGCGCATGGGCTGGGGCAGCCTGCCCGAGAACACGACCTGGCGGCAGATCTACGGGGCCTCGTGGCTGGCCGGCATCGGCTTCACGATGTCGATGTTCATCGCCGGCCTGGGCTTCGGCACTGGCGACACCCTCGAGGAGGCCAAGATGGGCATCCTCGCCGGCTCCCTCGTGGCGGGCACCGTGGGCTTCCTCCTGCTCCGGAGCGGCGCCCCGACCACCCCGGCCGCCTCGGAGGGCGAGGGCGACGCCGCCGGCGACCCCTCGCCGATGCGGGAGCCCGGCTAACGGCGCCGACCGCCCGGCGTCCTGTCGACCGGACCCCGTCCGGAGGACGCCGATGCGACCGAGCCCTGCCCTGCTGCTCCTGCCCGTCCTGGGCCTGCCCCTCCCCCTGCTGGCCTGGGCCCAGGACCCGCCCGACGCCAAGGTCGCCGCAGACCTCGTCGTCCACGAGTGGGGCACGTTCACGACCGTGGCCGGGGCCGACGGCCGGGCGCTCGAGTGGCGGCCGCTGGCCCAGGACTCGGACCTGCCCGGGTTCGTCTACACCCTCGGCGACGAGGACCTGACCGGCAAGCGCCAGGGCCTGCGCTTCGCCGAGGACGCCGTGAGCGTCAAGAAGACGACGCGCGGCACGGTCCGCATGGAGACGCCGGTGCTGTACTTCTACACGGACCGCCGGCAGGAGGCCGCGGTCCGCGTCGAGTTCCCCGGCGGCAGGATCACCGAGTGGTTCCCGCGCGCGGCGTCGGTCTGGACCCACGGCATCGACTGGGGCAGGGTCCTGCTGCTGCCCGGGGTCGACGGCCCGTACCCGCGCGAGGCCACGCCCAACCACTACTACCCCGCGCGCGAGACCGACGCCGCGACGGTCCAGGTCTGCAGCGACGGCGAGCCCGACACCGAGCGCGAGCGGTTCCTGTTCTACCGCGGCGTCGGCACGTTCCCGCTCCCGCTCGAGGCCCGGCAGCGCGACGACGGCGGCGTCGTCCTCGTCAACGTCGGGGACGAGGTGCTCCCGCCGGCCCTGGTGTTCGAGAACCGCGGCGGCGAGCTCCGCTTCACGCGGACCGGGCGCCTGGCCAAGGGCGAGAACGTCGTCGGGCACCCCGACCGCGCGACCGACCGTGAGCACGTCGGCCGGCTGCTCCAGGGCATGCTCGTCCTCGAGGGTCTGTTCCCCAAGGAGGCCGCGGCGATGGTCGCGACCTGGAAGGACCAGTGGTTCGAGGAGGGGCTGCGCGTGTTCTGGCTCGTCCCGCGCGCGCGGACCGACGCCATCCTGCCCCTGTCGGTCACGCCGCGACCGCGCGAGGTCCAGCGCGTCCTCGTCGGCCGCCTCGAGCTCCTGACCCCGGCCTTCGTCGCGAGGATCCGGACCCTCGGCCGGACCCTCGTCGAGGGCGACGACGCCGCGCGCGCGGCCGCCCGCCGGAGCCTCGCCGCCCTCGGCCGCTTCGCCGAGCTCGCGATCGCGAGGATCCTCGTAGACTGCCGGAACCGGAAGCTCGCCGACGCGCTGCGGGAGGTCCTCCAGCGGTGAGTCCGGCGGCGATCCCGGTCCACACCATGCAACCCTCGCGCCGCAGCCCGGTGACCGACGAGCCGAGGACCTCGGAGCGGTCCGCGGACCGGGACGACGCGGCGCCGGTGTCGCTGTCGCACAGCCGACTCCTGTACGCGGCGCGCCAGGGGGACCGGGACGCCCGCGCCTGGCTGCACCGCGAGTACGCCCGCACGGTCCACGGCCTCCTGCTCGCCCGCGTGTCGCCGGCCGAGGCCGAGGACCTCGTGCAGGAGGCCTTCCTGCGCATCTTCCGCGGGCTCGGCCGGGTCCGCGACGTGCGCGCGCTGCCGGCCTGGATCGCCAACCTGTGCCGCAACCTCGCGACCGACCACCTGCGGCGCAAGGCGCGCCGGCCGGCGATGGAGACCGGCCCGCTCGACGAGCTCCCCGCGCGCGCCGCGGGCGACGGCCAGGGCGAGCTCCGGCGCCGCGTGCTGACGCACATCGCGAGCCTGCCGGAGGCGTATCGCGAGACGCTGGTCCTGCGCCTCGTCGAGGGCATGACCGGCCCCGAGATCGCCGAGCGCACCGGCCTCGAGCCGGCCTCGGTCCGCGTGAACCTGTGCCGGGGCATGAAGAAGCTCCGGGCCCTGCTGGTGGAGGACGGATGGTCATGAACGACGACGACGATCGCTGGCTGTGGGACCGGGCAGGCGAGCCGGACCCGGTCGTCGAGCGGCTCGAGGGGCTCATGGCGCCCCTCGCCCTGCCCGAGGGCACGCGGGTGCCCGAGGCCCCGCCGTCCCGCCCGTCCCCGTGGTTGCCGCTCGGGGTCCTCGCGGCCCTGGCCGGGGCCGTCGCGCTCGTGCTCGCCCTCGTCGACCGCGGTGGCGGGGCGGACGGCCCGCGGCTCTACGACGAGGCGGGCCGGGCCCTGGCCCCGGACAGCACCTTCGTCGCGACGGCGGAGCGGCGCCGGCTGACGATCGGCGAGGGCGGCGAGTACGGCGACCTCGAGCTGACGGTCGGCAGCCGGCTGCGCGTCGCGCGCCTCGGCGCCGACGAGACCGTCCTGGCGCTCGACCACGGGGGCCTCGACGCCTTCGTGACCGCCCGGGCACACCCCGGCTTCTTCAACGTCGACACGCCGTCGACCCGCTGCGTCGACCTCGGCTGCCAGTACACCCTCGTCGTCGAGGACGACGGCCGCGCCCATGTCCGGGTCAAGCTCGGCCGCGTCGCCTTCCGCGACACCAAGCGCGGGCGCGAGCGCGAGGTCTTCGTCCCCCACGGCGCCGAGTGCTGGGCCGACCCCGGGCGCGGCGCCGGCACGCCCCGCTACCTGCTCGGCCCCCGCGCGCAGGTCCTGGCCCTCGACCGCTACGACGCGCTGCCCGAGGACGCCGTCGCGGCCCGCCGCGAGGCCGCGGCCGAGGTCGTGGCCGGCGTCGAGGACGAGCGGGACCTGCTCCCGGTCTGGCACCTGCTGCAGGACCCCGACCCCGAGGTCGTGGCCCTGGCCCGCGGCAGGCTCGTCGAGGACTACGGCGAGCTGGAGCCGGACGCCGGCGGGCCGCGGTCGGCCGCCGCGGACCGCGCGGCCTGGCGCGAGCGGCTCTGGCCCGACCCCTACCGCTGAGGCCCGGCGCCGGCCGGGCTCAGTCGAGGGCCTTGACCCAGCCCTTGAAGCGCTGCTCGAACAGGTCCCAGTCGATGCCCTCGAACGCCGCGTCGGCGGCCTTGTCCGAGTCGCCGGTGTCGAGGCAGGTCCGGACGTAGGTCGGGATGATCTTGGCGAACGACTCGTCCCACAGGTCGCCGCCCTTGCCGCGGCGCAGGAAGTCGACCATGGCCCAGCCCTGGGCGTAGTACAGCCCGGCCGTGCGGGGGTTGTAGAACTTGTCCTTGTGCCAGCGGACGATGTCCTCGAGCGGCACCGTCTTGTCCTCGTTGACGAGCTTCTTGATCGTCGCGAGCCGCATCTTGGAGCTGGCCAGCTCCCAGCGGTTCATCGACTTGCGGTCCATCGACCCGAAGAAGTCGCCGTGGCCCTCGTCGAACCAGCGGTGCAGCTGGGGCTTGCCGCCGAACCAGAAGTGCGCGTACTGGTGCCAGCCCTCGTGGTAGGCGACGGCCTCGCTCCAGGCCTTGGACCGGAAGATCACGAGCTCCTTGCTGAGCGGGTTGAACCAGCCGATCACGCCCGGGTGCGTGCTGCCGTACTTGGAGAACTCGTCGTGCGTGCGGCAGATGCGCAGCACGCTCCACCACCGGAGCACCTTGTCGTGCGGCGGGAAGTACTCCTCGTAGACCTTGATCATCTCGCCCATGCGGCGGGCGATGTCGGCGGCGAAGCGCCCCATCTCCTCCCGGGCGCCCTTGTCGAGGTCGTGGGAGTACTTGACGATGAAGTGCTCGGTGCAGAACAGCGACCACTCGCGGTAGCCGGCGATGGTCTTCTTCTCCTGCTCGAGGATCTCGCGCCTGAGGTCGGTGTTGGCCCAGCGCGCCTCGCCCAGGACCATGCGCTCCTCGTAGTTGCGGTTGGTCTCGAAGGTCAGGCTCTCGAGCGCGTCCTCGAGCTGGCGGTCGATCGAGGCCTCGAGCTTCTTCCAGGCCCGCTCCTCCTTCCCGTCGACCTTGGGCGCGACCCGGCGCGTGCCGAGCAGGACGACCTCGACGTCCTCGCGGTCGTAGGCCGCGGCCAGGAAGCGGTTGGGGCCCTGGGTCCACTCGTACCAGCGGTACTCGTGGCGCAGGCCGCTGCGCTGCTTGCCCTCCTTGGCCCGGGTCTCGAACGTCGCCTTCTTGGCGGTCTTGTCGAGGAAGTCCTCGAAGCTCTTGAACGCCGGGAAGCGCGGCCGCGGCGGCGCCGGCTCCTGCTTGGCCGGCTCCGGCTTGGCAGGCTCCTCCCCGGGCGGGTCCTGCTTCGCGGGCTCGTCCTTGCCGGGCTCGTCCTTGCCCGGCTCGCCCTTGGCCGGGTCGTCGGCCGGCTTCTCGGGCGCGACGCTCGACGACGGCTGCTGCGCGCGGGCGTCCTCCTTGGTGAACGCCAGGACCTGGATGCCCCAGGGCAGCTGCGGCTCCGGCTCGGGCCTGCGCGCCTTCTTCTTGTCGTCGTCGTCCTTCTCGGGCTTCTTCTGCGGCGGCTCGATCAGGAGCTCCCAGCGGTCCTTGAGGATCGGGTGGACCCCGGCGCTGTTGAGCGGGATGCGCGTCAGCTCCTTGGGCATGCGGTAGCTGACCTGGAGCTCGAGGTTCTGCGTGCGGGGACCCAGGCGCTGGGCCGGCAGGGGCGCGCAGAGCAGGACCAGGGACAGGAACGGCAGGCAGCGGAGGTAGGGCATCGAGGGGTCCGGCCGGATCGGGGCGCCTCCATCCTAATCGCGGTCGTCGCCTGCTTCGCGGGCCGGAGTCGTCTCCGCCCCTACCCCCGCGGCGACCGGTGGCGGGGGCAGGCGCCTCCCCCCCCTCCGGGTCACCGATCGCAAGCCATGGATCTACAAGGGCTTGCCGCC
Organism: Planctomycetota bacterium; assembly: GCA_041398545.1. Lineage (GTDB taxonomy): Bacteria > Planctomycetota > UBA1135 > UBA1135 > JAWKUM01. The sequence continues at coordinate 93,153 of JAWKUM010000008.1, read as the reverse complement.
ATGATCAGCCTCAAACGTCGACATCCAACCAGGTCTCCTTGGCCATGACGTCGCGGGTCCAGAGGGACTCGCCGGTCGTGTCGTCGACGCAGTCGACCTGGACCGGGCCCCTGGGCACGACGCAGGTGCCGAGGCGCATCGCAACGCGCCGGCCGTCGACCGGAGCCAGGACCTTGGCCTGGACCCGCGCGCAGCTCCCGTGACGCGATGTCACGACCAGATGGGTCGGGCCCCGCATCAGGGCGTCCTCGCCGCGCCATCGGACCTGGAGCCGGGTCGCCGGCTCGAGCTCGACCCGGTGCACCACGGCATCGGTATCGAAGACCTGCTTGGAGAGCCAGACATGCCCCTGGTCCCAGACGACCCAGCGCCCCCGCTCGGCCGCGAGCGGGATGTCCAGCTTGCGGACGTTCCAGGTCCAGGGGCCGTGGAACAGCAGCCGGCGGTTCTCGTCGTGCAGCCCGTCCTCCGACCGGAACCAGCAGTGGACACCCCTGACCTTGAAGTCGAGGCCGACGAGCTCGACCTCGACCTTGCGGTCGAGCGGGACGAGGAGGATCTCCGATCGCGATGAATGGCCGTCCTTGACCTCGAGCATCGTGTCGTCGTTCTCGATCCGGCCGATCCCACCCGGAAGCAGGGCGAGCTCGTAGACTCCGTCCCGGAGCTCCAGGTGGACGGTCTGCTTGCCGGCACGGATCGTCCCCTGCATCGGCACGAGGTCGTCGTCGTCCAGGGAACGGGCGTAGAGGACCGGCATCGGGGCGCTGACCGGGACGATCGTCGAGTCGACCTGGAGATCGATCCGGGCCACTGGCTCGGCCTGCTGGACGACGACGGGGTGCTCCTGGCGGCCCGCCGGCCCGCCCAGCACGACCTTCTCGGCGTGAGGCGGCCGGGCGCCCCGACCGGCGCCCGGTGCGCAGACGACGTAGCTCCCGGGCGTCAGCCCCTCGAAACGGAGCTGGCCCTGGCTCCCGGTCCGACCCGTGCCGACGAGCTCGATCGGCTTCTGCCCGTCGAGGGGGCTGCGCCAGAGCTGGACCTCGCCGTCGGGCAGGTTGCCGGCCAGCCCCTTGGCCAGGACGAAGACAGGGATCGCGTAATGGGTGCCGACGAGCCGGACCTCCCGCTCCTCGGCCCAGGGCGGCACCAGGGCGTAGGTCTCGCAGGGCTCGCCGAGCTGCGGCGGATCGGCGCGGACCCGCAGCCAGGTCCAGGCGCCCGACGGAGCCTCGATGTCGAGGTGGCCGTCATGCCCGCGCGGCTTGCCCTCGGTCATCGGGATCTTGCTGCCCCTCTCCCAGTCGAGGGGCAGGCCGCACAGGGGATGGCCGTCGCAGAACTCCCACGCGGCCTGTCCGGCCACGGGGATGCCGTTGGAGTCGACGACGCGGATGCGCAGCGCCTGACCAGCGGGCCGGTTCGGGTGTCCTGCAGGGGCCTCCAAGGGCTCCCGGACTGAGGTGGCCACAGGTCGCGGCTCCGCGCCCTCGGACCCGAGCCGGCCAGGATCGGAGTCCGGGCGAGGACCGGTCCCCTCGTCGTGGACGATCCCGCCTACCGCGGCCTCGACGAACAGGGGGCGAAGGGCCAGGGTCCCCGCAACCAGTGCGAGGACCCCGACCAGGATGGGCATGGGGCGCATGGGGGATACCTCGGATAGGTGCCGGCCGCCGCGTGGGCCGTGCGGAGCCGGAACTGCCAGGGGGTCGGGTCGCCGGCCTCACACGATCCGGCGACCGTTCGGAGCTCAGTTGGTGATCTGCAGGGGAGCGGCGTTGGTGATGGCGCCGATCCCGAAGCTCGGGGTCAGGGTGAAGCCTGCGGCCCAGAGGTCGAGGCCGGTCAGGCCGGGGTCCTTGGGGATCAGGAAGGGGATCGAGCCCCTGCCCTGAGCGTCGAGCACGGTCACGATCGGGCCCGACAGGCTCCACAGGAACACGGCGTCGGGGGCCAGGGGCAGGACCCTGGTGCCGATGCCCGGGTCCTGGCGCAGGGGGATGCCGGGGAACCGGTCCTGCGACAGGCACAGGATGAAGGGCTGGTTGGCGGCCTGCGGCAGCAGGGTGTCGAAGCTCAGGGCCTCGCCGAGCCTCGGGATCGGCTGGCTGGCCGCCAGCGTCGTGGTCGAGAGCTCGTGCACGAGGCCGTACATCCGCGGCGACCCGTACAGCAGCAGCAGGCGCTGCCGCGAGCTGTCATAGGTCATGCCGTTGAGCCAGAAGTTCTTGGCGGAGGGGAGCTCCTTGACCCCGAGCCTGGTCCAGTCCTTGCCGTCGTAGAGCCAGGTCGTGACCGAAGGGTCGGCCGGGCTCGGATGGGAGGTCTCGAGCGCCAGCACGACCCCCCCGAGCTCGGGCATGTAGGCGAGCTCGTACTCATCGTAGGCGGGCCCGGGTCTGGTCTTGGTCTGGATCATCGTCCAGGCCTTGCCGTCCCACTCCCAGGTGTCGAACTGGCGCAGACCGTAGGCGGTGCTGTCCTTCGGGCCGTAGCCGACGAGCTTCTTGCGGCTCAGGTCGTAGGCCAGCTCGATGTTGTAAGGACCTTCCGACCTGTGCTCTGCAAGACGCACCCAGCTCGACTTCGGCGTCCAACTCCAGGTCTTGCCCGACGACACATTGAGAAGTGCCTCGATGGAGGGATCGTACGCAATGAAACTGAGGACCGGTCCACTGCTCAAGGCCTCACCCTTGGTCCAGTCAGCACCATCGAAATACCAGACCCTCGGGTCCTGGCTGTAGATGCCAGAGTCGAAGTACAGCAGCTTCCTGAGGCCAGGGTGGTAGATCGCGCCATCCGATCCGGCAAATGGTGGCCTCACCTTGGTCGGCACCTTCTCGATCCGATCGTCGCTAAAACGGTAGACCTCGAGCGGGTTTTGGTACGGTTGCATAGGGTCGGGGGAGCCAACCAGAAAGGTCTCGCGGCGCGTGACGTCGTGGACGATGTTGAAGCCCACGTACTCGTTCGGTCCGCTGAACCAGTCGGACAACTCGGTCCAGTCCTTGCCGTCGAAGGACAGGGTCCACCTCAGATCCGCGATCACGTGGAGCTTGCCGCCGAGCTCGTGGAACGGCCCCGTCCCGTACTTGCTCGCCAGGAGGCCGGTCGTCTCCAGCCGACGTTTCCAGGCCTTGCCGTCGAAGGCCCAGAGGTCGTCGACCTTGATCCAGTTCTGGCTGGATCCCTGCCAGACCTCCTGCTCGCCGCCCAGGAGCAGCATTTCGCCACTGACAGGGTCGGTGGTCGCGTACGCCCCCGTACGAGTACCGGGTGAGGCGTCCGGATCCTTGAGGTCGAAACTGAGCTGCTTCCAGACCTCGCCGTCGAGTTCCCAGGTGTCGCCAGGAGATTGTGCATTCGATAACGCCTGACCGCCGTGAAGAACGATCTTGCCGCTGGCCGCGCAGAAGCCGACCGCAGGGCCGTACCGCTCCAAGGGCTGGACGGAGAGGTTGAGGTACTTCCAGTCGGTCCCGTCCCAGACCCAGGTCTCCTTGAGCGGCAGGGGGAACAGGCCGCCCGGGACATAGCCACCGTACAGGACGACGCGGTTGAGCTTGAAGTCGGTGACGAGGCTACCGTCACAACCCGATCTGGGTGAGGGAGAGTTCTTGGGCTTGAGCTGCCGCCACTCCTGCCCGTCCCACTCCCAGGTCTGGTTGTGGTAGCTGACGGATTTGGTCGTGACCTTGTCCTGACCTCCGAACAGCAGCACTGTCTTGCGGACCGGGTCGAAGGCCAAACCTGCCCCGTCCATCGGAGGAGGGGACACCCTGGGGTGCATCAGCCGCCAGATCCTGCCGTCGAACTCCCAGGTCTCGTCGGTCAGTTGGACGTCCCCGAGTCCTGCCCAGGATCCGCCGTACCGAACGAGCCGCTTGCGGATCGGGTCCACGGCATACGCGGCTCCTCCGGCCCAGGGTGCGGGCTCGTGCGCCTTCCAGTCGGTCCTACCCAGGCTGGACGACTGCCCTCGCAAGGGTACCGACACGAACGCCAGGACCACGACGATCAGCAAGGGATTCAGCACCGCAGCGAGAACGGATCCGAGCCACGTCACACCGCCGTGCAATGCTGCACTCCGATGCGGATGGGTACGGGTCGCGCTCCGAGGCTTTCTCAGCATCTCAGTTGGTGATCTGCAGGGGAGCGGCGTTGGTGATGGCGCCGATCCCGAAGCTCGGGGTCAGGGTGAAGCCGGCCGCCCAGAGGTCGAGGCCGGTCAGGCCGGGGTCCTTGGGGATCAGGAAGGGGATGGATCCCCTGCCCTGGGCGTCGAGCACGGTCACGATCGGGCCCGACAGGCTCCACAGGAACACGGCGTCGGGGGCCAGGGGCAGGACCCTGGTGCCGATGCCCGGGTCCTGGCGCAGGGGGATGCCGGGGAACCGGTCCTGCGACAGGCACAGGATGAAGGGCTGGTTGGCGGCCTGCGGCAGCAGGGTGTCGAAGCTCAGGGCCTCGCCGAGCCTCGGGATCGGCTGGCTGGCCGCCAGCGTCGTGGTCGAGAGCTCGTGCACGAGGCCGTACATCCGCGGCGACCCGTACAGCAGCAGCAGGCGCTGCCGCGAGCTGTCATAGGTCATGCCGTTGAGCCAGAAGTTCTGGGCGGAAGGGAGCTCCTTGACCCCGAGCCTGGTCCAGTCCTTGCCGTCGTAGAGCCAGGTCGTGACCGAAGGGTCGGCCGGGCTCGGATGGGAGGTCTCGAGGGCCAGCACGACCCCTCCGAGCTCGGGCATGTAGGCGAGCTCATGCTCATCTGGCGGGCCCGGGTCGGTCTTGGTCTGATCACGTCCAGCCTGCGTCCCACTCCCAGGTGTCGAACTGGCGCAGACCGTAGGCGTGCTGTCCGGGCCGTAGCCGACGAGCTTCTGCGGCCTGCGTCGAAGACAGCCGATCCCTCGCCGTCTTTGTGCCGGCCACAACGCGCCTTCTGGGCATCCCACTCCGGTCCGTGTCTCACCGTGACGATGGTGTTGCGCCGGGATGGTGACCGTCGAGTCGGGTCCGTCGGTGAGCCGATGCTGTCCAGTCGTCATCGAACCAGCCCTGCGGTCGTTGCTGACACGAGTCGAAGTAGACCGTCTGCTATGCCTGGATGATATGATGGCACCTCCATGGAGCTGGACCTTGGTCTGCATCTTCTCGATCTGATTTGACCAGCCCCGGATTCGGTCCCGACGGAGAGTCTCGGACCTGCCCGAGGCAGTCATGCAGACCGATGGAAGAGCAGATCATCGGCATCCTGAAGGAGGCCGAACACGGCGCAAGGTGAAGGATCGCGCCGGCACGGATGCGAGCAGGCTACCGGTGGCGGTCGATGCGGCTGGAGGTCAGCGAGGGCTCAGAGCCGAGGACGAGAACCGTCGGCTGAAGCAGATGGGGCGACCCTGACAACCAGCTCAAGGCGGTCTGGGAAAAGTGAGCCCCGGCCCGTCGCCAGGTCGTCCTTCCTCGCCGGAGAGCTCCGGCGAGCGAGCGTCGTGCCTGCAGCCTGGCCAGGCTGTCGAGGTCCGTTGAGCGGCGGAGCGACCGGACGACGGTGCGCAACGCCTCGGAGCTGGCCCAGGAGCGGCCGCGCTCGCCGGCGCCTTGCACCGCGCGTCGCGAGGGGCTCGAGATCACCACAAGCGTGTCTACCGGATCTACCGGGAGGAGCGTCGCGGTGCGGAAGAAGCGCCGAGGCACGTCGCCGAGCGGCCCAGGAAGCGGACGGTGGCGCCCTTGCCCCGAACCAGCGCTGGTCGATGGACTTCGTCACGACACCTGGCGGATGCCAGGAGCTTCCCGCCTTGACGATCGTGGACGATCACAGCCGGCTTTGCCCGGCGATCGAGTCGACGCGCCGACGGGTCGCGGTCACCGGGTCCTGGACCGGGCGATCGCGCTCCACGGCAAGCCGAGGTGATCGTGGTCGACAAGGCCCGAGTTCACCAGCAAGGCCCGGATGCCTGGGCGTATCGGACCGGGATCACGCGATTCATCGCAGACCGTAGGCGGTGCTGTCCTTCGGGCCGTAGCCGACGAGCTTCTTGCGGCCTGCGTCGAAGACAAGGCCGATCCCTCTGGGCCCGTCTTTGTGCTCGGCCAGCAACGCCCAGCCCTTCTGGGCATCCCACTCCCAGGTCCGGTAGTACTCGACCGTGACGATGGTGTTGCGCCCGGGATGGTAGACCGTCGAGTCGGGGATCGGGTCCGTCGGTGAGCCGATGCTCTTGGTCCAGTCGGTACCATCGAACAGCCAGGCCCTGCGGTCGTTGCTGTACACACCGGAGTCGAAGTAGACCGTCTTGCCTATGCCTGGATGATGTACGATGGCACCTCCATATGGAGGCTGGACCTTGGTCTGCATCTTCTCGATCTGATTGTCGCGCACAAGATAGACGTCGAGTGGATCCGGGATCGGCGGGGACTTGGAGTAACCCCACGGATCCGGTGAGCCGATCAGGAAGGTCTCGTGGCGTGCAACATCGTGGACGAGATAGAAGGCAATCAGGATGTCAGGTGCGTTGCCGGCCCAATCGACCAACTCGGTCCAGCCCTTGCCGTCGTACGACAGCGTCCACCTGAGACCCGAGACCAGATAGAGCGTGCCGCCCAACTCGTGGAATGGGCCTGGCCTGTAGCTCTTGGCGAGGAGGCCGGTGCTTTTCTGACGTTGTTTCCAGGCCTTGCCGTCGAAGGCCCAGAGGTCGTCGATGTCGACCCAGGTCTGGCTGGATCCCTGCCAGACCTCCTGCACGGTCCCGAGGAACAGCATATCGTTACTTGCCGGATCGGAGGTGGCGAGTCCCCCGCGAAAGGCCGGAGACGCATCAGGATCCTTGAGGTCGAAGCTGAGCTGCTTCCAGACCTCGCCGTCGAGCTCCCATGTATCTCCCAGGGCCTGCAGATTGGACCGTGCCTGGCCTCCGTGGAGGATGACCTTGCCACTGGCCGCGCAGAAGCCGACCGCGGGTCCGTACCTTTCCTGGGGCTGGACGGAGAGGTTGAGGTACTTCCAGTCGGTCCCGTTCCAGACCCAGGTCTCCTTGAGCGGCAGGGGGAACAGGCCGCCCGGCACATAGCCTCCGTACAGGACGATCCGGTTGAGCTTGAAGTCGGTGACGAGGCCTTGCTCACAGCCCCACCTCGGAGACGGGGAGTTCTTGGGCTTGAGCTGCCGCCACTCCTGTCCGTCCCACTCCCAGGTCTGGTTGTGGTAGCTGACCGATTTGGTCGTGAGCTTGTCCTGACCTCCGAACAGCAGCACGGTCTTGCGGACCGGGTCGTAGGCCATGCCCACCCCGGCCATCGGCGGAGGGGACACCCTGGGGTGCATCAGCCGCCAGATCCTGCCGTCGAACTCCCAGGTCTCGTCGGTCAGGAACACATCTCCCGGGCCTGACCTGTTTCCACCGAATCGCACGAGGCGTCTTCGATCGGGGTCAACTGCGTAGGCCGCACCACTGGCCGTGGGCTCTGGCTCGTGCAACTGCCACTCGGCCCTTCCGAGCGTGGACGACTGCCCTCGCAAGGGCACAAGCACAAACGCCAGGACCACGAGGTTGAGGAAGCTCTTGATCACATCTACCTCCCGGGCAGTGCCGCCGCCCCGGGTCAGGGCGGCGGAACACCAGAGGGACCGTGCTCAGTCCGGCTCGCCTTGGACGATGACCATGAAGGTCTGGAGGTTGGAGGCGTCGGTGCAGGCGGCCTGGGACCAGGGCGTGACCCCCCTGTCCTCCAGAGCATATCGCAGGGCCGTGTAGGTCGTCACCCCGGTCGCATGGAAGGTCGGGAGCAGGGTGTCGTACAGCGGAGACGACGCGTTGTAGAGCCGGCACCAGGTGTCGACCAGGTACAGGTGATCCGAGCCGTCGCGGAAGCTCAGGTTGGCCCCTCCGAACATGTTGATCAAGCTGTTCGGGGTCGTGGGACTCACGGCCCAGGTCCCGTCCAACCAGCGGAAGCCGGGCGTCCCGCCCTGGTCCCCCATATAGGTCCCCGGCGGGTTGATGATCCCGGAGCTCGGGTTGGTGTACAGCCCGACGTTGAAGGAGCCGTTGCAATCCTGCCAAATCGGGTTGGACGGGGCCCCGGCCAGCGACCACCAGGGATGGATGTCCGGCAGGAGATGGGGCGTGATGTCGGCGATCTTGGGGTTGTAGTAGCCCGACGCAGACCAGGTCCAGGTGTCGAACCAGGGCACCCAGTACGTGCCACTGCCCGGAGTGTTCTCGTAGTCAGCCGGTGGACTGCCCTGATGGTCCTGCTGCCGGTACGACGGACGCAGACTGACAGGGGTGTAGTTCTGTGGCCAGTAGCCCGCAGGGATGCCGAGGAACCACAGGTACTTGTTGTCCATGTCGTAGATGTAGGGAGGGAGTCGACCACCGGATGTTGCCAAACCCGTCAGGTTGAGGAGACTCCGCGTGCCGTGCCGGTAGCCGGCCGCGATCCGCTCGCCGAGCTCATCGGCGCCGATGTCGATCGGAAACTGGCCTCCCGGTGCGGAGGGATAGAGGTTGGTCGTGTCATGGTCCTGGATCCGGTCGTTGCCGAAGCCCTCGCAGTCGTGGTACCAGGCCGTGTACGGCCAGATGTTCTGGGACTCCTCGTCATCCAGGTCGAGATAGCCCGGGGGAGCCGTGAGCTGCTCGCCGTTGGCCATCGTCAGCGTGAAGGAGCCGGCCCAGCCGGTGTTGACCAGGGGGTTGAGGGCACCGTAGGCACTGCCTGGAGCCAGAGCATCGGGGCGTGAGGAGTCGCTGGTCGTGAACGGAGCCACGGCCGGGCTCAACCTGAAGTCGTGCGGTGACCTGTCGAAGTCGGAGCTCGCATGGAAGGCTCCGTTCTCGATCAGGTCGCGCACGTACAGGGTTCCCCTGTGCACGTAGGCCGCAGCGCTCGTGCCCCCGGTGATCGGGGCGATGTCGATCCGCGGGCTGCTCGGAGAGCTGCTGCGGACCGCCGTCGCGATCGTGCCGACGAAGGGATGCGCATTGCCGGAGTTGTACTTGGAGGCCTCGTAGGCGTTGTAGTCGACGGGTGGGGAGCCGCTGATCGCGAGGTCGGAAGCATCGACCCCCTCGAAGCCCTGGGGCGCGAAGTTGGCAAAGGGTGCGGTCCAGAGCCAGTTGGTCGGATACGAGATCCCCTGGTCGGGCGAGGCATCGAAGACGTTGTTGAGCAGGATCAGCTTGCTGATGCCGCTGGAGCTGCTGATCCCCGTGTACCGCTCCCCGTTCCATAGCCCGATGTAGTTCATCGCGATCGTATTGCCGATGATCCTGGTCCCGTCGTGCGAGACCGGCGCGATCTCTTCATTCGGGTCGTCGACACCTTCGATCAGGATCCCGATGCCGTTGCCGAAGAGGAAGCAGTTGGAGATCGTCGGCGCGCTGTCGACCTCGTTGTCGATGTGGATCCCCGAGCACTTCTCTGGGTCTCTTGATCCGACAGCCGGATTCTGCTCCTCGCTGTCGTACGGGTAGGCACCCATGATCGCGACGGAGTCGATGAAGCTGCCCTCTCCGGTCGAGCCGCTCGAGTTGCCGAAGCGGAAGGCCGGTCCACCGCCGTAGCCGAAGTAGCCACCTTCTCCGTCGCCATGGTTCGCCGGTCCCAGGTCGACGATCGTGTCGAGGGCGCTCGTCCCCTGGATCGACACATAGTCCGGGATGTCGATCGGGAACGACTCCCCGTTGGGGAGCAGTCCGTTGTGGGGGTTCGGCTTTGCCGTGGTCTGGGTGACGTCGTACGCGTACTCTCGCGCGTAGAGCCCCGGCATCAGGTGCACGATCGCGTACTTCCAGACGTACTGGTGGGTCCCGCAGGTCTGGGCGACCGGAAGGGCGGGCACCGAGGCCACCGCCGCCGAGATCGTCTTGAACGGCCAGGGGTCGTTCAGCAGCGGGATGCAGGTCGAGGACAGGAACACGTCGATCGGTTGGCACTCCCCACTACCGGCACAGCCATTGGAGCAGGCGGGGTTGAGCTGGATGGCCCCGTTGCCGCCGCCAGGATCGGAGTCGACACCGTAGTGCGGATCGACCCAGAGATGGATCACGCGCCGGTGGATGTCGCCCCGCAACGACGGCTCGGCGGCTTCCGCAAGCCCATCGAGCGGGTCCGGAGCAGTGAAGTCGCCGGAGGCAGCCGAGGCGCCGGGCGCCAGGACGACCTCGACGGGCTCCGCCCTGCCGGAGCCGCTGGTGATCGAGAACGCCAGCAGCGGGAAGAGCAGGGCGGAGAGGATCGACCTGCCGCGGGACAGCGGCGGTCGACAAAGGCCTGCAGCCGGTCTGCATGAACCGGCTTCATGGGCAGTAGGCATGATGCCTCCATTGCTTGGGTCAGTGGGTCCTGGCCTCGGGTCCGCGGCGGGTCCTTCCGCAGCGGTAGCATGGAAGCAAACGGGAAGCGGAAGGTCCCTCGGGGTGAAAGAGCAACAGGTTGTGGAGCAAAGAGCCCGCCTCGTTGCGAGGCCTTCCGTACCCGACACGACATCGCAATGAACATGCAGGCGGAGTTCCTGGGTCGATCGGAACGGTGAAGCCGATTGCATGTATCACGACCACAGCTGCATGCCCGTCTTGCCGTCGCAGCATTTGTGGAACCAGGGAAGTGAGCCTCAGCGAACAGGATCGCGGCATGATCCCACCTCCCGGTTGCAACGGTCCGCTGAAGCACCTGCCCGCGGGCCCGTTCCTGGCCTAGAATCTCCGCCCCTCGCGCGACCCGAGGAGGACCATGCGCATCGACGGATTCCGGAGCTTAGGCGGCACCCACGGGGAGACGGCCGCCCTGACCAACCTCCTGGCCTGGGCGGGGCACCGCAACCCCTTCACCGGCAAGGCCCTGCGCGAGGCCGAGGTGTTCGGGATCGCCGGCGGCATCGGGGCCGGGCTGTCGTTCTGCCCGTCGATCCCCCGCTATGGGCTCGGGGGCGGGGTCGGGGTCGTCGGCCGCCACCGGGCCTACAGCTTCGACGGCTCGTACCAGCGGGCCGTCCTCGACCGCCTCGGCATCGAGGCCGCGGTCCAGGAGTCGTCGACCCCCAAGGCCGGGACCAAGAAGCTCGCCGGCGACCTCGTCGAGGGCCGGCCGGTCCTGGTCTGGTGCGCCCGCCTGCTGCCGTGGTTCGGCGGGCCGTCGTTCTGCTCGTCGTGCTCGGTGTTCGGCCACAACCTCGTCGTCTTCGGCCTCGACGAGGACGTCGGCGAGGTCGAGGTCGCCGACCTGCCGGGCGCGGCCCTGCGGCTGGCGGCCGACGCGCTGGCCAAGGCCCGCGGCGCGATCTGCACGCACAAGAACCGCCAGCTGACGATCGAGCCGGCCGGCAAGGCCCTGACCAAGACCGCGGTCGAGGCCGCCGTCCGCGCCGGGCTCGACGCCTGCATCACCGACCTGCGCGAGCCCAGGATCAAGACCTTCGGCCTGCCGGGCCTCGAGCGCTTCGCCAGGCAGGTCGCCAACACCAAGGCCAAGGACGGCTGGCCGCGGTTCTTCGCCGACGGGAAGCTGTACTGGCCGCTCAAGGACTGCTTCGCGACGATCGAGACCGAGGGCACCGGCGGCGGCCTGATGCGGCCGCTGTTCGCGTCGTTCCTCGACGCGGCCGCCAAGGTACTCGGCAAGCCCGGCCTGAAGCAGGTCGCCAAGACCTATAGGAGGCTCGGCAAGCGGTGGACGGCCCTGGCCGAGGCGGCCCTGCCGTCCGAGGTGCCGGCCTTCGCGCGGACCAAGGCGCTGCTCCGCGAGCGCAACGCCCTGCTGGCCGAGGGCGGGGCCGACGCCCTCGCCGAGGTCGCCCGGCTCGCCACGGAGCTCGACCGGCTGCAGCGCAAGGAGCTCGCGCGGTTCCCGCTCGACGAGGCGGACCGGATGGCCCTGCTCGAGGGCCTGAGCCGCGACATCACGGCGCTGCACCGGGCCGAGTGCGCCGCCCTCGACGAGCTCGCCGCCACGAGCTGAGCCCATGGCCTGCGGCCCGGACATCTCCGCCTTCCTGCCGACCTCGCGCGCCGAGCTCGAGGCCCGCGGCCTCGACGAGGTCGATGTCGTCTTCGTCAGCGGCGACGCCTACGTCGACCACCCGAGCTTCGCCGCGGCCATCCTCGGTCGCTGGCTCGAGGCCCACGGCTTCCGGGTCGCCGTCCTGCCGCAGCCCGACTGGCGCAGCGCCGACGCCTGGCGCGAGCTCGGCCGCCCGCGGCTCTTCTACGCCGTGTCGGCCGGCAACATGGACTCGATGATCAACCACTACACGGCCAACCGGAAGCGGCGCAACCAGGACGCGTACAGCCCCGGCGGCCGCATCGGCCTGCGCCCGGACCGGCCGACGGCGGTCTACGCCCAGCGCTGCCGCGAGGCCTTCGCCGGCGTCCCGGTCGTCGTCGGCGGCGTCGAGGCCTCGCTGCGCCGGATCGCGCACTACGACTACTGGGCCGACAAGGTCATGCCGTCGATCCTGGTCCCGTCCAAGGCCGACCTCCTCGGCTTCGGCATGGGCGAGCGCACCCTGCTGCGCATCGCCGAGGTCCTGCGCGACGGCGGCACCGTCGAGGACTGCCGCAGCCTGCGCGGCGTCGCCTACCTCCTCGGCCGGACCGGCACGGCGCCGGCCGTCGACTTCGGCGAGGCCTGCGACGGCCGCGACCGCGAGCTGCCGTCGTTCGCAGAGGTCGCGGCCGACCCGCGGGCCTTCGCCGACGCCACGCGGATCCTGCACCACGAGACCAACCCCTGGAACGCGCGCCGGCTGCTGCAGCGGCACGGCGACCGCACGCTCGTCGTCAACCCGCCCGACCTCCCGCTCGACACGGCCGAGATGGACGCGATCCACGGCCTGCCGTACACGCGCCGCCAGCACCCGCGGCACGCGGAGCCGGTGCCGGCCTGGCAGACGATCAAGGACTCGGTGCAGATCATGCGCGGCTGCTTCGGGGGCTGCACGTTCTGCTCGATCACGATGCACCAGGGCCGCACGATCCAGAGCCGCAGCGAGGCCTCGATCCTGGCCGAGGTCGAGGCCCTGGCCGCCGACCCCACGTCCAAGGGCCAGGTCTCCGACCTCGGCGGGCCGACGGCCAACATGTACCGCATGCGCTGCTCGCGGCCCGAGGTCGAGGCCCGCTGCCGGCGCCTGAGCTGCGTCCACCCGACGGTCTGCAAGCTGCTCGACACCTCGCACGCGCCGCTCGTCGCGCTGATGCGCAAGGCCCGGGCCGTGCCCGGCATCGCCAAGGTCCACATCGCGTCCGGCATCCGCACCGACCTGGCCCGGCACAGCCGCGAGTACCTCGACGAGCTGGTCCGCCACCACGTCGGCGGCCACCTCAAGGTCGCGCCCGAGCACGTCAGCGGCCGCGTGCTCGCGCTGATGAAGAAGCCCGAGGTCGGCACCTTCGACGACTTCGCGGCGCGCTTCCACGAGGCCAGCAGGGACGCCGGCAAGGACCAGTACCTGGTCCCCTACTTCATCGGCAGCCACCCCGGCTCGACGGTCGAGGACATGATCGAGCTGGCCGTGTTCCTCAAGCAGCGCGGCTACCGACCGCGGCAGGTCCAGGACTTCATCCCGGCGCCGATGGACGTCGCGACCTGCATGTACTGGACCGGCCTCGACCCGCTGACGATGCGGCCGGTCGAGACCGCGCGGCGGCTCAGGGACCGCACGGTCCAGCGCGCGCTGATGCAGTACTTCGCGCCCGAGAACTGGTTCGTCGTGCGCAAGGCGCTGCTCGACGCCGGCCGCGCCGACCTGATCGGCGGCGGCAAGGACTGCCTGATCCCCGAGCGCCCGCCGCGCGACGCCGTCGAGGCCCGCCGGCGCGAGGCCGCGCGCGGGGTCCCGGACGCGGGCCGGGAGGGGGAGCGGCCCGCGGCCGGCCGGCGCGCCGGCTACCGGGGCAGCGCCCGCCGCCGGGCCGGGACGGCTGAGCCCGGCCGCCCGACCGGCTCGCCCTCGACCTCGATGTGGTGCTGACCCAGGATCCGCTTGATGGTCCTGAGCTCGAGGCCCTTGGCGTCGGCGCCGGTCTCGACCTCGAACACGTTCTTGCCCGGCTCGAGCCAGACCCGCTCGAGGTGCGGCGTCTTGCCGTCGGTCCAGGACAGGTCGAGCGGCAGGTGGAAGCCCGCCGCCCCGCGACCGCCGGACTCGACCTCGACGCGGAGCTTGCCGCCGCCGAGCGTCGCCGTCCCGGTCGTGATCGGCAGGCCGGTGCCGTAGACGAACTCCTGGAAGAACGTCTTCCAGTCCCGGTCGGTGCGCTCCTCGACGAGCTTGCGGAAGTCCTCGGTGCCGGCGTTCCGGTACCGGTACTCGAGGTTGAACTCCTTGAGCAGGGCCCACCACTTGTCGTCGTCGTCGATGAAGCTGCGCAGCGTGTGCAGCACCCAGGCGCCCTTGTAGTAGATGTCGGGCGCGTAGGCCGAGGCGCTGTCCTTGCCCTTGCCCCGGTAGACGCGGGAGCCGGGGCCGACGAAGCGCTCGATCGACGCGAACCAGCGGTCCGCGGACTCCCGGTCCCGCGTCGACTCGACGTAGACGCCCTCGGCGTAGGTCGCGAAGCCCTCGTGGATCCAGAAGTCGCCCCAGTCGGAGGCCGAGACGCCGTTGCCCCACCACTCGTGGGCGCACTCGTGGACGAGGATGTAGTCGAACCAGCGGTTGCGGCCGGCGTAGGGGTCGCGCGCGCCGGTCTTCTTGCACCAGGCCGGGAAGCTCGAGCCGTAGGCCACGGCCGTCGAGTGCTCCATGCCCCAGAAGTTGGTCTGGACCAGGGCGAACTTGCTCCTGGGGAACGGGAACGGACCGAAGGCCTTGGTGTAGGCGGCGATCATCCCCGGCACGTCCTGGAACTGCAGGCGGGCCTTCTCGAGGTCCTCGGGCAGGACCCAGAACTGGTAGCTGGCGAGGCCCAGGGCCTTCTCGTCGAGCGGGTGCTCCTCGTGGACGTACGGGCCCACGTTGAGCGTCACCGAGTAGGTCTCGAGCGGGTACGGGTGGCGCCAGCGCCAGCGGACCTTGGCCCCGCCGTCGACCTCGTCGTGGCCGAGCAGGCGGCCGTTGGACACGCCGACGAGGCCCTTGGGCACGAGGAGGTTGGTGATCGTGCCCTCGTCGGGCTTGTCCTCGGGGTGGAAGAACGAGGCCTTGCACGGCCACCAGCTGTGCGCGCCGGGCCCCTGGCACGAGGTGTTGATCCACGGCTCGCCCGACGGCGTCTTCTTCCAGTGGAAGCCCGAGAAGCCCCCGCGGGCCTGCGGGCTGCCCGAGTACTCGACCGAGACGCGCACGGTCGCGCCCGCTGCGGCCGGCTCCCCGAGCGCGATGCGCAGGCGCGTGCCGTCGCGCTCGAAGCGGAGCTCGTCCCCGTCGAGGCCGTCGGCGAGCGCGCCGGCGACGCGCCGGACCTTGGCGACGTCGAGCTCCTTGCCGACGTCGAGCTCGAGGGTCGACAGCTCGGCCAGGGCCTTGGCCTCGACGCCGACGCGGCCGAGGAGCAGCTCCTTGTCGGGCCGGACCTCGAGGTCGAGGCGGTAGAGCTGCACGTCGTAGAGGCTGCGCGGGTCGGGGGCGGGCGCGGACGCCGGGGCGTCCTGCGGCACCAGGAGGGACCGCCGGAGCAGGCAGGACATCAGGGGACTCGGGGCAGGAGGTCGGGGGAGGACGGAGAGGACGGGGCTTTGGGCCGGCCGGTGCTCAACGGATCGCGAGCGGGTCCCGGTCGGACTCGGAGACGAAGACGCGGAGCTTGTCGGAGAACCGCTCCAGCAGGAGGTCGCGGAGTCGGGGCAGGAAGCCCCGCTCGGTGTTGCTGTGCTCGCACAGGACGACCGTGCGGCCGGCCTCGCGGTGCTCGAGCACCTCGTGGTGGCGCATCTCGCCGGTCCACAGCAGGTCGCCGCCGTGGCCGGCCAGGACCGCGCCGCCGGCACCGGCGCAGAGCAGGACCTCGGCGACGTCCTCGCCGGCGGCGTGGCGGTCGGCCAGGGCGACGCGGACCTTGCGCAGGCCGAGGTGCTTCTTGATCCGCTCGACGACGCGCTCGGCGGACTGCGGCCTGGCGAGCCGGGCGCGCCGCCCCTGCCCCACACGTGGGTCGGCCGGCCCCTCGGCGCCGGGCACGACGCGGGGGACCAGGGCCGTGACCTCGGCCTTGCCGAGGCCCTCGGCGAGCCAGTCGTTGACGCCGCCGGCGCAGGCGTCGAGCGAGGTGTGCGGCGAGTGGACCGCGATCCGGGCCAGGACGGCGCGGAGGATCGCCCGCTGCATCGGGGCCGCCATCGTCAGCCGCGGGAGGCCTCCGAAGATGGGCGGGTGGTAGGCCAGGACGAAGCGGACCTTCTTGGCCACGGCCTCCTCGACGACGGCCTCGGTCAGGTCGACCGTCAGGAGCAGGTTCTCGACCGGGCTCGAGCCCGGCGGCTCGACGAGGAGGCCGACGCTGTCCCAGTCCTCGGCGAGCTCCGGCGGCGCGAGTTCCTCGATGACGCGGACGACCTGGGCCAGGGGGAAGGTCATGCCGGGAAGCATAGGGCGGGGGCCCGGGCGGCCGGCAAGCGATCCGGTTTGACAGGTCCGGCCGCCCCGTCCATGCTCGCTCGGGGACGCCCCTCCCCCTCCCCGCCCGGCCCCGCTGCGCCCGATGCCCAAGCTGCCGATCCTCGCCCTGGCGGCGTTCCTCATGTCCGCGTCCACGCAGGACCGCGAGGAGCGCAAGGTCCTGTCCAAGATCGCGGACGAGATCCACGACCACGCGGTCGAGTGCTTCCGCGCCAAGTGGTACAGCCACGCCCGCCGGCTGTGGCGCGAGATCCTCGAGAACTACGACACCGACCACGAGGAGGCGCGCTCGGCCCTCGGCTACCACAAGACCGGCTCGGTCTGGGTCCTCGGCGACACCGCCTATCCGGACAAGGACCAGTCGTCCGAGTCCGCGCGGCGGCGGCTCGACGGCAAGTGGGAGAAGGCGTCCCAGGACATCGCCCTGCTGCACAAGAAGGAGGCCGAGCGGCTGCGCAAGCTCGGCGACGAGGCGCGGTCCAACTGGCACCTCGACCGGGCGCTGCGGTTCCGGCCCGAGGACGCCGAGATCGCCGCGCTGCGCCAGTTCGGCCGGTTCGAGCAGTTCCACGGCACGGCCGACGAGGTCGAGATGGTCCGCCGCTCGCGCCTCATGAACCAGGCCAAGCTCGTCGTCATGGACATGGAGGTCCCGGTCGAGCGCATCCAGGGCCGACAGCACCCGATCGTGGCCAAGGTCCTCGGCGACGACGCCTCGCTCGACGGCGTCAAGACCGAGCACATGGAGCTCTGGGGCGACATCGGCGTCGACGCGCTCGAGCACGGCGCGCGCTTCGCCGAGCGGGCCTGGCACTGGTCGCGGGCGGTCTTCGCCCACTGCAACGGCTGGGAGGAGAACAACGCCAACGGGCTGGTGTTCATCTTCCTGCGCAGCAAGGCCACCTGGGCCCGGTTCGTGCAGGCCCTGTCGTCGTCGCCGAACGACGCCGAGTTCACGATCAAGTACGCCAACAGCGCGAACTTCGGCAACCTGTTCGTCATGAGCGAGCGCGAGTCGCTCGACCAGGTCCAGGACAACGTCGTCCGTCGCGTGAGCTGGCGCTTCAGCCCGATCGGCAGCGAGGCCCTGCGCGAGGGCCTCGGCCACGCCGTCGTCGCGTTCTTCTTCGGCAAGACGCTCGAGTACGTCGTGTCCCAGCCCAAGAAGACCGGGACCTCGGCCGGCAAGAAGGAGGAGGTCAAGCCCCTGCTCCCCGACGTCGAGGCCTGGACCAACCTCGCCGAGGAGGTCGCGTGGGAGAAGGGCGCCACGCCGGTCGACAAGCTGCCGCTGATCAAGGGCCACGAGATGAGCGACGAGGACCGGGTCAAGGCCTGGTCGATCGCGCTCTACCTGATCAGGCGCAACCCCGGCTGGCTGCGCGCCCTCGACCACACGCGCGCCCGCGCGCGGGGGCCGGCCCACGTCGACGAGTGGTTCGAGAAGTGGACCAGGAAGCCGCTCGGCCGCGTCGAGGAGGAGTGGCGCGCGTTCCTGACGCAGCCCGGCGCCATGGCCAGGCTGTGCCGCACCGACTGGGGCGGCCCCAAGGGCATCTCCGAGCGGGCCAAGGAGCTGTTCATCGAGCTCGGCCGCGAGCGCATCCGCAACGGCCTCGTCCTGCTCGGCTGGGCCGACAACGTGTCGCAGGACGCGATCGACCTGCTCGACAACACCCAGGCGCGCAAGGTCTTCGAGACCGGCCGGATCCCCGAGAAGCAGACCGACTCCCTCGTCGCGCTGCTCGAGCGGGGCCCGGAGCTGTGGCTCCGCGCCCTCGAGGTCGACCCCAAGGCCCGGCCCAAGGCGCTGATCAACGGCTGGTACGACTACCCCGGCTACCGCGACCTGATCCTCGACCCCCACCCGCAGTTCGTCGGCCTCTGGGAGGGCAAGGCGACGCTGCTCGAGCCGCACCCGGACCAGGACCCGATCGGCTACGTGTCGACCGAGTATCCGCGCCGGGGCCAGACCGGCGTGCCGCGCTCGATGGAGGTCCGCGACCTCGGCCAGGACCTGTTCGACAAGCTCCTGTCGCTCGGCGTCGAGAAGCCGCGCATGGTCGGCTACCCCCTGTCGATCCACTTCTTCGGCGGCCTGCCGGCGCCCAAGGGCGACCTGCACTGCCGCGTCGAGGCCGACGGGCAGGAGCTCCTCGGCATCCTGTGGTTCCCCGAGGACAGCCGGCGTCGCGTGCTGGCCGCGCCGGGCATGGTCGTGTTCACGCCCTACGAGCCCCTGCCCGGCGGCAAGGAGATCACCGTGACCTGGTCGTGGAAGGTCGAGGGCATGGACAAGCCCGTCGGCCGCCGCTACTCGTTCACGACCCGCTGAGGCGGGAGGCGCAGGATGGGGTCGAGGCCGGCGCGCGGCCCGGACCGCCTACTCGTGGATCTGCTCGGCGAGGTACCGTTCCTTGCCGATCTCCGCGATGATCCCGAGCTGGGCCTCGAGCCAGTCGACGTGGTCCTCCTCGCTGACGAGGATCCGCTCGAGCAGCTCGCGCGTGCCGTTGTCGCCCATGTCGCGGCACAGGGCGATGCCCTTGTTGAGCCGGGCCACGGCGTTGACCTCGAGCTCGAGGTCGACCTTGAGCTGCTCGGGCACGTCCTCGCCGATGCGGACCGGGTCGAGGCGCTGCATGTTGGGGATGCCCTCGAGGTAGAGGATGCGGTCGATGACCTCGTCCGCGTGCTTCATCTCGTCGATGGACTCCTCGCGCTGCTTGTGGGCCAGCCGCTTGTAGCCCCAGTTCTCGCACATCTTGTAGTGGGCGAAATTTACTGGTTGATGCCGGTCAGCTCGGCCGTCAGCACCTCGTTGAGGAGCTCGATGATCTTGGGGTCGCCCTTCATGTCGTTCGTGGGTCCTGTGCGCGGGAAGGGGCGGCCAGCATAGGGAGCCGGGGCCGCGGGGACAGGTCGCGAAGGGTCGTCGGGGCCGAACTCGGGCTCAGCTGGCCTGCTCGGCGGGCTTGTCGGCCTCGCGGAGCCGGGCCGCCCCGGGCTGGGCCTCGCCGGCCTTGCCGGCCAGGGCCTCGAGGGTCGGGCGGCAGCAGCCGCAGCCGTTGCCGGCCATGCAGGCCCGGAGCTCGGCGCCGTTCTGCAGGCCCTGCTTGTTGCAGGCCTCCAGGAACTCGCGGTCGGTCACGCCGAAGCAGGAGCAGACGATCATGGCTGGAGTTGGCTTGGCCTCTGGGGCTTGTTGCGACTGGTTCTCGTATCGGCCGAGAAGTCTACCTCGACCAGCCCAGCCCTGCGAAAGAATCGCAGAAAATCGCAGACCTTGTCCAGAAAGGACTTAGGGCTGGTTTTCGACTGCCGGAGGCAGGGCGTCGCACAGCGTGGCGCCGTCCCCGCGGTCCATCACGAGACCATGGGTCAGGAGCTGGAGGCCCAGCAGCCTCGGCAGGTCCGGCCGCGGTACGGCGTGGGCGAGGACGCCGGCATGCAGCTTTGGGCCCCGGCCCCCACCGAAGCCCGCCAAGTCCCCGATCAGCAGCTCCATGTCCGCATCGAGCTCGGCTGCGGGCCCCGCGACCGGCGCGGCGTCCAGGCTCCTGGCCTCGAGGACGGCCGTGTCCGGGTTGTAGAACACCTGGGCCGACAGGGTCAGGCAGAGCGCGAGGACGGACGAGACATGCGGCAGGCGCATGAAGACATCTTAACCCCCGCGGAGGGGCCAAGGCGCGACGGCCTCCCGGCCGACCCGATCCGGGAGGATGCTGCCCCGCTCAGTCGCCGACCCGCTCGGCCTGGATCTGCCGTGCCGTGGGGGCGTCGACCGCATCGCTGTGGCAGGCGGCCTTGCCGTCGCCGCCGGTGCCGACCTGGCGGCGGGTCTTGGTCGCGAGGCGGTGCAGCTCGGCCGGGTCTAGGACGCCGCGGCGCTCGAGGATGTCCCGCTGCTCGGCGGTCAGGGCCTCGGAGACCCGGGCCCGGTCCCACTGGTAGTCCGCGTCCTTGCCCGAGGCGAAGGCCTGGATCTCCTTGCTGATCCGGACCGAGCACCAGTCGTGCCCGCACATCGCGCAGAAGTCGGTGTCGACGTCGAGGTCCTCGTCGTGGTACGCCCGCGCCGTGTCGGGGTCGAAGCTGAGCTCGAAGTGCTTCTCCCAGTTGAGCGCGGCCCGGGCCTTGGTCAGCTCGTCGTCGCGCTCGCGGGTGCCGGGGATGCCGAGGGCCACGTCGGCGGCGTGGGCCGCGATCTTGTAGGCGATGCAGCCCTGCTTGACGTCCTCGGCCTTGGGCAGGCCGAGGTGCTCCTTGGGCGTGACGTAGCACAGCATCGCGGCGCCGTGCCACGCCGCCGCCGTGGCGCCGATCGACGAGGCGATGTGGTCGTAGCCGGGGAAGATGTCGGTCACGAGCGGGCCGAGCACGTAGAACGGCGCCCCGTGGCACAGCCGGCGCTGGAGCTTCATGTTCCACTCGACCTGGTCGAACGGCACGTGCCCCGGCCCCTCGATCATGACCTGCACGCCCTTGGCCCAGGCGCGCTCGCAGAGCTCGCCGAGGGTCTCGAGCTCGGCGAGCTGGGCGGCGTCGGTCGCGTCCGCGAGGCCGCCGGGCCGGAGGCCGTCGCCGATCGAGAACGTGACGTCGTACTCGCGGAGCACGTCGCAGATGTCGTCCCAGTGCTCGTACATCGGGTTCTCGCGGCCGTGGTGGATCATCCACTTGGCCAGGAGCGACCCGCCGCGCGACACGATCCCGATCAGGCGGTCGGCGACGAGCGGCAGGTGGGCCCGGCGCAGGCCCGCGTGGACCGTGAAGTAGTCGACGCCCTGTCTGGCCTGGTGCTCGAGCCCGGCCAGGATGTCGGCGATCGTCAGGTCCTCGATGCGCCGGCCGATGATCATCGAGTAGATCGGCACGGTGCCGATCGGCACCGGCGACGCCTGCACGATGGCCTCTCGGGTCCGGTCGAGGTCCCCGCCGGTCGACAGGTCCATGACCGTGTCGGCGCCCCAGCGCACGGCCCAGCGCAGCTTCTCGAGCTCCTCCTCGGTGCCCGAGCTGACCGGGGAGGCGCCCATGTTGGCGTTGACCTTGGTCCGGCTCGCGCGGCCGATGGCCATCGGGTCGAGCCCGTGGGCGAGGTGGACGCGGTTGGCCGGGATCACCATGCGCCCGGCCGCGACCTCGTCGCGGACCTGGTCCGGGGTCAGGTGCGGCTCGCGCTCGGCGACCCGCCGCATCTCGGGGGTCACGACGCCGTGCCGGGCCAGCTCGAGCTGGGTCACGCAGCGCTCGGGCGGGCGCCGGTCACCGACGAAGTCCCACGCCGTCTTGTCGCTCGGCGCGGGCATGCCCGGCGTGTCCGGCGACGAGAAGCTGCGCGGCCCGCCGATGTCGGGCGCGGCGGCGAAGCTGCCCGGCGTCGTGCCGGTGTCGCCGCGGCCAGGGTTGCCGGCGCCCTGGAGGGGCGCCCCGAAACGTCGCAGGACCTCGTGGGGTTGCATGACCTCGGCCTCTTCTCGGATCACAGGATCCCGGTCAGGTCGACGCCGCGTCCCTGCGGAGAACGCTTCCCTACGCCGGTCCGAACCGGATCAGGTTCCACGGGTACCTCTCAGCGGCGGGGACCTGCCACCACGGGCAGGGGCACCGCCGCGCCCCGAGCGAGCGGTCGATCCTAGCCACGGGCTCCGCCCTGTCCATGCCGCCGGTCGCCACGTGACCCCGGTGCGACCGGGTCCTCGCGCTCCGCCTACACCTGACCCGGCGGGCCGCCGATCGGTGGAGCGGTCCCGTGACCGACCCGAACCGCGGAGGAGCGATGCCCCGATCCCTCGAGAACCTGTTCTCCAAGGACGAGCCCGAGAAGGCCGAGGGCGGCCAGGGTCCGCGGCAGGGCGCGTTCGACGAGCTGCTGGACGAGGGGCCGGTCGACACGAAGGGCGCGATCGACGCGAGCTGGGAGAAGGTCGGCGCCGAGGCCTCGGCCCGCGCCAAGCAGGCCCCGGTCACGGAGCCGGAGGCCGAGCCGGCCCTCGACGCCGAGGACCAGGACGTCGACGACCTGCTCGGCATCGGCGCCCCGGCCACCCCGCCGCGGCCGGCGGCCCAAGAGGCCCCGCAGCCCGCCGCGGCCGGCGAGGCACAGGGCGGGGGCTTCTCGATCCCGTGGTGGGTCCCGATCGCCGCGGCCCTGCTGGCCCTGGCCGGCGCCGCCCTCGTGCTTCTGACCTGAGCGGCCGGCGGCTCAGCCGCCGCCGTGCTGCTTCTCGGCCTCGGCCTTGAGCAGCTTGACGAACATCAGGGTCAGCACCGACCCAAGCACGCCCATGACGGCGAGCTGGGTGACGAACAGCCAGATCGGCATCGTCATGTAGCCGGTCGTCCCGTACAGGCCGAGCTTGCCGGTGAGCTCCAGCCCGAAGTAGGTCCCGAGGCCGGCGATCACCGTCCCGGCGAGGATGCACACGAGCTTGAGCACCATGGTCAGTTCACCTCCGAGGCCAGCCGCTCCTTCTGGGCGGCGTAGTCCTTGTTGACGATACCGGCCTTGCTCTGCAGGAGGCGCCAGCTCTTCCGGCGTTCGACGCAGAACAGGACCATCTGCCGCGACAGGGCGAGGTGCCGTACGCGGCCGGGCGCATCCTCGACGAGGATCCACGCGCCGAAGTCGGGGACGAAGGCGCGGTGATCGGGGACGAGGAACCGTCGGTCGACGACGTCGCGCTGCGTGATCCGCTGGAGCAGCTCCTCGAGCGGCACGAGGTCCGCGCAGGCCTCGGCCGTGACCTTGCGGAAGTGGTTGCGGAAGCGGGCCTCGGTCGCGCACCAGTGCGCCGTCGTGTACGCGTGGCTCCGGTCGTGCCCCTTGGGCTTGAAGCTCGTCCAGTCGCGGTCGGCCTGCCGGTTGCCGTCGAGCGCCAGGCACTCGCGGTAGTCCTCGCCCCTGCGGGGGTCGAGGACGAAGTCCGGCAGCCCGCGCGAGTCGCGGATCCGGCGCGCCTGGACCGTGGCCATGCTGTCGGCCACGCCGTGCTCCGGCTGGCAGGTCGTGAACACGTTGAAGAACGCCGTGCCGCGGTACTCGAGGGCGTCGAGGATGGCCTTGTAGAACCGCGCCGCGTCGGCCAGCGAGACCTGGGCGACGAACGGCGAGCCGTGCCCGGCGAGGAAGCTCTCGGCCGGGTTCTTCATCTCGACGAGCTTGCCCTGGGTGGCCGCGCCGATCTGGTTCATGTCGAAGCCGCCGGTCATCGGCGAGGCGTCGGAGTTCTGGCCGCCGGTGTTGGAGTAGACCTGGGTGTTGAGCATCAGCGCCTTGACGTTGGGGCGGTTCTGCACGACGACCTTGGACAGGTTCTGGTAGCCGATGTCGCCCATGCCGCCATCGCCGCCGATGGCCCAGACCTTGGGCAGCTCGTGGACCTCGCGGTCGGTCATCAGCGTGTCGGAGAAGTGGGTGTAGTCGAACCGGTCGCGCTCGCCGGGCGGCCGGTCGTCGAGGACGTGGTCGGCGAGCCGCTCGGGGACGATCGAGCGCCGCGCCGTGTCGAGCACGAAGCTCTCCCCCATCAGCCACGAGATCGTGACCCCGTCCTGGAACAGCGAGTTCATCCACGGGTACGGGTGCGGGTTGTTGGGCGGCGTCGACCCGTAGACCGTGTTGCAGCCCGTGTGCGCGCCCATCGCCATGACGCTCATGCCGTCGGGCAGGCGCCCGTCGATGGCCTGCAGCTCGCCGTGCTCGAAGGCCTCCCGGCGCAGGACGAGGACGAGGGCCTCGACGGCCCGGGCCTCGTCGACCGGCGGGAGCGCGGCCAGGCGGGCCTCGGTGTCGGCGTCGTCCTCGCCGCCGAGCCCCATCAGGACCGACGCGACCGTGCGCAGCAGGACGCGGTGGCCCGCGGGGTCCCGCTCGCGCCAGCGGGCCAGGACGGCCTCGCCCTCCCGCTCGAGGCGGTCGGCCTTGGCGCGCAGCCGCGCGGCCTTGCGGTGGAAGATCGGGCGCATGTAGGCCTCGGTCACCGAGGCAACGCCGCGGAGCGCGGACTTCTCGCCGCAGCCGGCGCAGGCGCCGTCGCCCGAGACGAGGGCGTCGTAGTCCTTCTGCATCATCAGGTGGTTGCGCAGGGTCGCGGCCTTGGACTCCTCGGGGTGCTCGGGGTCGAACTTGCCGAGGAAGCCGGCCGGGGTCTGCGGCAGCAGGGCGCGGAAGGCGTTGGCCGTCACGATGACCTCGTTCACGGCCTCACCGTCGGGGCGCATGACGAGGGCCTCGTGGTCGCCACACTCGGTCACGCACTCGCCGCAGCCCTTGCACAGGTCCGAGACGAAGATCGAGAACAGGCCGCCCGAGCCCGCCTCGCGGCGCTCGCGGCTGGCGAAGATCGCGTTGACGCCGGCGTAGGCCAGCGGCAGCGTCCCGAGCACGCGGTGCAGCGTGGCGACCGTGGCCCCTGTGACCTCGGGCATGCGCGCGAGCTCGGCCTCGAACAGGGCCTGCACGGCCGGCGGCGCGTCGTCCTTGACGTGGGCCCGCATCTCGGCCCGGACCCGCGGCTCGATGGCCGGCAGCGCCGCCAACAGGAACCCCCGCTGGCCCTCGTCCTCGACGTAGTGCCGGACCGCGGTCTCGAGCACGGTGCCGAGCTCCTGGGCCGTGTTGGGCAGGGCCGTGTCGGGGCAGGCCGTGATGCACGCCATGCACTGCGTGCAGTTCTCCTGGATGAAGACCGGGGTCTCGCGCCGGGCGCCGTACTTGGACGCCGTGTCGCCCGTCGCCGCGGCCATGAGGCCGACCGAGGCCAGCGGCGAGGCCGGCTGGTGGTAGCCGAGCCCGGCGCGGAACTCGCGGTCGAAGGTCTCGCGCCGGAACAGCGGCGCACGGGGCGCCTGCGCGGCCGGGGTGCCGTGCGAGGCGCAGCCGCCGGTCCCGCAGGTCGGCAGCAGCGGGTCGCCGCGCATCGACGACAGGTCCTCGGCGTCCATCGGGCCGTACGGCATCTCCACGAGGCGGCCGAAGCCCTGGAGCATGACCTCCATGTTGGACTCGACGACGGCCTCGCCGAAGCGGCCGAACTTCTTCTCGTACTGGGCCCGGACGACCTCGCGGAAGCGCTCCTCGTCGATGCCGAACTCCTCGAGGAACGGCGAGACGCGGAAGAAGGCCCCGAGGAAGGCGTTGCCCTGCATGCGCAGCTGCAGGTCCTCGCGGTCGGTCGCCCGGCGCGCGATGTCGAAGCCGGGCAGCAGGAAGACCCGGATCCGGCGGCGGACGAGCTCGGCCCGGAACCGCGGCGGGACCCGCTCCCAGGCCCCCTCCGGGGCCTCGTCGCTCTCCCACACGAAGGCCCCGCCGTCGACGAGCCCGTCGAGGGGGTCGATGTGCGTGAAGGCCTTGGGGTCGCAGCACAGCACGACGTCGACGTGGCGCAGGTCGCAGTTGACCCGGATGCGCTCGGGCCCGGCGACGAGGAAGTAGGCCGTCGGAGCGCCCTTCTTCTCCGACCCGTACTTGGGGTTGGCGCTGACGTGGATGCGCTCGAGCGGCCGGCCGTGCTCGTCGCGGAGGCCGTCGCGCTCCGAGACCCACTCGCCGAACTTGCCGAGGACCTCGGCGAGGTTCTTGCCGGTCGTGATCATGCCCCAGCCGCCGATCGAGTGCAGGCGGACGGCGATCGAGCCCTCGGGCAGCAGCGACGGCCTGGCGTCGGCCTCGACGGCGTACGGGTGGTCGATCCCGAGCGTGAAGTAGCGCTGCCCGTCGGTCGCACCGCGCCCGTCCCGGCGCGTCCGCTGCTCCGTGGCGTACTCCCAGGCGCCGATGACGTGCTCGGGCCGGAAGTCGCGCGAGCCGAGGCCGTAGACGCCCGAGAAGATCCGCGGGATCTCGGCGGCGTCGAGCGCCGGCAGGCCGGCCGCGTGGTCGCGGGCCCGGGACAGGGCCGTGCGCAGGTCACGCCCGAGCGGGTTGTCGCCGGCCAGGGCCTCGTCGGTGCGCTCGAGCACGATCAGGTTGCGCTTGCCGCGCACGGCCTCGACCACGGCGGCCTCGGGGAAGGGGCGGAGGACGTCGACGTGGATGCTGCCGACCCTGGCGCCGCGCTCGGCCCGCAGCCAGTCGACCGCGGCCTCGATGTTCTCGGCGGCCGAGCCGAGGCTGACGAACACCGTGTCGGCGTCGTCGCAGGCGTAGCGCGTCAAAGGCCCGTAGCGCCGCCCGGTCAGCCGGGCCCACTCGTCCCAGGCCTCCTCGAGGAAGCCCAGGATCGGCTCGGCGAAGCAGTCCCGGCGCGCGACGACGCCGTTCATGTAGTGCTCCTGGTTCTGCACCGGGCCGAGCATCGTCGGGTTGCGGAGGTCGATCATCCGCGGGACGCGCCGCCGGGTCGGGCCGAACAGGACCCGCTGGGCCTCGGTCGGGCACGCGACGACGTCGTCGACGTCGCCGAGGAAGCGCCGGAGCAGCTCGGCCTCGTGCTTGTAGAAGGTCCGCTCGAGGTGGGACGTCAGGAAGCCGTCCTGGACGTTGATGCCCGGGGTCAGGGCCTTCTCGCAGACCTTGCGCAGGATCACGGCCTGGTCGGCCGCCTGCTGGGCGTCCTTGCCGAACAGGATGATCCAGCCGGTGTCGAGGCAGGCGTAGACGTCGTCGTGGCCGCAGTGGACGTTGAGCGCGTGCCGCGTCAGGGCCCGGGCCGCGACCTCGAGGACCATCGTCGAGAGCTTGCCGGGGGCGTGGTAGTACTGCTCGACGCCGTAGACGATGCCCTGGCCGGACGTGAAGTTGACCGTCCGCGTGCCGGTCACCGAGTAGGCGATCGCCCCGCCCTGGGCCGCGTGCTCGCCCTCGCACTCGACGGCGATCTTGGACCGCCCGAAGACGTCCAGCTTGCCCTCGGCGAAGGCCTGCTGGTACATCTCGCCCATCTCGGTCGAGGGGGTGATGGGGTAGAAGATCCCCCCCTGCGTGATCCGGGCCTCGGTGTGGTAGGAGACCAACTGGTTGCCGTTGGTCGTGACGCGGATCCCGGGGAACGGTGGCCTCGTCGACATCCGGTCTCCTCCTGGTTTCGACGGTCCGATCGGCTGCTCCCCCCGGTGGGCAGCGGATCCTACGCGATCTCGGGTTCCGTTCGGATCCCCCCGCCCCACCGGCGGCACGGGGCACCCGGCCCGGGGGTCCGACCGGGGGGATGACGACGGAGGTGGGCGGGTTTAGCCTTGGGGCTCCTCTCTCGTCCTCACCTTCTTCCGGGCGGGGACCTCTCCCTCAGGACCTTTCCACGGAACCAAGATGCGCAAGACCCTCGCTCTTGCTGCGCTCTCGCTCTGCGCGGCTCCCCTGATGGCCCAGACCCAGGCCCACGCGTTCACCCTGCCCGAGGTCTTCACGGGGTCCAAGTGCGGCGGCGGCAACTACCTGCCGTTCAGCCGGACCCGCGGCTTCATCCAGTACTTCCACGACGGCGACAACTGGCCGTCCCTGCTGCCCCCGTTCATCCGCAAGATGGGCGTCCGGACGACGGCCGCGAGCCACGGCGCGCTGGCCCCGAAGATCGAGATCTACATCAGCAACACGTCGGTCTCGTACGGCTCGATCAGCACGACCTACGCCAACAACCTGGGCACCAACAGCACCAAGTGGCTGGCGATGAAGACGCTCAACATCGCGGCCAACAACGCCGTCGACCCGAGCCCCGACGTGCCGTTCTACTGGATCCCGGGCGACGTGCCGTTCCAGTTCAACAACGCCGGCGGCAAGGAGCCCAACATCATCATCCAGTTCGACATCCAGACCGCGACGACCTACGCGACGTCCGGGATCATCTCGGACTCGATGAGCTCGGCCAACGGGTTCTACAACACGGACGCCAGCTGCGGCGGCACGCTCACGATGGGCTACAGCGCCAACAACCTGACGTTCAACGTCACCGGCGCGGTGCCCAACAACATCGTCATCTACTTCCTCGGGGCCCACCTGCTGCCCGGCAACGTCGACGTCGGCTACATCTTCGGGCCCAAGTGCACGTTCATGGTCAACCCGCTGCTGATCCTGCCGGCGACGACGGACGCCTCCGGCGCCCACGGCTAGACGCCGTGGGTCCCCAGCAAGGCCTCGGCCCTCCACGTCCAGGCCGCCCACACCGCTCGACGACCACGGCCACCGGCCTCGCGACGACCAACTGCACGCACGTCAAGGTCGGCACCGCCGGCATCGCGACATGCCTCTACAACTGGACCCGCGACGGCACGACCTGCGAGTACGGCCCGTCTGACCGACCGCGGCCCGGCCTTCCTGTTCAACTTCGAAGTAGGAGCGCGGCGTCAGCCCCCGCGGCAGACCCTGTCCCCACCTCCAGGACCCTGCCACGAGGCCGGCTCGACCCGGCCTCCGGCGGAGTCCGTCCAAACTCTCCCTGCCCCCACGGGGCCTCCCACGTCCACTCCCAGGAGCCCACATGCGCACCACTCTCGCCATCGCCGCCCTCGCGATGCTCACGACCTCGCTCACGGCGCAGCACACCGCGACGCTGCCCGAGCTCTACACCGGCTCGCACGCGACCGGCGGCAACTCGCTGCCGTTCTACCGCTCCCGCGGCTTCATCCAGTAAGCTCACGACGGCAGCAGTGGCCCTCCTCGCCGCTCGTCCTCCAGATGGGCCTCCGGACCGGCGTCGCGAGCCACGCCGCGGGGACGCACAAGCTCGAGATCACCCTCAGCAACACGCCGCCACATGCTGACGCTGAGCACGACCTACGCCAACAACCTGGGCACCAACAGCACCAAGTGGCTGGCCCTCAAGAACGTCAGCTACCCGGCCAACACCGCGGTCAGCAGCGACCCCGACGTCCCGTTCTTCTGGATCAAGGCCGACAAGCCGTTCATCTTCAACACGAACGGCGGCAAGAGCCCCAACGTCATCATCCAGTTCGACATCAGACCTCGACGACGTGCGGGACCGCGACCGGCGGCGTCACCGTCGAGTCGATCGCCGCCGGCGACCGCTTCATCAGCACGGACGCGAGCTGCGGCGGGACGCTGACCTGCCTACTCCAGCCCCAACGTCGTGTTCCAGGTCGCCGGCGCGCGGACTTCCCGGTCATCTACCTGATCGGCGCCCACCTCCTGCCGGTCGACGTCGGCGCGATCTGGGGCGGCACAGGCTGCACGACCGTCGTCAACCCGCTGCTCGTCCTCCCCGCCGCGGCCGACGTGCAGGGCTACCACACCTTCCAGGCACCATGGACCCCGTCCACGGCGTCGGTGCTCCACACCCAGGTCATCCACGGCTCGACCGCCCGACCTCGGGCCTGGCGTCGACCAACTGCGTGCACATGTCGATCGGCGGCCAGAGCGGCCTCGCGACGTGCCTCTACAACTGGACCCGCGACGGCGCGACCTGCAGTACGGCCCATGACCGACCGCGGCCCTGTCTTCCTGTTCAAGTAGACCGCGCTCAGGAGGCCGGCCCCAGGGTGCCCGGGTCGCCGGCCTCCGACCTGCCGGCAAGGCCTCGAGCAGCGCCGCGGCCCGCTCGCCGAGGCCGGCGAACCAGCCCATCGAGAAGCGGGCGTGGACCTCGGACACCGGCCGGTAGCGGAGCCGGCCCTCGCGGTCCATCCAGCGGAAGCCCTCGACGTTGAACGGCCCGTACCAGCCGGCCCCTGCCAGCCAGCTGCCGCACGAGCCGGCGCAGTGCAGGAGCAGGCACAGCTCCTCCTCGTCCAGCTCTTCCGGGGCGGCCTCCTCGTAGCCGAGCCAGTGGCCGTCGGCGCCGACGAGCTGGCGCAGCGGGCGGCCGAGGGTGAGCCCGCCGGACGCCGCCGGCGACGGCACCCAGCCGTGCAGGCTGTACTCGGCGACGACGTCGACGAAGGGCTCGACCTGGAGCCCGCGGCCGTAGCCCTCCATCGAGGCCTCGGCCCAGGTCCGGGCCGCGCCGACGAGCTCGTCGCGGCGCAGGACCTTGCGCGCCCTGCCGGCGAAGCCGAACGGCCGCTTGAGCAGCCAGCGCGTCGAGGCCGGGCCGCGCGCGAGCATCAGCTCGAGCTCGGCCATCGTCCAGGCGTAGCCGGTGTGCGGGAGGTCGAGCTCACGGTCCCTGCCGTACGGTCGGGGCGGGCCCCACGGCACCCAGCCGCGGCAGCTCCGGTGGTTGCCGGCCCGCACGATCTCGACGGGCGGGGCCAGCGCCGGCTCGAGGCCGAGCGCGCGGATCGCCGCGAAGGCCCCGGGCGTCGGGCACCACGCGACGCCGACGAGCCCGGCCGTGGCGTCGAGCGGCGGGTCGCCCTCGTGCAGCACGACGGGCCGGGCGCCGAGGGCGGCCTCCATCGACGGCAGGAGCTGGGCCTCGAGCCGCTCGCAGGTCGCCTGCATCCTCGTCGAGCGGCGGTAGCCGTCGGGGTCGGCGAGCTCGAGCTCGGCGTCGAAGTTCAGCAGCCAGGCGAGGCGTCGTCCCATTGCTCGAGCTCCCGCAGGAAGCCCTCGTCGAAGCCGGCCGCCTGCCGCGCCGCGCGGGCCAGCTCCTTGCCGCGCATGAGGCTCGGGGTCAGGGGCTCGACCAGCGCCCGACGCCAGTCCTCGAACGCGAGCCCCCCGCTCCACGCGCGGAACCAGCGGATCGCGAAGCGGACGTGGGCGACCTCCTCGTCCCCGACGAGGCGCTGCAGGCGCGCGCCCTCGTCGTCGCCGACCTCGGCGAACCAGCGCTCGTAGCGACGGGCGTGGTCGAGGTTGCCGCCCTCGAGCCCGATGCCGAGCAGCGCGACGAACTGCAGCGGCGTCGCGCAGCTCGCGACGCGCTGCCAGAACCAGTCGCGCACCGGGAAGTCGCCGTACGCGGCGCCGAGCGCGGCCAGGTGGCCCGCGTAGAGCCGCATGTGGCGGAGCTCGTCGCCGAGGATGCCGAGGAGGCCGCGGCGGAAGGCCGGCGGGGTCCCGGGGAAGGCCAGCAGGGCCCAGGCCATGAGCTCGGCCGCCTGCAGCTCGTGGTGCAGGAACACGTGGACGAGCTGCGCCCGCTTGCGCGGCTCGCGCAGCTCGTGCCGGCGCAGGCTCCGGCGGGCCTTGGCCGCGACGACGAGCTCGGGCGGCCGGCCGGGCGCGGCGAGCCGCAGCGCGGCCCGACCCTCGGCCCAGCGCCGCGGCGGCGGGCCCGGGTCGAGCTTGTGCGCGAGGTCCGTGGCCTCGACGTAGGCGCGCGCCCAGTCCTCGACGGTGGCGTGGTCAGCCGTCGCCATCCCGCCTCGGCTCGCCCCCGGTCGGACCGCCCTCGCTGCGCGGGGGCGCCTCGTGCGCGTCCTGGACGGGCCCGCCCTTGGCCGGGCCGCGCTGTACCTCGGCGCCCTCGCCCTGGTTGCGGTGGCGCGCGGCCTCCGGCAGGACCTCCGGCTCGGCCTCGTCGGCGGCGGCCAGGAGCCGGGCGAGGAGCTCGGGGTCGGCGGGGTCCTTGCCCTCGGCGATCGCCTCCGCCTCGAGCGACTGGAACTTCGCGAGCCACTGGTTGGCGCTCCTGCGGACCGCGACGAACTCCTCGCGGGTCGGGATCGGGGTCCGCTGGCCGGACAGCCGGTTGGCCTCCTTCCAGTGCTTGACGATGCCGGCGCAGGCCGCCTCGCACTGCGCGCGGGCCGGGTGGCCGCGCTCGATCGCGACCATGTACGACCACCAGGCCAGGTGCAGGTCCCGCCGGGCCAGGAACAGGTCGCCCATGCTGCGGTACAGCTCGGGCCCCTCGAGCCCACCGAAGCGCAGCATGCCGGCGACGGCGGTGTAGAGCTCGGTCCAGTCGACCTTGCGGGTCCCGGCCCCGGACCGGGGCTTGGCGCTGAAGCTCATCGGGCCGGTCACCGACCACAGGCCCTTCTCGGGCATGACGCCGGTGTGGAGCATCCAGTCCTCGCGCGCCCACAGCCCGCGGTCCTCGCGGCACGCCGCGACGTAGCGGATCAGGTCGACCTGGTAGCGCTCGCGCCCGAAGTGGGCCGCGGGGTCGATCTCGAGCGCCCGCTCGAGCTCGGCGACGGCCGCGTCGAAGCGGCCGCTGTGGGCCAGGAACGTGCCCTTGTTGGCGTGGTAGCGGTACAGGTGCCGCTTCCAGACCGCGTCCTTGTCCGCGCGGGCGTCGAGGGCCTTCTTCTTGCGCTCGATCACGGCCAGGGCCGCGTCCCGGTCCCCGAGCCGCTCGTGGGCCACGGCCAGGTCGTCGTAGGCGTCGAGGTCGTCCGGGTGGGCCTCGAGCCGCTCGGGAAGACGCCGGATGCGGGCCTCGTAGTAGGCCTTGCCGTGGCGGTGCCAGCGCCCGGTCACGAGGCGCAGCGCGTCGGGCAGGCCGTGGAGCTCGTCACCGAGCGTGTCGCTGTCCCAGATGCAGGCCGGGGCGCCGGCGACGGACGACAGCAGGAGGGTGCAGAGGGGCAGGAGCAGGGGCTTGTGCATCGCGGACGATCCTCGGTCGGGGTGGCGGATGAAGCCAGCCCCGACGCCCGTGGACGCCACCGGTTTCCGGAGGCTTGAGCGCGGGGGCGACCCGGGCACGAAACCTCGACCCCGCATCTGGGCGCCGGGAAACGGCTTGCAGAGGCGCTCGAAAAAAAACGGGGGCCGGCCGTCGACAAGCCGGGTTTCGGTCGATGGGATGAGCGCTCGATACCGGACCAAGGGGGAGTGTCCGATGCAGAGGAAGACTTCCGGGCCGCTGCGGCGGTCCGGTTGCCGGCCTCGGGGTGGGCGCAGGGGAAGCGCCCGACCCGAGGATCTCCAGTCCAGCGGGAACCTGCTTCCTAGCCGGGCCCGGGGGCTTACCCGGGCCGCGCAGGGTCACCGCCAAGGCCTGCCAGGACTCCTGGCCGGGCTCGGCGTCCTCGCCTCGCTGCTGAGCCTGCCCTCGTGCAGCACCGGCGGAGAGGACGGGGACGGGACCTACCTGCCCTCGCGGTTCAGGACCTACGACGTCGTCTACGTCCGCAGCCCGCGCCAGGGGGAGGAGCTGGTCCAGTGGCCCGAGGTCCGGGACCCGATCCTCGTCGAGCCCGGCACCGACCTGATGCTGATCAGGCCCGATGGCCGGGAGGAGGTCCTCGTCGCGGGCGGCAACGGCGCGGCCATCGACCCGTTCCCGTCCTTCGACGCGCAGTGGGTCTACTACTCGTTCTTCCCGGACGTGCGGGAGGTGGCCCGCAACCGGCAGCGGCGGATGGCCCCGAGCGCGGGCTCGGACATCTACCGCATCAACGTCAAGACGCGCGAGGTCCAGCGCCTGACGCACCAGGAGTGGACGCCCAACACCGGGGTCGTCGACTGGTCCCGCGACATGCAGCGGGCCGACCCTCCGGGCTCCCACTACATCGGCCACGGCGTGTTCAACCTCGGCCCCTGC
The DNA here is from genome assembly GCA_041398545.1 of Planctomycetota bacterium. Classification (GTDB taxonomy): domain Bacteria; phylum Planctomycetota; class UBA1135; order UBA1135; genus JAWKUM01. The sequence goes on along the minus strand of JAWKUM010000008.1, from coordinate 59,241 downwards.
CCGCTCCCGGGCGGCCGCGTCGCCTTCGTGTCGAGCCGGAATTCGTTCAAGCCCAACAAGGGCATGACGTACCCCAACCTGCAGCTCTTCGTCATGGACGAGGACGGCCGCAACGTCGAGTGCATCGGCCACATCAACCTGGGCAGCGCCCTGCACCCCACCGTCCTGGCCGACGGCCGGCTGATGTTCTCGAGCTACGAGGCCCAGGGCGTCCGCGACTCGCGCAACTGGGCCCTGTGGCAGATCCGCCCCGACGGGACCCAGTGGGGTCCGCTGATGAGCGCGTTCCACGCCGCCGCCTCGTTCCACTTCCAGGCGCAGACGACCAACGGCGACGTCGTCGTCGAGCACTACTACAACCAGAACTCGATGGGGCTCGGCACGCTGCTCGCGTTCCCGTCGTCCGTCCCGCCGGACACGCCCGGGTTCGGTCCGGCCGACCCGGTCGGGGCGCCGTGGTCGACCGTGCCGACCGGCTACCTGGCCGACGGGCGGCCGATGCACACGAGCTACAGCTTCGCCCCCTGGGGTCTGCGTGGCGTCACGCCGTTCGCCCACGGCACGGACAACGCGGCCTCGCGCGAGGGCGGCGACGGGACCTGGCTCGGCAAGGTCGGCCACCCGGCCGCCGCGCCGGCCCACGGCCTGCTCGTGACCTGGTCCTCGGGGCCGGTCAGCACGCTCCTGCGGCCGACCAACCGGCCCCAGGCCGACGGCGGCGTCTACCTGATCCCCGACTCGCGCGTCCCGGTCCAGGCCCCCGGCGACATGGTCCTGGTCAAGGACGACCCGCGCTACAACGAGATGCAGCCGCGGGCCCTCGTCCCCTACCGGCAGGTCATGGGGATCGACGAGCCGGTCCTGCTGACCCCGCTGGCCAACGACGGCAGCCTGAGCGCGGCCCTGCCCGCGGGCACGCCGTTCGGCCTCGTCGGGACCTCGTCGTTCTACAAGCGCGACGTGGCCCCTGGCGTCGGACCCGACCGGTTCAGCAAGCTCGACCCGTTCAACAGCTCCCAGAACAAGGGCTGGTCCAACTGGGGCACCCAGGGCGCGATGGCCGGCCTGTCGACCAACGCCGACATCTGGGCCGTCCGCATCCTGACGATGGAGCCGACGAGCAACATCGCGTACGGGCCGAAGGAGAACTTCCTCACCGAGAACTACCACAACCACGCCAGCGAGCGGCTGCGGATCCTCGGCGAGATCCCGCTGCGCAAGTTCGACGGGCAGGGGAACGTGATCCGCGACCCGGAGAACAACCCCGACACGAGCTTCCTGGCCCGCATCCCGGCCGACGTGCCGTTCACGTTCCAGACGATCGACAAGGACGGCCTGGCCCTCGACATGAGCCAGACCTGGCACCAGGTCCGGCCCGGCGAGATCCGCAACGACTGCGGCGGCTGCCACGCCCACTCGCAGCGCCCCCTGGCCTTCGACCAGACCGCGGCCGCCCGCAAGGACTACACGCTCTGGGACCTGACCCGGGACGACAAGCCCTACCTCTCGGTCGACGGTCAGGGCCAGCCGATCGTGAAGACGGTCAAGACCCGCGCGATCGACGTCGAGTACTACCGCGACATCCGCCCGATCCTCGACCGCAGCTGCGTCCCGTGCCACACCGCGCAGAAGGCCGAGGCCGGGCTCCGGCTCGACGACATGGCGTCGGGCCTCGGCGGGTTCGCCAACAGCTACAACGCCATCGCGCGGGACGAGGGCGCGACGCAGGGCTACAAGCCGGTCATCAACGCCGGCACGTGGCGGGTCTTCAACGCCTCGCGCTGGGTGCGCAAGTTCCAGGCCCGGCGCAGCCTGCTGGTCTGGAAGGTCTTCGGCCGGCGGCTCGACGGCTGGAAGAACGAGGACCACCCGACCGAGTCGGTGCCGGGCGACCCCAAGACCCTGCCGTCCGGGACCAACCCCGACGACGCGGACCTCGACTACACCGGCACGATCATGCCCCCGCCCGGGGCGCAGGTCCCGCCGCTCAGCGAGGACGAGAAGCGGCTGATCGCGCGCTGGGTCGACCTCGGTTGTCCTACCGACCCGGTCGACACCGGGCGCCGGTCGGCCGGCTGGTTCTGCGACGACCTCAGGCCGACCCTGACCGTCCAGAGCCCGAGGCCGGGGCGGCACCCGGGGGCGCTGACCGAGCTGCGCTTCGGGGCCTACGACTACTACACCGACCTGGACGTCGCGAGCCTGTCGGTGCGGGCAAGCTTCGCCGTCAACGGCCGTTCGGCCGGCAGCGAGCTGGCCGACCTGTTCGCGGTCGGCGACCACGTCTGGAGCCTCAAGCTGAGCCAGGCCCTCCAGGGCCTGGCCGACGCCGAGCTCCGCGTCCGGATCAAGGACAAGCAGGGCAACTGGAGCGAGGTCGTGCGCAGCTTCTCCAACTGAGATCGAACACCAGTGGGAGCCGGTGTGGCCCTTTCGTGCGTGGGGGTCGACCGGCATCATGGGGGCCTCCCGTCCGCGTCGCGGATGGAGGCCCCCTTTCTTTCACCTGCCTCACGCAGATCCCTCCAGGAGGAAGCATGCGCGTCCTCGCGACCCTGGGCTGCCTCTCCCTCGCAGCCTCGCTCCCCGCCCAGAACTACATCGAGACCTTCCCCTTCCCCGACGGCACCGGCACGACCGTCAAGATCCCGCTCTGGACCCCGCAGACCGGCAAGTGGGTCATCCAGAACAAGCGCCTCGTCCAGACGGGCGGCGCCACCTGGTCGTACATCACGTCGGACCGCTTCACCGGCGTCGCCGACTGCGTCCTCGACGTCGACGTCTACTACGGCGCCACCACGGCCCTGTACTTCGGCGGCACCTGCGCCCGCCACCCCGGCAACGGCAGCACGACCAACCTGGTCATGTGCAAGATCCAGGACAACTCGACGGGCGGCAGCTTCAACCGGACGTTCCTCTACGAGCAGCCCGGCGGCTCGGTCTACTACGACATCAGCCCGGTGACGAAGGCCGCGACGGTCCGGATGTTCGTCAAGGGCAACCAGGCGTGGTGCGAGACCGACGGCAACAAGGACGGCACGTTCGAGCAGAAGTCCGCGGTCAGGACGCTGGTCAACGTCGCCAACAACACGGGCATGGTCGGCATCAGCGGCTACAACGCAGTCGAGCTCGACGACTTCAAGTACTACCGCGGCATGCTCGTCGAGGACGCGACGACGACCCCCAAGATCGGCACGACCTACAAGATGACGTTCTCGGCCCCGCTCGAGAACAGCAACCCGACCCCGTGGCTCGGGCTCTGCTCCCTCGGCCGCGCCGGCATCCCGATCGGCGGCGTCACGATCCCGCTGACCCTCGACGCCCTCCTCGTCAACTCCCTGGGGTTCGGGTGGTCCGGCGTCCTGACCTCGACCTCCCCGACCGCGACGATCCCCCTGGCGATCCCCAACGACAGCAGCCTCGTCGGCCTCAACCTGTGGGTCGCGGCCCTGACCTTCGGCAGCGGCGGCTTCGGGTCGGTCTCCAACGACCACCACGTGCAGGTCGTCCAGTAGCCGCCCCGGCGGCCCGGCCGGCCTACCCCGAACGGGGCGGGACCGGCATCATGGTGGCCCCGCCCCCACCGGGTCGGGGCCACCTTCGCGTACCTCGCGCCCCCTCGTCCCTCTCCTCCCCGGAGGTCACATGCGTCACCTCGTCCTCCCCGCCTGCCTGCTGGCCGCCGCCGCCGCCCCGGCGCAGAATTACATCGAGACCTTCCCCTTCCCCGACGGCACCGGCACGACCGTCAAGATCCCGCTGTGGACGCCACAGACGGGCAACTGGGTCATCACCAACAAGCGCCTGGTCTACCAGAGCGGCGCGACCTTCGGCTACATCACGACGGACCGCTACAAGGGCGTCGCCGACTTCGTCCTCGACGTCGACGTGTTCTACGGGGCGACCCAGAACCTCTACTACGGCGGCCTGGTCGGCCGGCATCCCGGCAGCTCGGCGACGAGCAACTTCGTCTACTGCAAGCTGCAGGACAACGCCGTCGGCGGCACCGGCGCGTTCAACAGCGTGTGGATGTACGAGAACCCGGGCGGCGCCAACTACTACGCCGTCAGCCCCTCGGTCAAGTCGGGCACGATGCGCCTGATCGTCAAGGGCGCCACCGCGTGGGCGGACCTCGACACCAACATGGACGGGATCTTCGAGTACAAGGGCGCGCCCCGGACCCTGACGACCGTCGGCGCGAGCACCGGGCTGATCGGCATCGCCGGCTACAACGCGACCGAGCTCGACAACTTCAAGTACTACCGCGGCGTCCTGCTCGCGGACGCGACCACGACGCCCAAGATCGGCACGACCTACAAGATGGTCTTCTCGGCTCCGCTCGAGAACGGCAACCCGACGCCCTGGCTCGGCCTCTGCGCCCTCGGCCGGGCCGGCATCCCGATCCCGGGCGGCACGCTGCCGCTGTCGCTCGACGCCCTGCTCGTCAACTCCTTCGGCTTCGGCTGGTCGGGCATCCTGACGTCGACGACGCCCGAGGCCACGCTGCAGCTGCCGGTCCCCAACGACACCGGCCTGGTCGGCCTCGACTTCTTCGTCGCGGCCCTCACGCTGAGCGGGGGCGGCGCCGCGTCGATCTCGAACGACCACCACGTCAAGATCGTCCAGTAGGCCGAGGGGCCTCCGCGCCTCCGGCGTGGAGGCCGGCCGGAGGCCCCGCTAGAGTCCTGGCTCCCCCTCCCGGCGCGCCCCGCGGCCGCCGCCGGGAGGCCCCACCACGGAGCCATCGCATGCAGTTCCTCCACTTCCCCGACCGTCCCGCCGAGCTCGACTCCGGCTTCCTCGAGACCGCCTTCGGGCGCCTCTGCTCCCGCATCGACGAGGCCGAGGCCGCGGACGGCCCGCAGCCCTGGCTGGCGCTGTACCACGACTGGAACGAGCTCAGGGCCTACGTCAGCGGGGAGCGCGCCCGGCGCTACTACCGCCTGACCAAGGACATGAACGACGGCGCGGCCGAGGCGAGCGAGAAGCAGTTCCGCGAGGAGTTCCTGCCGATCGCCGAGAACGCCGGCTCCCGGCTGATCGAGGCGCTGGTCGCCTCGCGCCACCGCGGCGCCGTCGCGGAGAAGTACGGCGAGCACCTCATCGACGTGCTCGAGGTCTCGCGCCAGCCGCTCGACCCGGTCAACAGCGAGCTCCGCGTCAAGGCCGGGGCCCTCGTCAAGGAGTACGACAAGCTCGGCGCCGGCGGCGAGGTCGTCGTCCGCGGCGAGACCAAGACCCTGGCCCAGGCCGGGGCGATGACGACGTCCGAGGACGCCGCGCTGCGCAAGGAGGCCTTCCTCGCCCACCGGGGCTGGTTCCTCGCCAACCGCGACGAGCTCGCGCGCATCTTCGACGAGCTCGTCCGGCTCCGGGACGAGATGGGGCGCAACCTCGGCCACGACGACTACGTCCCCCTCGGCTACGCCTCGATGGAGCGGACCGACTACGGGCCGGAGGAAGCCGCGCGGTTCCGCGGGGGCGTGCGGGAGCACGCCGTCCCGCTCCTGGCCGAGATCCACGCCTGGCACGCGCGGGCCCTCGGCAAGCCGGCGCTCGAGCCCTGGGACATGGGCTACCACCCGGAGCTGACGCTGCCGAGCGGGGTCGCCGAGCCGATCGGCGAGCAGCTCGACAAGGCCCAGGCCGTGTTCTCGCGGCTGTCCCCCAGGCTCGCGGCCCACTTCACGCGGATGCGCCAGGAGGACCTGATCGACCTGCCCAACCGCAAGGGCAAGGCCGCCGGCGCCTACTGCACGATGATGGAGGACGAGGGCCGCGTCGCGATCTTCTGCAACTCGGTCGGCGACCAGAGCGACGTCTCGACGCTGATGCACGAGATGGGCCACGCGTTCCAGGGCTGGGAGAGCCAGTGGATCGAGGCCACGCCGCTGCGCTGCCCGACCGCGGACGCCTGCGAGATCCACTCGATGGGCATGGAGTACCTGTCCATGCCCTACCTCGGCGAGTACTTCGGCGCCGCGGACCTGGAGAAGTTCTCGCGCAACCGCTACCGCCAGTCGGTCACGCTCCTGTGCTACTGCTGCCTCGTCGACGAGTTCCAGCACCGGGTCTACGCCGAGCCGGGCATGAGCCCGGACCGGCGCGACGAGGTCTGGAACGAGCTCAGCGACGCGTACCTGCCCGGCATCGACTGGGGCGGGCGCGGCGACCTCGAGGCCGCGCGCTGGTACGTCCAACTGCACATCTTCCGCTACCCCTTCTACTACATCGACTACGCGATCGCCGAGACCGGCGCCCTGCAGCTCGCGCTGATGGACGCCGACGACCACGAGCGCGCGATGGAGACCTACCTCGAGCTGTGCCACATCGGCGGGACGCGGTCGGTGCTCGGGATCTTCGAGGGCGCCGGCATGCGGTCCCCGTTCGACCCCGACCTGATGCGCGACCTCATGGGCCACGCCCGCCGGCAGCTAGGCCTCTGAGCCCCGCCCGGGCCGGCCGAGCACGAGCTCGACCAGGACCCAGGCCGACATCCCGATCCCCGACAGCACCAGGGTGGCGCCGGCCCAGGGCACGGCCGGCGCGAGCCCCGGCCACGTCGGGGCCAGCCAGGGCAGGCCGAAGCAGGCCAGGAACGACGCGAAGGCCAGGACGGCGAGGCCGCTCTTGAGCGCCTGCGGCCCGCGGCTCAGCTGCACGAGGTGGCCGAGTACGAGGAGGACGATCGGCACCGTGAACAGGTGGGGATGGGTCGCGTCGACGAGCCAGCGCGTCGGCCCGGCGGCGTCGCCGGCGAGCAGCGCGTCCTGGTCGTCCCAGCGCTCGGCGTAGTACGCCCGCGCGCCGTCGGCCCGCAGCAGCGCGCCGTCCCGGTCGCCACGGAACCAGTACTTCGCGCCGGACAGGCCGAAGCCGAGGATCGTCGTGACGAGGTAGAGGGCGAGCACGATCCGGAGCCCGAGGGGCATCGCGCCGAGGCGCGCCTTGGAGCCGTGGTAGTACTTCATGCCTCGCCGGCCTCCGCCGCCCGCGCGAGGAAGGTCGCCTTGGCCAGGACCTCGGCCTCGAAGGCCGTCGCCGCGGTCACGAGCACGGCCTCTCCGTCCGGCCGACGACCGGTCCGCGGGTCGACGATGTGGCACCCGCGCAGGGACGTGCCGCTGACCGCGACGGCGAGGTCGACGCCGTCCGGTCCCCGGGCGCGGAACGACGAGCGGAAGCCCGCGGCCCGCCAGCGCAGGCCGAGGCGCTCGCAGGCGTCGACCAGGGCGTCGGCCGCGAGGCCCTTGCCGAAGCCGCCGGCGTCGAGGCGGCCGGGTCCGCGGCGCCGCAGGAGCCCCTCCTCGAGGCGGAAGCTCGTCGCCGGGTCCGCGACCCCCGCGACCGGCGAGAAGCACCCGCCGCTCCGACGGGCGGCCGCGAACGCCTCCGCGAGGGCCGCGGCCTCCCACGGCCAGGGCCGCAGGTCGATCGCCGCGCCGAGCGCGAGGCGGTTGGCGCGGCCGACCAGGGAGTCGGGGCGGAAGGCCGAGAGGCCGTCCTCGAGCGAGGCCGCCTCGGCCAGCGCCGCGGCGCAGCGCCGGGGGTCGGCCGGCGCGGCGAGCTCGAGCCTCAGGACGTCGCCCATCGCCGGCCGCGAGGCCGCCCGGCGCCCTCGGCGCTCATCGTCCGGATCGGGACGGGGCCGGGGCTCGGGCGCCGGCTCGGGGTCGGGCTCGACCACGCGCGTCGTGACGGCGGCGAACGCGGCCTTCAGCCGCAGGGCCGCGCTCCGGCCCTCGGCCCGGTCGAGGTAGAGGGCGTGGAGCTCGAGCGTCTTGTCGACCGCGCGGCCGACCGCGTGGCAGGACAGGGTCGCGCCCGGGATGACCGGCACCCGTGGGATCCGGCGCGCGGCGTCCTTGCGCGAGATCCCGTCGAAGCGCGCGAGCCAACCCCTTCCACGGACCTCCATTCCGCGAGGCTCGCGGTACTCGAGGACGTCGACGTGGTGGACGAGGCCCTCGGGCGTCAGCGACACCAGCAGGAAGAACGGCTCGGTCCGGCCGACCTCCGCCGTCAGCACGCTGAAGCCCAGGACCTCGCCGTCGGCGTCGAGCGCGAGCCAGCACAGGTAGCCGCGCTCGGGGAGCTTTCGGCCCAGGGCGTCCTCGAGGCGCTTGCGGTCCCGGTCCGAGAGCACGTGGCGGTGCTCGAGGAAGCGGGTCGCCGTGGGGAAGGCCCGGGCCAGGGCCCGCTGCCGGGTCATGTAGACCTCGCCCGCGGGCGACAGGCCCGGGACGAGCGGACACAGCCCGGGGAAGGCGAGGGCCAGGAGGACCGGGCGCGCACCGAGGGTGAGGATCGACATCGCGCGGCCCTCAGAAGTAGGTCGCGATCGACGCCACGAAGCCGTCGTTGGCCTCGTCCGCGGTCGACCCGCCCTCGATGTTCCACTGGTACTCGAACTTGATGATCGTGCGGTCGAGGTTGGGCCGGAAGAACAGGCCGACGGCGTTGCGGCTGCGCGTCGCCCCGTCGAGGTCGATCCTCCCGTACCGGTGCACGAGGCCGAAGCCGCCGCCGGGCTCGATGACCGGGTCGGTGCCCGCGGTCCAGGCCTCGGGCGCCCCGAAGAAGTACTCGACCTGGGTGTAGAAGCCGTCGGCGGAGGCCGGCACACCCCCGGCGACCGCGGCGGCGTCGCGGTCGATGTCCGACCAGGCCGCCTCGCCCTGCCAGCGGAAGCCCCCGACCCAGTGGTCCTCGAGCCCCTGGATCGCGCGTGGGCTCCACTCGCCGTCGAGCACGACCTGGGTCAGGTCGAGGTCCCCGGCGTTGTCCCAGGCGCCGTGGTGGCCCGACAGGCCGACCTCGTAGCCCGGCCCACGCAGGGCCACGCGGCCGCAAAAGGCCAGCGAGTCGTTGTTGGATTCGTACGGGGACAGCCCGTCGGCCGAGGTGCTCGGCCGGGCGTCCCTGAGGCCCGAGCTGCGGGACAGGTTGGGAAGAGAAGGCCCTTCTGCCCCCGGGTAGCCTGAGACCAGGTAGGCTCGTGACGAGAGCCTGGCCGAGGAGTCCTGGCCGAACAGCTCGGGGAAGCGCCCGCGCAGCCCGGCCCGCGTCGCGCAGGGTCGTCGGGATCACGTAGCGGTGCATCAGGGGTCGGTCGGTCAGGACCAGCAGCGGGGAGTCGTGCAGCAGGTTGAGCCGGCCGACCGGGAGGAGGATGACCCCGGCGCGGCAGGTTGATCCGCCCTCGAGGTCGTAGTCGAAGTGGCGAACTCCACCCACAGCTCGTCGCCGTCCTCGAGCTCGAGCTCGGTCTGAACCGGATCCGGGACCCGATCCGGCTCGGATCAGGACCACCCGTGGAGGCGGAACCTGGCCCGCTCGTCCTCCAAGGTCCCGGGCATCGAAGTCGGCGTAGCCGCCGAGCCGGATCGACAGCTCCCCTCCCGCTGCTCCGGGATCAGGGTCGGGCCGCCGAGCCGGGGCCGCCCGGAGCCGCCAGGGTCCTGCTCCAGGTAGCCAGAGCCCTGCCTGGCGGGCGCCCTTGGCCGCCGGCCCGGTCCCGCCGGTCCCCGTCAGGAGGGCCTCCTCCCGGCCTCCGGCCCCCGGGACCTGGCCCGGGCCTGGTCCACGGCTCCCTTATCCCCGTCCTGACCCCGACCGGCAGCAGCCCCAGCAGGGAGATCCCCCAGCGAACGTCCCCATCGTCGACCTTTTCCGTTCCGATGACACTGGGCGCTGGAGATCCGGTCCCGATGACCGAATCGCGCCCGGCGCTGAAGCAGGCGCAAAGTCCTAACGCCAACGATCTGCATCTGCAACAGAGAGGATGGCAGCTCTTGACCTGAGGAGGCTGGATGACCACCTCGGGCTTGCAACCGAAGTCCCGCTGGCTAGGCTTCTTCGGTGTCGAGACGAGTTCCGGGAGGAGAGGGTGACCTCACTGCGTCGAGCTGGCCTCGATGACAATTCAGATTCCCCTGATCCCGCCGGACACTCCCCCCATCATTCCCCAGGTTCGGTGGGATCTTTTGCATCATCGCGGCATGCGGACGAGCTCGCTCGAGGCCTCATGCGCCGCGGATACATGGCTCACAAGCGTCGCATGCGGGCTGACCGCCCGCACGACACGGGTGTCGCACCGTGCTGCATCGTGAGCGTGCAACGACACGTCGCGCGCGTCCCCTTCCCTCGTCCTCGGTTTGGCAGCCGGGATCGCGGCCCAGAAAGGGGCTGATAGCGCGAGCGGGTCGCAGCGCCGCTGATTCCGAGCAGGCCTGCTCCCACGATGCGCGACCTTTCGTTTCCGCCGATGTCCGGCGGGATGACCACCAACCACTCCAGGAGGATCGATGATCCCAATCGGCTCCTTGAGGCACCCGGGTTCCGTCTGCAGGACCACCGGGGCCGCGACGTCGACTTCGCAGCACCTGGGCGCGTGCCACGTGATGCTGCTGTCTTACCCCTCGACTTCCACCCCCACCTGAAGCCAGGAGATCCCCGAGGCGGAGGCGATCCGGGACCGGTTCGCCACTGCCCACACCCACGTGCTGGGTGTCTCCGTCGACAGCCGCTCAGCCACGCCGCCTGGGCCGACTCCTCGGCGGGGTGACCTTCCCCCGGCCGACTTCCACCCCAAGGGCGAGGTCGCCAAGGCGTTCGGTGTCTGGCTGGACGACAAGGGCATCAGCGACCGGGCCACGGTCATCATCGACAAGGATGGCGTCGTCCGATACTCGACCTCGGTGACCCCCGCCGGCAAGCGGGACCTGGCCGGGCTGGCCGCCGAGTGCGAGAAGGTCGACGCCGCCCACGGCGGCGGCCTGGGCGACCTGCCCAAGATCGGCTGAGCGGCCTCGCGCCCGCGGGGCCGCCCCGGCTGGGGCCCCCGCGGGCCGACCCTCCCCTCGGACCTCAGGTCTCGAGGTAGGTCTGGGAGCCCAGCGTCTCCTTGTAGAGCCGCAGGAATGCCTGGACGTCGCGCTTGGAGATGCGCTCCGAGCGGACCGACCGCTCGATGCTGCGCCGGACGAGGCCGACCATCTCCTCCGGGTCGTACTGCACGTACTGCAGGACCTCGGCGACGGTGTCCCCCTCGACGACCTTGGACACGTCGACGCGGCCCTCCTCGTCGAGGCAGACGTGGACCGCGTGCGTGTCCCCGAACAGGTTGTGGAGGTCGCCGAGGACCTCCTGGTACGCGCCGACGAGGAAGATGCCGAGGTAGTACGGCTGGCCGTTCGGCTCGTGCAGGTACAGGACCTTGGCCTCGCCCTTGCGGTCGATGAAGCAGTCGAGCCGGCCGTCGGAGTCGCAGGTCAGGTCCGCGAGCACGGCCGGCCGCATCGGCTCCTCGTCGAGCCGGTGCAGCGGCATGACGGGGAACAGCTGGTCGACCGCCCAGTGGTCGGGCAGGGACTGGAACAGCGAGAAGTTGCAGTAGTACGTGTCGGCGAGCTGGCGGGCGAGGTTCTCGAGGTCCTCGGGCACGTCCTCCATGCGCTCGACGAGCTTGTGCAGCCGGCGGCAGGCCTCCCAGAACAACCGCTCGCCGCGCGCGCGGTGCTCGAGCGAGAGGTAGCCGAGGTTGAACAGCGACTCCATCTCCTCCTTGAGCTGGAGGAGGTCGTGCCAGTTCTCGAGCGCGCGGTCGGCGGAGACCTCGGTCAGGACGAGGCGCAGGTTGCCGAGGATGGCCGGCTCCCCGCTCGTCGCGGACGCGCCGATCTCGCCCTCGAGGCGCGTGTGCCGGCCGCGCACGTCGAAGACGAGCACCGAGTGGTGGGCGACGGTCGCGCGCCCGCTCTCGCTGACGATGCAGGGGTGCGCGATCTTCTCGTGGTCGCAGGCCTGCAGGATCCCCCACACGATGTCGTTGGCGTACTCCTGGAGGCTGTAGTTCTTGGACGCCGCGAAGTTGGTCTGGGAGCCGTCGTAGTCGACGCCGAGGCCGCCGCCGACGTCGAGGTAGCGCAGGGGTATCCCCGACCGGACGATCTCGCAGTACATCCGGCTGGCCTCGCGCAGCGCGGCCTTGACGGCCTGGATGTCGCTGATCTGGCTGCCGATGTGGAAGTGGAGCAGCTCGACGCAGTCGCCGAGGCCGGCGGACCGCAGCGTCTCGAGGGCCTGGACGATCTCGGCCGCGGACAGGCCGAACTTGGACAGGTCGCCGGTCGACTCGTTCCACTTGCCCGCGCCGCGCGACGACAGCCGGCAGCGCAGCCCGAGGTGGGGCCGGACCTCGAGCTTCTCGGCGATCGAGATCGCCAGCGACACCTCCTCGAGCCGGTCGGCCACGATGTGGCACGGGCGCCCGAGCTTGGACGCGTGGAGCGCCAGCTCGAGGTAGCCCCGGTCCTTGAACCCGTTGCAGATCAGGAGGCGCTCGGGGTCCTCGAGCAGGGCCAGCGCCATCAGCAGCTCCGGCTTGCTGCCGACCTCGAGGCCGAGGCCGACCGCCCCGCCGAAGCGCATGATCTCCTCGAGCACCTGGCGCTGCTGGTTGACCTTGACCGGGTAGACGCCGCGGTAGCCGCCCTTGTAGTCCATCTCCTGGATGGCCCGGTCGAACGCGGCCCGGATCCGGTGCACGCGGTCCTCGAGGATCTCGCCGAAGCGGAGCAGCAGGGGGGTGCTCAGCCCGCGCTCGCTGAGGTCCAGGATCAGGTCGTGGAGGTCGACCCGCTGGTCCTTGAGGTGGACCCTGAGCCTGCCCCCCTCGTCGATCGAGAAGTAGTCATGGCCCCAGTCGTCGACCATGTAGAGGTCCTGGCTGTCCTGGACCGTCCAAGCACGGGTCTGCTCCACGCAACCTCCTCCGGTTCGAGGCGCGGCCACGTTAGTCCCCGGGTCCGATGAGACAAGCCCGACCGGGCCCGCTTCGTGCCCCGGACGGGCTCGCCGCGGACCGGCGGCGGCCTCCGGAGGCCGCGGGACGCCCGGGGCTGGGTCGGGCTCAGTGCGCGCGGGCCCGCAGGACGAAGCGGTCGACGAGGTGCCCGTCCTCCGTCCTGACCTCGCAGCTCATCGTCTCGGCGTCCGCCTCGGCCAGGAGGCAGCTGAAGTGCTGGTTGTCGGCCTGGACGAGGTCCTCGGCCCGCCCCATCTCGCATAGGCTCTGCCGCCCGCGCCCTCGATGACGTAGGTCACGCCGTCCTTGGGCTCGAAGCGCTGGTAGAGGTGGTCGGGCCCGGACAGCACGAGGTCGACCCGTGCCCGGGCCAGCAGCGGGTGGAGCTCGCGGCGCAGGGCCGTCGCGATGTCGTCCCGGGCCGTGTTGGACGTCGACCACAGCGGCCGGTGCAGGTAGACGACGCGCCAGGTCGGGGCCGCGGCGTCGAGCGTGCGGCGGAGCCAGCGCCACTGGTCGCTACCCGGGCTCAGCGGGTCGGCGTGCGAGAACGCGTCGAGGCAGATGAACTGCACGGGGCCGTGGACGAAGGCGTAGTAGCGCCGCGCCCCGGCGCCGGGCGGGACCGGGAGCACGAAGTGGTCGTCGAACGGGGCCCCGGCCTCGGACATCAGGTCGTGGTTGCCGATCGTCGGGTAGACCGGGTGGGACGCGAGGAACCGCCCGAACGGCAGGAGGAAGGCCTCGGGGAAGTCCTGGCGGCGGCCCCAGGGGTAGACGAGGTCGCCGAGGTGGAGGACGAGGTCTGCGTCCCACTCGCAGATCCGCTCGATGACGCGCCACTGGGAGCCCCGGCCGGGCATCAGGTCTTTGGCCCAGCCGGCCAGGTCGAAGCCCGACGAGAAGGCGGAGTAGTTCCACCAGGGCAGGTCCCCGGAGTCGCCCAGGACCCCGAACCGGACCCTGCCCGTGCCCTCCCTGGGCGCCGTCGTGAGCTCGCCGGAGGCCAGGATGTGGTCCGAAGGGTCGAGCAACCTGTACTCGTACCGCGTCTCGGGCTCGAGGCCCTCGATCCGATAGTGCTGGCGCCGGCCGGTCGGTGGCTCCTCACCGGCGACGCGACGCCAGGCGAGCGCGCCGACCGTACGGACCTGGAGCGTCCAGGATCCCATGCCATGCTCCACGACCGAGGCAGCATCCGACCCGAGGCACTGGACCATGGGGCCGCCGACGACCTTGCCAGGGGCCGAACGGAGCAGCAGTCCGCACATTCCGAGGGCGACGAGCGAGAGGATTCTCCGGTGCATCAGGCCCGACATCCTCCGCCTCGGACGCCGGGGAGCCAGGGTTTTCGACCGGAGGGTCGGCGCCATGACAGCGCGCGCATGGAAGCTGTCCCCGGTCCGCGCAACTTCCTTGTCGGCCCAGCTATCATTGTCCAAGCCTGCCTCTCCCTCCGAAGCCTGACCGTGAGAACGGCCGTTCGGCTCTCCCTGCGCCTCCGGCCCCCACCCTCGAGGACTCCATCGATGCACAAGACCCCGATCCTGCTCTGCGCCGCCTCGGCCCTGGCCCTGACCTCCTGGCTCCTCGGCCACGGGGCGGGCACGATCCCCGGCGCAGGCATTGGCAGCGACCAGATCCCGGCCAACGTGACGACGGCGTTCCCGTCCTGCGGCAAGTGCCACGGCGCGTTCCCGGGCGGCCGCGGCGCCGTCTCGTTCGCGTGGACCGGCCCCCTGTCCCTGAGCCTGGGCCAGGCCTCGACGCACTCGCTGACGATCTCGTCGATCGTCACCGGCGGCAGCGGCGGCTTCGCCCTGACGACCGACAAGGGGACCTTCCAGGCTCTGGCCAACACCAACGTCCAGACCGGCAACAACGGCACGGCCGTGACCCACACGACCTCGGCGACCCGCAGCTGGAGCTTCCAGTTCGCGAGCAAGGTCACCGGCCTCGTGCAGTGGTTCGCCGCGGGCAACACGGTCAACGCCGACGGCCAGAACACCGGCGACTCCTGGGGCTGGTTCGGCACCAACCCGAGCACGCCGGGGACGCCCTACCGCCTGTTCGTCAACGACAGCCAGGTCACCCCGATCGGCACCGGCTGCGTCGGCGACAAGGGCTTCGTCCCGATCGTCGGGGCCGCGACCAACGCGACCCTCGGCCAGACCTTCAACGTCGAGCTCCACAACGCGCCGCCGCAGACCGCGGCCATCTTCGCCCTCGGCTTCTCGGACCAGGCCTGGGGCCCGATCCCGCTGCCGTTCGACCTCGGCCTCCTCGGCATGACGGGCTGCAAGCTGTGGACCTCGCTCGACCTGCTCCTCCCGGTCCCGACCGGCGGAAGCAAGGACGGCGAGGGCACCGCGACCCTGCCGTTCCCGGTCCCCAACCAGGCGCAGTACAAGGGCCAGAGCATCTTCTTCACGGCCCTCGTGCTCGACAAGAACGCCAACAACTTCGGCATGTCCGCGGCCAACGGGATCAAGGCCGTCCTGCAGTGAGCTCCGCCCGCCGGCCCGGCCGGCGGTGACGTGACCCGGGGAGCCCGCCTCAGCCGGCGGGCTCTTCGCCGTACGCGGCCCGCACGGTCGTGTACAGGCCCCCACGGACGTTGAACTCGGCCTCGAGCTCGAGGAAGCGCGGCGCGACGGCGGCGACGAGGTCGTCGACGATGCGGTTGGTCACGTCCTCGTGGAAGCAGCCCTGGTCGCGGAACGACCACACGTAGAGCTTGAGCGCCTTGAGCTCGAGGCAGAGCCGGTCCGGGAAGTAGCGCAGGTGCAGCGTCGCGAAGTCCGGCTGGCCGGTCCGCGGGCACAGGCACGTGAACTCCGGGATCTCGATCCGGACCTCGTAGTCGCGCCCGGGCCTGGGGTTCGGGAAGGTCTCGAGCTCCGGGGACGGGGTGGTGGGCATGCGGGGCTCCGTCAGCCGTGGCGCGGCGCGGGCACGACGAGCACCGGGGCGCTGACCGTGCGCAGGAGCTTCTGCGCGACCGAGCCGAGCACGAACCGCTCGTAGCCCCGGTAGCCGTGGGTGCCGAGCACGAGCATCCCGACGTCGTGCTTCCTGGTGTAGTCCTCGATCAGCTCCCAGGGGCTGCCCTCGAGGAGCTCGGCCTCGCAGGTCACGCCCGCCGCCTTGGCCCTGGCCGCGAGCGCCGCGAGGTCGTCGCGCGCCTTCTGCTCGACCGGGCCCAGGTCGAGCGGCACCGAGGTCGCGATCATCGAGGCCTGCAGCATCCACGCGTCCTCGTCCAGCGCGTGGAGCAGGTGCCCCGGAACGCCGAGGCCCTTGGCGTAGTCGCAGAAGACCTCGAAGGCCGGCTGCGACGAGTCGCTGAAGTCGCTCGCCAGGGCGATCGACCGGACGGGGCCGGGCTCGCCCTTGACGACGCCGATCGGCACCTCGCTCTCGCGCACGAGCCGCTCGGCGGTCGAGCCCATCAGGAGCCGGGTCAGGCCCTTCCGCCCGTGGCTGCCGACGATCAGGGCCTCGGCCCCCCAGCCGGCGACCTCGGCGGCGATCTCGTTGGCCACGTGCCCGCGGCGCAGCGAGGTCTCGACCGTGACCCCGCCGGCGCGGATGCCGTCGGCCAGCTTCTCGATCTCCTCGGCGGCCCGCGACTCGACCCGCGAGAGGTCGAACACGCCGTGCATCGGCACGACCGCGGCCTCGTCGAGCACGTACAGGAGCCGCAGCGTGCCGCCCTCGGGGAGCAGGCCCTTGGCCAGCTCGAGGGCGTGCAGGGACGGCTGGGCGAAGTCGAGCGGAACCAGGAGCTTGCGGAACATCGCGATCCTCGGCGTGGAGTCCGGGACCCAAGCTAGCCCGCGGCGAGCAGGGCCGAAAGCGCCTTCCCGACCTCTCCAGCCCCGATCTCGCGCATGCAGCGGTTGCCCTCCGGGAGCCGGCAACGGCGGGCGAGGCACGGGCGACAGGCGAGCTCGACCGGGGCGCGCAGGACGACCCCGTCGCGGGGACCGGTGCGGGCCGGGTCCTGGGGTCCGAACAGGAACAGGGTCCGCGCTCCGCAGGCACGCAGGAGGTGCATCGCGCCCCCGTCGTGGCCGACCGCGGCCCCGCCGCGCCGCACGAGCACCGCCGCGAGCGCGGCCAGCTCCGCCGGGTCGGAGGCGTCCTGGCGGAGCACCCGCGCCGACGGCGGCAGGTCCAGGCCCCGCTCCCGCGGGCCGAGGACGTGGAGCACGGGGACCCCCAGCTCCCGCTCCAGCCCGAGGGCCTGCGCGGCGGGCCAGCTCCGCGGGTCCGCGGCCGGACCGTGCAGGCAGGCGACCAGCGGGGCCTCCCCACCGAGGCCGAGGGCTTCGAGGCCCGCGTCGAGGGCCTCGGTCCCCGACGGGCGGAGCAGCGGAGGCGCCGGGAGCGCGGCCGCGTCGAGCGTCAGACCGAGGGCCGCGCGGACGACGTGCCACGAGCGCTCGAGCACGTGGACGCCGTTGCCGGCCGGGACGTGCCGGCTCGGCACGAGCGTCGACGAGCGCTCGCGCAGCTGGCCAGCCGCGGCCCGGTGGACGCGCGCCCCGGCGAGGGCCAGGCCGACGAGGGCGCTCTTCCAGTTGCCCTGCAGGTCGACGACCACGTCGTACTCCCGGCCCGCGCCGCGCAGCGCGAGGGTGCCGGCGACGCCGCGCCGCCAGGCGAGGACCTCGACCGGGAACGGCACGAGCCGGAGGAGGCCGGCGAAGCGGGCCTCGACGACGAGAGCCGGCGCGTGGCCGAGGTCGTGGAGGGCCCGGGCGATCGGCAGCTCCTGGACCAGGTCGCCCAGGCTCGAGAGGCGGATCAGCAGGACCCGGGCCATGCGCGGCGGCCCCCGGCCTCAGCGCCGGCGGCCGGCCGGCGGCTCGGAGGAGATGCGCATGCGGGCGTCGACGACGTAGCTCGGGACGCCCTCGGCCGCGGCCAGGAACGGGTTGAGGTCGCACTCGGCGATCTCGGAGCAGTCGAGCGCGAGCTGATTGAGCCGTAGCAGGCAGTCCTCGACGAGGCGCCGGTCGATGGCGGGCTCGTTGCGGAACGGGCCGAGCAGGCGGGCGGCGCGCAGCGAGTCCAGCATCTGGGCGGGGTCGGTGTCGAGCAGGGGGCCGACGCGCACGGCGACGTCGCGCAGGACCTCGACGTGGGTGCCGCCGAGCCCGACGGCGAGGAGCGGGCCGAAGCGGGGCTCGCGGGTGAAGCCGAGCAGCAGCTCGCGGTGCCCCGGGGCCATGGCCTGGACCTCGAAGCGCAGGTCCTGGAACCGGCGGCCGAGCCGCTTGCGCATGTCGAGCGCGGCCTCGTAGACCTCGTCGCCGGTCTGCAGGCCGACGCGGACGGCCTCGTGCTCGGACTTGTGCAGGAGGCGGGCGCTGACGGCCTTGAGGCAGACCGGGAAGCCCAGCGCGTGCGCGGCCTCGATCGCGCGGGCCGGCTCGTCGACGACGCGCGAGGGGACGAGCGGGAAGCCGTAGAGCTCGAGGAGCCTGCGGGCCTCGGCGGGCTGCAGCCACTCGGTCCCGGCCTTGCGCGCACGGGCGAGCAGCCGCCGGACGGCCGCCCGGTCGACGTCGTAGGTCCGCGTGCGACCGGTCGGCAGCGAGCTCAGCTCCCCGTAGCGCAGGAGGCCGGCGAGCGTCGTCGCGGCCTCCTCGGGGAACGCGAACACCGGCACGCCGCCCGAGCTCAGGAGCTGCACGGCCTCGTCGTTGCGCTCGCGGCCCATGATGCAGGCCACGACCGGCTTGCCGCTGCCCTTCGTCCGCTCGAGGATCGTGCGGGCGACGGCGTGCGCGTCGATCATGGCCGGCGAGACGAACAGCACGAGGAGGGCGTGGACGTTGTCGTCGGCGACGATGGCCGACAGGGCCTTGGCGTAGCGGTTAGCGCGTCGGCCGAGGCGATGAGGTCGACGGGGTTTTGGACGCTGGCCTCCTGCGGGAGGTAGGCCTTGCGCAGCGGGCGACCGTGCGGGCCTGCAGCTCGGGCAGTTCGACGAGGCTGTCGAGCGCGTCGGCCGCCAGGATCCTCGGGCCGCCGGCGTTGGTGACGACGGCGATGCCGCCCCCGGCCGGCCGGGGCTGGTGCAGCAGCGCGCTCGCGAAGTCGAACATCCTCGCTATGCAGGCTGGACGCGGAGCACGCCGCACTGGGTCAGGAAGGTGTCGATCGGTAATATCGCTGCCGGGCGAGACGCCGTCAGGCAGACCTGGCCGCGTGGCGCCGGCGGCGGAGCGGCCGGACTTGACGGCGACGATATTCTCTTGCCGCGGAGGCGCGCCGGCCGCGGCCTTGAACCGCTCGGGCCGCCGAAGGACTTCCGAGGTAGACAGGATCAGCTCGATCTCGTCCTCGTGCTCCCAGTACTCGAGCAGGTCGTGGGCGCCGACGTCGGCCCGGTTGCCGACGTTGGCGAACATGCGGATGCCGAGGTCCTTCTCGTCGGCGACCCGGAGGATACCCCGCCGAGGGCGCCTGACTGCGACACGACATGATCGCCCAGCCAGACGCTCGAAGGTCGCGAACGAGGCGTTGAGCCGGGCATTACGGGCTCGGTGTTGACACCCCCATGCAGTTGGGGCCGACGTGATCCGCATGCCGGCCTTGCGCGCGACGTCGAGCAGGGCCTGCTCGCGGGCGACGCCCTCGCCCCCACCTCTCCCGGAACCCGGCGGTCACGACGACGAGGCCCCGGACCCCGAGCGCAGGTGGCCCGGGCCACGTCGACGACCTTGGCGCCGGCACGACGACGACCGCGATGGGTCAACCGGTCGGGGATGGCCTCGACCGAGGTGGCACTTCAATGAGGCGCACGACCGCGGCCTTGGGTTGACCGGGAACACGGGGCCCGTGAACCTGGAGCGGAGGAGGTTCTTGACGACCTCGCGGCCGATCGCGCCCTGCTGGCGCGAGGCGCCGATGACGGCCACCGAGCGCGGCCTGAAGATCCCGTCCAGGCCGGCCTCGCGCGGCTCTCTCCTGCGCGCGGCCACGGCGGGCCTCAGAACGACCAGCCGAGGTGAACAGTGGACCCGGTGGCTGTCCTTCTCCAGCCGGGCCCGCTGGGAGTCGTAGTCGAGTGCACGATCAGCGAGGCTCTCTATGCTCCCGCCAGGCCTGGACGAGACGCCGATCGTCAGGTTGACGAGGTGCTTGTCCTTGTCCTCGAGGCTCGCAGGCAGCCACTGGATGTCGAACTTGAAGGTCCATCGTCCTGGTCAGCTGGTGGTCGCCGTTGATGGCGACGCGCGACCATCCTCTATCCATGGTCTCCCGGGCGACGCGCGTCCTCGTAGCGCCACGCGAGGCCGAGCTGGCGTTGACGTTGGGCGGTCGTCCTCCTGATGAACCAGCCGAAGCCGGCGCCGGCGATGAAGCGGAGCTGGATCGTCGCGGCGTATCCCCAGCTCTCGAGCCGGCCGTAGAGGCTGAAGAGGTCCCCGAGGAACCGTCGTACTGGACGTCGCCGGCCGTGCGCTGCTCGGTCAGCTCGGCAGCCGCCGGCACGGCGTTCTCGTCCCTGGCGAACCAGTTGGCTGCCGCGCGGATGCGGTCCTTCTCGAGCCAGGATGGCCGAGGCGGTCACGGCCGCGCTGGATGCGGTCGGTGTTGCCCGAGGCCCAGGTGAAGCCGGCGTTGATGTCGCCCTCGAGCGGCTTGAGCGGCGCGGGGTCGACGGCCTTGATCCGGCCGAAGTCGGTCCCCTCGTCGAAGCGCATCTTCGTCCGTGTGCCGTCCAGTATCACGACCTCGTGGTCGCCCTCGTGACGAGGTACCGAGGTCTGCCTGAGGAGAGCTCGACCTTGCCGGCCGAGGACGACTAGCTGCGAGCCGCCCTCGGTCATCGTCAGGACTCCGGCCCTGAGCACCTCGCCGCTCTTGGTCTGACGCGGTCGCCCTGGAGGGGAACAGGAACGGGATGCAGACGAGGATGTCAGGATCATTCTGCGGGGGTCCGTGGGCTGGGGGCTTCGGCCCGCCGGCCGCGGCGGGCAGCGAAAACGACCTGTTAATTTGACGCCGAGTACCCGGGGACCAGTCCAACCCGACCCCGGCGGCCCCGACGAAGCTGCCGCGCCGGTGCCCGCGAACAGGGCGTCGGCGAGGATGCGTGTGTGACACTGTCCCGGCGCAGCCGTGGGCGACCGGGTCGGGAATGTTTGGCGCTGGCAGCGGACGCAGGGCCGACCGGTCAGGAACGTGCGACGACGCGCGGGCTTTGCGCGCCAGGACGGCGCCGGGCGGCAGGTGACCGCGAACGGCAGAGCATCAGGAGGTCCGCGTAGGCCCGCCGGATCGCGCCGACCCGGAGCGGGTCACCGAACAGCCAGCCCTCCTCCCACTCGGCCATGTCGACCGCCGCGAGTCCGGCCAGGGGCGGCGGCGGCGACAACGCCGGGACAGCCCGAGCTCGACGAGCGCGACCGCCGCCCTGGCGGCGGAGCAGGGCGAGGACGACCGGCAGCGCGAGTGAGCCCGCGCGCGAGGCTTGCCTTCCGAGAGCGGCCGGGGCTCCTCGAGCTGGCGGACCCGGGTCGCATGCGCCGCCAGAGCCCGGCGCAGAGCCCGGCGACGCCCTCGACGGAAGCATAGCGGCGCTCAGCGGGAGCGGAGCGGCAGTGTAGCGCTCGAGGTGTCAGGGCGCGACGGCGGCCATCGCGGAACGACAGCAGCCACCACAGGCTCGCCGGGCCGCGGGCCGGTCCGCAGCCGCAGCACGAGCCCGCGACCAGACCGCACCGGCCAGCGCGAGCTGGAGCGGGACCGACGCCGAGGTCCAGGGGTTGTCGCCGAGCAGCGCCGAGCCGCTGCAGCTGCAGGAGCGAGCCCATGAGGACGTGGTTTACCAGGCCGCCGGCCTCACGCGCCAGCAGGAGCCCGCCGCCGTAGCTCCAGGTGCCCGCGCGGTCGAGGCCGAGTACGCGAACCACAGCGGGACCGGGACCGCGGCCAGCGCCGCCACGGCAGCAGGCAGCGGACCGCGCCCTGCAGGGCCTCGACGAGCGCCGGACGATGAGTGACCCCGGTGACCTGCAGCGTGAACCCGGCCGGTGCGCAGGCGCAGGCCGCCGCGTAGGCCCTGGCGCGCGCCTGCTCTTCGAGGGCGGCCAGCGCCAGCGCGGCCGCGAAAGATGCATGGAGCCCGCTCGCACGCGCACGGCCGCCGTCAGGAGGCTGCCTGGCCAGAACGCACAGGACAGGGCGAGCAGCGCGGGGACCTTCGCCGCTCCTCCAGCTGCAGGAGGCGGCACACGCGAGGAGGGCGCCGAGGCCATGCGAGCAGGGTCAGCCGGGATCGGGACGAAGGCCTGGCGTTGAGGTCGACCACGGCAGCAACAGGAGCGCCATCCCGCGGTAGTGCTGCGGGCTGGGCGCGGGCAGGGTGTAGGTCGTGAGTCGTAGCGTGGCCCGGAGGCAGGGGCTCTGGGCCAGCATCAGCACGGGCCGAGTTCCGCTGAGGTCCCGAGTGTCAGACAGCAGGCGGCGCCCGCGCCGGCAACAGCACAGGACCACCAGGAGTGGCTGCGCCTGCGCGGGACTGGACCGGAATCTGGAGTTGGCTCGGGGGTCGGCTCACCCTGATGATCGACTGACCCGGCCCCGCTTCAGCACACCCGGGATTCGGCGCGGAGGGCGCCCCGGTGCCCGGGCCGGGATCGCGGTCAACCCGGGAGCCGAGGCGCCGTTGGAGCTATGCTCTTCGCCCCGCCACGCACGCCCGGTGGCTTCCGAGAGCCCACATGACCGAGAAGACACCCCACGCCGCCCGACCGCCGCCTCGGCGCCCTGGCTGGTCGGAGCCCAGGCGGGTTGGCCACGACCTGATCGCTGGCAGCCTGCGGCCGCCGCCCGCGGCTTCCGGCGCCCGATCGGCCTGCATGACCAGACCCTGTTCTTCGCCGGCTTCGCGTCTTCGGGCTTCGACAGGCCTCGTGTTCGGCGGGCACGAGGTGCGCAGGGGCTCGATGCGTGAGGCCGCCCTCGAGGTCGGCTCCGACTCGGGCACGATCCCGCCGGAGCTCGTCGAGGCCCTCGGCGACGAGCTGGACCGCATCGATCACGAGATCCGGCCCGGCGTCCTGCCCAACGCCGGCCGCGCGATCAGCGGCATCGCCGACGCCGAGCTGCGCGAGGACGCACGCAGCCTCGAGCGGATGGTCGACGACCTCGTCCGGGACATCGCGGGCTTCCGCGAGCGCAACGACCTCGACCGCGTCGTCGTCGTGAACCTGTCCTCGACCGAGCCGCCGCTCGAGGTCAGGCCCGGCCACGCGGACCTCGCCGGCTTCGAGCGGATCCTCGCCGAGGACGACAAGCAGGCCGTCCGGCCGTCGATGCTCTACGCCCTCGCGGCCGCCCGCACCGGCAGCCCGTTCCTGCACTTCACGCCGAGCGCGGCGACGCTGGCCCCGGCGATCGTCGAGGCCTTCGAGCGCGCGGGCGTCCCGTTCATGGGGCGGGACGGCAAGACCGGCGAGACCCTCGTCAAGTCCGCGCTCGCCCCGATGTTCAAGTACAGGAACCTCAAGGTCCTGTCGTGGCAGGGTTACAACCTGCTCGGCGACCGCGACGGCCTGGTCCTGTCCGACCCCGAGAACCTCGACTCCAAGGTCAAGACCAAGGACTCGCTGCTCGCCAACATCCTCGGCTACGACCTGCACACCCACGTCGGCATCGACTACGTGCCGTCCCTCGGCGACCAGAAGACCGCCTGGGACTTCATCCACTTCGAGGGCTTCCTCGGGCACCGGATGTCGATGCAGTTCGTGTGGCAGGGCTGCGACGCCGTGCTCGCGGCCCCGCTCGTGCTCGACATGGTCCGCGTGCTCGACCACGCCGCGACGCGCGGGGCGGTCGGCGCCCAGCGGCAGCTGGCCTGCTTCTTCAAGCGCCCCTTCGGCATGGAGGAGGACGACCTGCACCGCCAGTGGCACATGCTCGAGGACTGGGTCCGGCAGGAGCGCGAGGCCCTCGGCCTCGACGGCTGACGGCCGGGCGCGTCAGCGCCGCAGGCTCCGCCTGAGCTCCTGCTCGAGGCCGCGCAGCGCGGGGTCGGCGCGGAGCTCCTCGAGCATGGCGGCGGCCTCGTCGCGGCGGTCGAGGGCGAGCAGCAGGGCGAAGCGGTCGAGGGCGAGGGCGCGCTCGCCCGGCTCCCGCGCGCGCCACCCGTCGACGAGGGCGAGCGCGCGGGCCGGGTCCGCGGTCAGGCCCGGCCGGAACGGGTCCCCGCCACGCATCGCCGCCAGCCACGGGGGCCAGGGATCGACGCGCACCGGCAGGCTGCGGTCGAGGGCACCGCAGAGCTCGAGCAGGGCCGGCTCGGGCCGGCCCCGGGCGCGCAGCGTGACCAACCGCGCACCGTGCCGGATCGTCACGCCGAGCCAGGGGCCCGCGGGTCGGTCGGGGTCCTCGATGACCGAGGGCAGGTCGAAGCAGCCGGAGCCGTCGACGCCGGCGACGAGGCGGGCGGCGACCGGGCCCGACAGCTCGGCGCCGAAGCAGGCGTCCGGCACCGGCGGCCAGGTCCCGGCCGCCGACACCCGCCGGACCCTCAGCTCGAGGGGGCCCCGGTCGGGCCCGCGGAGGCGGACCTCGGTCCTCGGACCCGCGGCAGGCCCCCAGGACAGGTCCACCTCGAACGGCACCTCGGGGACCTCGCGGGTCCCCGCGCAACCGGCGGCGAGCGTCACGAGTCCCGCCAGCGCCAGGACTTGCGCGATTCCGGGTCGGCCGTTCACAGGCGATTCACTCCACCCCCCCTGCCCACTAGGACGGGACCGGATACCCTAGGCCCACCATGACGTGGCCAATCCACGAAAAGATCACCCGTCTCCTGAAGGAACGGCGGCAGAAGAAGAAGGACCTCGCCGCACACCTCGGGATCGCCCCGCAGACCATGACCGACATCTGCAAGGGGCGGTCGGCCGTGACCCTCAGCCACCTCAAGGGCCTCGTGACGTTCTTCGGACTGCGGGCCGACTGGTGGCTCGACGAGGACCGTGAGGAGCCGAGCCCGTTCGATCGCACCGGTGAGATCGGCGACGAGGACCTGCGCCGGCTCGAGCAGCTCGGGCTCGGCGACGCCAAGGCCCTCGAGCGGACGCTCCACAAGGTGCGCGCCTTCCTCGGCCGGCATCGCGGCCAGTGGGAGGAGGAGAACGGCTCGTTCACGCCCGAGGAGGCCAGGATCCTCGAGATCGGCGAGATCAAGCCGCTGATCCCGCGGCCGGAGCCCCTGCCCGGGACTCCCCTGCGGCACGGCTCGGTCCAGTAGCCGCCGTTCCAGGGACGTCGTTCCGAGCCCCCGCCGGGAACGGGGGCGCGTTGGGATCATTCGGGCGGCCGGCCGATGGCCCGGCCGTCGCCCGTCCCTACGATTTCGCCATGATCCGCCTCCAGCTCCTGCTCACCCTCCTCCTGCTCCCGGCCTGCGGGTCCTCCAAGCACGAGGCTCCGCCGTCACCTGATCACGAGGGCTCCGGCCACGCGACCGGAGCCTCCGGCTACGTGCCCGCCCCGCTCCAGGACGCGAGGGAGAAGCACCTGCGCAACATCCGGCAGCTGACCTTCGGCGGCGAGAACGCGGAGGGCTACTTCAGCTCCGACGGCAAGAAGCTCGTGTTCCAGGCCCGCGGCGGCACGACCGGGTTCGACTGCGACCAGATCTTCGAGTTCGACCTGGCGAGCAACCGCACGCGGCTGGTCTCGACCGGCAAGGGCCGCACGACCTGCGCGTACTACCACGACGGCGACCGGCGCATCCTCTACGCGAGCACCCACCTCGGCGGCGACGACTGCCCCGAGGAGCCCGACCACAGCCAGGGCTACGTCTGGCCGCTGTACGACACCTACGACATCTTCTCGTGCCCGGTCGGGGACCCCACCGACCTTACGAGGCTGACCTCGACGCCCGGCTACGACGCCGAGGCCACGACCTGCTACGCCAACGACCGGATCGTGTTCACGAGCGTCCGGGACGGCGACATCGAGCTCTACTCGATGGACGGCAAGGGCGGCGACGTCCGGCGCCTGACCGACTCGGTCGGCTACGACGGCGGCGCGTTCTTCAGCAGCGACGGCGCGTGGCTCGTGTGGCGGGCCCAGGTCTTCGCGGACGAGGCCGAGGTCGCCGACTACAAGCGCCTCCTGGCCAAGGGGCTCGTCCGGCCGACGCGCATGGAGATCTTCGTCGGCCACGCCGACGGCAGCGGCAGGCGGCAGGTCACGTCCAACGGCAAGGCCAACTTCGCCCCGTTCTTCCTGCCCGACAACCGGCGCGTGATCTTCGCGTCCAACCTCGAGGGCCCGCGGACCTTCCACCTCTACGTCGTCGGCGTCGACGGCGAAGGGCTCGAGCGGATCACCTGGTCGTCCGAGTTCAACTCGTTCCCGATGTTCTCCCCCGACGGCAAGTACCTCGTGTTCGCGAGCAACCGGGCCAACGCCCGGCCGCGGGAGACGAACCTGTTCCTCGCCGAGTGGGTCGACTGACGGCGGCCGCGGCCGTCACCACATCGCCGAGCCGCCGGAGTAGTTGATCGCCTGACCGGTCATGTTGCGGGCCTCCTCCGAGGCCAGCCACGCGACGAGGCCGCCGATCTCCTCGGGCTGGATCATCGCGCCGAGCGGCACCTGGGCCAGGGCCATGGCCCGGGCGTCCGCGTAGCTCTGCCCGGTCTCGGCGGCGATCCCCTCCATGCCCTGCCGGGCCATGTCGCTCTCGACCCAGCCCGGGCAGACCGCGTTGACGCGGATGTGCCGCGGCGCGACCTCGAGCGCGAGGGCCTTGGTGAAGCCGATGACCCCGTGCTTGCTCGCGCAGTAGGCGGTGTAGCCGGGCACGCCGAACTTGCCGAGCACGGACGAGACGTTGACGATCGCGCCGCCCTCGCGCATGCCGCAGCGCTCGCGGGAGCAGTGGAACACGCCGTCGAGGTTGACGGCGAGGACCGCGCGCCAGCGGTCCTCGCCGGGCCCCGAGCAGGCGTTGGGCCCGCCGGTCCCGGCGTTGTTGACCAGGCACTGCAGCCCGCCGAGGTCGGTCGCGACGCGGTCGACGACGTCGCGGACGGCCGCGGCGTCGGTCACGTCGAGTTCGACCGCCTGGACCTCGAGGCCCTCGCGGCCGGCCAGCGCCCGGGTCTCGTCGAGCGGGCCGCGGCGTCGGCCCGCGACCACGACCCTGGCCCCCTCGCGGGCGAGCCGCAGCGCGACCCCGCGACCGATCCCCGATCCACCGCCGGTCACGAAGGCCGGCACACCCTGGAGCAGCTCGCGCATGGCTTCCTCCGCCTCAGCGGGCCCCGACGACGCAGTCGAAGCGCAGGACCTTCCCGCCGCGACGGACGCGGAGGACGATCTTCTGGCCCGGCTTCATCGCCTGCAACGCGTACGAGAAGTCGTAGATGTCGTCGACCTTCTTGTCGTCGACGCCGACGATGACGTCCCCGGCCTCGAGCCCGGCCTGGGCGACCGGCGAGCCGGGCGTGACCCCGCTGAGCTTGACGCCGCCCTTGCCCTCGACGTAGTCGGGGATGGTGCCGAGGTACGGGCGCGGGCCCGAGGCGCGGACCTCGGGGGCCGTCGTCTTGACCGGCTCGACGAAGGGGAGCTCGCCGTCGAAGGCGGCGAGGCGCCGCATCAGGGCCAGCACGACGGCCCCCACGCGCCGCATCGACGCGAAGTCGATCAGCGCGGTGTCGTCCTCGGGGCGGTGGTACTGGGCGTGGGTCCCGGTGAAGAAGTGGACCGCGGGGATGCGCTTGGCGTGGAAGCTCTGGTGGTCGCTGCCCCCCATCGAGCTGTCGGACGCCCGCACGCTCCCGTCGGGGGCGATGTCCTCGAGCAGCTTGCCGAAGACCGGGGACGTGCCGGCGCCGATGACGGCGACGTAGCCCTCCTTGCCGCGGCCGACCATGTCGAGGTTGACCATGGCCCGGATCGAGCCCAGGGGCACGGTCGGCTCCGCCGTGAAGTGCGCGCTGCCGAGCAGGCCGAGCTCCTCGGCGTCGAAGCAGGCGAACAGGATCGAGCGCTTGGGCCGGGGCCCCGCGGCCATGGCCCGGGCGACCTCGAGCAGCAGGCT
This sequence comes from Planctomycetota bacterium, assembly GCA_041398545.1. GTDB lineage: Bacteria > Planctomycetota > UBA1135 > UBA1135 > JAWKUM01. The sequence goes on along the minus strand of JAWKUM010000008.1, from coordinate 31,342 downwards.
CGTGCCCGAGGCGTTGTCGTCGGCCCCGTTGTGGACCTGGCCGACGCCGCCGCCCGGGGCGAGGCTGCTGGACCCGCCGAGCCCGAGGTGGTCGAAGTGCGCGCCCAGTACGACGTACTCGTCGCGCAGCGCGGGGTCCGCGCCCTGCAGGCGGCCGAGGACGTTGCGGCCCTCGGCCGTCACCTTGCGCAGCGCGAGGGACAGCGCCGCCCGCGGCCCGTCGGGGGCCTTCCCCTCCTTGCCGTCGACGAAGTCCCTGACGCGCGCGGCCTGCTCGGGCGCGAGGCGCTTCAGCGCCTCCATCGAGAGGTGGAGCCCGGGGATGCCGGCGCTGGCCCGCGCCGACGCGTAGCTCGGCAGCGCCCCCTCGCGGGCGGGGTCGACGAGGATGACGGCCGCGGCGCCCTTGGCCTTGGCCGTGTAGATCTTGCGCGTGATCGAGGACTCGAGCCGCACGCCGCCGACCTCGGGGCCGCCCGCGACGATCAACAGGACGCGGCCCTTGGGGTCGATCCCCTCGTAGTCGTCCCACGAGAAGTGCGCCCCCTCGCCGCCCGGGAAGTTGAGCCCGTAGCCGGCGAACAGCAGGTTGCCGTCGACCTCGCCGCTGCCGGCCCCGGGCAGGACGACGAAGTCGTCGCCGTTGCGGAGCCCGGTCCCGGCCACCGCCAGCGCCGGCGTGCCTGCGACCTCGTAGCCCTTCGAGAACTCGAAGTCCTGGAACCAGCCGTCGGACCCGGCCGGCTCGAGCCCCGCGAGCTCGAGCTGCAGGGCCAGGTACTCGGCGACGACGTGGCCGGCCCGCGAGCCGGCGGCCCGGCCCTGCATCTCGTCCGAGGCCAGGAACGTCAGGTGGAAGCGCAGCCGGTCGAGGGACAGCTCGTCCTCGAGGGCGACCAGGGCCGCCGGCCGGCCGACCGTGGCCGTGGCGGGCATCGAGGAGGGCGCCGTGGCCGGGCGGGAGTCCTGGACGAGCAGCAGGAAGGGGAGCAGGAGCGGGAGCATCGGTCGGGACTCCGTCGGGGCGGGTGCCGGTGAGGCCGGGGGGAGGGCGGTCCGCGCTTGCCGGACCGGGCCGGGCAGCCCAGGATCGGCCTGCCATGGCTCCGCGTCCACTGGTTCCGGCCCTCCTCCTGCTGTCCGTCCTGGCCTCGGCCTGCCGGAGCACCGAGCACGACGGCACGCTGCCCGACGAGCTCGCGTCCTACAAGCGAGGCCACTACGAGAGCCTCCCCCGCGTGGTCGCCGGCTTCGCCGGGGACGAGGACCTGCTGCACCGGCTGGCCGGGCTCGACGTCCTCCTGCTCGGCGACCTGCACGACGACGAGGCCCTGCACCGGCGGCAGCAGGAGCTGCTGCGGGCGGTGGCCGCGTCCGGGCGCGAGCTCACCCTGCTCGTCGAGTTCATCGGCGACGAGGACCGGGCCGACCTGGACCGGTTCCTCGCCAAGCGGATCCACCTCGGCCAGCTCCGGCAGCGGGTCTACCGCCGCTGGGCCGGCTCGTGGATGGAGTTCGAGGCCTTCGACCACATGTTCTACCGGTCGCTCCTGTCGTGGGCGCGCGAGCGAGAGCTCCGCGTCACGCCGCTCGAGCCGATCCCCCGGCCGCCGCTCGAGGACCGCGACGCGCTCATGGCCCGGCGCATCCGCGCGCTGGCCGAGGCCCGGCCCGGGGACCTCGTCGTCGTCCTCGTCGGGCACACCCACCTGCTCGGCGCGGGCCACCTCCTGGACCACCTCGGCGGCCTGGACCTGCTCGCGATCCTCCCGCGCGCGAACACCGACCTGCTCGAGGACCTGCACCGCAAGGCGGGCTCGTCGAGCCGCGCGTGGCACGTCCCGTTCCTCGTCCTCGACGACGAGCTGTGGCTGCTGAACCCGCTACCGCTTCGGGTCCCCAGGCTCGACGTCGCGCCGGTCCGGGGCTGAGCCGGTCGCGGGGCGGGACGTCGGCGCGGCCGGCTTCGCCGCCCCGGGCGCGGCCTTCTTCTGCGGCGTGGGCGCGCTCCGCCTCCTGGCGTCGGGGAGCACGAGCTCCTGGACCTGCTTGGTGACCGGGTCCTGCAGGCGGGCCACGATCCGCTCCGGGCGCCCGCCCTTGTACGGCTCGGTCCAGAGGTGCTCGCGGAGCAGGAAGAACAGGCGCTGCCGGTCCTCGGTGACCTTGGGGGTCAGGGTCGCGACGACGCTGACGGTCCCCTCGGCCTGCCCGCCGGTGACCTTCAGGTCGGGCATGTCCTCGCAGTGGGGCCGGAAGCGGGCCTGGAAGCGCTCGATCACGGCCCGCTCCTTGCCCTGCTCGGGGTGCATCGACAGCACCTCGGCCCATGGCCATCGTCAGGCCGACGCTGCCGAGCAGGCCGGTGAAGGCGATGATCGTGATCGAACGGTTCACGGCCACTGATCGGCACGCGGGGCCGCCCGACTGACTCCCGCCGGCCTGACAGGCTGTGCGGCAGGGCCCCGGCGGGCCTGTCATGCTGGCTGGCCCGGGACCCCGGGTCGATCACTCAAGCCACTTGTATCCAATGACTTACGATCGCTACAGAGTCACGGTACGTCCCTTGCTACTGCACGCGCCGTCCGGCCACCGTTCTGCCCGATGACCCACAGGATCCTCATCGCCGACGACGACGAAGCCCTCCGGGAGACCCTCGGAGAGCTGCTCTCGCGCATCGGCTTCGGGGTCCTCGAGGCCGCGGACGGGACGACGGCGCTCGAGCTCCTGCGCAGCCAGCGCCCGGCCCTGTCGCTCCTGGACTACCACATGCCCGGCATGAGCGGGCTCGAGGTCCTGCGCGCGATGCAGGACGAGCTGCGCCTGCTGCCCGAGCCCCCGTTCCCGACCATCGACCAGGACCAGCGCGAGGGCACGGCCCCGGTCCTGCCGTTCATCCTGCTGTCCGCCGAGGCCAGCGCCAGCGAGCGCGAGGAGGCCCTGGCCCAGGGCGCCTTCCAGTTCCTGCGCAAGCCGTTCACGGTCGAGCAGCTGTTCGGCTCCCTGCACGAGCTGTTCGACGCGTTCCCGCTCGGCTTCCGCCTCGTCCAGCAGCCCGGCATCAGCTTCTCGTTCTCGTTCCGGATCGAGCGCTCGAGCGACGGACAGCACATCGAGGAGCACACCGAGGCGAGCTTCTCGCTGATCCCCTTCGGCGGCTTCGGCTCGGGCCTGCCGGTCCCCCTCGACTTCTTCCGCGGCTTCATCCCCCCGCGCATCGCCCCGCGGCTCGTCGACGACGAGCCCGCGGACGACGGCGACGACGACGACGGGCGGGACGAGGGTCCGCACCGAACCCGTAGGCAGAGCTGAACGGCCCGCCGACCAAGAGAGTCCTCGTCAGATCCAAGGAGATCCCCAGACCATGGCCAAGACCAAGACCCCGACCATCGTCCCCCTCGGCGACCGCGTCCTGCTCAAGCGGGTCGAGGCCGAGCAGAAGACCAAGGGCGGCATCCTGCTGCCCGAGACCGCCAAGGAGAAGCCCAAGGAGGGCATCGTGATCTCCGTCGGCAAGGGCCGGGTCCTGCCCTCGGGCGAGAACGCCGAGATGACCGTCAAGGAGGGCGACCGCGTGATCTTCTCCTCCTACGCCGGCACCGAGGTCAAGATCGACGGCGAGGAGTACCTGATCCTGTCCGAGGACGAGGTCCTGGCCATCCTCGGCTGACCCGAACGTCGAGGCGTCCCCCGCGGGCCCTCCTCGAACACCCCACACCCAGCAAGCGAATCCGGAGAGCGAACATGGCTGTCAAGCGCATTGCCTACGACCAGGAAGCCCGGGACAAGATCCGTCTCGGCATCGAGAAGCTCGCGAAGGTGGTCAAGGTCACCCTCGGCCCCCGCGGGCGCAACGTCATCATCGAGAAGTCCTTCGGCTCGCCGACCGTCACCAAGGACGGCGTCACGGTCGCCAAGGAGGTCGAGCTCGAGGACAAGTACGAGAACATGGGCGCCCAGCTCGTCCGCGAGGTCAGCGAGAAGACCTCGAGCGTGGCCGGCGACGGCACGACGACGGCGACCGTCCTCGCCGAGGCCATCTTCAAGGAGGGCCTCCGCAACGTCACGGCCGGCGCCAACCCGATCGCCCTCAAGCGCGGGATGGACAAGGCCGTCGCCTCGGTCGTCGAGGAGCTCAAGAAGCGGTCCAAGACGATCCGCGACAAGAAGGAGATCGCCCAGGTCGCGTCGATCGCCTCGAACAACGACGGCGAGATCGGCTCGATGATCGCCGAGGCCTTCGAGAAGGTCGGCAAGGACGGCGTGATCACGGTCGAGGAGGGCAAGAGCCTCGACACCAACGTCGAGTGGGTCGAGGGCATGCAGTTCGACAAGGGCTACATCAGCCCCCACTTCGTGACCAACGTCGACAAGATGGAGTGCGTCCTCGAGAAGCCCTACGTCCTGATCCACGAGAAGAAGATCTCGTCGATCAAGGACATGCTCCCGCTGCTCGAGAGCATCGCCAAGTCGGGCCGCCCGCTGCTCGTCATCGCCGAGGACCTCGAGGGCGAGGCGCTGGCGACCCTGGTCGTCAACCGCCTGCGCGGCACGTTCCAGTGCTGCGCCGTCAAGGCCCCGGGCTTCGGTGACCGCCGCAAGGCCATGCTCCAGGACCTCGCCGCGCTGACCGGCGGCACGGCGCTGATGGAGGAGCTCGGCATCAAGCTCGAGACCGTCGGCCTCGGGGAGCTCGGCCAGGCCAAGAAGGTCGTGATCACCAAGGACGACACGACGATCGTCGAGGGCGCCGGCAAGCCCAAGGACATCCAGGGCCGGATCGCCCAGATCAAGGCCGAGATCGAGCGCACGAAGTCCGACTACGACCGCGAGAAGCTCCAGGAGCGCCTCGCCAAGCTCAGCGGCGGCGTCGCCCAGATCAACGTCGGCGCGGCCACCGAGTCCGAGATGAAGGAGAAGAAGGCCCGCGTCGAGGACGCCCTGCACGCGACGCGCGCGGCGATCGAGGAGGGCATCCTGGCCGGCGGCGGCGTCGCCCTGCTGCGGGCCCAGAAGACGATGCAGGCCCTGCAGCTGGCCGGCGACGAGGCCATCGGCCGGGACATCGTCGTGCGCGCCGTCGAGGCCCCGATGCGCACGATCGCCGACAACGCCGGCTACGACGGCAACGTCACGGTCCAGAAGGTCAAGGAGGCCAAGGGCGACAACAAGGGCTTCAACGCCGCGACCGGCGAGATCGAGGACCTCCTCGCCTCGGGGGTCATCGACCCCGTCAAGGTCACGCGCTCGGCCCTGCAGAACGCCGTCTCGGTCGCTAGCCTGCTGCTGACCACCGACGCCCTGATCTCCGAGGTCCCGGAGGACAAGCCGGCCATGCCCGGCGGCGGCGGCATGGGTGGCATGGGCGGAATGGGCGGCATGGGTGGCATGGGCGGGATGGACTTCTAGTCCCCCCGCCGGCCACCGCCGGACCCGCGCCGCGGGCGCCCTCGGGACCGGGGGCGCCCGCGCGCACGTACGGCCCGGGCGCCGCTAACGCCGGCGCACGAGGAAGCGCGTCTTCCCGGCGGCGTCCGCGACGACGTGGAACACCGGGCCGTAGCCGCGCAGCCACGACAGGGCCTGCACGGTCAGGCCGTCCCCCTCCTCGATCGTGTACAGGTCGCGCGCGGCGAGGTCCTTGTAGACCCCGGACAGGAACGCGTAGTACGAGAGGAAGTCGGGGCGGCCCTCGTAGCTCTGCGGGTACAGCAGCGCGGGCCCGGTCGGGAAGGGCCGGAGCCGGACCTCGTCGATCGCCAGGGCGACGAGGAACGACGTGGCGGCCGCGGTCCCGACGTCGACCTCGAGCCCGCCGTCCACGGGCCGCGCGACCACGTCGACCCCGCGGGGCTCGGCCTCGGGGAGGTCCTCTGGCTGCGCGACGTCGCGCCCCTCGTCGCGGTAGCGGTCGGCGAGGACCTCGAGGGCGGAGTCCCCGAGGAGCGGGACGGACAGGCTCCCGCGCTCGAGCCGCTCGGCCGGGACCAGCGGGAAGCGCGTGCCCCGGGCCGCGAGCAGGGCCGCGCGCGGGAACGGGTCGGTGGCCCGCAGCTCGTGCCACGTCTGCAGCACCGGCCCCGAGACCAGCCAGCGCAGGACCGGGGGAGCGTCCTCGCCGTCCTTGGCCGGCGGCAGGGCGACCTGCCCACCGAAGTCCCAGGTCGTCAGCACCGAGACCCGGTCGAGCCCGCCGGGGAGCAGGCGCTCCGCGAGCTCGGGGCGCAGGTGCAGCGGCGGGTCGACGAGCACGACGTGCCCCTCCGTGGGGAGCCCACCGAGGACCTCGCCGAGCGCGCGGCTGTCCTGCTCGAGGAGCCGGGCCTGCGCCACGAGGGTCTGCCTGTGGCCGCTGAGCTCCATGCCGACGAGCACGAGGCAGAGGCCGAGGGCCGTGACGGCGACGAAGGTCCGGCCGCGTGAGAGCAGGCCCCGGGGCGCGGCGTACGCGAACACGGCCATGCCGAGCAGCAGCACCGCCGGGCCGCCGAGCTGGATCGGGGGGAAGTCGTAGTTGGTGTCCTCGAAGCCCTCGATGCCGGGAGGGATCACGGCGAGGCCGCTGCGGGGCCCGAGCCGGACGAAGGCGAACACCGCGAGGACCCAGGCGCCGAGGCTCAGCAGGCGGCCGCGATCCGGCCGGCGGCTGCGGGCCTCCTCGACCGTCGTCAGCATGATCCACAGCGCCAGCGCGTCGACGAGCAGGCCCTCCTCGCCGCAGAGGGCGCCGCGGACGACGCCGACGCCGGCGAGCAGCGGGAGGGACGGGGTCCGGTCTGACGAGAGCAGCAGCGCCGTCAGACCGAGCATGGCGAGGCGGAGCCAGTGGCCGAACGAGGCCAGCGCGTAGGGGTCGGGCCGGGTCCAGGCCCAGGCGCCGAGCAGGAACAGGCATAGCGACAGCGTCCGCAGGCCGAGGGCCGGGCGGAGCGCGAGGCCGGCCAGGGCGATGCCGACGAAGCCCGTCAAGGTCGCCAGGGCCCGGACGACGAGCGGGTCCTGGTCGGCCAGGAACCGCACGATGGGGTCCAGGACGACGGGCGCGAGGCCGAGGCCGAGGTCGATCCGGAACAGGGGGTCGAGGGGGCCGGGGCCCAGGCCAGCGAGCATCCCATGGGTCATCGCCAGCAGCACCAGGGCGCCGGCGAGGCCCGGCCACACCGGGGCGGGGAGTTCGATCATCGGACCGGGCGTGGCCTCTGGCCCGCCGCCCGGCAGCTCAGGCCCGGTCTCTCCTGCCATGGCGGCATCGTAAGGCGTAGCTTGGGAGGCCTCCCGAACGAATCCCGCCGAGGACCGCGATGCGCACCCCGATCCCCTGGTTGCTCCCGCTCCTGCTGCTCCCGTACCTGCCGGCCCAGGAGGCCGCGCCGGCCAGCAGGGAGGCCGCGACCCTCCCGCCGGCGCTGCGCTTCGTCGACGCCGGGCGGGCCGACCGCTGCGCGCGGCTCGAGCAGCTGTCGACCGCCGACCTGTCCGGCAAGCTCGAGTACCGCATGGAGTGGTCGCCGGCCGAGGGCGAGCGACCCGACCGCTTCGTGCTCGGCCTGCAGGTCCGCGTCGCCGAGCCCGGCGACCTCGTCCTGTGCATGCCGGCCTGGCGCCCGGGGAGCTACCAGATCGTCGACTACGGCAAGAAGGTCCTCGACCTCGCCGCCGAGCAGGGTGGGCGCGAGCTCGCGGTCGAGCCGCTCGAGACCAACCTGTGGAGGGTCGCCGGGGCGGGCAAGGGCCCGCTCGAGCTGACCTGGGCCCTCGAGGCCGCGCAGTTCAAGACGCGCAGCCGGGACAAGGACGCCCCGCCGGGCTACCACTTCCACGCGCCGGCCCTGTGGCTGCACGAGCTCCGCCACAAGCAGCTCCCGGTCACGGTCGAGCTCGCGCTGCCGCGGGAGTGGGAGGTCGCGACCGGGCTGGACGGCAAGGGCGACCAGCGGCGCAGGCGCCGGCCGACCCTGTACCGCTTCGCGGCGGCCGACTACGACGAGCTGATCGATCGCCCGATCATGTGCGGCGACCTCGAGCGGTTCGACTTCCGGGTCCGGCGCAAGCGCTACGAGGTCGCGATCTGGGGCAAGGACGGGACCGACCGGCAGGAGTTCGCCGAGCGCCTGGGCCGGATCTGCGAGCACTTCGACGCGATGTTCGGCGGCGTGCCCTTCGACCGCTACGTGTTCCTGCTCCAGGTCGGCGGCTTCGGCGGCGGCGGCCTCGAGCACCGCAACTCGACCTCGATCTCGGTCGGCAACCTGTCCGGGAGCCGGCCCGACCGCAAGTCGATGGCCGACTCGGTCCTGGCCCACGAGTTCTTCCACCTGTGGAACGTCAAGCGGCTGCGCCCGGTGGCGCTGGGCCCGTTCGACTACACCGGCCCCAACCGCACGACGGCGCTGTGGTTCGCCGAGGGCGTGACGAGCTACTACGGCAACAAGGCCCTGGCCCAGACGGGCCTCGTCGACCCCGAGGTCTGGTGGAGCGGCCTGGCCACCGCGTTCTCCCGCCTCCGCTCGGACGCGGCCCGCAAGCGCATGAGCATCGCCGACGTCTCGTGGACGGTCTGGGACGGCCCCCGCATGGCCCGACGCGGCGTCGTCAGCTACTACCTCAAGGGCGAGTGCCTGGGCTTCCTGCTCGACGTGCTGATCCGCGACGGCAGCGACAACCGCCACTCGCTCGATGAGCTCATGCGCAGGCTGTATGCGCGCTGCGAGCGGGGCGGGGCCGGCTTCGCCGAGGACGACGTCCGCGAGCTGGCCAGCGAGCTGGCCGGCAGGCGGCTGGACGACTTCTTCGACGCCTACGTCTACGGCACCGAGGACCTGCCGATCGAGGAGGTCCTGCCCAAGGCCGGGATGAAGCTCGAGCAGGGCGAGGCCGGCGGCCGGCGCGTCCGGTTCGGGTTCGTCGAGGACCCGCAGGCGTCCGACAAGGCCCGCAGGATCCGCGAGGCGCTGGTCGGCCCCCTCGTCGGGCGCAAGGACCGGCGCTAGGCAGGCGCGGCGCTCATGCCGGTGAGGACGCCGGGGCCGGGACGACCGGCAGCGTGAACCGGAAGCTGGACCCGGCGAGCAGGCGCGAGTCCTCGTACCGGATGCCGCCCCCCATCGCCTCGACGAGGAGCTTGCAGATCGACAGGCCGAGCCCCGTGCCCTTGGCCTCCCTGCCGGCGTAGCCCTCGCCGCGCACCTGGTGGTAGCGCGAGAAGATGCGGGTCCGCTCGGCCTCGGGGATGCCGGGGCCCTCGTCGTCGACCGAGACCTCGAGCAGGGCGTCGCCGACCCCGACCTCGAGCAGGATCACCGAGCCGACCGGCGAGAACTTGACCGCGTTGCCGACGAGGTTGACGAGGACCTGGTGGACCCGGTCCCGGTCGGCCAGGACCCGCGGCAGCGCCGCGGGCATCCCGATCTCGAGCGAGAGGCGCTTCTGGTGCAGCAGGGGCTCGAACAGGCGCCGCACGAGCTGGACCTGCTCGCCGAGGCACAGCGGCGCGACCTCGAGCGACATCATCCCGGACTCCAGCCGCGACAGGTCGAGGAGCTCGTTGACGAGGCGGGTCATGCGCTCCGACTCGAGCCGGATGATGTCGAGGAATTCCTGCCAGACGTCCCCGTCCTCGGGCGAGGTCGCCTGGAGGATCTCGGCGAACGACCGGATCGAGGTCAGCGGGGCCCTGAGCTCGTGCGTGATCGACGAGAAGAACTCGTCCCGGAGCCCCTGGTCCGGCCCCGCGCCGCGCTCGAACCGGAGCACGCAGCCGGTGACCGGCCCACCGGCCGGGCCGCGGATCGGGACGGCGTGGAGGGTGCCTCCGACCCGCCCCTTGCCGAGCTCCGCGATCGAGGCGGACCGGCCCGCAGCCACGACCTCGCGGACGGCGTCCAAGGCCCGCTCGCGGTCCGCCTCCGGCAGGAGCGCGCCCAGCTCCGCGCCCCGGAGGTCGCCGGCGTCCTGCTCGAGGAGCCGGGCCGCGGCCTCGTTGCCGAGGACCACGCAGCCGTCGGCGTCGACGACCAGGACCGGGGTGTCGAGGGCCTCGAGGACGCCCTCCGCGCACACGAGCGAGGTGGTCCCGGGCACGCGGGGCGTGTCGAGTCGGAGGCCGGGCGCGAGGAGGCCCGGATCGATCAGCAGGCACAGGCCGAGGGCCAGCGCGAAGCCGGACGGGAGGGGCAGCAGGTGGACGCCGAGGCCGGCCGCGACGCAGAGGAGGGCGGCGCTGAGGCACCTCCTCACCTGGCAGCCACCGGCGGCGTGCATGGCCCGATCCGTCCTCCCCCCGATGTCCTTGGACCGGTAGCCGCACCACTGGCACCTGCCCTGGCTCGCCGGCGGCCCCTTCCCCCGAAGGCCTCCGGCAGGATCATAGATCGACCAATGAGGCCGAAACCTTGGGGTCCGGGGCCAGGAAAGCGCTCGATCGTCCCGGATCGATACGGCTCATGCGCCATGCGCGCTATCCCAACGCGCCGGAAAAGAGACTGGCCTTCGAGGTTCCATGTCCGAAAGGATCGAGTATCCTCCCGATGCCATGGGAGCTTGCCTCCCTCGGCAGGCGGTCGTTCCGGCAGCAGGCCGGCCTCGCACCTCGGGAATCCAGGCACGCAGACTCCGGTAGGTCGGATGGAGGACCCCGGAAGTCCGGGGAGCGAGGAGGAGCACCGGTAGGCAGGCGGTGCTCCGATCCCCGGGAGGGTGATCCGAGAAGCATCAGGCAGGGCTTCCCTCCATCCGGATCACCCTTCCACCTTATCTGCACGCATCAAGCAGAGCGCCCGGCCGGCCCGATAGAGAGCTGGACCGTCCTTCGGGACGGCTCTCGTGCACGACCGCGAAGTCCGAGCCATCGGGGACCGCCATGCTCGCAGAATCCCGGCGCAAGCTGATCCCGTACGCCATCGCCATCCTGCTGTCGCCGCTCGGCGCCCAGGACCCGGCACCTCCTCCTCCCGGCATCCAGCCGGAGGCCGGCCAGTCGACCGAGGCTCCCGCCGCGCAGGAGCCCACCACGCAGGAGCCCGCCGCGCAGGAGCCCGCCGCGCAGGAGCCCACCTCGGCCCTGCCGCAGAGCGAGGAGCGTGTCGTCGGCAGCCTCGCGCCCGCCGCCACGAGCCTGTGGCTGCGGCTCGACGGCGCGCCTCGGATCCTGTCCGGGGACCGGGACCGCAGGATCGTGCAGGCCCTCGCCGAGCTCGAGCGCAGAAACGCGGCCCTCGCCGGCCGCCTGCGCGACGTCGCCTTCGAGCTCATGACCTTCGCCGCCGCCCACGGCTTCGGCGAGGAGCAGGTCGCCGAGCTGCTGTCGGGCGAGGTCGAGCTCTCGCTGTTCGAGACCGGGGACCGCACGGACTTCCTCGTCGCGATCCCGCAGGGCGGGCACACGACCGAGCTCCGCCGGATCTTCGACCAGCACTGGCGGCCCGTGCAGCCCGCCGGCGAGGACGGGGCCGCGGCCGGCCAGACCAAGACCTGGACCGCCGTCGACCCCCTGCCGTTCGGCGACGAGCTGTACGTCGGGCTCGAGGGCGTGATGCTGCTCATGGCGAGCTCGCCCGAGGCCCTGGCCCTCGGCCGGTCCCTCGCCGCCGAGCAGGGCGCCGCGCTGGCCTTCGACGAGGAGTTCCGCAAGGTCCTCGGCGAGCCGTCGACGTCCTCGGAGCGCAAGGAGTGGCTGGCCCTGTTCGTCCGCCCGCGCAAGACCACGGCCATGCTCCAGGGCCCGGAGAAGCAGGGCATCCACGCCCTGATCGCCGGCCACGCCGCCGTCGGCTACACGTCGCGGTTCGTGGACGGCCGGTTCCAGGAGTCGCTGCGGCTGACCCGCGAGTCGGGCGCCGGCATGGTCGAGAGCCTGTTCGGCGCCGGCGGCATCCAGCCCGACTTCCTCGCCCGGGGCCGCGCCGCCCTGCCGGAGTCCCTGCGCATGCGCCTCTCGGTCCCCGCCCTGGTCCAGGCCTGGCGCGAGCGGCCCGAGATGACCGACACGTGGACCGGCCTGGCGGACTTCGAGAAGCGCCTCGCCAACCTCGGCCAGGGCAAGTCGCTCGACGAGGCCCTGGCCCTGTGGAGCGGCGACCTCGCGTGGCTCGAGGGCGGCGAGATCGGCGCCAAGGTGCCCGACGCCGTCGACGTGCCCGCGCAGGGCGCCGAGGACGGCGACCGGGACGAGCCGGTGCTCGTGTTCGGCCTGGTCGACTCGTTCCAGGCCCGGGCGCTGTTCGAGCAGCTGGCCAAGGTCCAGACGGCCGGCGAGGCCGGCCAGGAGTACCTCGAGCTCGACTGGGGCGGCCAGGTCTGGCGCCTCGGCTTCGACGACCACCGCCTCTACGCCAGCCCGTCGCTCGCGCGCATGCAGGCCGCCCGCGTCGCGATGCAGACCGCGACCCCCGCGGACGTCGCCGCGCCGACGCCGTTCATCGAGGGACGCCTGTCGGTCCGCTCCTGGCTCAGGACGCGTGACGGCAAGGGCGCCCTCGGCCTGCGGCCGCTGGCGACCTGGTTCGAGGACCCGACCGTCATGGCCACGCGCAGCGAGGACCGGGTCACGATCGGCATCGACGCCGAGACCGGCAGCTTCCCGTGGACGCTCGTCACGGTCGACCAGGTCCTCGGCCGCCTGGCCGCCCGCCAGGCCGACCGCAACCGCGACCAGGCCCGGTCGACCTGCGAGCAGATCCAGCGCGCGGGCCGCACCTTCATGCAGCTGGTCCAGAAGGACGAGGACCACGACGGCAGGGGCGAGGCCGGCACGCTCGGTGAGCTCATCGACGCCAGGCGCCTGCAGGACGGTCGGCAGTTCCGCCCGTTCGGCCACGAGGTCTGGGAGCGCAGCGGCTACCGCTACCGCGTGCTGCTGCCCCTCGACATCGACCGGCGCGAGGACAAGTTCTTCGTGCTGGCCTGGCCTATGCTGGCCCCGCCCGGCAAGTCGACTTGCTACCTCCTCGACGAGGCCGGGCGGCTCTACGCCCACGAGCTCCTGACCGACCTCGACCACGACGCCGGCCCTGGACGCGGCCCAGCCGGCCGGGGCGCCGTTCACCGGCCTGCTACGCCTCCGGCTGGGAGAAGCAGGACGCCAAGGTCGAACGGAAGACCGTCGCGCCCTGGCAGGACACGGTCGTGCAGGAGCTCGACGTGCGCTCCGCCCCGACGCTGCTGGACTCGGCCGCCGAGGCCAAGGACCTGCAGCCGCGCCTGCGCCTGTTCCGCCCACCTTCGACACCGGCATCCAGGCCCGCGCCGCGCACTACCTCGGCAACCTCAAGGACCGCGAGGCCGTGACCGTGCTGGCCGGCCTGCTCAAGGGCAGCCGCCGACCTTCGAGGTCCGCCGCTCGGCGGCCCGCGCCCTGTCGCTGATCCGCGACCCGCGCGGCATGGCGAGCTCGTCGAGGCCCTCGGCGACACCGATGGCCGCGTGCGCCTGTTCGCGGCCACCGGGTTCATCGGCAACCCCACGCCGGGCTCCTTCGAGGCCCCGCTTCGCCTCGCCGACGGCTTCCTGCCGACGAGCACGGCGACTGCTTCCAGGCCGTCCTCGCAGATCCGCGGCCTCGACGTGCCCGGCCACCTCAACGAGCTCGTCACGACCAAGGCCGGCAGCCTCCGCTTCCAGCAGGCGCTGACCTGGTGCTTCCAGGAGCTGTCGCCCGCTGCCGCCGGCCGAGGAGGCCAAGGTCCTGTCGATGGCGCTGCGCAACGACAACAAGTTGCTGCGCCGGGCACGCGATCCAGCGCGCTCGGCGAGGCCCAGTACACGAGCGCGCTCCTGTCCCTGCGCGACCGCCTTCGCGGTCGAGGATACGAGCTGCAGGGCATCCTGCAGAACACGCATCGCGGTCCTGTCGCCGCCCTCGGCCTCGACAGCCTCAAGCAGAACGCCAAGGACCTGTGGGCCAAGGCCAAGGCCCGTGGGCAGACGGCTGGCGAAGGTTCCAGGCCCTGCCCAGGGACCGCCAGCTGATGGTGCTCGGCGCCGCGGCCGGCGTCCTCGTGTTCCTGCTGATCGTCCTGGCCTGGCGCCGTCGGCGCCGCAAGGCCAAGGCCCGCTCCAAGGTGCTCGCCCTGGTCGGCAGCTCGGCCGGAGACGCCGGCGCCGCGCAGGAGGCCGACGCCTGGGACGAGGCGGCGGAGGGCGACGAGGGCGCCTACGACGAGGCCTGGACCGACGAGGAGGAGGCGGTCGGCGCCGACGATCAAGGCTGGCGCTGATCCGCTCGCGTGATCTCGGGCCGGGTCCGGGCTAGCGTGGCGGCCTTCCGAGCAACGACGGAAGGCCGACATGAGCCCCAGGATCCGCAGCCACGTCCAGCCCCAGTCGCCCGAGTTCCGCGCGAACCGGGAGCGTTCACCTGCGCCCTCGCGCAGGAGCCGGCCGAGGCCGTCGCGAAGGTCCGCCAGGGCGGCTCGCCCTGGCGGTGGAGCGCCATCTTCGTCCCGCGGCAAGCTCCTGCCGCGTGACCGGATCGCCAAGATCTGCGACCCGGGCAGCCCCTTCCTCGAGCTGTCCCCGCTCGCGGCCTGGGGCTCTACGGCGACGAGGCCCCGGCGGCCGGGGTCGTGACGGGGTCGGCGTCGTCCACGGGCGCGAGGTCCTGTTCGTGGCTGGGAACGACGCGACGGTCAAGGGCGGCAGCTACCTGCCGATGACCGTCAAGAAGCACGTCCGGGCCCAGGAGGTCGCGCTCGCCAACCGCCTGCCCTGCGTCTACCTCGTCGACTCGGGCGGCGCCTCTGCCGCTCCAGGACGAGGTCTTCCCCGACCGGCTGCACTTCGGGCGCATTCTACAACCAGGCGCGGATGTCGGCCGAGCGCATCCCAGCTCGCGGTCGTGCTGGCTCCTGCACGGCCGCGGCCTACGTCCCGGCGATGAGCGACGAGTCGGTCATCGTGCGCAACCAGGGCACGATCTTCCTGGGGGGCCCGCCGCTCGTGCGGGCCGCGACCGGCGAGGTCGTCTCGGCCGAGGAGCTCGGCGGCGGCGACCTCCACGCCCGGACCTCCGGCGTCGTCGACCACCTGGCCGAGGACGAGGCGCACGCCCTGCGCATCGCCCGCGACCTCGGGGTCGAGAACCTCAACACGCGCAAGCGTCGACCCCGCCCTGGCCGAGCCCGAGGACCTCACTACGACCTGAGGAGCCGTACGGCATCCTGCCGGCGGACAACCGCACCCAGCATGACGCGTCCGCGAGCTGCTGGCCCGCCTCGTCGACGGGTCGCGCCTGCATCGAGTTCGGCGCTGTACGGGACGACGCTCGTCTGCGGCTTCGCCCACCTCCACGGGTACCCCGTCGGGGTCCTCGCCAACAACGGGATCCTGTTCTGCGAGCGCCTCAAGGGGGCCTACCATCGAGCTGTGCTGCCAGCGGCGTGCCGCTGCTGTTCGTGCAGAACATCACCGGCTTCATGGTCGGCTCGCGCTACGAGGCGCAGGGCATCGCCAAGGACGGCGCCAAGCTCGTGCAGGCCGTGGCCACCGCGCCGGTCCCCAAGCTGACGCTGATCGTCGGCGGCAGCTTCGGCGCGGGCAACTACGGCATGTGCGGGCGCGCCTACGAGCCGCGCTTCCTCTACATGTGGCCCAACGCGCGCATCTCGGTCATGGGCGGCGAGCAGGCGGCCTCGGTCCTGGCCCAGGTCAAGCGCGACCAGCTCGAGGCCGAGGGCCGGACGCTCTCGGCCGAGGAGGAAGAGGCCATCCGCGCCCCGATCCTCGAGAATACGAGCGCGAGGGGCACCCGTTCCACGCCTCGGCCAGGCTGTGGACGACGGCGTCATCGACCTCGCGCGAGACCCGGCGCGTCCTGGCCCTGTCGCTGTCGGCCGCGCTCAACGCACCGATCGGGCGCTGGGACGCCCCGGTCTTCCGCATGTGAGGTCCGGCCGGGATCGGGACGGGAACGGTGCCCGGCGGGGCTCCCTCGAGCGCGGTCGTTCGGGGTATGGTGCGCGCCGTCCGGGCGCCCGTGCGCGCCTCGCGTCGGACCCACTGAGCAACCAGGGAGGTCCCATGAGAGCGCTCTCCTCGCCGCGGTCCTCGTAGCCCCGGCGGCGGCCCAGGCCGGACGTCGTCCCGGCCGACCGGACCACGACCAGCGCGGCTTCGACGAGAGCGTGCTCCCGTTCACGCTCGGCACGTTCCGCTTCCAGCAGATCTACGAGGGGTCGGCCGCACGCCCCGCGCCGCGATCCTGCAGGACCTGTCGTTCCGCTGCGGCAACGTCTCGGCCTCGGTCTACCAGGGCGGGATCCGGACCATCACGACCGTCCTGCTCGGACGACCGAGGTGTCCTCGTCCGCGATGTCGTCGACCTTCGCAGCCAACGAGACGTCGGCTGCGACGAGGTGGTCTCCTCGGGGACCTGTCCTGCCTCGCCCAGCCGGCGACGACCGGCCCCGGACCGTTCAACGTCACGGTCAAGTTCTCCCCAGCTCTTCATCTACCTCCGCGACAACGACCACCTCGTGCTCGACGTCCAGGTCGCGGCACCGCAGCCCTCGAACTCATTAATCGTGGACGCGACCGGCGGGACGACCAGCGGGACCGCGCGCCACGGCAGCCCGGGCACGCTCATGGCGGACCTACACCCTCGACTCGACGGCGACCGGGGCCCTGATGCGTGGTGGCCGGGCCGTGCTCGAGCTGGCCCTGCCGGCCAACCACCCGGTCGTCGCCATCTTCGGCCTCAGCGACAAGACCTGGGGGCCGATCAACCGCTGCCCGACCCGGACTTCGTTCGGGCGGCACCCGGCAACTGGCTGCTGGTCAGCGTCGACGTCGCGATCCCGGTCATCCTGGGTCCGAGCTCCAAGACCTTCGAAGGCCTCGGGGTCCTGCCGATCCCCGACGTCTGGGCCGCGCTCGGCATCACGGTCCACGGCCAGGCCGTGATCGTGGACCCTGCGAGCAACGCGCTCGGCCTCGTCCTCAGCGATGCCCTGAGCCTCACGACCCCCAGGACCGCCACGGCCCCGTACCGGAGCATCGTCGCGGGCACGGCGACCGCGACGACCGGCTTCAACCTCCCGCTGACGTACACCGGGCCCGGCGGCCTGGTGACCCACTTCGGAGGCGTGTTCCCATGATCCGCCCGCTGCCTGTCATGATCGCCGCCCTGTGCCTGGTCCCCCTCGGGGCCCAGGGCTCCCGCGTCGTCCCCGCCGACCTGACCACG
Source organism: Planctomycetota bacterium (assembly GCA_041398545.1). Classification (GTDB taxonomy): domain Bacteria; phylum Planctomycetota; class UBA1135; order UBA1135; genus JAWKUM01. The sequence goes on along the minus strand of JAWKUM010000008.1, from coordinate 14,163 downwards.
ACCCCGGGCAACCAGGACAGCGTCCTCCCGCTGACGCTGGGGACGTTCCGGTTCCAGCAGATCTACGAGGGGTCCACGATCGCCTCCACCGCCGCGATCATCCAGGACCTGTCGTTCCGGCGCGGGACGATCAGCAGCTCGTCCTACAGCAGCGTGACGCTGCAGAACGTCGTCGCCCTCTGCGGCCCGACCAAGGTCTCCCCCGGCTCGATCTCCACCACCTTCGCCGCCAACGTCGGCGCGAGCCAGACCAAGGTCTTCAGCGGCAACTGGACCCTGCCGGCCCAGCCGATGCAGCCGGGGCTCGGCCCGTTCAACGTCACGCTCAAGTTCTCCCAGCCGTACCGCTACCTGCGCAGCGGAGACCACCTCCTGCTCGAGCTCCAGGCCTCGAGCAGCACGACCGCCGTCATCTACCAGGTCGACGCCTCCACGGGCGCCTCCGGCGGCACGGTCCGCCTCTACGGCAGCAAGGGCGCGCTCAAGAGCGGGCCCTACGCCTTCGGCTGCACGGCGACGGGAGCCCTGATGCGCGGGGGCCGCGCCGTCCTCGAGCTGTCGCTGCCGGCCGCCTACCCCGTCGTCGGGATCTTCGGTGTCAGCGACAGGGCCTGGGGGCCGGTGAGCCTGCCCCTCGACCTGACCGCGTTCGGCGCGCCGGGCAACCTGTTGTACGCCAGCGTCGACGTCGCGGTCCCGTTCTCCCTGGCCCAGGCCACCAACGGCTGGGACGGCGTCGGCGTCCTGCCGCTCCCCGACGTCCCGGCCGCGGTCGGGGTGACCCTGTACGGGCAGGCGGTGATCGTCGACCCGACCAGCAACAAGCTCGGGCTCGTCATGACGGACGCCGTGGCCCTGACGACCCCTACCGGCACGACGGCCCCCTACGCCTCGATCTTCGGGCTCTCGCCGACCTCGTCCACCGGCTTCCTCATCCCCCTCGCCAACAACCTGTTCGGCGGCATCGTGACCCGCTTCGGCGGCGTGTTCCCGTGATCGGCCGGCTCCCCGCCCTCGTCACGACCCTCTGCCTGGCCCCGCTGGCGGCCCAGGCGAGCCGCGTCGTCCCCGCAGACCTCGCCACGACCCCGGGCAACCAGGACAGCGTGCTCCCGCTGACGCTCGGGACCTTCCGCTTCCAGCAGGTCTACGACGGGTCGGCCATCACCCCGAACGCCGCGGTCCTGAACGACGTGTCGTTCCGGCGCGGGCCGTCCGGCATCGCGGCCGCCAACAGCGTCACGCTGCAGAACGTCGTCGTCCTCTGCGGCCCGACCAAGGTCGCGCCCGGGGCGATCTCCACGACCTTCGCCGCCAACGTCGGCACGAGCCAGACCAAGGTCTTCTCCGGCAGCTGGACGCTCCCGGCCCAGCCGATGCAGCCAGGGCTCGGCCCCTTCAACGTCACGCTCAAGTTCTCCCAGCCGTACCGCTACCTGCGCAGCGGGGACCACCTCCTGCTGGAGCTCCAGGTCGCGAGCAACCAGACCGTCAACCTGTACGTCCTCGACGCCTCCACGGGCCTCCCCGGCGGCACGGTCCGGAGCTACGGCACCAAGGCCCCGCTCAAGGGTGGGTCCTACACCCTCGGCTGCTCGGCGCTCGGGGCCCTCACCCGCGGGGGTCAGGCCGTGCTCGAGCTGTCCCTGTCGGCCCGCTACGCGGTCGCCGGGATCTTCGGCCTCAGCGACTTGGCCTGGGGCCCGACGCGCCTTCCCCTCGACCTGACCGCGTTCGGCGCGCCGGGGAACTGGCTGTCGGCGAGCATCGACGTCTCCGTGCCGATGTCGATGGTCCAGGTCACCAACGGCTGGCTCGGGCTCGGAGCCCTCCCGCTCCCCGACGTCCCCGCTGCCACAGGCGCGACCGTGTTCGGGCAGGCGGTGATCCTGGACCCGGCCAGCAACAAGCTCGGGCTCGTGCTGACCGACGCCCTCGCCATGACGACGCCGTCGACCGCCACGGCCCCCTACGCCGCGGTCTTCGGGCTCGCGCCTGCCTCGACCACCGGATACCTGCTGCCCCTGGCCAACAATGCGCCCGGCGGCCTCGTGACCCGCTTCGGCGGCGTGTTTCCCTGAACTCACCCCCTCCCCGGAGGACCGATGAAGCCTGCATCCTGCCTCGCGCTCGCCTGCCTGGTCGCGGCCCCGCTGGCCGCCCAGACCGAGCGCATCGTGCCCGCCAACCTCGCCGCCAAGAACGGGAACGGTGACAGCCGGATCCCGCTGACGCTCAACAACTTCCGCTTCCAGCAGGTCTACGACGGCGCGGCCATCGCGCCGCGGAGCTGCGTGCTCGCCGACCTCTCGTTCCGGCGCGCCGACGCGTACAGCGCCGCCTTCGGCGCGATCACGCTGCAGGGCACGACCGTCCTCGTCGGCCCGACGACGGTCACGCCGACGACGATGACGACGACGTTCGCGTCCAACGCGACGTCGACGCTGACGACGGTCTTCAGCGGGACCTGGAACCTCCCTGCCCAGCCGGCCTTCACGTCGGGGACCGGGGCGTTCAACATGACGGTCAAGTTCGCCAAGCCCCTGACCTACCTCCGGAGCGCCGACCACCTCCTCGTCGAGGTCCAGGTCGCGGGCAGCAACAGCAACGCCGTCAACTACGTCGTCGACACGGCCTCCGGCACCCCGGGGGGCACGGTCCAGGCCTACGGCAGCGGTGGCACGCTGGCCGGCGGGACCTACGCCTTCGGCTCGACCGCGATCGGGGCCCTCGTCCCCGGCGGCAACGCGATCCTCGAGCTGTCGACGCCGGGCAACTACGCGGCCGTCGGCATCTTCGGGGCCAGCTTCCAGGCCTGGGGTCCGGTCAAGCTGCCGCTCGACCTGACGCCGTTCGGCGCGCCGGGCAACAGCCTCCTGGCCAGCCTCGACCTCACGGTCCCGATCCCGCTGGCCCAGGGCACGACGACCTGGGACGGCGTCGGCGTCCTGCCGATCCCGGACGTCCCGGTCGCCTACGGCGCGACCCTGTACGGCCAGGGCCTGATCATCGACCCCAAGAGCAACAAGCTCGCCATGGTCCTGACCGGCGGCGTCCAGATGACGATCAGCAGCGGCAACACCTCGCCGTTCACGGCGATCTACGCCTCGACCGCGACCGCGACGACCGGCTCCTACCTGCTCAGCGTCTCGTTCGCCAAGTACAACGGGCTCGTGACCCGCTTCGGCGGCGTGTTCCCGTGATCCCCTTGCTCCCCCTGGAGGAACGATGAAGACCACGTCCTGCCTCGCACTCGCCTGCCTCGCCGCGGCCCCGCTGGCCGCGCAGACCGAGCGCATCGTCCCGGCCAACCTGGCCACGACCGAGGGCAACCTCGACAGCCGGATCCCGTTCACGCTCAACGCGTTCCGGTTCCAGCAGCTCTACGACGGCTCGTCCATCGCGACGCGCACGGCCGTGATCGCCGACTGCTCGTTCCGCCGCGGCAACGGCAGCACGGCCGCGTTCAGCGGGACGACCCTGCAGAAGGTCGTCGTCCTGTGCAGCACGACCAAGGTCTCGCCGGGCGCGATGACGACGACCTTCGCGTCCAACAACACCTCGACGCAGACGCAGGTCTTCAGCGGCAACCTGGTCCTCCCGGCCCAGCCGACGTCGACCCCGACCGGGCCGTTCAACGTGACGGTCAAGTTCGTCAAGCCGTTCACCTACGTCCGCGCCGACGACCACATCCTGCTCGAGTTCCAGGTCGGGGCGAACACGACGAGCAAGCTCAACTACCCGGTCGACAGCTCGAACGGTGCCGGCGGCGGGACGATCAAGGCGTACGGGACCGGAGGGACGCTGGCCGGCGGGGCCTACGCGTTCGGCTCGACGGCGGCCGGCGCCCTCGTCCCCGGCGGGCGCGCCGTGCTCGAGCTGTCCGCGCCCGCCAACTACCCGGCCGTCGGGATCTTCGGCTTCAGCGACAAGCTCTGGGGACCCGTCAACCTCCCGCTCGACCTGACCTCGTTCGGCGCCCCCGGCAACAGCCTGCTCGTCAGCTTCGACCTCGTGGCGCCGATGGTCCTGACCCAGGGGCTCAAGACCTGGGACGGCGACGCCGTCCTGCCCCTGCCCAACGTCCCGGCCGCGGTCGGCGCGACGGTCTTCGGCCAGGCCCTCATCGTCGACGCGAGGAGCAACAAGCTCGGCATGGTCCTGACCGACGGCCTGTCGATGACCCTGCCCGCCGGCAACGTGGCCCCCTACGCGGCGATCTACTCGGACAGCTCGACGGCGACCACGGGGAGCTTCCTGCTCAACGTCTCGGGGTCCAAGTACAACGGGCTCGTGACCCGCTTCGGCGGCGTGTTCCCCTGAGCCGGGCCCGTCGCGGCCCGCCCCCGACCCCGGTCCGCGGCCGGGGTCGGCGCCCTCCGGGCCGCGAGCGGCTATCCTCTCGGCCATGACGGACCCGACCCTGTGTCAGCGCGAGCTCCGCGAGGACCGCGTCCTCCACGTCCGCCTCGACCGGCCCGAGGCGCGCAACGCCTTCAACGACCAGCTGATCGCCGAGCTGCGGGCGACCTTCGACGAGGCCTCGGCCGACGAGGCCTGCAGGGCCGTGCTCCTGACCGGCAACGGCAAGAGCTTCTCGGCCGGCGCCGACATCGACTGGATGCGGCAGCAGGGTGAGCTGTCGTACATCGAGAACCTCGCCTCGGCCGAGGAGATGGCCGGGATGTTCCAGGCCATCTACGCCTGCCGCAAGCCGGTCGTCGTCGCCGCGCACGGGGCCGCGCTGGGCGGCGGGACCGGCCTCGTCGCGGCGGCCGACATCGCGCTGTGCGAGCACTCGACCGTGCTCGGGTTCACCGAGGTGCGGCTCGGCATCCTGCCGGCGGTGATCTCCCCCTACGTCGTCGAGAAGATCGGCATCGCCCGGGCCCGGGCGCTGTTCGTGCTCGGCTCGCGCTTCGACGGCCGCGAGGCCGAGCGCATCGGCCTGGTGTTCCGGAGCGTGCCCGACGGCGGCCTCGAGGCCGCCTACGAGGAGCCTCCTCGGCGAGCCTCGCGCAGGCCGGGCCCTCGGCGGCCTGCGAGGCCAAGGCCCTGGCCCAGCTCCTGTCCCCGCGGGCGCCGCACGCCGACCTGCGGCCGACCGCCGAGCGCATCGCCAAGATCCGCGGCAGCGACGAGGCCCGCGAGGGCCTGTCGGCCTTCCTCGAGAAGCGCAGGCCGAGCTGGTGCCCCTGAGCCCCGGGCCCGACCGCCCACCGGGGCACGCCTGTTGAACCGAGGCCGGGGCGCCGATAACACCTCCCCCATGCAACCCCCCTTCCGCCGCGTGCTGGTCGCCAACCGGGGCGAGATCGCGTGCCGGGTCATCCGCGGCGTCCAGGAGAGCGGCGGCGAGGCCGTGGCCGTGTTCAGCGACGTCGACGCCCGGGCCCTGCACGTGCGGCGCGCCGACCGCGCCGTCGCCCTGGGCGGCTCCGCGCCGGCCGAGAGCTACCTCGCGATCGACAAGCTCCTCGCCGCGGCCCGCGACCAGGGCTGCGAGGCCGTCCACCCCGGCTACGGCTTCCTGTCCGAGAACGCGGCCTTCGCCCGGGCCGTCGAGGACGCCGGGATGGTCTTCATCGGCCCGACCGCCGAGGCCATGCAGGCGCTCGGCTCCAAGCAGGCCGCCAAGCAGGTCGCCGAGGCCGCCGGCGTCCCGTGCGTGCCGGGCTTCGACGGCCGCGACGCCGACGAGGCCCGCTTCGCCGCCGAGGCCGCGCGCGTCGGCTTCCCGCTGTTGGTCAAGGCCTCGGCCGGCGGCGGCGGCCGCGGCATGCGCCTCGTGACCCGGGCGGCGGACTTCCCCGCGGCCCTCGAGGCCGGACGCCGCGAGGCCGAGCAGGCCTTCGGCGACGGGACGATGCTGCTCGAGCGCTACCTCGTGCCGTGCCGCCACGTCGAGGTCCAGGTCTTCGGCGACGGCGAGGGCGGCGCGGCCGCGCTCGGCGAGCGCGAGTGCTCGATCCAGCGCCGCCACCAGAAGGTGCTCGAGGAGGCGCCGTCCCCGGTCGTCGGGGACGCGCTGCGCGCGGCGCTCGAGGAGGCGGCCTGCGCGCTCGTCCGCGAGATCCGCTACCGCAACGCCGGCACGGTGGAGTTCCTCGTCGACGGCGAGGGGCGGTTCTACTTCCTCGAGGTCAACACGCGGCTGCAGGTCGAGCACCCCGTGACCGAGCTCGTGACCGGCCTCGACCTCGTCCAGGCCCAGCTCGCGATCGCCGCCGGGGACTCGCTCGCCCAGGCCCTCCCGTCCGCGCTGCGCCGGCCGCGCGGCTGGGCGCTCGAGGCGCGGATCTGCGCCGAGGACCCGGTCAACGGCTTCCTGCCGGCCGCCGGCCTGCTGTCGCTGTGCGCGCCGCCCGAGGGCCCGGGCGTGCGCGTCGACACGGGCTTCGGGACCGGGGACGAGGTCCCGGTGCACTACGACTCGCTGCTGGCCAAGCTGATCGTGTACGGCCCCGACCGCGCGAGCTGCCTGCGCCGGATGGAGCACGCCCTCGTCCACTCGGCGTGGCTCGGCCTGCCGACCAACGTCGACTTCGTCCTCTCGGTCCTGCGGCACCCGGCGTTCCAGGCCGGGGACCTGCGCACCGACTTCCTCGAGGCCTGGCCCGAGCTGACCCCCGCGCCGGCCGGGACCCCGCCCGACGAGGTCCTCGCGGCCGCGGCCCTCGCGCCCGTGTTCGCCGGCGGCCCGGCCCCGACCGCGACCTCGGCCGCGAGCGAGGTCGCCGATCCCTGGTCCCCGTGGCGCGCGATCGACGGGTTCCGGCCGTCCGCGCAGGGCGGTGCCCGGTGAGCCGCCTCCCCCGCGACCTCCGCGTCGGCGACGCGATCGTGCACGTCTCCGCGCGCCGCACCGCCGACGGCGGCTACGAGCTCGGCCTCGGCGAGCGCCGGCTCGTCGTCGCGGCCGGCGACTCCGGCGCACAGGGCTTCTGGTTCGAGGACGCCGAGGGCCGGAGGCACCACGCCTTCGCGGCCCCCCAGGGCGAGGACCTCGCGGTGCGGGTCGACGGCCGGACCTGGCTGCTCGAGAGCGCCGTGCACGAGCACGGGGCCGACCACGACCTCGAGGACCCGACCCGGGTCGAGGCGCCGATGACCGGGACGATCGTCAAGGTCCTCGTCGCGGAGGGCGCGGAGGTCGAGGACGGGGCGGACCTCGTCGTGCTGACGGCGATGAAGATGGAGCACCGCCTGCGCGCCGCCTGCGCCGGTCGGGTCACGGCCGTGGCCTGCGCCGAGGGCGAGACGGTCGAGGCCGGCGCCGTCCTCGTCCGGCTCGAGCCCGCCTGAGCGGCCCGTACGTGCGCGGGGCGCGGGACGTGCGACGCCCCGCGCCCCGATCTCCGGCGCCGATCCCCCTGGAGGGACCGGGGACCGGCGGCGCGCTCAGAGGTCCTGCGGGCGCAGGGTCGAGCGCTTGTTGGCCGACGCGCGGTTCTCGGCGCGGGCCAGGGCGTCCCGGACGTGGGCGTCCAGGGCGGCGTAGAAGTCCGAGGCGACCTTGCAGCTGACCGCGGCCTTCGTGCGGCTCTTGGAGATGATCAGCTCTCCGGGAGCGGCCTTCTTGCGGCCGGCGCCGCGACGGGCGGCGGTTCTCGCGGGACGACGGGCCTTGGTGGCCTTCTTCTTTCTTGCAGCCATCGGTGATTCCTTCTGGAAAGGGTCGGCTGATGGGGAAAGGGACAGCGTCGGGCCTGGACGAGCGACCCCGATCTCGGGAAAGGGAGGGTCGCGCGACCACCGGGGTTCCTGGGGACGGTCCCCCGGAATGCCCCGAAACGGCCCGAAACGCCCGAAAACGAGCGTTTCGCGCATCTACCTACCTGTAGGCGCTCGCCACTGCAAGCACGAACGGCCGCGAAAACCCCCGATCTCGCGCGTTTTCGGCCTCCTCGCGGCCTCCTGCGGTCCGGCCGCCCGCGACGTCGCCGCCGCTGGCTTCCGCCGTGGGGCTTCCTAGGATGACCCGCGAGAGCCCGCACCGCGCATGAAGCTCCGCCGCCTGCTGTTCACCACCGGCCTGATCCTGACCCTGCTCCTGCTCGGCACGTACGTGCTCCTGACCGGGACGGGCCTGACGCGCTCCCTCGTGCGCGACATCCTGTCCGACTTCATCAAGGGCCGGCTGTCGATCGAGGACGCGACGATGGACCCGATCGGCGGGCGGGTCCGGATCAAGGGCATCCGCCTGAGCGAGGGCGACGAGCGCGACCGCAAGGTCCTCGAGGTGCCCGAGATCGTCATCGACGTCGACGTGAACCCGTTCGGCAGCGTCGGCGAGGTCTCGACGGTGCGCATCGAGGGGGCCGAGCTCGACCTGTGGCTCGGCGAGGCCCAGGTGCTGGACCTCGACAAGCTGTTCCACCTCGACACCGGGGGCACGCGGACCGGCAGGATCCCCGCCCTCGAGCTCGTCGACGCCAAGGTCCGCCTGCACCTGCCCGCAGCCGACGACCTCGTCCTCGAGCTGAGCCCGATCCAGCTCCAGGCGCTGCCGGACGCGACGATGCCCGGGCGCCACGTGATCCGCGGCGAGTGCCCCAACCCCCTCGGCGGCAAGATCGTCATCGAGGGCACGGGCCTGCCCGAGAAGGGCCAGCTCCGCCTCCTCGTCAAGGCCGAGGAGTTCCACGTCGACGCCGCGGAGGTCGCGGTCCTCGGCCCCGAGCTGCGCCGCTTCGTCGAGAAGTTCGAGCTCGAGGGCCTCGTCCTGCCGACGTTCTGGCTGGCCTACCCCGACGAGGAGGGCCGGCTGCAGGGCGGCCTCGTGGCCAAGGTCCGGGACTTCTCCGTCACGCCGCCGACGTTCCGCTACCGGCTGCACGGCCTCGAGGGCAACGTCGAGCTCTCGCCCGACGACGGGGGCACGGTGCAGATCCGCGCGAACAGCCAGGGGGACTCCCTGCCGCGGCTGTCCGGCGACGTGCGCGTCGAGAACATCGCCGGCGTCGACGAGGTCCGCGTCCGCGTCGAGGCCGAGGGCCTGCCGGTCGACGCCCGCCTCGACGAGGCCCTGTCGGGGATCCCGGTCGCCGCGCGCGTCCTCGACGCCTTCGCGATCCGGGACGGGACCGCCGACGGGAGGTTCTACCTGCACGCGGGGCAGCGGGACCCCGGGACGGGCGACGGCATGAAGCCGCACATCCAGCTCGACCTCGACGTCGAGGGCGTCCACGCCCGGTTCGACGGCTTCCCGCCCGAGGCCGAGGGCGCGCGCAGGGTCCGCTTCCCGTACGAGCTGGAGGTCCTGTCGGGGCGGGTCGAGGTCAGGGACGGCCACATCCGCATCCCCGAGGAACGGCCCCTCGTGGCCCGCGGGCCGACCGGGGCGGCGATGCGGCTCTCTGGCGAGGTCGACGCCGGCGGTGAGGACGCCGGCCAGTGGCTCGACCTGCGCATCGGCGGCCGCGCGGTGCCGTTCGACGAGGACCTGCGCCGCCCGCTCGCGGCCCTCCTCGGCGAGGAGGACCGGCTCGAGGCGGGGACGACGCTGTACGACGAGTTCGCGCCGCGCGGGAGCGCGGACCTCAACGTCGTCCTGAGCCGGACCCCGGGCGACCCGCGCATCACGTGGCGCTGCGACGTGTTCCCGCGCGCCGCGGAGGTCCGCTGGAGCGGGTTCCCGTACACGGTCGGCGCCCTCGGCGGCAGGCTGCGGCTCGACCCGGGGCAGATCGACCTCGACCTCCAGGGGGTCAAGCGGTTCCCAGACGGCCGGGAGGCGTCCATCGAGGTCCGCGGCAACCTCGTCCTGCCGGAGGAGATCGGCGGCGACCCCGGGGCCAGGGTCGGCCGCAGGCTCGACGGCGAGGTCCGTGTCGCGGCCAAGGGGATCGTGCTCGACGACGAGCTCCGCAAGGCGCTCGAGGTCCGGCTCGACCCGGAGCTCGTCGACCGCCAATGGACCGCGTTCTCCCCCGGAGGCGTCGTCGACCTCGAGTTCCTCGGCTGGCGCCCCACGGGCGACGCCCCGCTCGAGTACGACCTCGAGGTCCACGTCCGCGACGGCCAGGCGCGGTTCGAGCGCTTCCGCGCCGACCTCGCCCGGCTCCGCGGCACGCTGGCCCTGCGCGGCACCCGCGACCGCAGCCGGCTCGAGGTGCTCGGGTTCACGGCCCGCTCGCTCGGCGGCGACCTGCTGTTCCACGGCGCCATGGACTTCGTCGCCGGCATGGGCGAGGGCCGCGGCCTCGGCCTCGACCTGTCGATCCTCGGCAAGGGCATCGCCGTCGACGACGAGCTGCGCCGCGTCCTGGCCCTCGAGGGCATGCTCGAGCCGCGCGTCTGGGACCGGTTCCGGCCCTCCGGGCGGATCGACGTCGTCCAGCGCGTCCGGCGCGACCTCGAGGACGAGGCGCCGCGGAACGAGCTCATCCTCGACCTCAGGCGCATGCGCTCCGAGGCCGAGATCCTGCCCGACGTGCTCCACGAGGTCTCGGGCGAGGTCCGCGTCGGGAACGATCGCGTCGTCCGGCTGCGCGACGTCGAGGGCATGGTCGGCGAGGCCGCGATCTCCTGCCGCGAGGGCACGATCTCCGTCGGGCCCGAGACGACCGTCATGGAGTTCGTCCTCGGCGCCGACCACTACCCGGTCGACGAGCGGCTCGGGCGGCTGCTGCAGGGCCAGGTCAGGCAGGCGTACCTCGACCGCAAGGCCCACGGCCACTGCTCGTTCCGCGACCTCGGCCTGCGCATCGAGCTGCCGCGCGTGCCGCCCGACGATGGCACGCTCGGGCTCGAGGTCCGGTTCGACGGGCCGACCCGGATCGAGATGCACGACCTGTCGCTCGACGCCGGGGCGCAGATCCGCTCCCTCGACGGCCCGGCCTTGCTCGAGCACGGCCGCTTCGGGGGCGGGCAGGCCGAGTTCTCCGGCAGCTTCGACGGGCTCCGCTTCGAGGCGCTGGGCCAGGTCTTCGAGGACGGCCGCGGCCCCTGGCGCGCGAGCGAGCACGACTTCGAGATCGGCAACACGGCCCGGGTCCGCGTGCACAGCGGCAGGCTGCTCGGCCTCCCGGCCGCCGAGGGGGAGGACGCCGGGCCGGTGTTCCGCTACGACTTCGGCGAGGCCAAGCAGGTCGAGGCCGGCGTCCGGCTCGAGGCCGTCGACCTCGCGGCCCTGCTCCGGCCGCTCAAGCTGAGCCAGGAGTACCGCGGCCACCTCGACGGCTGGCTCCGCCTCGGCGGCGCGCTCGACGACCCGACGACCTTCCGGCTCGAGGGCCGGATCGCGCTCGGCGGCGACCGCGCGAACCTCGGCAGCGTGCCGATCTTCCGCTCGATCTACCAGGCCGTGCGCCCCGAGCGCCGCCCGGTGTTCCGCAAGGCGGAGATCGAGTTCGTGACCGGGGACAAGGAGCTCCAGATCCCCTACCTGTTCCTCGCCAGCCCGATCCTCGAGGTCCGCGGCCGCGGCAAGGTCACCTTCGACGGCTACCTGACGCTGGAGATCGACTTCCCCAACCTCTTCCCCGAGGCTGTGCTCGTGCCCGAGATCTTCCAGGCCATCTCGAACGCGATCGTGCAGTACGACATCTACGGCTACCTCGGCAACACCCGCACGAGCCCGCGGTTCCTGCTCGAGGGGGCGCCGCCCCGCCAGCCGTACCTGCCCAAGCCCGGACGGGCGTCCCGGCGCCCGCCGCTGTTCCAATGACCCTCGACGCGATGATCCTCGCCGGAGGCTCCGGCACGCGGTTCTGGCCCCTGTCCCGCAGCGGCCGGCCCAAGCAGCTCCTCCCCCTGCTCGGCGGTCGCACCCTGCTCGAGCGGACGGCCGAGCGCTTCGCGGGCCTGTCGACGCCGACGCGGCTCTGGGTCGTGACCGGGACCGCCCTCGGCGCGTCCACCGCGGCCGCGCTGCCCGAGCTCGGCGACCGGCTCCTGCTCGAGCCCGAGCCGCGCGACACCGCGCCCGCCGTGTGCCTCGCCGCGGCCCGGCTGCTCGCCCTCGACGGCGAGGACTCGGTCCAGTGCCTGGCCCCGGCCGACCACCTCATCGAGCCCGTGGAGGCCTTCCGCGCGGCGCTCGAGGCCGGCGTCGCGCGCGTCCGGGACTCGGGTCGCCTCCTGGTCTTCGGCGCCCGCCCGACCTTTGCGGCGACCGGGTACGGCTACATCGAGACCGGGGCGGCCGCGGCCCCCGCGCGCGACCCGACGGGCGTCGAGCACGAGGTGCGCGAGGTCGCCCGCTTCGTCGAGAAGCCCGACCGCGCCACGGCCGAGGCCCTGCTCGCCGCCGGCGGGCACCTGTGGAACTGCGGCCTGTTCCTGTGGCGCGTCGGCGACCTGCTGCTCGAGCTCGGGCGCCACGCCCGCGAGCTGCACGAGGGCACGCTGCGCATGGCCGCGGGCTTCCGGGCCGGTGACCGGGACGTCGTCGACGCGGCGTTCCGCGCCCTGCCGCGCACGTCGATCGACTTCGCCCTGCTGGAGCGCTCCGACGCCGTCGACGTCCTCCCGATCGACTTCGCCTGGGACGACGTCGGCAGCTTCGCGAGCGTGGCCGCGCACCTGCCGCCGGACGAGGCCGGCAACGCGTCGGGGCTCCCCGCGGGATCCCTGCTCGTCTGCGAGGACGCCGCCGACAACGTCGTGCTCGCCGACGAGGCGACGACCGTGGCCCTGCTCGGCGTCCGGGGCCTGGCCGTCGTGCGCGCCGCGGACGCGCTGCTGGTCTGCCCCAAGGACCGCGTCGAGGAGGTCAAGCGCCTCGTCCAGCGCCTGGCCGGGCTCGGCCGGAGCGACCTCCTGTGATCCACAGGACGGCGCTGGCGATCGACCCGGGCGAGCGCCGCACCGGCCTCGCCGGGACCGACGGCGCCGGCATCATGGCCCTCCCGCTGGGGACGCTCGAGCACGACGGCTTCGCCGCGCTGCCCGCGGCCCTGCGGCCCGTGCTCGAGGAGCGGCGGCCGGAGGTGCTGGTCGTCGGCGTCCCGCTCGGTTCGGCCGGCGAGGCCGGGCCCCAGGCCCGCAAGGTCCTCGCCCTCGTCGAGGCCCTGCGCGTGGCCTTCCCGGACCTCAGCGTCGAGACCGTCGACGAGTCGCACACGACCAACGAGGCCCACGAGCTGCTCGAGGAGGCCGGCTTCAAGGCCGCGTCGCGCCGACGGCGCGCGGACGCCCTCGCCGCGCTGGCGATCCTGCGGCGCTGGCGCGGCGAGGCCTGAGCCCGGGCCGCGCGGCCCGGGCCCGCGGCGTCACTGGCCGCGACCACCCATGTGGTTGACCCACAGCTCGACGACCCGGAACGGGCCGTCGTAGTTCTTGCCGACGAGGTCGAGGTCCCCGTCGTTGGCGATGTCGCCGATCTGCAGGTTGTGGGAGCCGGTCACGGCGACGAGGTGCCGGACCCAGGTCATGCCCTTGGCCTGCTGGTAGTACATGACCCGCTTGTCCTTGGACGTGTGCATCTGCGCCGTGACGATGTCGAGCAGGCCGTCGCCGTCGAGGTCACCGACCTGGAGGCTGTGCGCCTTCTCGAGGCTGCCCTCGATCGTGTGCGTCTTCCAGCTGGAGGTCGCGGTCGGATCCTTGGGCGCCTCGACCCAGATCAGCGGGCCGGTGCCCTCGGACCAGCACAGGACCATGTCCAGGTCCCCGTCCTGGTCGAGGTCGGCCGCGCGGACCCGGGTGTCCGAGCCGAACGAGGTCACGGTGTACTGCTTGAACGCGTCCTTGGTCGGGTCGGCCGGGGTCTGCAGCCAGGACGCGCCGAACAGCAGGTCCAGGTCCCCGTCCCGGTCCATGTCGGCGAGGGCGATCCCCTCCCCGGACGAAGACAGGAGCGAGCGCGTCGAGAAGCTCCCGTCGCTCTGCTGGAGGTGGAGGAGCAGCTCCTTCTTGGAGCAGGTCAGCACGTCCGGCCGCTTGTCGCCGTCGATGTCCCCGACCTCGATGTCGTGGGCGTAGCTCGAGTCGATCTGGTGGGCCTTCCAGGTCGTCACCTTGACGTCGTTCGGGTTCTCGTACCAGAACACGCCCTTGCCGATGTTGCAGGTGATGACGTCGATGTCCCCGTCGCCGTCCATGTCGGCGCACTTGCCGTCGGTCGTGAAGTTGCCCGCGGCGATCGTGCGCTTGGTCCAGGTCGGGTACTGGTACCAGACCAGCCCCATGGTCGACGAGTTCTCCCCGCCGATGACG
>JAWKUM010000007.1:0-135767 GCA_041398545.1 Planctomycetota bacterium | reverse complement strand
GACAGCCGCCACGCGCGCCAGGTCTACGAGGACATCGTCCGGCGCCGCAGGGATCCGGCCCTGCTCGAGTACGCTGGCCACGGCGTCCTGCGCCTGCGCGTGTTCCCGGTCCCGGCCAACGGGGCCCAGGAGGTCGAGGTCCGCTACCGCATGCTCCTGCCCGACTCGGGCGGGCTGTACCGCTGGACCTTCCCGGCCCGCGCGATCCAGGAGGGCAGCTTCTCGATCCGCATGACGGTCACGTCGAGCAAGCCGCTCGGCAACCTCTGGTCCCCGCTCGACGGCTTCGAGGTCCGCAAGAAGAGCGACCGCGAGGCCTCCGGCGGCTTCGAGTGCAACGGCCGCCCGGCCAAGGACCCGCAGGTCTTCTACGGGCTGACCGAGCGCGACTTCGGGCTCAACCTGCTGACCTACCGGCCGCAGGGCGCCGACGAGGGCTACTTCCTGCTGATGCTCGCGCCGCGCCGCGACCTGCGCCACGAGCGGCAGCTGCGCAAGGACATCGTCTTCGTCATCGACACCTCGGGCTCGATGCAGGGCGACAAGATCCGCCAGGCCCAGGGCGCGCTGCGCTACTTCGTCAAGAGCCTGGAGGAGGGCGACCGGTTCAACATCATCGCGTTCGCGACCGACACGCGGCCGCTGAGCAACGCGATGCTCCGGGTCGGCGACGCCTCGCGGACCAAGGCCATGGACTACATCGCGGCGCTCGAGGCGCGCGGCGGCACCAACATCGACCAGGCCCTCGCCCAGGGCCTCGGCGCCCTCGAGGGCAAGGACCTCGGCGACTCGTGGCTCGGCCGCGCGGGCGCCGGCGAGGAGATCTGCGACAAGGAGGGCAGCGGCGCCGAGCGCGTGCCGATGGTCGTCTTCCTGACCGACGGCCTGCCGACGGTCGGCAACACCGACGTCGACCACCTGCTGAAGAGCTACGGCAAGCCGGCCCGCGACGCGCGTATCTTCGCCTTCGGCGTCGGCCACGACGTCAACACCCGCCTGCTCGACGGCCTGGCCGTGACCAGCCGCGGCGAGCGCGACTACGTCGCCCCCAACGAGGACATCGAGGTCAAGACCTCGGCCCTGTTCGAGAAGCTGGCCCACCCGGTCATGACCGACATCAGGCTCCAGGCCGAGGGCGTGCAGTGGTCGCGGACGAGCCCGAACCAGCTGCCCGACCTGTTCCGCGGCGGCCGCCTCGTGCTGGCCGGCCGCTACCGCGGCAGCGCGTCGACGGCCGTCGTCCTCGAGGGCCGCGTCGGCGACGAGCGCCAGCGCCACGTCTACGACGCGAGCTTCCCCGAGAAGGCGACCGAGCACGACTTCGTCGCGACGATCTGGGCCCAGCGCCGAGTCGCGTTCCTGATGGACCAGATCCGCCTGAACGGCGAGCAGGCCGAGCTCGTCGCAGAGGTCCGGCGCATCGGCAAGCGGCACGGCATCGTGACCCCGTACACGTCGGGGCTCGTGCTCGAGGAGGGCCAGCAGCTGGCCCAGGGCATGCCGACCGGGCTGCGCCGGCGCTTCGCCGAGGTCGGCGGGGAGCTGGCCGACCGGGCCGAGGAGCTCGTCCGGGCCGGTGACCTCGAGGAGCAGGACGCCGACGGCTACCTCAAGAAGGCCGAGGAGGAGAAGCGCAAGGCCGCCGACGACGCCCGCCAGGGCGGCGCCAAGGTCGACCTGCCCCAGGCCGAGTCGGGCCGGGAGGCCGTCGAGGCCAGCAAGGAGGCCGTCGTGCTGAGCCTGGCCGACAAGCTGGACGGGCGGCGCTCGAGCCGGCTGGCGACCGCGCGCCGGCTCCACGGCAAGGTCTTCCACCTCATCGACGGGGTCTGGGTCGACCGGGCCTTCGACAAGGCCATGGGCGCCAAGGTCCGGGAGGTCGAGGCCTTCTCCGACGAGTGGTTCGAGCTCGGCCGCCGGCACGAGGGCGCGGGCCCCTGGCTGGCCTTCTCGACCTCGATGCTGATCGTGCTCGGGGACGAGGTCGTCCTGGTCCGGACCGGGCTGGCGACCCAGAAGGACTGAGCCCCGGGGAGGCCTGCCTCCCGCGAGCCGTGGTCCCGGGCGTCCCGCCCGGGATCACGGCTTGACCACGTACGGTCCCCTGCGGGAACCTTCGGCCCCGGGCACCGTCCCAGCGGGCCTGCGCATCCTGGAGGAATCGATGTCGAGCCGCGCCCAGTTGCTCTCTGGCCTGTTCCCGCTGGTCCTGGTGGCCTCCGCCGCCGCCCAGCGCCACCCGCCGCGGCCGATGCCGCCCCGGCCGGCGCCGCCGCTGGTCCGGACCGAGTCGACGGCGGTCCAGGCCCGGATCACCGACGGGGTCGCCGACATCGAGGTCAAGGTCAGGTTCCGCAACGACGGCGGCCGGGACGCCGAGAAGGTCCTGATGCTGCCGATCCCCAAGGGGGCCGTGGCCGACCGGATCGCCATGAAGATCGGCGACAAGCTCGTCGAGGGCGAGGTCCTGACGGCCGACAAGGCCCGCGGCGTCTACGAGGGCATCGTCCGCCGCCGCCTGGATCCGGCCCTGCTCGAGTACGTCGAGCGCGACCTGCTCCGGCTGCGGGTGTTCCCGATCCCGCCCAAGGGGACCCAGGAGGTCGAGCTGCGCTTCCGGATGCTGCTGCCCGAGAGCGGCGGCCTCTACAAGCTCGAGTACCCGACGCGGGCCATCGACGAGGGCAGGTTCTCCCTCGGCGTCGAGATCCGGTCCAGGAAGTCGCTCAAGAACGCCTGGTCGCCGCTGCAGGGCTTCGAGCTCGTGCAGAAGGACGACCACCTCGTGCGCGGCAGCTTCGAGAGCGAGCAGCGACCGGCGCGCGACCCGGTGCTGTTCTACAGCCTCGACGAGCGTGACTTCGGCCTCGACCTGCTGTGCTGGCGCCGCGAGGGCGCGAGCGAGGGGACGTTCCTGCTGATGCTCGCCCCCAAGCGCGAGTGGAAGGAGGAGAAGGAGCTGTGCAAGTCGATCACCTTCGTCATCGACACGTCGGGCTCGATGGAGGGCGAGAAGATCGAGCAGGCCCGCAAGGCCCTGCGCATGTTCGTCGGCAGCCTCAAGCCCGGCGACCGGTTCAACATCGTCGCGTTCTCGACCGAGGCGCGGCCGTTCAAGCAGGAGCTGGTCGCGGCCGACGAGGCCAACCTCGGTGCCGCGCGCGGGTGGATCGACGGGCTCAAGGCCATGGGCGGGACCAACCTGCACGAGGCCGTGACGATGGCCCTGGCCCAGAAGCCCGCCGAGGGCTCGGTGCCGCTCTGCGTCGTCCTGACCGACGGCCTGCCGACCGTCGGCGTCGCCGACGTCGACAAGATCCTGGTCGACTCGACCAAGGCCAACACCGGCGGGACGCGGGTGTTCTGCTTCGGCGTCGGCAACGACGTCAACACGCGCCTGCTCGACAGCCTCGCGGCCGACCACGGCGGCGAGCGCGACTACGTCGCCCCGGGCGAGAACCTCGAGGTCAAGACCGGCGCGCTGTTCGAGAAGCTGGCCCACCCGGTCATGACCGACGTCACGCTGGCGGCCGACGGCGTCGAGTGGACGCGGATGGTCCCCGGCAAGCTGCCGCCGCTGTTCCGCGGCTCGCGCATCGTCCTGGCCGGCCGCTACACCGGCGACGGCAACAAGGCCATCCGGCTCAGGGGCAAGGTCGGCGGCGAGCCCCAGGAGTACGTCTACGAGGGCAGCTTCCCGGCCGTCGCGACCGACGACGACTTCGTCGGCACGATCTGGGCCCAGCGCCGCGTCGCCCAGCTGCTCGACAACATCCGGCTCAACGGCCGCAACCCCGAGCTCGTCGAGGAGGTCCGCCGCCTCGGCAAGGAGTTCGGGCTGGTGACGCCGTTCACGAGCGGGCTCGTCGTCGAGGAGGGCGAGCGGATCGCCTTCGGCCGCGGCGGGCGCTTCGGCTGGCAGGACGACGGGCCGCCGCGGCCGCAGGCCCCGGGCCGGGCCTTCGACGAGCGGCTGCGCCGCGAGCTGGACCGGGCGGGCGCGGCCGACGCCGAGCCGAGCTCGGGCGGCAACGTGCCGGTGTCCGACTCCGGCGACGACTTCGGCATCACCCACGGCGGCGCAGGTGGCAAGGCCGGCGGGGCTCCGACCGGCCAGGCCGGCGGCCCGTCGACCCCGGCGCCGTCCGAGAGCGGCGCGGGCGCGGTCACCCGCAGCAAGAAGGTCGCCCGCCTCCTCTACCTCGACAGCGTCGAGCAGGAGGGCAAGCGGCTCTGGGCCGCGCAGCGGATCAAGGACCGCACGTTCTACCTCGTGTCCGGCACGTGGATCGACGGCCGGTTCAAGAAGGAGATGGAGCAGAAGCTCGTCAAGGTCGAGGCGTTCTCCGCCGACTACTTCGCCCTGCTCAAGCAGCACCCGGCGCTGGCGCCCTACCTGGCGTTCTCGACGTCGATCCTCGTCGTCGTCGACGCCGACACGGTCGTCGAGGTCGTCCCCGCCAAGCAGCCTGCCGAGGGCGCCAAGGACGGCGAGGCCGGTGACACCGGCGTCGACCAGGGCAAGGACGGCGCCAAGGACGGCGGTGAGGACGCCAAGGGGCACGGCGGCAGCAACTGAGCCGGGCCGGGGCCCGGGAAAACCGTCCCGGGTCCCCGCGCGCCCCTGACCCGAGCGGGGTCCGGTCCGTAGAGTGACCGGGCCATGCCCCCGGCCCGGGCCCTCGTCGAGGACCCCGCCATGCGCTCGCGTCTCCTGCTCCTGATCCCGGTCCTCGCCCTGCTCGTCTGGGCGGCGCTCGAGTTGAGCGGTGACCCGGCCCAGAAGGTCGGGATCGGTCCAGCGGGCAGCACAGCGACCGAGGAGCGGCCGGCCGACACCCAGGCCCTGCAGGAGCCGGGTAGGGACGCCCCGGCCCAGGAACCCGAGCCCGAGTCGGGACGACGGCAGGTCATCGACACCGGCGCGGACGAGGACGCGCAGGGCCTCGTGCCGGTGCAAGGCGCGGTCAAGGACCCCGAGGGTCGGCCGGTGGCAGGCGTCGTCGTGAGGCTGGTGGCAAGGGCCGACGGGAACGGCGAGCCGGTGACCCGGCCCGGCCGCCATCAGCTGGGGAGCTCGGAGCGGAGCGGGCCGGATGGCTCCTTCGCGCTGCGCGAGCCGCTCGCGCCGGGGACCTACCAGCTCACCATGAGCTCGCGGCAGGACGACCTGACCCTGGTCAATCCGATCGAAGGGAGGTTCGAGGTCGAGGCCGGCCAGGAGCGCGCGGAGCTGTCCCTGGTCGTGACCACCGTGCCGGCCGAGTGGATCCGCGGCCAGGTGCTGGACCCCGAGGGCAAGCCGCTCGAGGGCGCGGTCGTGTTCGCGCGGTGGGAGTTCCTGAGCGAGACGACCGACCCCGAAGGCCGCTTCGCGCTGCGACGCTCGCGGGAACTGTACTCGGGCCACGCGGACCTGGTCCCGGTCGGCGTCAAGCCGGGCGAGGGCCACGCCGGCCTGCCGCCGGGCGACCCGGTCGCCTGGGGCACGGACGACCTCGTCCTGCGCGTCGGGGTCGAGAGCGGCTGCGTGCTCGAGGTCGTCTCCGCCGTGTCGGGCGAGCCGATCGAGGAGTTCGGCTGGGTCCCGTTCCAGCTCCCGCAGCGGAAGGACCTGATCCAGATCATGAACCTGCGGGACCGCGGCAGGCACGAGGACGGCAAGCTCGCCATCGGTCCGATCAGCGACGGCCGGGTCACGCTCATCGTCTGGCCGAGCGATCCACGCTGGTCGATCTCTCCGCTCCAGGAGATCGACGTCCCGCGGGGACGCCAGGTCCACCACCGCGTCGTGCTGCAGGAGTCGATCCCGGTCGAGGTCAGGGTCGTGGACGGCAGCCGCGCTCCGGTCCGAGGCGCCCGCGTCCGCCTCGGCCGCGTGCCCGCACAGGCCTGGAAGCCCGGCCGCAAGCTCACGCTCTACGACCTGTCCACGGTCTCGGTCGGCGGTGCCCTGGACCAGATCTCCCTGGCAGTGGGCGAGGGGGTCACCGACGCCGACGGGCGGGTCGTCATGCACGCGCCCGCCGGCGACGCGATCCTCGTCGTCGAGGCGGAGGCGGAGGGTCACCCGGTGATCCAGGAGCGGCTGCCGGCCGGCGCGCGGAGCTTCGAGCTCGTGCTGCCGACCTCGGCCGAGATCTTCGGGCGGTGCAAGCCGATCGAGCTGATCGAGGAGCTCAAGCCCGGTCACGGCAAGGCCCTCGACAACCCCGGCATGCAGAGGCAACTGAACACGCACTGCCTCAACGTGATCGCGGTCGGAAAGGGGGTGACCCGGTCGGTGCCGGTCGGAGCCGACGGCAGCTTCGGGATCGGCGGCCTTCCGGCCGGCGGCTACGAGCTGCAGGTCAACTACTTCCTGACCGGGCACGGGGTCAAGGGAGCCTGGGTCCGCCACCGTATCCAGCAGGTCGAGCTGGCCGAGGGCGAGCGGAAGGAGGTCGAGGTCGACCTGACCCCCCTGCTGCCGGTCCCGGTCGACCTGCGCGTGCGCATCAACGGCCTGCCGCTGGCCAATGGCACGCTCCAGCTCCAGCGCATGAAGCCGCCCGACGAGCACGGCTGGCGCATACCGGAGTACGACAAGTTGCTCGTGTCGACCGACGCCGAGGGGCGCTGCCTGCTCGGCAGCCTGCCGCCGGGGACCTGGCAGGGCGAGGTCCGGGTCACGGACGCCTCGCCTTCGAAGGGTCGCCTGCTGATGTACGCCGATGAGCTGGGGCTGTGGTTCCCCGACCTCCTCGAGATCGAGCGCGGCCGGCCGGCGCGCCTCGACGTCGACGTCGTGCGCCGCGCGGTCACGCTCC
Source organism: Planctomycetota bacterium (assembly GCA_041398545.1). Taxonomy (GTDB): domain Bacteria; phylum Planctomycetota; class UBA1135; order UBA1135; genus JAWKUM01. The sequence continues at coordinate 128,958 of JAWKUM010000007.1, read as the reverse complement.
GGGTCGTCGAGGCCGACGGCGTGACCCCGGCTCGCGGCCGCGCGGTCAAGCTGTTCGCCAACCTCCGCCTGCAGCACCTGACGACGCTCGACGACAACGGCGAGCTCCTCGTCGACCCGGCCCCGCCGATCCCGTTCAAGGTCCAGCTCTGGGCCCCGGCCAAGGACCCCTACCCGCTCGAGCCCGGCGCCGGGCCCCGCCCCCTCTCCGGCCGCGAGGCCCGCCCCCAAGGCGGCGGCAAGCAATGCGGCCCCTTCGACCCCGCGACCTTCACCCCCGGCCACGTGATCCGCCTCGTCGCGCCGAAGGACGGGGACTGAGAGCGACCCACCCCAACCTAGCTCGGAAGTGATTTCATCCAGATGAAGTCCGTCACCTCCATCTTCCTCCTGTGCATCGTCGCAGTCGTTGGTTTCATGGTGGTCGAGTGGGTCGGGAGCAGAGCTCGACCCGTGGGACCTTCCGGTGGCGATACAGTCGCACCTGCATCAGGGGGAGAGCCCTCGAGCCCACCCGTGAAGCAGACCGAAGAGCTGCAGCAGCTTCAGGCTGCCGAAGCACCGGAGCGCAAAGTCCTCGATGCGCCTCGAGACGAACGACTCGGGGAATCCGACGGTTCGACCTCGGGCTGCAAGGTCAGAGGGCGCCTGGTCGATCAGGACAACGCGCCGGTCGTCGGAGCGACCGTTCGACTGCGGTCGAAGGCCGGCACCCAGCCGTCCAGGAATGAGCTGGACCGGGGCCTCCGGCGTTTCGGAGCCAGGAAGACGAAGGACGAGGGACGCTTCGAGCTGCGCCAACCGCTCATCGCCGACACGTACGAACTGAGCATCGACAGCGAAGAGTATGTCGTCACGCTCATCGAGCCACACGATGCGGACGTCGTGATCCCGGCAGGACAGGCGGACCTGGACCTCGAGGTTCGTGTCCGACTGGTTCCGCGGGAGACGATCCGGGGCTTCGTCGTGGACGTGGACGGGAAGCCCCTCGCCAAGGCCGCCATCTACATCCAGAACAACAGGCGGAGCTCGCGGCCTGACGGGAGCATGGGGCCTCAGATTCGCGTACGGGCCGACGACGAGGGTCGCTTCACGCTGTACCGCTGGGTCGACCGCGACCCCGCCGACCCCGATCGTGTCCGGATCGGAGTCGAGCCGGGTGCAGGCCACGAGGGCATCCCGCCGGGCGAACCGGTGTCCTGGGGCACGACCGGTCTCGTCCTTCGCCTCGACCAAGGAGCGAGCTGCCTGCTCGAGGTCGTCTCCGCCAGCACCGGCAAGCCGATCGAAGACTATGGCTGGACGGCTTGGTCGATCCCGGGAGAGCAGACCGAGTTCCTCTCCTCGAAGCTCCGCGACCCGGGACACCACGAAGCCGGAAGGCTCGAGATCGGGGGGCTACACGAGGGCAGCTTCGCTTTGATCGTGTGGCCCGAGGACCGGAGCATTGCCCCATCCGAGGTCGTCCAGGTGGAGATCGGTCCCGCGGGCCGGTCCGACCTGAAGGTCGTGCTCGATGACTCCGTGCCGGTCACGATCCGGGTCCTCGATGGAGACGGGCAGCCGATCTCGGGTGCGGTCGTCCGCCTCGGCCTCGTGGGTGTTCCGACCTGGAAGCTCGGACACGTGCTGTACCTGTACGATCGCACGAAGCCCGGCATGGGGGATCCGAAGTTCCTTTTCCAACTGCTCGACGAAGGCAAGAGCAACGGAGACGGAAAGCTGGTCCTCCACGCCCTTCCCTATTCCGGACGGATGGTCCTGAGCGCGACGGCCGAGGGCTGCGAGGAGTGTCAGCGCGAGCTCCCGGTCGGCCAGCGCAACATCGACATGGTCGTCTCCCGTACGGCCCGGATCCAGGGACGGTGCACCCCGGTCGACCTGCTCGACGCGCTGGTGCCTGGACATGCAGAGGCCGCCAAGCAACCTCTCGGAAAGGGAGGGTGGGCTCCACAGGGGAGCATCGGGGTCAAGCTGATCCACGCCAAGAAGGGCTACCTGCCGATCGGCGCCGCCTGCTACCCGGTGGACGCCGAAGGCAGGTTCGACATCACGGACCTCCCCGCGGGCTCCTACACGTTCTACTTGATGCGGCCATGGGAGCAGCGCAAGCCCAACTGGCACAGCGGGGCGATCTGCCACTTCGAGCTGACGCCCGGGGATTCTCTCGACCTCGGCGTCGACCTGCAGCCCCTGCTCCCGGTCGCTGCGGACCTCCTGGTCACCCTGGACGGCTCTCCGCTTCCAGACACGAGGGTGTTCCTGACCCGGATGTTCCGCTTCGAGGACCAGGAGGGCGGCTGGCTGACCCACGAGCCACTGGAGCTGCGGCCCGATACGTCGGGTCACTGCAAGCTCGAGGGGATCGTCGCGGCGAGATACCAGGTGCAGGCCGTGTTGCCCGATCCCTCGCCACCCGTGGAACGGCTCCTCGGAGTTCCCGACCCGCGCCTGTTCCAGGCCGTAGAGCCGGTCGTCGTGCGCAGGGACCAGGCCAACCACCTGCGGGCGGAGTTCGTGCGCCGGCCGCTCAGGCTGCGCATCCTCGAGGCCGACGGCGAGACGCCGGCCGCCGGGCGTGCGGTCCAGCTCCACTGCAAGCAGCCGTTCCTGTTCGTGCGGGCCCTGCTCGACGACGACGGGGAGGTGCTGTTCGACCCCGGCCCGACGGGACCCTTCGAGGTCACGCTGTGGTCGCCCGCTGACGACCCCCACCCGTTGACGGCCGAGCAGAAGGCGGAGCTGCCGGCCAACCAGCTGGCCCAGCCCAAGGGGGAGGGCCGCAAGCACGGCCCCTTCGACCCCACGCGCTACGCCTCCGGCAAGCCCCTCGAGCTCCGCGCGCCCGCCGGCGCGAGGTGAAGCCCGTGATCCTAGGACGACGGAAATGACCCGCCGCCTCCTGCTCCTGCTGCCCGTCCTCGCCCTCGGAGCCTGGCTCGCGTTCCGGGTTCCGGATCCGGCACCCGAGCTGGACGGCTCCTCGACGGCGGGATCGACGGACATCGGAACCGAGGCGGCGTCGGACATCCATCCCGTGAGTGCGGCAGGCACCACCGAGGCCACGGCCAACGACCCGTCGCGTCGCAGCGCCGTCGAGGCGGTCTGGTTCCCGGCCCGTACCGCCCTGCGCATCGACAAGGGGGCGAACTATCAGGCTCCGCGGGGATCGGGCTCGCTGATCCTCGAGGTCGTCAGCAGGACCGACGGCACCCCGATCGAGGACTATGGCTGGACGGCGGAGCGCCTGCCCGGAGCCAAGGTGGTCGCCGCCGACATCAGGGATCGCGGACGCCACCGCGAAGGCCTGCTCGAGGTCACCGACCTCGCCGCCGGCGAGATCGCCGTCAAGGTCTGGCCCACGGACGACCGCTGGGCACCTTCCCGGATGGAGGCGACCGAGATCCGGGAGGGTGGACCGAGCCGGTTGCGCGTCGTGCTGGACGAGGCTGCGCGGCTCGAAGTGGTCGTCCTCGAGCCCGATCGCACACCTGTTGCGGGAGTCGAGGTCTGCCTGGTCCACGAGACGTCGGGAAGATGGAGACCCGGCTCCTGGGTCGGGGGGCACAAGCTCGACGCTCAAGTCCGCTCTACCGGCATCGTCGACCGGATCGTGTCCTACGCGAACTGCGACACCAAGGGTCGATGCACTCTCATGATGCCGCCGGCGCTCGAGCCCTTGCTCGTGTCGGTCGAGGCCGAAGGCTACTCCCCCACTCAATACCCGGTTCCACCCGGCTACCGGTCCCTCGAGTTCATCTTGCCCCGACAGTCACGGATCGTCGGTCGTTGCGTACCGGCCGAGGCCCTCGAGCAGATCATCCCGGGACACGTGCTCGCATTGAGGGGCACGAGGATGCCCCGCCCCTTCGCGCCGGCGAACTCGCTCTCCGTGAGGTTGGCGACCGACACGAGCACCGGTGATCTCTCCGGCGGGAGGGGATACAGGATCGACGCCGACGGCAGCTTCGAGATCCCGGGACTCCCTGCGGGTCGGTATCGCCTCTACCTCGCAGGTCAGAGACGGAACGGCAAGGGCGGCTTCACGAGCCGCCAGATCGAGGTCATCGAGCTGAGGTCCGGCGAGACCCGGGAGATCGTGCTCGACCTGAGTGCCTGGATCCCCGCGGACACCGAGCTCGAGCTGCTCATGGACGGCCTTCCGCTGGCCGACCACGACCTCCGCCTCTATCGGAACGGCCTGGATGCCCAGGCCGAGAGGCCGAGGTGCCTCGAGATGAAGCTGGCCAGGACCGATGGCGATGGTCACTGCAGCCTGGGGAAGCTGACACCGGGCACATGGCATGTGCAGGTGATCTTCGAGGACGCACAGCCGACGCTGGAGCACAGGCCAGGGAACAAGCCCGAATCGGCTCGGGTCGAAGGACAAGGACGTGCTTCCGAACCAAGGATCCTGCCCAGGCCGGTCCGGATCTTCGCGGGTGAGCCGTTCCGCCTCAGCCAGGCGCAGGCCGGCCGTATCCGGGTCGATCTCCACCGTCGGCGCATCGTCATCGCCGTCTCCGAGGAGGATGGCCAGACCCCTGCTGTCGGACGTACCGTCCGGATCCGCTGCGCGGATCCCATCGTGAGCTACGAGGTCCTCGCCCTCACCGACGAGCACGGCCGGGTCACGCTCGATCCGGCGCCGATGATCCCCTTCGAGGTCCGGCTCTGGCCGATGCGCGAGGACCCGGCCAAGACCGAGCTGCCGCCGCGTTACGGGCGCAAGAAGGCCAGCCCGGTCCCGAGGACCAGCGGCATCCCCCACGGCCCGTACGACCCGGCCACCTGGCCCACGGGCAAGGTGATCGCGCTGAAGGTGCCGGCGGACGGTTGATGGTCCGGCGGGCTCCTGGAACCTCCCCACCCCGGCTCGATCACCATCGCCACCGCGCCGCAAGCCCCGGGTCCGATTCCCGTCCGGGGAGGGATGATCGCCCCGGCGGCGCGCGGTTGTCGGCCGGGGGTCGGGGGCTCATAGTATTCGGCCACTTTTCGGGGATCGGCCTGGGGGGGCCGGACCGGAGGAGCCGAGGAGAGCGCCCATGAGCACCCTGTCGACGGGCCCGTACGTCGATCCGACCCTCGACCTCTTCGAGGAGATCGAACGCCTCAAGGTCGAGCGCAAGGCCGTGATCCTGGCCCACTACTACCAGGACCCCGACCTGCAGGACATCGCCGACTTCCTCGGCGACTCGCTGGCCCTCGCGCAGGAGGCGCGCAAGCGGAAGGACGCCGAGGTCATCCTGTTCCTGGGCGTCCACTTCATGGCCGAGACGGCCAAGATCCTCTGCCCGGACAAGACCGTCGTCCTGCCCGACCTCGAGGCCGGCTGCTCCCTGGCCGAGGCCTGCCCCGCCGACCGGCTCCGCGCCTGGAAGGCCACGCACCCCGACCACGTCGTCGTGACCTACGTCAACTCGACGGCCGCGGCCAAGGCCGAGTCGGACTGGATCTGCACGTCGTCGAACGCCCGCAAGGTCCTCGAGCAGATCCCGGCGGACCGGCCGGTGCTGTTCGCCCCCGACCGCAACCTCGGCGCGTGGCTGGCCAAGGAGCTCGGCCGCGACATGGACCTGTGGCCGGGCTCGTGCATCGTCCACGAGACGTTCAGCGAGCGCCGCATCATCGCGCTGAAGGCCGAGCACGAGGGCGCCGAGTTCATCGCCCACCCGGAGTGCGAGGAGCACGTCCTGCGCCACGCCGACTTCATCGGCTCGACCACGGCCCTGCTCGACCGCGTCGCGACGGCCCCGCACGACACCTTCATCGTCGCGACCGAGACCGGCATCCTGCACGAGATGCACAAGCGCGCCCCGGGCAAGACCCTGATCCCGGCCCCGGTCGAGAGCCGCGCCGGCTGCACGGGCTGCCAGGAGTGCCCGTTCATGAAGCTCAACACGCTCGAGAAGGCCTACCTCGCCCTGCGCGACCTCGAGCCGCGGATCGAGCTCAACGAGGACCTGCGCCGCCGCGCCCTGGTCCCGCTCGAGCGGATGCTGTCGATCAGCTAGCGGGGTCGCCGCCCGGCGCCGCGCCGCCGGCGCGCAGGACCCGGCGCAGGACGTCGGCGTACAGCGCGACGGCGACGAACAGCAGCAGGGCCGAGAGCCAGGTCGGGAAGCCCGTGACCGAGCCCAGCCGCTCGAAGGCCCGGCGCAGCTGCGGGTCGTCGCGCAGCGCCGGCAGGATCGTGGCCTCGGCGAGGAACAGCAGGACGCCGGTCGTCAGCGCGATGCCGGCCATCAGGCCGCGGCGCCACATCGGCCCCGGTCGGCCCTCGAGGCGCAGCAGGAGCTCGCAGGTGACGAGGAGCACGAGCCCGAGGGCCAGGCTCGCGCCGAGGCCGATCGGCAGGACCTCGACCATCAGGTCCCCGCGGCCCTCGACCAGCAGGAACACCATCAGGCCGATCAGCCAGCCGCAGACCCCGATCAGGGTCCCGGCGTAGCCACCGGCGCTGCCGCGCAGGCCCCGCCCACCCGTCGTCCCGCCGGTCTGCCTCCGCTCCATGTCGTCCTCCGGTCCAGGGGTCCGTGATCCTACGGGATCCCGGCCTCGCTCAAGCCGCGGCCCGGAAGCGTCGATAGCAACGGGACGATGTCGGTCACCGCCCCGGTCGAGGCCCCGAGCCGGCAGCGTGCTGCGCTGCCGGCATGTCCGGTCTGCGGCACCGGCGACGCCGGGCCCTGGCTCGCCAAGGGTCCGTACCGGCTGCACCGCTGCCCCGCCTGCGGCCTCGGCTTCGTCTGGCCCGTGCCCAGCGCCGAGGACTGCGCCCGCGTCTACGACGAGGCCTACCTGGCCGGCGCCTCCGACTACGGCTACCACGACGGCGAGGTCCGGCTCGAGGCCCAGAAGCGCCGCCAGGTCCACGACCGCCGCGCCCTGCTGCGCGCCCACGGCTACGCCGGTCAACGCGCCCTCGACCTCGGCTGCGGCGACGGCTGGTGGCTCGAGGGCCTGCGCGCCGACCACGACCTCCTCGTCGGCGTCGAGCCGATGGAGGCCGTCCGCGCCGAGGCCACTCTGCGGCTCGCGCGGTCGGGCTCGCTCGACCACGTCCGCCTCGTCGCCGGCCTCGACGAGCTCGGCGGGGACGAGCGCTTCGACCTCGTCACGGCCTTCGACGTGCTCGAGCACCTGCGCGACCCGGCCGGGACGCTCGCGGCCCTGCGCGGGCTCTGCGCGCCGGACGCCCTGCTCTGCGTCGTGCTGCCGGTCGTCGAGCACTGGACGGCCCGCCTCGTCCCCGAGCGCTGGGACCAGTGCAAGCCGCCCGAGCACCTCTGGTATCACAGCCGCGCGTCGCTCGCGCGCCTCCTCGCCGACCACGGCTTCGCGGTCGTCACGACCCGGAGCGCGTGGAACCGCTGGCCGCGCCCCCTGCCGCTCGTGCCCGAGTGGCTGCAGCGGCCGTTCCGCGTCCTGATGAAGCTCCTCGCCCGGCTGTCCCCGCGCGTCGCGCGTGGCATCGCCGACTCGATCCTCGTCCTCGCCCGCCGCCTGCCCGATGTCCAGCACCCTGCCTGACCGCCACCGTGAGGCGCCGGCCGCGCCCCGCGCCCCCTGCGGATCCTGCACGCCAACGACCTCGACCGGGGCGGCGCGGGCGCCGAGACCCACCTCCTCGGCCTCGCCCTGCGCCAGCGCGAGGCCGGCCACGAGGTCGAGGTCTTCGGGGCCGAGCAGCCGCTGCCGTCCCCGCGGGCGTCCGCGACCTGGTGGAGCGACCGCGAGGCCGAGCGCCTGCGCATCGCGATCCGCGCGTTCCGGCCGGACGTCGTGCACTTCCACAACGCCGCCTTCCTGTCGCCGGCCGCGCTCGAGACCGCGCGGGCCTGCTGCGACCGCGTCGTCATGACGCTGCACGACTACCGCCACGAGCCCGACCCCCTGCTCGAGGGCCAGCGGCGGCCGCCGCTCTGGCGGGCCCTGCCCAACCGGCTCAAGCGCGCCTGGGTGCGGCGCCACGTCCGGCGCTGCTGCACGGCCCTCGTCGCGCCGTCGCGCGACCTGGCCGAGCGCACGCGGGCCTGGGCCGGCGACGTGCCCGTCGTCCACGCCCCGTACGCGATGGCGCCGGCCGACGCGGTCACCGACCCAAAGCCCGACGCCCCGTTCCTGTTCCTCGGCCGCCTCGTCCCCGACAAGGGCCTGCGCACGCTGGTCCGCGCCCTGGCCATGTGCCACCGGCCGCGGATCGTCGAGATCGCCGGCGACGGCCCGCTCCGCGACGAGCTGCTGCCCCGGAAGAACCTGCTCCTGCTCGGCGAGGTCGACCGCGACGAGGTGCCGTTCCTGCTCGGGCGCTGCCGCGCGCTGATCCAGCCCAGCGAGTGGCTCGAGAACCAGCCGCTGGCGGTGCTCGAGGCCCAGGCCCACGCCCGCGCGGTCATCGCGACGACGGCCGGGGGCCTGCCCGAGATCGTCGTCGACGGGGCCTCGGGCCTGACCGTGCCGCCGTTCGACCCCGGCGCCCTGGCCGCCGCCCTCGACCGGCTCGCCGACGACGAGGCCCTCTGCGCCCGCCTCGGCCGCGCGGGCCGCGCCCGCCTCGCCCACGACCACCGGCCCGCGGTCTGCGACGCGCGCCTCGCCGAGGCCTACCTCGTCTGACGCGCCGGGGCCGGCGCCCGAGGCCTCAGCGCACCTCGATGCCGCCGTCGGCCTTGCCGACGACGACGCGGCCGGCGAGCCCGCAGAACAGGCCGTTCTCGACGATGCCCGGCACGGCGTTGAGCCGACGCTCGAGCTCCTCGGGCTCGTCGATGCCGTCGAAGCGGCAGTCGACGATGCGGTTGCCGTTGTCCGAGACGAGCGGCTTGCCGTCCTGGTGCGCGCGCACGAACGGCGCGCAGCCGAGCTCCTCGAGGCGGCGCAGGACGTACGGGACCGCGAACGGGACGACCTCGACCGGCAGCAGGAAGCCGACGCCGAGGCGGTCGACGACCTTGTTCTCGCCGACGATGACGACCAGCTCCTCGGACGCCGAGGCCACGACCTTCTCGCGCAGCAGCGCCCCGCCGCCGCCCTTGATCAGGCGCTTCTGCGGGTCGACCTCGTCCGCCCCGTCGATCGTCATCCGCAGCCGCGGGTGCTCCTCGAGGGTCGTCAGCGGGATGCCGTAGCGCCGGCACTTGCTCTCGGTGTCGAGGCTCGTCGGCACGCCCCGCACGTCGAGGCCCTCGCGGACCCGCTCGGCCAGGCGCTCGAGCGCGAAGGCGACGGTGCTGCCCGTCCCGAGCCCGAGGACCCAGCCCGACTCGCCGAGATCCGCGGCATAGCGCCCGGCCAGCTGCTTGGTGTCCATCCCGACCCTCCTCGCCGCCCCGAGACCCCCCGAGCGGGACCTTGGCCGGCTCGAAGCCATGCTACGGAGGCCTGGGCGCGGCCCCAAGGGCGGCGGCAAGCGCTTCCGTGACCGGGACTTGGGTCCCAGGGCGGGACCGGTCTCAGTCTTGTTCCGGTCTTGTGCCCTGGGTGCCGAAGACTATGATCGTGCGACTCATTCGCAGAACAGGGCGAGCACGGCCCTGCCTGCGGAGACCAGGACGACGATGCCACCCGAACAGCAACTCGAGCTGAACGAGCCCGCCCTGCTCGGCGCCGCCGGTCAGGCGCGGGCGGCGCTGCGCCAGCAGCGCGTGTTCCTCGTCGGGCTGCCCAACGTCGGCAAGAGCTCGCTGTTCAACGCGCTCAGCGACGCCTACGTCGTCGTGTCCAACTACCCGGGCACGACCGTCGGCGTGACGCGCGGCCACCTGCACCTGAGCGACGCCGAGGGCACGCCGTTCACCGTGCCGATCTTCGACCCACCGGGGATGTACGGCCTCGTCCCGCTGACCGAGGAGGAGCGCGTCGCCCGCGACGCGCTGTTCGCGGAGGACCCGGGCGTCGTCGTGCACGTGCTCGACACCAAGGACCTCGAGCGCCAGCTCGCGCTGAGCCTGAGGCTGCGCGAGGCCGGCCTGCCCCTCGTGCTCGCGCTCAACATGTGCGACGAGGCGAAGGCGCGCGGCATCGAGGTCGACGCCGCCGGCCTGGCGGCGCGGCTCGACGTCCCTGTCGTGACCTGCTCGGCGATCACCGGCGAGGGCCTCGCCGAGCTCGAGGCCGCGATCCACGCAGCCCTGCGCCAGCCGGCCCCGGCCCCCCGCTGGCTCGACTGGCCCGCGGCCGTCGACGAGGCCCGCACGGCCCTGGCCGCGAGCCTCGCGCAGGACCGCGAGCTCGGCACCTCGACGATGCCGTCGCGGCTGCCGACGACCCTGGCCGCGGAGCTGGCCCTCGAGGGCGACTTCGAGCTGGCCGGGTCGGGCGGCATCGACGAGGCCCGGCTCACGGCCGCGCGCGACGAGCTCGAGCAGGCCACGGGCCACCCCCCGGCCTTCGGCAGCGCCTGCTTCCTCCGCGCCCGCGCCCGGGCCCTCATCGACGGCCTCGTCGTCAAACCGGCGACCGCCGCGACCGGCTTCGCCGACCGCCTGTCCCGCCTGCTGATCACGCCGTGGACCGGCATCCCGCTGCTCCTCGTCGTGCTCTACCTCGCCTTCTACCAGTTCGTCGGCGTGTTCGGGGCCGGCACGGTCGTCGGCTGGCTCGAGGAGGACCTGTTCGGCGGGGTCATCAATCCTGCCGTGCAGTCGGCCTTCGAGGCCCTCGTCCCGTTCCAGCCGCTCCGCGACCTCTTCGTCGGCGACTACGGGCTGCTGACGCTCGGCATCACGTACGCGATCGCCCTCGTCCTGCCGATCGTGTTCTTCTTCTTCCTCGTGTTCTCGGCCGTCGAGGACTCGGGCTACTTCCCCCGCTTCGCCCTCCTCGTCGACCGCGTGTTCAAGCGCATCGGCCTCAACGGCCGCGCCGTGATCCCGATGGTGCTCGGCTTCGGCTGCGACACGATGGCGACGGTCACGACCCGCACGCTGGAGACGCGCCGCGAGCGCGTCCTCGCGACCCTGCTCCTGGCCCTGGCGATCCCCTGCTCGGCCCAGCTCGGCCTGATCATGGGCATGCTCGGCTCGTTCGGCTTCGCCGTCTGGCTGTCGTACTTCGGCATCCTCGTCGGCGTGATCTTCGCCGTCGGCTGGATCGCCGCGCGCGTCCTGCCCGGCAAGGCCGCGACGTTCCACATGGAGCTGCCGCCGCTCAGGAGGCCCCGCGTCGGCCACGTGCTGGCCAAGAGCTTCGCCCGGATGCGCTGGTACTTCCGCGAGGTCCTGCCGCTGTTCCTGTGGGCCAGCGTCATCCTGTGGGCCCTCGACCAGAGCGGCGGCCTCGGCCTTCTGGAGCGGGGCCTGGCCCCGGGGCTGAGCCTCATCGGCCTCCCGGTCGAGGCCACCGAGAGCTTCGTCATCGGCTTCTTCCGCCGCGACTTCGGGGCGGCCGGGCTGTTCCACCTGCACCAGCAGAGCCTCGAGGCCGGCGGCGTCGGCGTGCTGTCGCCGCGCCAGGTCTTCGTCGGCTGCGTGACGCTGACGCTGTTCGTCCCGTGCATCGCGCAGTTCATGATCATGTGGAAGGAGCGCGGCCCGCGCGCCGCGCTCACGACGACCGCCCTCGTGACCCTGTGCGCCTTCGTCGTCGGCGCGACCGTCAACCAGGTCCTCCTCGCCACGGGGTGGCTCGCGTGACCGGCCCCCGCCCAGCGCAGCCCGAGCCGAGCATCGAGTGCGGCTTCTGCCGGCACGAGTACCGGGCGTCCCAGGGCGCGGTCTCCGGCTGCTCCGCCTGCCCCAAGGGCTCCGGCCACTGCGGCATGGCGCGGTGCCCGCGTTGCGGTTACGACAACCCCGTGCCGGCGGCACGGACCGGCCTGCTGGCGCGACTGCTGGCCAGGTGGCGGCGGTCATGACGATCCTCTGCCCGGAGACCCGCACCTTGTCGATCCCGCTGACGATGCTGGCCAAGGGACGGAGCGCCGTCGTCGAGGCCATCGACGACGTGGACCGCGAGGACCTGCGCAAGCTCCTGGCCCTGGGGATCCTGCCCGGGGACCCGGTCACGATGATCCGCCTGTGGCCGGCGGTCGTGTTCCGGGTCGGTGGCACGGAGTTCGCCCTGGATCGTAGACTGGCGGACCGGATCCGCGTGCGCGAGCCCGAGCCCCGGGGCTGACCCCGCCGCCGACCCGGACGCGATGTCGTTCCGCTCCGAGAGATACCGCCGCCACATCGAGACGCGCCGCCGGAGCGCCGGCCGCGACCGCCTCGTCTGGGTCGTCGCCCTGCTGCTCGTCGCCGGGCTCGCGACCTGGCAGGGGCTGACCGGCGCGCGGGCCGGAGGCGGCCCGCCGCCCGGGCCCTACGAGCTGCGCGCCGTCGACCTCGACGACCGGCCCGTGGCCGGCGTCACGCTGCGCTTCTTCCGGCCGGACGGCAGCACGGCCGACGCCTTCGAGGCCGTGACCGGCGAGGACGGCAAGGTCCTGCTGCCCGAGGAGCGCTGGTCCGGCGACTGGGTCTGCCAGGGCCGCGACCACGACGGCGTCCTGTCGCAGGGCGGCCTCACCCGCTGGGAGCCCCGCAACGGCGAGATCCGCTTCGGGCCGCCGGCCGCGCTCGCCGGCCGGCTCAGCGACGACCTCGGGGCCGTCCTCGCCGGCGTCGCGCTCGAGGTCCGGCACCGCATGCGCGAGGGCCCGGCGCTCGCGCGGGTCGAGACCGACGAGGGCGGCCGCTTCACGCTGCCGGACCTGTCGGCCAGCTTCGAAGCGCTGCGCTTCCGCGGCCGGGTCGACGGCTACCCGGACCTCGACGTCGAGACCGAGGTCTCGGCCGAGGAGCCGATCGAGCTCGTCGTCGAGGCCTCGATGCCGCTCCAGGTCCGGGTGCTCGACCCGGCCGGCAGGCCGAGCCCCGGGCACCGCGTCGAGCTCATGGGCGTCGCCGACAGCGAGCGGCGCTGCGACCAGGACGGCCTGGTCGAGTTCCGCGGCCTCAGCCGGCGTTGGACCTACAAGGTCCTGATCGACGCCCGGGGCATGACCTACCGCCAGCCCGAGGACCTGTCCCCGTCGTCGGCCGTGCACGAGATCCGCCTCGAGGAGCCCCTGTCCCTGCTCGGGCGGGTGCTCGACGCCAAGGGCAAGCCCGTCTACGGCCTCGAGCTGCGCCACGCCTACGGCAACCAGGGCATCGTGTCGACCCGGACCGGGTCGGGGGGCCGGTTCCACATCGGCGGCCTGCCGGCGGGCCGCGTCGAGCTCGTCTACGACCTGCCGGACGGCCGCGTCGGCCGCCTCGCCGCGGTCAGCGGCAGCGGCGAGGTGCTGCTGCGCCTCGACGGCTGACCGCCGGCCGGGGCCTCAGCCGGCGACCTCGCGCGGGTTGACGTGGACCTGCACGCCGACGACGTGCGCGACGGCGTCGCGCACGCGCTCCTCGACCTCGTGCGCCTTGAGGTGGGCCTTGCGCAGCGAGGTCTCGGCCGCGAGCTGGATCTCGAGGGCGACGTGGTAGTCGGCCCCGAGCGGGTGGACCCTGACCTGCTCGACGCCGAGCACGTCCGGGACCTCGAGGGCCGTGTCGACGATCCGCTTCGTCAGCTCGACCGGGGCCCGGTCCATGAGGACGTCGAAGTTGCTCCGCACCGGCTGGATGGCCATGACCGTGATCCACAGCCCGACGGCCATGGCCGCGCCCGGGTCCAGCCACGTGACCCCGGTCCGCGCCCCGAGCACGCCGGCCAGGACGACGAAGCCGACGAGGACGTCCGCGCGGTGGTCCCTCGCGCTGGCCTGGATGCCGGGCGAGCGGACCTTGCGGCCGACGTGGTGGGCGTAGCGGTAGAGGCCCTCCTTGGCGACGATCGTGAACAGGGCGACCCAGACCGCCGGCATCTCGGGCGAGCTGTAGCGACCGCGGGTCAGCGACAGCAGGCCCTCGATCATGATGAACACGCCGGTCGCGAGCAGCATCGCGCCGACGATCAGGCCGGCGACGTTCTCGGCGTTGCCGTGCCCGAAGTGGTGGTCCTCGTCGGGCGGCTTCTTGGCGTAGACGTAGCCGCCGAAGGCGATCGCCGTGGCCAGGATGTCGCCGGCCGAGTTGAAGCCGTCGGCCACGAGGGCCTCGCTGCCGGCGAGGGCTCCCGTAGACGAACTTCAGCACCATCAGCAGGGCGTTGATGCCCAGGCCGAGGGCGTTGGCCCGGATGCCCGGATCCGACAGCGACATGCCGGGAAGGTATGGGGGCGGGTCCGGCGAGGGAAGGCCATGGCCTCGACTATGATCGCCGCATGAGATCCGCGCTGCTCCTGCTCACGGTCCTGGTCGCGACCGCCCAGGACCCGCCCCGGCTCCCCCCGCTGCCGGTCGACGAGGTCCCGGACCCGACGACGCGCCCGGCGTCCCGGGCCCAGGACGAGGCCCGCGCCCCGGACGGGGACGCGACCGCGCCCGGCACGCGGCCGGGGAGCCGACCCGCCAGCCGCGCGGCGGTCGACCCGACCGACCCCGACCGCCTGCCCAGGAATCCGCTGATGGGCGTCTGGCGCGTCGCGCCGTCCAGCAACCTCGGCGCCGGCGCCGGCCGCAACCCGACCGGCTACCTCGTGTTCACGCGGACGCACCTGTCGATCCACCTCAGCCTCGACCGCGGCGACCAGGCGCCGATGTTCCAGGACGGCATGCGCGTCTACGCGATCGAGGGCAACCAGCTCGTCACGACGGCCCTGGCCGGTCACCGCAGCGCCGAGGAGGCAGGGCGCATCATCGTGGACCCGGTCGGGCACCGGGAGGTGCGGCAGTTCGCGCTGCTCGCGCCCAACCACCTGCGGCTGATCCAGCCCGGCAACAAGGTGCTCGAGTTCACCCGCGTCGAGCGGCTCTGAGGCGCGCCCGCCGGCTCAGCGCCGGCGCAGCCTGAGCTCGTCGGCGCCGAGCAGCCGCGCCGCGCCGAGGTAGACCAAGGCGGCCGCGCCGATCGGCACGAGCAGGGCGACGGCGAGCCTCGCGGGGAGCCCGCCGCCCCCGACCAGCGCGGCGCAGCGGTCGGCCGCGAGCCGCGCCGTCACGACCATCGGGACCGAGGCCAGCACGGCGACGCCGAGCGCGCGCCACGCCCGGCGCCGCGCCGGCGGCAGCCGCCTGCGCATCGACCACAGCAGCAGGGCGGCGTTGCCGGTCACCGAGACCGTCGAGGTCGCGGCCAGGGCCCGGACCCCGAAGCGCGGCGCGAGGACCAGGTTCGCGACCAGGGCCAGGGCGAACATCGTGATCGAGATCCGCACCGGCGTCCGCCGGTCCCCGAGCGCGTAGTGGGCCCGCGCCAGGACCTGGATCGCGACCAGGGCCGGCAGGGACAGGGCGAGGATCCCGGTCACGCCGGCGGCCTCGAGGCCGTCGGCGGCGGTGAAGCGGCCGGCCACGAACAGCACGTCGACGATCTCCGGCGCGAGCGCGAGGAGGCCGACGGCGGCCGGGACGGCGACGACGAGGCCGAGCGACAGGGCCTGGTCGAGCGTGCGGCCGAGCCCCTCGCGGTCACGCTGGTCGCCGAGGCTCGACAGCAGCGGGAACACGGCCGTGCCGAGCGCGATGCCGACGAGGGCGTGCGGGAACTCGAGCAGGCGGTTGGCCAGGAACAGCACCGAGTTGGCCCCGGTCTCGGGGACGAGGTAGACCGCCAGGACCTGGTTCGCGAGGACGTTGAGCTGGACGACCGAGAGGCCGAGCAGCATCGGCAGCATGCCCTTGGCCGTGTCGCGCAGGTCGGGGTCGCCGAGGTCGAGGCGCGGGGCGACGAGGAGCTCGCTGCGGCGCAGGCCCGGCAGCTGCAGCAGGACCTGGAACAGGCCGCCGACGACGAGGGCGACCCCGACGAGCACGGCCTGGTCGGCGAGGCTCCGCTCCCCGCCGCCCGCGACGAGCAGCGCCGCGATCCAGAACAGGTTGAGCACGAACGGGGCCAGGGCCGGCAGGGCGAACCGCCCGCTGACGTTCTGCGCCGCCGAGGCCAGGGCGACGACGCAGATCGGCAGCATGTACGGCAGCAGCACGAGCAGGAGCTCGCGCAGGTGGGCGGCGTAGCGGAGGTCCCCGTCGCGGGCCAGCCAGGCCGCCGGCATGACGAGGACGGCCGCCGCGCCGAGGACGACCAGGACGCCGAGGACCAGCAGGAGGGCGCCCAGGACGGTCGCGAGCGACCGCCGGGCGCCGGCCGCGCCGTCGCGCTCGAGCCGGCGGGTCAGGACCGGCACGAAGACGGCCGACAACGCCCCCTCGCCGAGCAGGCGGCGGAACAGGTTGGGCACGGTCCAGGCGAGCCAGAAGGCGCTCGACTCCGGGCCGCGCCCGAAGGTCGTGAACATCAGCCGGTCGCGGACGAGGCCCAGGACCCGGGAAGCCAGGGTCCAGCCGGCGATGCCGGCGGCTGCTCTGCGGAAGCGTCGGATCCCCTCCTGGCGGGCCACGCCCAGTGCATACCACAGGCGGGGAGCCCGGGCGAACGAGGCTCGGCGCTTGCCGCCGGGCCGGCGAGGCTGTGAGCTTCTCCCGGGCGACCCGCGCGAGGACCCCGTGACGGAGGAACGGATGAGCGGAGAGGCCAGGCCAGGACTCGAGGGCGTCGTCGTCGGCGACCAGCCCTTCTGCACGATCGACGGCGCCAAGGGCGAGCTGCGCTACCGCGGCTATGCGGTCGAGGAGCTCGTCGCCGAGGCCTCCTTCGAGGAGGTCTGCTGGCTCCTGTGGCACGGGGAGCTGCCGACGGCGGCCGAGCTCGCCGGGCTGCGCGCCGACCTGGGCCGCTCACGCGCGCTGCCGGGCGAGGTCCGGTTCCTCGTGCACGGGCTCGCCTCGCGGGCCGACCCGATGACCGCGCTGCGGACCCTCGTCTCGGCCCTCGCGACGTCCGACCCGGGGCCGGGGCTCGGCACCGACCCCGACGGCGCCCGCACGGCGGCCGTGCGCCTCTGCGGCCTGCTGCCGACGGCCATGGCCCTGTTCGCCCGCGTCCGCCAGGGGCTCGACGAGGTCCCCCCCGACCCCGACCTGGACCTCGCCACCGACTGGCTGCGCATGCTGCGCGGCCAGCTGCCGCGCGACGAGGAGAGCCGCGTCCTCGACGGCTGCCTGATCCTGCACGCCGAGCACGGCTTCAACGCCTCGACCTTCGCCGCCCGCTGCACGGCCTCGACGCTGGCCGACCTCTACGCGGCCGTGACCACGGCCGTGGGGACCCTCCAGGGCCCCCTGCACGGCGGGGCCAACACCGCCGTCATGGCCATGCTCGAGGAGATCGGGACGCCCGACCGGATCGAGGCCTGGCTCGACGAGGCCCTCGCCGCGAAGCGCCGGATCATGGGCTTCGGGCACCGCGTCTACCGCGTCGACGACCCGCGCGGGACCGTGCTGCGCCAGATGAGCCGGGACATGGCCAGGGTCTCGGGCGATCCGCGTTGGTTCGAGCTCAGCGAGGCCCTCGCCGAGGCCGTGCGCCGGCGCAAGCCGCTGGTCATCAACGTCGACTACTACTCGGCCTCGACCTACGCCGCCCTCGGCATCCCGGCCGACATGTTCACGCCGCTGTTCGCCCTGGCCCGGCTGCCCGGCTGGACCGCGCACGTCCTCGCCCAGTACGCCGACAACCGGCTGATCCGTCCCTCCGCCGGCTACAGCGGCCCCCCGCCCCGCAGCGTCCCGACCCGCGAACAAAGGAGTTAGGACCGCCGCGTCCAGCGCCGGGCGACGCGGCCCGGCTGCGCGCGCGAGAAAGCCGGGCGGCGCCGCTTCCCTGCCGGACGGGCGACCCTATGATCCCGCCTTGGGTGAATCCCAGGGGTCGAGGACCTGCGGTCCGCGTCCCCGAGGGATCGGAAGCAAGAAGCACCGGCCCCTCCTGGGGTGCCGGTGCTTTTTTTGGTGCATGGCGGTCCGGCGCAAGATCTTCATCGGGGACGTGCAGGGCTGCCGCGAAGAGCTGTCCGAGCTCGTCGACCGGCTGCGCTTCGACCCGGTGCGTGACGACGTCCACCTCGTCGGCGACCTCGTCCGCCGCGGCCCCGACAGCCTCGGCGTCCTGCGCCTCGCCGAGGACCTCGACGCGACCTGGGTCCTCGGCAACCACGAGGTCTACCTCCTCGAGCGCGGCTTCTTCGCCGACGAGCTCGGCGACGCGGCGCGCGCGAAGTGGGCCGAGGAGCCCGGCCTCGTCGGCCTGCTCGACAGCGACGAGCGCTGCGAGTGGGGCCGCGTCCTGACCTCGACGCCGCTCCTGCTCGAGGTCGACGACCTCGTCATGGTCCACGCCGCCCTGCCGCCGCCGCTGTGGCCCGAGGTCCCGCCGCCGGCCGAGTGGCGCCGCTGGACCTCGGTCCGGCTCGGCGACCCCGACCCGCCGCCGGCGGCCCAGGAGTTCGTCCTGTCGACGCGCTACTGCGACCGCGACGGCCGCCGTCCGGCCAAGGACTGGCCGCCACCCGCGCCGCCGTTCGTGCCCTGGGACCTGCACTACCGCGGCCGGCGCACGGTCGTGTTCGGGCACTGGGCCCGGCGGGGGCTCGTCCACGACGGCGGCGTCCGCGGCCTCGACACCGGCTGCGTCTACGGCGGCCGCCTCACGGCCTGGATCGCCGACGAGGACCGCTTCGTCCACGTCGACGCGCGGCGCAAGTACTACGGGCGACGTTGAGGGGACGGGCCCGGCCGGCCACGGCCGGGCCGCGCTCAGTCCGTGACCTTGGAGGCGTGGACGTACTCGATCTGGCCGTTCGGGCTGCGCAGCTTGCTGCCGCACTGGCCGCAGGGCACGCCGACCTCGCCGAGGTCGCGTTCGGGTCCGTTGAGGAAGGCGGCGACGCGCCAGCCGCAGCGGCAGACGTAGCCGATCCGGCGCGCCGGGTTGCCGGCGACGAGGAGGTGCGGGCCGACGTCGCGGACGACCGTGCTCGACATGCCGATCGTCGCCCACTCGCCGATCGTCACGCCGGGCGCGACGCAGACGCCGGCGCCGAGCGTGGCCCCGCGCCTGACGACCGACTCGGGCATGTCGTGCGGCGGCCCGGACGGGAGCAGCCGGTCGAGGTCCCAGCTCGCGGCGCGCGGGAAGCGGTCGTTGGTGAAGGTCACCCCCGCGCCGCACATCACGCCGTCCTCGATCGTGACCTTGTGGCAGATGTAGACGAAGGCGTTGATCTTGCAGCGGGAGCCGATCGTGACGTCGTAGGCGATGTAGGTCTTCTCGCCGATGATGCACTCCTCGCCGATCCTGGCGTTCGGCCGGATGTGCACGTGGCTCCAGATGTACGTGCCGTCGCCGATCTCGACGTTGTCCTCGATGATCGCGGTCTCGTGGATGAAGGGCTTCATCTGGGCGCTGCCTCGCTCGTTCGGGGGTCGAGGATAGCGGGCCGGCGACCACGGACGAAACGGGAAGCCGTCGCCCCGTGACCCCCGCCGGAGGCCGCCCCGGGCCCCGTTCGGGGCCGATCCGGGCCTCCTCGGGTCAGCGCCCCAGCCGGACCCGCCGGCCCTCGGCGAGGCTCAGGTAGGCGGCCTCGACGACCTCGATGCCGGCCAGGAGGTCTGCCCGACCCAGCAGCGGGGGCTCGGTCCCGCGCACGACCCGGGCGAAGTGGCGGAGCTGCCGCCCCAGGGCCTCGACCTTGCGGTAGCCCCGTCCCCAGGCCACCGACCCGCCGTCGCCGCGGCGCAGCAGCGAGCCCTGCCAGCCCAGCTCGAGGCTGCCGTGCTCGCCGTGCAGGACGAGGTACGGCCCGGTCCGCGCCGGCAGCGACCACGACAGGTCGACCGTGGCCACGAGCCCGCCCGGGTGGCCGAGCAGGACGTGGACCGTGTCCTCGACCGGCAGCCCCTGCAGGCGCGGACCCTCGACGGCCTCGACGAAGTCGGGCGGGCCGCAGAGGTAGCGCAGGAGGTCGACCGAGTGCGTGCCGTTGTCGATCAGCACGCCGCCGCCGGCGACCTCGGGGTCGGCGTTCCAGCGCCCGGCCATCGCGACCGGCGACACGAAGCACTGCTCGACGCGCACGAGCCGCCCGAGCTGCGCCGTGCCGAGCCGCGCCTTGGCCTCGATGACGTCGGGCACGTGCCGGAACTTGGCCGACATGGTGAGCACGAGGCCGGCCTCGTCGGCGGCCCCGAGCATGCGCCGCCCGGAGGCGGCCGACAGGGCCAGCGGCTTCTCGCACAGGACGTGGGCGCCGGCCGCGAGGCACCGGAGGCTGAGCTCCTCGTGGCTGACCGGCGGCGTCGCGATCAGCACGGCCTCGGCCCCGGCCTCCTGGACCAGCGCCTCGGGGTCGGGCTGGACCGACACGCTCCACCGCTCGCCGAGGGCGCGCGCCCGCTCGGTCACGACGTCGCACAGACCGACCGCGACGACGTCCGGTAGCTCGTCGACCGAGGCCAGGTAGTCCGAGGCGATGCGGCCGGTGCCGAGCACGCCGAGGCGCAGCGGCCCGCTCACCTGGCCCTCCCCTCGGCGCAGGCCCGCAGCCGGCGCCCGATCTCGGCCGCCAGGACCTCGTCGATGCCCTCGTTCCACGGCAGCAGCAGGGCCCGCTCGAGGCCGGCCGTGCAGCCGGGGAAGGCCGCGGGGTCCTCGTGGGGCGGCACCCTCGTCCCGTCCTCGATCGGGTAGCCGGTGCCCCCGAGCAGCCTGCGGTCGCGCAGCGCGCCGAGCATGAAGGCCGGCTTGCCGACGTAGTGCGGCTGGCTCGGGATGCCGTGCCCGGCGAGGTCCGCCGCGAGGCCCTCGGGCCCGCCGGCGAGGACCCCGGGGTCGACGACGAGGTGCAGCCGCCAGTACGAGCAGCGGTCGCCGTCCGCGAGCGGGGCCCACGACAGGCCGGGGGCGCCGTCGAGCTCGGCCAGCAGGGTCTCGGCCGCGGCCCGGCGGCGCTCGACGAGGCCCGGCAGCCGGGTCAGCTGGGCGACGAGGACCGCGCCCTGGAGCTCGGTCATGCGGCCGTTGGGGGCCAGGGAGGCGTGGTCGGGGTCGGGCTCGCCGTACGGCCAGGCCTTGTTGACGAACAGCCGCGCGCGGCGCGCCAGCGCCGGGTCGTCGGTCACGACCGCCCCGCCCTCGCCGCAGGCGATGTGCTTGCCCTGCTGGAACGAGAAGCAGGCCAGGTCGCCGAAGCCGCCGATCGGCCGGCCCCCGCGCAGCGTGCCGAGGGACTGGGCCGCGTCCTCGATCAGCGGGAGGCCCCGGGCGCGGCACCGGTCGGCGACGGCCTCGGCCTCGGTCGGCCGGCCGAACAGGCTCGTCAGGACGACGGCACCGACGCGGTCGCCGCCGGCCTCGACCGCGGCCTCGATCGTGGCCGGGGTCGCGGCCAGGGTCTCCGGGTCGACGTCGTGGAAGCGCGGCACCAGCCCCTCGTAGAGCAGGGCCGCGATCGCGCCGAAGTCGGTGATCGGGCTCGTCACGACCTCGCGGCCGGGCGCGAGGCCCAGGGCCGCGGCCGCGGCCTGCAGGGCCATGCTGCCCGAGCTCGCCGCGACGGCGTGCGCGCGGCCCAGGCTGGCCGCGAACTCGCCCTCGAAGCGCCGGACCCAGGTCCCGGCGTTGCTGTTCAGGGCGCCCGAGCGGATCACGGCCTCGAGGTTGGCCAGCTCCTCGGCGCCGAAGCTGCGCCCGGACGCGTCGCGGTCGCTCGGGATCACGAGGGGGTCGGCGCTCACGCCCGGGCCTCCGGTCCGTCGAGGCCGCGGGTCGTGGCCTCGGCGAGCATCGCGACCTGGCCGAGGATCGTCGGCAGCACGCGGATCCCGCTCCGGCCCTCGCGCCGCCCGCGCAGCACGGCCGGGACCTCGACGACCCGCGCGCCGCCCTGGACCGCGCGCACGAGGCTCTCGACGACGCCGAGGTGTCGGGGCCGGCTCGGCAGGCAGCGGAGCAGCAGCGGCCGGCGCCAGGCCCGGACCATCGACGACCAGGTGTGCAGGTCGCGGCGATAGAGCATGCTCCAGGCCCGCGACAGGCCGCGCGACAGCAGCAGCCGGGACGGCGGCACGCCCTCGGTGCCGCCGCCGGGGGCGTACGGCGAGGCCAGGGCCAGGTCGGCCCCGTCGGCAAGGGCCTCGACGAGCCGGGGCAGGACCTCGGCCTCGTACGAGAGGTCGGCGTCGAGCCACAGCACGGCCTCCCCCCGCCCCGCGAGGCTGCCGGTCGCCAGGGCCTGGCTGAGGCCGAGGTTGCGCCGGTGGCGGAGCAGGGTCCAGCTCCCGGGCGGGAGGCCCTCGGCGGCCAGCTCGGCGGCCAGGTCCCCGCTCCCGTCGGGGGAGCCGTCGTCGACGAACACGACCCGGGCAGCGGGCAGGGAGCCGTGGACCGCCCCCAGGGCCCTGATCAGTCGGTCCAGGCCCCCCCGCTCGCGGTACAGGGGGACGACCAGGTCCGTGCTCCGGGGCGCGTCGGCGCGCGGGCGGGAGTGCATCGGGTGGTGAAGATCCGGGAGTGAGGGGGGCGCGGAAGCGGGCCGAAGACTATACCCCGGGAGGACCCGATCCCGAGAGCGCCATGAAGCTGTACCACACCATGATCCGCGTCCGCGACCTCGCCCGGAGCCTGGCCTTCTACCAGGGCTTCCTCGGCCTTGAGGAGGTCCGCCGCCACGAGCTCGGGGACGAGGCGACCCTCGTGTTCCTGTCCGACGCCGACCGCAACTACTACCTCGAGCTGACCTGGAACAAGGACGGCCGCGACTACGAGCTCGGCAACCAGTTCGGGCACCTGGCCCTCCTCACCGACGATCTGGAGGCGGTCGTGGCCCGGATCGAGGCTCAAGGCTGGGGCTACCGGCGGTCGAAACCTGGGAACAGGAGCCGCTACGTGTTCATCAAGGATCCCGATGGCTACGACATCGAGATCCTCCAGGCCGGCTGAGCCGCGGCCTCGCTTGGGACCCCCGGGGATCCGTGCTAACATCCGCCCCACACGGGGGGATCGGCAAGGGACCCCCGGCAGACCTCGCCTCCTGGTCCGACCCGGAGGCCCGACGAGCAGATGAAGTTCCTCTCGAAACCGTCGCACTACCTCGGGCTGATGATCGCCGGGGTCGTGTTCCTGCTGGCCACGCAGGGCGAGAAGGTCCTCCCCAAGGAGGGCCCGAAGCGCACGGAGTACGAGAAGTGGCTGGCCCAGCACGAGCGGCTCGAGGCCCTGCGCCAGAACGCCCAGCTCCGCGACGTCGGCACCAACGACATGCTCGTCAAGAGCGGCGAGCAGGCCGCCGGCGGCCCCGACGCGGGCGGCGAGCCACAGGCCACCGTCCCGACCCTGGTGACCCTGCACGGCAGCGTCGTCCCGGAGCTCTGCTTCCCCGGGACCGAGCCCTCGAGCGAGGCGCGCCCCCGTCCCGAGGCCGTGACCCTGGAGCTCGTCTGGCGCGACGCCGGGGCACCGTTCGGGCCCTCGCTGCGCACCGGGTCGACCGACTCGACCGGCGCCTATGAGTTCGCCGACCTCAAGCCCGGCAGCTACCGCCTGCGCGCGATCCCGGAGCGGGACAGCCGCGTGCTCCCGGTGGCCGTCGACCTCCAGGTGCCCGAGCTCGCCGAGGCCGGGGACCAGCAGGGCCGCTTCGAGGCCAGCCTCGTGCTGCCGCTGCCCCGCACCCTGCGCGGCCACCTCAAGACGTCCGAGGACAAGCCCCTCGCCGGCGTGCGCGTCAGCGTGACCGAGACCGGCCTCGTCCGTGGCGAGGCCACGGTCGACACCAAGGGCAGCTTCGAGATCGCCGGCGTCGGCGACGGTCCCTACCGCTTCCGCCTGCTCGACGGCGAGGGCAAGGAGCTCGAGCTCCTCGAGGACCACATCGACCCGCAGAAGCAGGGCAACATCCCCGTCGCCCTCGTCGCCCGCGCCAACTGACGGCCCGTCAGGCCATGGGATTGCGGACGCGCTGCATGTGCTCGGCGTCGAGGCTCCAGCGCGCCCGGATGCGCTCCTCAGGCTCGCGGCTCGCGAGCAGCACGAAGAGCGGCATGCGCGTCGGCCGGGACTGATCGAGGTCGCCGATCCCGCTGAGGTCGGCCTCGCTGTCGAGGATCAGGCCGAGGTCGGTCAGGTCGGCGATCAGGGTCAGGAGGCCCCGGTCGCCGCCGGTGTAGAAGCGCATCAGGTCGATCACGAGGCGGTAGAGACCGAGGCCGGCCCGACTGGCCCGCTCGAGCTCGAAGCGGCTCGTGACGAAGCAGCAGCCCAGGTCGCCGCCGTCGGCGCGCTGGGCGACGCAGAGCTTGTCCTCGAGGCTCTTGCGCACGTCGTTCTGCACGGAGCCGTGCACGGCCCGGTCGAGGTCCTGCACCTGCGGGCGCAGGTCGTACTCGTCGATCGTCTCGAGGTCCTCGAGCGCGCGGCCCAGGACCTCCGCGTTGTCCAGCACCGAGTCCCACAGCCGGGGCCCGGACTCGAGCTCGCCCTGGCCGCAGAGGTCGAGCACGAGCTCGAGCGAGCGGGCCAGGCGCTCGACGTTGGTGAAGCCGAGGAAGCCCGCCGCGCTGCGGATCCGGTGCAGGTTGCGCGACAGCCGGTCGAGGACCGGGCCCTCGGGGCCCGCCTCGGTCCCGCGCGCCTTGCGCAGCTCGCTGACGAGGCCGGCGACCAATGGACGGGTCTCGCTGACGAAGCCCTTGGTCAGGAGGTCGGTGTTCATGGGGTGTCTCTCCGCGTCGCGGACCAGCCCGGGCCGCGCAGGGCGCGTCCGGTCCGACCGGCGGGACCCCTCCCGCCGCCTCCTCCCCTTTCGGCGCGCGGCGCCCCGTCCTTGAGCCGGACCCGCGGCGAGGCGCCGATGCCAGGGCCGCCTCGGCCCCGGGACGGCCCGCTCAGGGGCACCCCCCGACCGCCCTCCCGGCGCTACTTCTCGAGCAGCCCGTGGCGGATCAGGCGCTCGCGGTAGGTCGTCCGCGGCAGCCCGAACAGCATCGCGGCCTTGGTCAGGTTGCCGTCGGCCTTGCGCAGGGTCTGCTCGAGGGCCTCGCGCTCCTGCGCCTCGAGCCGCTCCTTCCAGTTGCCGGCCTCGGGCTCGGGCCGCTCGGGCGTCGCACCGCCGCGGCGCAGCTCGAGGTGCTCGGCGCGGACCTCGCCGCCCGACGCGCGCAGCGTCGCCGTGCGCATCGTGTGCCGCAGCTCGCGGATGTTGCCCCGCCAGTCGTGCTCGAGCAGGGCCCGGACGGCCTCGGGGTGCAGGCGCGCGTGCCCCTCGAACGGCAGCTCGCGCGCGGCCTCGACGAGGAACTCCTCGGCCAGGTCGAGGATGTCCTCGGGCCGCTCGCGCAGCGGCGGGATCCGGATCTCGAGCTCGCGCAGCCGGTAGTACAGGTCCTCGCGGAACTGGCTCTCGGCGACCATGCGCTCGAGGTCCTGGTGCGTCGCCGCGATGATGCGCACGTCGACCGGCCGGCTGCGCGTCCCGCCGACCGGCGTGACCTCGCGCGTCTCGAGCACGCGCAGGATCTTGGCCTGGAGCTCGAGCTCCATGTCGCCGATCTCGTCGAGGAACAGCGTGCCCTGGTCGGCGGCGACGAAGAAGCCCTCGCGGTCGGCGGTGGCCCCGGTGAAGCTGCCCTTGACGTGCCCGAACAGCTCGCTCTCCATGAGCTGGGCCGGGATCGCGGCGCAGTTGACGGCGACGAACGGGCCGCGCGCGCGCCGGCTGATCGTGTGCAGCGCCCGCGCCAGGACCTCCTTGCCCGACCCGGTCTCGCCGCGCACGAGGACCGTGTAGCCGGTGGGCGCGAAGACCCGGGCCTTCTCGATCATGTCCTGGCAGGCCGGGCTGCGGCTCTGCAGGCCCCTTGGCAGGTCGGGCGCGGCCTCGAGCACGCTGCGCAGGAGGTCGCGGCTGCCCAGCGCGCCGGCGAGCATCCTGCCGAGCAGCGCGGCGATCTGGAAGTCCGACGGCCCGAGGTTGCGCTCGGTCGCGACGCAGTCGGCGTAGAGCATGCCGAGGGAGCGGCCGAGGGCGTGGAGCGGGACGACGAGCGACGAGTGGATGCCCTCGCGGCGGACGCTCGAGATCGCCGATACGGCCGGGTCCTGGGCCGACTCGGGCACGAACACGAAGCCCTTCTCGTGGCGGACGCGGTCGATCAGCGAGCGGCTGACGCCGAACGGCTCGCGCCCGCCGACGCGGGTCCGGAACCACTCGCGCGCCCCGGCCTCGCTCTCGACGCGCAGGAACGCGCGGTCCGCGGGCGTGGCCTCGAGCAGCCCCCCCATGGCCTGGTCGACGAGCTCCTCGAGGTCGCCGACGCCCTCGAGCCGGTCGGCGAGCCCCATGACGGTCTCGAACCAGTCCTCGAGGTCGACGCCGGTCATGCGCGGCTCCTCGTCGAGCCAGCGCAGCTCCAGGGTCCAGTCGGCGATGCGGAGCGGCGCACCCTGGAGGAGCGGCTCGAAGCGCGAGCCGATCGGCCCGGCCGGCCCCTCGACCGGCGCCCCCGGCTCGGCGCGGAGCTCGGGCCCGCCGCTGCCGCGCCTGACCTCGACGAGGACGCCGACGAGGCCCTCGAGGGCCAGCGACACGGGCCAGTCCCCGACCCCGGCACCGATCGCGAAGCGCTCGACCGGCAGGTTGCGGACCTCTTCCGGGTGACCCGGGTGGCTCAGGCGTAGCTCGAAGGACATGGCGGGGAACGTCGGGGGACCGACGGGAACCCGGGCAGGATCGAGGGCTCCTCGGTGAAGTCTAGCCCTTTCGTCGGGATCCCGACGCAGCGACCTGTGCTCCCCCGAATGCGGCCGCCTGCGCGAGGTGGCCCGGAGCCCGGCGCCAACCCACTGCAGGCCCTTTCCCGGCAAGGCCTTGGGACCAGGGGGCGGAGTATGATTCGACGTCCCTTGCCGAGTCCCTTGCCGGAACCCCAGCCGACCCTCCGCCCGAGCCCCCGCCGCCGCCTCGAGCGGTCCTCCGGGCCCGAGGACCGCGAGGCCCTGCGCAAGGTCTTCCCGCCCGAGGACCTGCCGTTCCGCGACCACGAGGCCCGCATGCTCGAGCTCGCGGCGGGGCCGGGGGTGCCCCGCCTCCTGGACCACGGGGAGGACGCCACGACCGGCGAGTGCTGGCTGCTGGTCGAGCGGGTCGGCCACCTCGACCTGCGTCGCCTCGTCGCGACCGAGGGGCCGCTGCCCTCGGGCCTGCTGCTGAGCCTGGCCCGGCAGGCCGCGCGGATCCTGGCCCGGCTGCACGGCCTCGGCCTCGTCCACGGCGACCTCAAGCCGGCCAACCTGGCCCTCGACAGCGAGGACAGGGTCTCGCTCGTCGACTTCGAGAAGGCCTGCACGACCGGCGGCGCGGCAGGGCTCGAGGAGCGCTTCACCGGCGGCACCCACGGCTACTCGCCGCCCGAGGCCTACCTCGGCGTCAGCCCGGACCATCGCTTCGACCTCTACGGCTTCGGCGCCACGCTCCACTTCCTCGCGACCGGCTTCGCGCCCCGCCTGCGCGAAGGCGGCCGCTTCGACACGACGCTGCTCTACCGCCTGCGGCCGACGCTCGACGACACGCTGCGGCTCCTCGTCGAGGCCCTCCTCGACGCGCAGCCCGAGCGGCGGCCGTCGATCGACGACGTCTGCGCCGCCCTCGCCTCGATCCCCGAGCCCGGCACGGCCGCCCTCCGCCTCGAGCGCGCCTTCCTCGGCGGCAGCCTCGATCCCCTGCCGGGGGAGCTGCCCTCGACGACGACCGACCGCCTGCGGCGCTGCGAGGCCTGGGGCCAGCGCCTCGACCTGCTGATGCGCGACCTGCCGCACACGCCCCCCGAGCTCCCGCCGCGGGACCTCGTCGAGGGCGCGCTGCGCTTCGCCCGCGCGGTCCGGCTGTGCATGGAGCACCTCCCGCTGCTGCCGTCGATGCGGACGCGGCGCCAGCGGGCCGCCGGGCGCCTGCAGGGCCTGCTCGACCGGCTGCCGGGCGAGGTCCTGACGCTGCTGCGCAGCCGCGAGACCCACGACGGCCGGCGCCTCGCGCGCCTGTCCCTCGACCTGTGCCAGATCCTCGACGAGCTCGGCCTCCTGGCCGACGAGGACCCGCAGCGGCTGACCCGGGCCGTCGAGGCCCTGCAGTCGGCCCTCGTCCGCCTCCAGGGCGAGGAACAGCGCGAGCGCCGCGTCATCCAGCGCATCGAGGAGGCCGAGTCCCGCCTCGACCTCGAGACCGCCCAGCGCGAGCTCGAGGTCCTGCAGGGCCCCAAGTCGACGCGCATCCGCGAGCGCCTCCTGCGCCTGCGCTGGCTCATGGCCCGCCTCGTCGCCGGCCGGCGAGGCCTCGACCAGCTCCTGCCCCACCTGCCGCCAGACGCCGCCGCGACCGAGGCGGCCACGCGGCTGCGGGCGTTCTTCGACCGCACCGAGCAGGAGCTCGGGCGTCTCGAGGGCGAGGGCGACGAGGAGCCGGCCTACGCCAACCTGTCGATCACCCACCGCCTGCTGATGGCGCTGGCCGAGAGCTACCCCAAGCTCGACGCGGCCGAGTCCCGCCAGGCGCTCAACGAGCTGCGCGTGCTGTCGAGCCGCCGCGTGCACGCGCTCGTCGTCCAGCTCCGCGGCAAGCTCGACCTCGACCCCGTCCCGCTCAAGGTCCTGCTGCGCGACCTCGACGAGTGCGAGACCCTCCTCGGCCTCCACGTCCTGGTCGACACGCCGGAGAAGCGCCGCATCGAGGTCCTCGACGAGCTCGAGGACCTGCGCCTGCGCATCGAGGAGGTCCAGGACCGCAACGAGCGGCTGCGCCGGCGCGCGCTCGAGAAGGCCGAGCAGGGCCGGCTCACGACCGTGCTCTACGACCTCGAGCGGCTACTGCACGAGCTGCCCCAGGACCAGCCGGCCGAGGAGTTCCTCGACTGGGACCTGTCCAAGGAGCTCGAGAAGGTCCGGCGGCTGCGCGAGAACATCGTCGAGGCCGCGCGGCGCAACCTCGAGCTGGCCCAGACCTGGCGGCACCTCTCCGACGACCCGCGCAGCCGCAGCGAGGACCGGCTGGCCTGCCTCGGACAGCGCGAGGAGGTGCTGCAGTTCCTCGTCGAGAAGGGGCCGCGCGAGAGCCGCGAGCGCTACGAGCGGGACCTCGTCGAGCTGCGCTACGAGCAGCACCGGGAGCGCTCCGAGGCCGACGAGCGCAGCCTCGCCGAGGCGGCGACCAGCGCCCAGCGGCTGCGCGTCGCCAAGGCCAGGCTCGAGGCCCTGCGCAAGGAGGACCGGCTCAAGGGCGCCCGGCTCGAGCGGCTCGTCGAGGTCTGGCGGCGGCACGAGGAGGCCGCGCGCCGCGAGCTGGAGCTCGAGGCCGAGGCCGCCGACCGCGAGCGGCGGCGGCGCGCGTGGGCCCGCCGCATCCTGGCCGGCACCGCCGTCGTGATCCTCGCGATCGGCCTGCGCTTCGGGCTGCCCGAGGTGTTCGGCAAGGCGACCCTCGACCAGGCCTCGCTGCAGCTCGTGCGGGTGGACGGCGACTCGTCGCGGATCCTGGCCCTGGCCGGCCGGACCGGCATCGACGAGGGCAGCTCGCGGAGCCTGCGCCTGCTCGGCGAGTCGCTGCAGTTCCGCGAGGAGCACGACGTGCTCGCGCCCGGAGGCGAGGAGCGGGAGCGGGCCGGCCAGGCCGTGCGCCGCGCCCTCGAGCGCCTCGAGCGGTCGCTGGACGGGCTCGAGGACCCGCCGCTCCGGGCCGCGATCGAGGCCCGCGCGGCGCGGCTCGCCGAGGGCCTCTGACGCCGCGGGGCGTCAGCGCGGCGCGAACTTCTTGAGCTTGCGCTGCAGCGATCGGCGGTGGATGCCGAGGCGGCGCGCGGCCTCGGAGATGTTGCCGCCGCAGTCGCTGAGCACGCGGTGGATGTGCTCCCACTCGACCTGGGCCAGGGTCGGCACCGGGAACTCGGTCCGCTCGGGCGCCAGGGGCGGGGTCGCCGCGCGCTCGAAGGCGTTGAGGATGTCCTCGACGTCGGCCGGCTTGGTCAGGTAGCTCACGGCGCCGAGCCGCATCGCGTCGACCGTCGTCGCGATCGAGCCGAAGCCCGTCAGCACGACGACCATCGTCGTCGGGTCGATCTCGCGCAGGCGCTGCAGGAGCTCGAGCCCGTTGCGGTCGGGCATGTTGAGGTCGATCACGGCCCGCTCGGGCGAGTCCCGCTCGGCCTCCTCGACCGCCTCCTCGTAGCCGGCCGC
Source organism: Planctomycetota bacterium (assembly GCA_041398545.1). GTDB lineage: Bacteria > Planctomycetota > UBA1135 > UBA1135 > JAWKUM01. Next base: position 98,821 of record JAWKUM010000007.1, on the reverse strand, counting down.
GACCCTGACCTCGTAGCCCCGGCCCAGCAGCGCGCGGCTGAGGCGCGTGCGGAACACCTCGTCGTCGTCGACGAGGAGGAAGCTCTCGGCCTGGACGGCGTCGGGACCGTTGGTGATCGAAGACATGGGGTCGCGGGGTCGGTCGGACAAGGATACCGGCTCGGCCCTAGGCGGCCAGCGGCAGCGTCACGCGGACCGTGGTCCCGACGCCGTGGCGGCTCTCGATGTCCATCGTCCCGCCCAGGCGCTCGACGATCGTGCGGCTCAGCGACAGGCCGAGGCCCATGCCCCGGCCGGGCCCCTTGGTCGTGAAGAAGGGGTTCTCCGCCTGCGACAGGACCTCGGGCGACATGCCCTCGCCCTCGTCCCGGACGACGACCTCGAGCCGGCCGCCCTCGACGAACAGCGACAGGTCGACCTTCTGGTCGGCCGGGCTGGCGTCGAGGGCGTTCTTGAGCAGGCCGCGCAGGGCCTGGGCCAGGGCCCGCCGCGGCACGTAGAGCCGCGCCCCGGCGCTGCCGCCGGTGTGGTGCACGCGGACCCGGCCCGCGCCCTGGAGGCCGTCGAGGCTGTCCTCGACGAGGGCCCGGACCTCGAGGCGCTCGAGCGCCTCGCCGGTGCTCTCGCCGGCGTCGTGCGCCATGTGGTCGAGGATCCTGCGGCAGCGGTTGACCTCCTCGCGGACGAGGCGCGCGTCCTCGACCTGCTCGGCCGGGGCGCCCCGCTGCTCGAGGCCGCGCTCGAGCTCGCGCGCGACGACGGCGATCGTCGACAGCGGGGAGCCGAGCTCGTGGGCGGCGCCGGCCGCCAGGGTCGCCATCGCGGCCAGCTTCTCGCTGTGCGCCTGGCGCTGGCGCTCGCGCGCGAGCTCGGTCTCGAACCGCGTCAGCTCACGCGTCACGCGCCCGTAGAAGTAGACGAGCAGGAAGGCCGCCGTCGCGAACGCCGCGAACAGGCCGCCGAGGTGCATCGCGGCGCGGTCCTCGTAGACCGACAGGTCGAACGACGGCTGCGGCCAGTGGTCGAGGAACAGGAAGCCGTAGCACAGCACGGCCAACGCCGTCAGCAACCAGCTCCAGTAGGCCCGCACGAGGAGGGCCGAGAGCACGATGTTGACGACGTAGAAGATCACGAAGGGGTTGGACGGGCCGCCGCTGAAGTAGAGGAGCGCGGTCAGCAGCAGGAAGTCCAGGCACATGATCGAGACGACGAGGAGGTCGCCGCGGCGGGCCAGGTACTCGAGGTCGTGGTCGCGGCGGCGGAGCCACCACGCCAGGGCGAGGTTGGTCGCGGCCGTCAGGCCGATGATCGTCAGCAGGGGCTCGAGCCACAGGTGGACGTGGAGGCCGACGCGGGCGACCAGGACCGTCAGGAGCTGCCCGGCCACGGCGGCCCAGCGCAGCTTGAGCAGCCAGCCGAGGTTGACCCTCAGGCGCTCGCGATGCACCGCATCCAGCTCGCCGAAGCGTGGCTTCATCGGACCTCCGGCTCAGGCGACCAGCCCGAGCACTGCGAAGAGCAGGATCCACACCCCGAGCAGGAAGTGCCAGTACGTGGCCACGTTGCGCAGCGTCTCGCCGCGGCCGCCGTCGTAGGCCCCGGCCCGGGCCCGGCGCAGGACCCAGCCGAGCGAGAGGAGCCCGCCGACGACGTGGAGCCCGTGGAGCGCCGTCAGCATGGCGAAGGTGAAGCCCTGCAGGGCCGCGCGCGCGGGCGGGAGGTCGCCGAGGTCGAGCTCGAACCAGGACAGGAGCTGGAGGAGGAGGAAGAGGCCGCCCAGCGCCAGGGCCAGGCGGAGTTCGGGGGTCGGCCGATAGGCCTCGGCCGTGCGGCGGGCGGCCCGCTCGAGGACGACGCCCTGGACGACGAGGACCAGGGTCGCCGGCCACAGCAGGAGCGGGAGCGTCAGCCCTGCGGGCTCGGCCTGGGCCGAGCGGACGATGACGAAGGCGACGACGCTGCCGGCGAAGAGGGCCCCCAGGGAGGCCATGAACCACAGCATGCCGAGCCGGCTCAGCGGCTCGTGGCGGCCGCCCTGCGGCTCGGGCCGGTCGATGAACCCCGGCTCGTCGGGCCCCCCACGGCCTGGCTCCGCGGCGCCCATGCCCGCCGGCTCAGCCGCCGGGCCTGCGCTGCATGGCGTCCTCGTACTGCGGGACGTCCTTGCGGTAGGAGTCGACGTCGGGCTTGTAGCTGGACAGGTCGAGCATCGTGATCCCGAGGAAGAAGACCACGAAGAACAGCGAGGCGAAGAAGACCAGGCGGTTCAGGGCCCGGTCGTAGATGAGGTGCATGAAGAACAGGGCGACGAGCATCGACTTGATGATCGCGATGACCATCGCGATCAGGAGGTCGAGCTCGCCCAGGCCCAGCTCGGAGGCCCAGACCGTCAGCCCCGTCAGGATCGAGAGGGCCAGCCACACGGCGACGAGGGTCTGCCACGGGCTGACGTGGAACAGGCCGTGGTCGTCGTGGCCGCCGTGGGCCGCCGCGTGCGCGTCCTGGGTCGTGGTCATCGGGTCGGCCTCAGTTGATCAGGATACGCAGCGGGAAGAGGAAGATCCAGATCATGTCGACGATGTGCCAGTAGAGCCCGACGTTGTCGACGACCACGAAGTTGTGCCGGTTGATCGTCCCCGCAGGGCCCGCACCAGGAGCCAGGTCAGGACGCCGATGCCGGCCAGCACGTGGATGCCGTGCAGGCCGGTCATGCCGAAGTAGACCGAGAAGAACGTGCGGTAGTTGACCTGCTCGAGCTCGAGCGCCTCGCGCTCGACCTCCGCCGGGACGTGGCCGTGGAAGTGCTCGTCGATGTGGTGCGCGGCCTTGAACTCCTCCGACGCGTGCAGGGCCGCCGAGTAGTGGCTCCCGGGGAGCAGGCCGTCGTGGAACTTGTGGCTGTATTCGACGTACTTGATGCCCATGAACCCGAACGCGCAGACGATCGTCAGGGCGAGGTTGATGATGAGCCCCCGGCGCTGCTCGAGCTGGGCGCAGCGCACGGCCCAGGCCATCGTCATCGACGAGAACAGGAGGACCATCGTGTTGACGGCGCCGAGCGTCTTGTCGAGGAACTTGCTGGCCCCGAGGAAGATCTCGGGGTGCGTGTGCCGGTAGACCGTGTAGGCGCAGAACAGCCCCGAGAAGAACAGGATCTCGGTGACCAGGAAGGTCCACATCCCCATCTTGGCAGAGTCGTACTGCTGCTGGGGCGTGTCGAAGTGGTGGGCCAGGTGCGGGTCGTGGGCGTGCCCGTGCTCCCCGCCGTGCCCGTCGTGGGGCTGGCCGACGTCGCCGATCGTCGTCATGCGTGCTCCGCTCCTTCCCCGCTCTCCTCGAGGAGGCCGGCGTCCTTCTTGTGCTCGAAGCTGCGCGTCTCGGGGTTCCAGACCACGGCGTCGAGCGCGTATGGGTCGTAGATCGTCGGCTCGCTGTCGAAGTTGTGGTGCGGCGGCGGCGAGCTGACCGTCCACTCGAGCGTGGCCCCGCCCCAGGGGTTGTCCGGCGCGTCCTTCTCCTTGCGAAGCGTCGAGAACAGGTTGTAGAACGCCACGAACAGCGAGATGCCGAGGACGAAGGCCCCGATCGTCGACCACCGCATGTAGCCCTCGAACTCGGGCTTGTACTCGTGGTAGCGGCGCGGCATGCCCTGCGTGCCCGCGAGGAACTGCGGGAAGAACGTCAGGTTGAAGCCGACGAACACGCCGATCGCGCACAGCCGGGCGATGCGGTCGTTGAACATGCGGCCGAACATCTTGGGCCACCAGTAGTGGATCCCACCGATGAAGGCGACGAGCGCCGACCCCATCATCACGTAGTGGAAGTGGGCCACGACGAAGTAGGTGTCGTGGAGGTGCATGTCGGTCGCCAGCGCGCCGAGGAAGAGCCCGGTCAGGCCGCCGATCCCGAACAGGAACAGGAAGGACAGCGCGTAGAGCATCGGCGACGCCAGGCTGATCGAGCCCTTGTAGAGCGTCGCGACCCAGTTGAAGACCTTGATCGCCGACGGGATCGAGACCGAGAAGGTCAGCGCGCTGAAGATCGCGGTGACGAGCTCGGACTGGCCCGAGGTGAACATGTGGTGGCCCCAGACGAGGAAGCCGAACACCGCGATCATGATCGAGCTGTAGGCGATGAACCGGTAGCCGAAGATGTGGCGGCGGCTGAAGGTCGAGATCAGCTCGGAGATCACGCCCATGCCCGGCAGGATCATGATGTAGACGGCCGGGTGGCTGTAGAACCAGAAGAAGTGCTGGAACAGCACCGGGTCGCCGCCGAGCTTCGGGTCGAAGATGCCGAAGCCGAGCGCCCGCTCGACCGTGAGGAGGAGCAGCGTGATGCCGAGGACCGGGGTCGCGAGGATCTGGATCAGCGCCGTCGCGTAGATGGACCACAGGAACAGGGGCATGCGGAAGTAGCCCATGCCCTTGGGTCTCATCTTGTGGATCGTCACGATGAAGTTGAGCCCGGTGAAGATCGAGCTGAACCCGAGGATGAAGGCCCCCATGACGGCCATGACGACCGAGCTCGAGGACAGGACCGAGCTGTAGGGCGTGTAGAACGTCCACCCGGTGTCGAGGCCGCCCGTCAGTATGGCCATGACCAGCATGATCGTGCCCACCATGTACAGGTGGAAGCTCATGAGGTTGACGCGTGGGAAGGCGACGTCCTTGGCCCCCAGCATGATCGGCAGCACGAAGTTGCCGAGCACCGCCGGGATCGACGGGATGATCACCAGGAAGACCATGATCGCGCCGTGGAGCGTGAACAGGTTGTTGTAGATCACGCCGTCGGTCGTGATCGGCCCCGGCGCGTGCGTCCACAGCTCGGCGCGGACGAGGAGGGCCATGATCCCGCCGAGGAAGAAGTTGAACGTGATCGCGATCATGTACATGACCCCGATCCGCTTGTGGTCCAGCGTCAGCAGCCAGGACCGCCAGCCCTTGTCGCAGTTGAGGTAGTCCTCGCCGCGCCCGTGCTCGGGGCGCTCGATCGCGGTGCTGCCGGGAACGGTGATGCTCGTCATCGTGCCTACCTACCCCCCCCTTCCTGGCCGCCCTGGCCGTCCTTGGCGTCGCCGCCTCCCCCGCCGCCCTGGTCGCCCTTGGCGGCCGGGTCGTCGGCCGTGCCGGCGACCGGCCCGACCTCGCTGGCGTGGCGGACGAACTGGACCAGGGCGTCGACGTCCGTGTCCGAGAGCCCGGCCGGCGCCGGCATGACCGGCGGGTAGCCCTCCACGACCTTGGCCTGGGGCTTGAGGATCGACTCGCGGACGTAGTTGTCGTCCGCCTTGAAGGTCCCGCCCGGGTTGGTCGTGCGCTCGCGGACGTACAGGTCCTTGAAGCTCGGGCCGCCGCCGGAGACCGCCGAGCCGTCGAGGCTGTGGCAGGCCTTGCAGCCGCCGCGGCCGTCGTAGAGCCGGCGGCCGTACTCGATCGGCGAGCCCACCTCGGCCAGCTTCTTGAGCTGGGCCTCGAAGGCGTCGGGCTCGAGCACGACGGTCTTGGTGTTCATGCGGCTGTGGTCCTTGCCGCAGTACTCGGCGCAGAACAGGTTGTACTCGCCGAGCTCGGTCGGCCGCACCCAGGCCGTCGTGTAGCGGCCGGGGACGACGTCGTACTTGAGCCGGAAGGCCGGCACGTACATCGAGTGGAGCACGTCGGCCGAGCTCATGATGAACTGGTAGTCCTTGTCCTTCTGCAGGTAGAGGACGTCGGAGACCTGGCCGCCGGGGTAGACGAAGGTCCAGACCCAGGTCTTGGCCTTGACCTGGATCTGCGTCGCGTCGCGCGGGGCGACGCGCATGTCCATGTAGCCCTCGAAGCCGAACCAGAAGATGAAGCCGACGAGGATCGTCGGGATCACGGTCCAGGTGACCTCGAGCTTCTGGTTGTGGGTCGGGCCGACCGGGGCCGGCTCGTCCTCGCTCCGCCGCCGGTACTTGATGACGAAGTAGGTCATCAGGCCGACGATCAGCACGAAGAAGAACACCGACAGCCAGAGGATGAAGTGGAAGATCCAGTCGACCTCCGGGCCGAAGCTCGAGGCCTGGGCCGGGAACCAGACGCCCCCGCCCTGCGCCAGGACCGATGCTGGCAGGATGCTGCTCATGACGCCTCACAGACTCCGACCGATCCGTGGCCGGACCTGGCCTTGCGGATGCGGACCACGACGAAGACCCCCGCGCACAGGACCAGGAACGCGGCGCCGCCGAGCTTCATCAGGCGGATCGCGGCCGGGGCGTAGCTGTTGGCGTCGGGGTCGTAGGGGAAGCAGTACAGGATGGCCTTGTCGAGCACGGTGCCGACCGTGCCCTCACCGGCCTCGGTGATCCCCAGGCGCAGGTCGCGCGCGGGGTACTCGATCCCGTACAGGTAGCGGCAGACCTTGCCGTCCGGGGACAGCAGCATCGCGGCCGCCTGGTGGTAGAAGATCCCGGTCTCGGGCTCGAGCTTGTAGCGGAAGCCGACGGCGTCGGCCAAGGCCGTGATCGAGGGCTGGTCGCCGGTCAGGAACCGCCAGCCGGCCTCGGCGCCCGGGCGGCCGTAGGCCTCGCGGTAGCGCGCGGCGGTCTTGGCCGCCCGCATGAAGGTCTCCTTGGGGTCGATCGCGACCGTGACGACGAGGAACTCCGCGCCGGCGCTCCAGGCCAGCTCGTGCAGGCCCTTGGCCAGCCCGTTGAGCTGCAGCGAGCACAGCATCGGGCAGTCGCTGTAGTTGAGCGTCAGCAGGACCGGGCGCCCGGGCCGGAACAGGTCGCCGAGCCGCAGCGCGGCCCCGGCCTCGTCGCGGAACGCGAGGTCGAGGGGGACCCGGGTGCCGAGCTTCTCGTCGATGCCCACGCCCTCGGCGCCCTCGATCTTGTCGGGCACGACCTGGGCCCGCAGGCCGAGGGCCAGCAGGGCGAGCGTCAGGACTGTCAGCGCGGGCTTCATCGGAGGTCCCCGGGGCGGCTCACTTGGGCTTGTGCTCCTCGACGACGAGCTCCATGGCCCGCTCGATCGGGATGCGGACGTTGTCGCCGTCCTTGGCGTACCCGGAGATCGAGGCCGCCTGGGCGGCCTTGTACTCGCGGATCTCGGTGTTGGGGTTGTCGAGCACGCGGCGCTGGGTCATCGAGCGGTCGGCGATCGCGAAGATCGTCTCGACGGCCAGGATGACGAGCAGCAGGATCACCGACCCGATGACGGTGATCCAGCCAAGGGTCCCGGTCTCGACCTTGTCCTCGAGGGCCATCGTTCCTCCTCAGACGTTCTTGAAGGCGAGCGACTCGCCGAGGTACGGGTCCCGCTCGGGCACGAGCGAGCGCTCGCGCGCGAGCCACGCGTAGCCGGCGACCCAGATGCCGCCGACCGCAAGCAGGCAGGTCACGTCGAGCACGTGGAACAGGGCCGGCTGCGCGACGCCCTCGTGGAGCTCGTTGGGCATGACCAGCCACTGCATGTCGAGCCAGTGGAACACGAGGATCCACACGGCCCAGAACGCCAGCGCGGGCTTGTTGCGCTTGACGTGCCGCGAGAGGAGCCCGGCGAAGGGGACGACGAACTGGCCGAACAGCAGGGCGTAGCTCGCGTCGCCCCAGACCCCGGTGGCGCGGTTGGCGAAGAAGCGCGTCTCCTCGGGCAGGTCGCCGTACCAGATCAGCATGAACTGGGAGAACGCGATGTAGGCCCAGAACACGACGAAGGCGAACATGAACTTGCCGAGGTCGTGGTAGTGGTCCGTCGTGATCGCGTGCTCGAGCCGCCCGCTCCGCTGGAGGAGCATGCTCGTCAGGATCAGGACCGCGAAGCAGCCCAGCGTCGCGCCGGCGAAGATGTAGACGCCGTAGATCGTGCTGAACCACAGCGGGTCCAGCGACATCAGCAGGTCGAAGGACGCGAAGCTGACCGACAGGGCGAACAGCAGGAGGGCGGGCGCGCTGAGGCGCTGGTTGCGGCCGGTGTGGACCCGGGCGCCGTCGGCGTCCTGGGCCAGCGAGTTGCGCAGGAAGCTGCGCGCCAGCCTGGTCCAGATCGCGAAGTAGATCGCCACGCGCACGACGAAGAAGGGCATCGACAGCCAGCCCTCCTTGTGGTGCATGTGGTGGTGGCCCTCGACCCAGGCGTGGTCGTTCCAGATCCAGAGCTCGCCGCTGCCGAGGACGAGGGGGACCAGGACCGGCAGCGTCAGCAGGGCCAGGAGCGGGAGCAGCGACGCGAACAGCTCGGCCTGGCGGCGGACGACGATCGACCAGCCCGCGCGCGTCACGTGGTTGATCGCGACGAAGAACAGCGAGCCGAGCGACAGGGTCAGGAAGAAGGCCAGGGACACGAGCCAGGCGCGCTGGAACCGCTGGCCGTCCCCGGCGAGGCCGAGGACGATCGACGCGGCCGTCGCGACGACGCCGACGCCCAGGGCGCCGAGCATGAGCTTGCGGCGGCCGGGCCCGAGGGTCCGGTTCTCGCCGAAGATGACCGAGGGGTCGACGGAGTGCTGCATGGTCAGTCGTCCCCCTTCTTCTCGAGCTTGGCGCGCTCCCCGGGGGGCACGTCGTCGAGGCTGGCGTAGCCCGCGCGCTGCAGGGCCCTGACGTAGTAGACGGCGGCCCAGCGGTCGCGGACGCCGATCTGGGCCGCGTAGCTCGGCATGTTGCGGATGCCGTTCTTGACGGTCCCGTAGAGCTGGCCGATGTCCTGGACCCTGACCGTGTCCTGGAGCATGTCGGTCGGCCGGACCCACGACAGGCCCTTCTGCTGGGCCCGTCTGGTCACGAGGCCGTCGCCGCGGCCGTCGAGGCCGTGGCAGACCGAGCAGTAGATCGCGAAGACCTCCCGCCCGCGGGCCATGAAGGCCGCGTCGCCGGTGATCGAGGGCGGCAGGTCCTTGGCCCAGACGCCGTCGATCGTGCCGTCCTGGAGGTGCTCGTCGTCGCGGAGCTCGCCGCGGGCGACCGTGCCGGCGACCGGCAGGCGCATCGCGCGCCCGTCGGCGAACATGTCGTTCTCGGTCTGGGCCTTGTACTTGGGCTGGAAGTCCATGTCGGGCACGACGTGGAACTGCGGCTCGGTCGAGGTCGTGTTGCGCGCCGTGAAGAACAGGAAGAACGGCGCGAGGGCCAGGAGCCCGACCGTCAGGCCGGTGTAGCGCACGACCCGGGGGATCTCGTCGGAGCTCGTGTCGACCGGGCACTCCTCGACGACGACGGCCCCGGCGAGGCCCGACAGCAGGGCCTTGGCCTCGGCGAAGCGGGGGTCGCTGCGCTCGATCGAGATGAAGAACCGGTCCGAGGTCGCCCGCCGGAACCGCGGCATGCGGAACAGCGGGTTCGAGAACCGCGGCAGGCCGCCCATCAGGAGGTTGCCGAAGAAGGCCGCGAACGCCGACAGGAGGATCGTCAGCTCGAACATGATCGGGACGTTCGCCGGGATGGAGAACATCGGCTTGCCCGAGATGATGAACGGGTAGGCGATCGAGTTGGCCCAGTACTGGAGCAGCAGGCCGCCGCCGCAGCCGGTGATCCCGCCGGCCAGGACGACCCACGGCAGGATCGTGGGCTTGATGCCCATCGCGTCGTCGAGGCCGTGGACCGGGAACGGCGTGTAGGCGTCCCAGCGCGTGAAGCCCGCGTCGCGGACCTTCTCGCAGGCCGCGGCGAGGTCGTGGGGGTGGGAGAACTCGGCGACGACGGCGTGGACGCCGTCCTCGGGGCCCTGCCCGGGCGCGTGCTCGGGGTTCATCGTCCTCCCTCCGGCGCCGGCTCGGCGCCGCCCGCCGGCGGCCGCTCGGCGTGGCCGTGGCCCGGCTCGGGCATCGCGGCCTTGACCTCGGCCATGGCCACGGTCGGCAGGAACCGGCAGAACAGCAGGAACAGCGTGAAGAACAGGCCGAAGCTGCCGATCAGGGTCAGGACGTCGACCCAGGTCGGCGAGAAGTAGCCCCAGCTCGACGGCACGAAGTCACGGCTCAGCGACGTGACCGTGATCACGAAGCGCTCGAACCACATGCCGATGTTCACGAAGATCGCGACGACCATCATGATCGGGATCGAGGTCCGCGCCTTCTTGAACCAGAACACCTGGGGCGCCAGCACGTTGCAGCTGACCATGATCCAGTAGGCCCAGGCGTAGGGGCCGAAGGCCCGGTTGACGAAGGTGAAGGTCTCGGCCGGGTTGCCGCCGTACCAGGAGATGAAGAACTCCATCCCGTACGCGTAGCCCACCATCGTGCCGGTCGCGAGGATGACCTTGTTCATGGCCTCGAGGTGGCGGACCGTGACGATCCGCTTGAGCCCGAAGAACTGCCGGGCCGGCACCATCAGGGTCACGACCATCGCGAAGCCGGAGAAGATGGCGCCCGCGACGAAGTAGGGCGGGAAGATCGTCGTGTGCCAGCCGGGGAGCTGGGCGACCGCGAAGTCGAACGACACGACCGAGTGGACCGAGAGGACCAGCGGCGTGGCCAGGGCGGCCAGGATCAGGTAGGCCCGCTCGAAGCGGTGCCACTGCCGGTTGGACCCGGTCCAGCCCAGCGAGAAGATCCCGTAGGCGAGCCGGCGGACCTTGGACGTCGCGCGGTCACGCAGCGTCGCGAGGTCGGGGATCATGCCCATGTACCAGAACAGCAGGGACACGGTCGCGTAGGTCCCGACCGCGAACACGTCCCACAGCAGCGGGCTCCGGAAGTTGGGCCACATCTGCATCTGGTTGGGGATCGGGAACAGGTAGTAGGCCAGCCACACGCGGCCGACGTGGATCCCCGGGAACAGGCCGGCGCACATGACGGCGAAGATCGTCATCGCCTCGGCGAAGCGGTTGATGCTCGTGCGCCACTTCTGCCGGAACAGGAACAGGATGGCCGAGATCAGCGTCCCGGCGTGGCCGATGCCGACCCAGAACACGAAGTTGACGATCGGCCAGCCCCAGAACACCGGCGAGCGGTTGCCCCACACGCCGACGCCGGTCAGGAACAGGTGCGCGACCATCGCGCCCAGCACGAGCAGGATCGTCGACGCCAGGGCGAACCCCATCAGCCAGCCCTTGGGCGTCTGGGTGACCGGCGGCTCCGCGATCCGGCACACGTCCTCCGTCACGGAGGCGTAGTCGTTGGGCCCGTCGAGGATCGGCGGCCGGTCCCCGGGCCGCTCCTCGACGAGGGTCGGATCAATGCTTGTCATGCTTCACCTCGGCCTTGGGCAAGGCGGGGTCGGGGTTGCGCACGCGCGCCAGGTAGCGGGTCCGGGGGTCGACGTTGAGCTCGGCGAGCATCTGGTAGGCGCGTGGGGCGGCGGCCAGCTCGGACACCCGTGAGCGGGGCTGCTTGAGGTCGCCGAAGACGATGGCCTCGGTCGGGCAGGCCTGCTGGCAGGCCGTGACGACCTCGCCGTCCTTCACCTCGCGGTTGCCCTCGCGCTTGGCCTTGATCCGGCCGGCCTGGATGCGCTGCACGCAGTAGGTGCACTTCTCCATGACGCCGCGCCACCGGACCGTGACCTCCGGGTTGTAGGCCATCTTCTTGAGGTCGAGGTCGGGCTCGTGCTTGTCGAGGTCGTCGTGGAAGTCCAGGTAGTTGAACCGCCTGACCTTGTACGGGCAGTTGTTGGCGCAGTAGCGGGTCCCGACACAGCGGTTGTAGACCATGTCGTTGAGCCCGTCCTGGTTGTGCGTCGTCGCCGCGACCGGGCAGACCTGCTCGCAGGGGGCGTTCTCGCACTGCTGGCAGGCCAGCGGCTGGTTGACGACGCGCGGGTCGTCGCGGTCGCCGGCGAAGTACCGGTCGATCCGGATCCAGTGCATGATCCGGCCGCGGGAGACCTGCTCCTTGCCGACGACGGGGATGTTGTTCTCGGCCTGGCAGCCGACGACGCAGGCGTTGCAGCCGGTGCACTTGCCGAGGTCGATCGTCATGCCCCAGGCGTGGCGGACGGCGACGTCCGGCCGCTCCCAGAGGTCGAGGAGGGGCACCGACACGTACTTGGCGAAGGCGGGGTCGGCCCGGTACTCCTCGAGGCTGGCCTCGCGGACGAGGTCGTGCTGGCCGGTGACGCGCTTCTCGCGCTCGGCCATGCCGACGGCGTCGATCGCGAACATGTCCTGCGTCGTGGCGAACTTGTAGCGGTCGCGCGTGGCCACGACCTTGAGGCCGCCGGCCGCGTCGGGCGCCGCGCTGTTGCGCAGCCGGTTGGCGTCGAAGCCGACCGGCGCGACCTCGGCCGAGGCGTCGCCGCCGACCCTGCCGGCCGCGCCGCGGCCGTAGCCGAGGGCGATCCCGATCGAGCCGCGCGCCTGGCCGGGCATGACGTAGGCGGCGCAGGTCAGGGAGCGGCCGCCCTGCTCGAGGGTGACCACCTGGCCGTTCCGCAGGCCGAGGGCCTCGGCCGTGGCCGGGGACACCAGCGCGGCGTTGTCCCAGACCAGCTTGGTCATGAAGTCCGGGGTCTCCTGCAGCCAGGCGTTGTTGGCGAAGCGCCCGTCCCAGACCCGCGAGTCGGGGATGAAGCACAGCTCGAGTCGGCCGTTGACGACCTCGGCGGGGGCGGCGTCCTCGGGCGCGCCGACCTCGAAGCCGCGCACCGGCGCGTCGACCGGCCGGGCCTCGCCGGCCGGCGACGAAGCTGTCGCAGCAGGTCCGGCGCCAGCTGCGCCTGAAGTCGCCGGCGACGTAGGTCCGGGCTGCCTCGCCACGAGGTCGAGGCCCGTCGCCTCGGCGCGCGCCGAGACCTGCTACGAGCTCACGGGGGTCAGGCCGCCGAAGGCGCGATCTGCGGCTGATCGTGCCGTCCCAGGCGCGGGCGTCGCCCCAGGCCTCGAGGGAAGTGGGCGCGGCTGACGTGCCAGTCGCAGGCCCGGGAGGCCTCGTCCTGGCTGACCGCGAGGTGCGGCCTTCCAGGCGACCTTGGCCAGGGCGCCGCGGCCGAGGTCGCCGGGCGCATCGCGACCGGGTTGCCGCCGAGGATCACGAGTTCGACCTGGCCGGCCCGCATCTCGCCTCGACGAGGCCGGTCAGCGCCGGCATGGCCGGCGAACGGCTCCTCGACGTAGCGGACCGTCTGACGACGTTGCCCAGCGCGGCGTTGAGCCGGTGGGTTTGGCGTGGACCCGGCGCCTGGCGCGGGCCGACGGCGACGACCGAGGCGCCGCGCGGGCTTCGCGGAGCGCGGGCCTGCGGACGGTCGCGACGAAGGCGTGGACCTTGGCGTCCGCGAGTGCGCTGCCCTCGTGCTCGACCTCGCCGCCGCCGACGGTGGCCTCTGACGGCCAGCAGGAAGCCGGCCGTTGTCGCTGCGCAGGGGCAGGCGGTTGTCGGCGCTCGCGCCCGTCGCGCTGAAGCAGCTCTCGGCGACGTAGAGCCGGCCTGGTGTCCTCCGACCGTCGGTGCCCTCGGTTGCGCCGCCGCGACCAGGCGCGGGCGTAGGACGGCGTCGGGGTGCGGATGAGGAGGTCCTCGTCGAGGGACAGCACGACGTCCGCCTCGAGGGCGTGCGCAGCGGCGCCGAAGGCGATGCGCGCCTCGAGCCGCGGCGTCGCGGCGACGGCCCGTACTCGACCCAGCGCGCCTGCGGTAGGTCGGCAGAGCCGCTGGCGCAGCATCGCGAGCGTCGGCGACGCGCTGCGCTCCGACAGGATGCACAGGCCTGGACGCCGGCGGCCTTCCAGGCCGCGGCTCGCGTCGCGAGCTCGGCGTCGAGCTCGGCGCGAGCTGCGGCCGACGAGGCCGCCTCGCTGCGCGAGGCCGGCGCCCACGACCGGTCGGGGTCGGCCACATCCCGAGAGGATCGGCAGGCCTGGCACCGCGCTCGTCGGCGCCGCCGCTGGGGTGCTGGTCGTTGCCTCTACCTTGACCGGATTTTCCGTCGTAGTTGGTCACGAGCAGCGGCAGGCCACGCCGCAGAGCCGAAGGCCGTCGCGTAGCGGTTGCTCGGCGTACGCTCGGCACGCGACCCCGGGCCGCTTGCGAAGGGAGGATCTCCCCTCCTCTTCTCCCAGCGGCAGGAGGTCGCCCGGCCAGGGGCGACCGAGGCCCCCATGAGGGCCAGCGCCGGCGCGTGAAGTCACCGACCTCGATCGAGGTCGGGTCCTCGTCGTGAATCTGCGCTCGAGGAAGGCGCGCGGGAACTTGCTGCCCGTCGAGCCTGGGCAGGCTGCGCCAATACCGCGGCTCGGTCGTTCCCGGGTCACCTGCATGAGCAGCTCTCCGCGGGCCGGATGTTGCGGCTTCTGGATCGCGGCGCCGGCCGCGGGGTCGGCGGGGCTGCCAGGCCAGGTCGGTGATGTGACCGCGGGCGCAGGTGTATGGGGTTGCGGTGGCAGTCGAGGCACCAGCGTAGCCCATGCTGAGCATCTCCTGCTGGCTCACGGTCTCCATGTTGTCGATGCGCCTGTGGCAGGAGACGTGCAGCTGACGCCGCGGCTGGGACGTGCGCTGTGGTCGAAGTAGACGTAGTCCGGCAAATCGTGGACGCGGACCTACCGAATCGGGGCCTGCCGGAAGCCGCGCTGTCCCGCACCGGCTGGAGCCTGGCGATTTCGGGCAGTAATCTGCTTGTGCAGTTCATGCAGACCTCGGTCGACGGGATCGCGGCGTGGGCGGCCTCGAAGACCGTGGTGGCAGTAGCGGTAGTCCATGCCGATTTCGCCGACGTGCAGCTTGTGGCGTACGGACCGGCTGCTCGGGGCGTAGCCGACGGGGCTGCGGGTCTTGGGTGAGGCCCCATCCAGAACAACGCCACGAGGTAGACCGGGGCGAAGGTCAACGTCGCCCCGAGGACGTGCCGGAGCTTGTTCGTCCACCTCGGGAACTCGAACTGTTCCATCGAACCTGCCGTCCTGGACTGCTGCCGAGCCGGTCCCCACCCGGGCCCAAGGTCGTGTCTGGGCGGGACTTCGGTCGGAGAGGGATAGCTGTGCCCGGCAGTGCGATCAATGCGTCTTTGTGTCGCATCGAACCGCGCCGACGACAGCCGGAGAGGCGCCTCGGCCGGGGCAGCGGGGTCGCCACGGCCGGACCCGCGAGAGTGTCGGCGGGGGTCCGGACCGGGGCCAGGACGGATCCGCGCTCATGGGGCGTGCGACAATCTGTCGCACGGGCGCGGAGGGAGGCGGCTCGGGGCGGCTACGGCGGGGTCCCGGCGGACCGGGACCCCGGTGCCTGCCCGATGCCTAACGGCCGGGGCCGGCCGAGCTGGACCCGCGGGGAGCGCTGCGCGGCTCCTCGACGGCGACCCAGACGGGCTCGAGGTTCTTCGGGATGCCCTTCCCCGCGTCCTCCATCGTGTCGATGCCGGCCTTGGGGTTGTGGGTCACGGTCTGCAGGTTCTGGGCCACGCTCAGCTCGTTGGGCAGGAAGTCCATGGCGTAGCTCAGCTGGGTGCGGGCGTTGTCCGCCTTGCCGAGCCGCATGAAGCACTCGCCCATGTAGGCGTGGATCCAGCCCTGGTAGAAGGTCGGCAGCTCGCTGGTCATGGCCTGGTTGAGCTCCGAGCCGGCCAGGGCCCACTTGCGCTGGGCCATGTAGTCGACGGCCTTGTGCATGTGGGTCAGGGTCGGGATCGAGACCTTGTTGGCGACCGGCGTGACCGAGAAGACCTCGATCCAGGGCTCGTCGAGGAAGACGTTGCGGACGATGCCCGTGACCTCGATCCGCTGGTAGCGCTGGAGCTGGTAGATCGTCTTCAGGGTCTCGTCGCGGCCGATCTTGGCGACGAAGAGGCCCGGCAGCGGGTTCTGGTACTCGCCCTCGTTCCAGATCTTCTGGTTGTCGCCCCAGACCGCGAAGTTCGCGAAGTCCGCGCGCGTGAACCGCGTGAAGAACGGGTTGTGGACCGCCCCGATGCCGTGGAACTGGCACGTGAAGCGGATGTGGACGTTCTTGAAGGCGGTCGCGTTGCCGCGGACCTGCTCCATGGTGACGTCCTTGGGCTCGTACAGGTCGTCGTCCTGGATCTGGGCGCGAAGCCCGGCCGTCGCGAAGAGGGCCAGGGCCAACACGTGCGGATGGAAGCGTCGGATCATGGTTCTCAGGTCCTCGTGATCGGATCAGGGCGTCTCGGCGACATCGGCCCTCGGACCGGGCCCCACCGGGGGGTCGAGGGGCCGAGGCGTCCGCCCTCCCATCGACCCCGCGTGCCGCCGGGGTTGAGCCAAACCTCCTGGAGCTCGGGCAGGACACCCATGGGGCCTCAGTCGAGCAGGCGCTCCATGAGGCGCTTGAGGCCCTCCTCGAGGATCTCCTCGGGCAGGTCCTCCCCGCGGGCGATCAGCTCCTTCAGCAGGCGGATCCTCTCGGCCTTCGGCTGGCTGGTGTCGATCAGCCGGTCGACGAGCTCGTCGACCTGCTTCCGGCCCGCCTCGACGTCTTGCGGACGGCTCATGGCTCCCCCCATCGGTGCCGGGCGGCACCGTCGGAGAATTCGGCATCCGGGTCCGATGACTTGACCCCAGGTGCGGACTACTGCGTGGTATCCTTCGACGCTCCAGGGGCCGCATCACCAGCGGCCTCCAGCCCGATCCCCCCTTGGCTTGGGGGGGTCCGGACCGCCCCCCACACCGCCGCTCCCCGACCGACGGACCAGCAAAGATGAGAATCCCCCTTGCCATCGCGGCCCTGGGACTCTGCCTCGCGACCCCGGCCCTCAAGGCCCAGGTCCTGATCAGCGAGGTCGACTTCGTCCAGCGCAGCAACGAGGCCCAGTGGATCGAGCTGATCAACCTCTCCCAGCAGAGCGTTGACCTCTCCGGCTACTGCGTCGGCCTCGAGACCCGGACCCCCGAGAAGCCCAAGCAGTACTTCTTCGGCTTCCCGGACAAGACCGTCCTGGGGGCCGGCAAGGTCCTGCGGCTCCACTGGCTGGCCCCGGTCAAGGACAACCAGGTCTGCCCGGGCCCCAACGGGGGCCTCGAGGTGTTCACCGGGGACACGATCTACCACTTCCTGTTCGGCCTCGGCGCCGAGCCGCTGCCGGCCGCCGTCGGCGCGATCGGGCTGTTCAACTCCCAGATCAGCGCCAACCTGGCCAAGAAGGAGTCGGTCGTCGACTGGGTCCAGTGGGGCAGCACCGGCTGGGTCCGCGAGGGCCTGGCGATCGCCGCCAACCGCTGGGTCTCCGGGACCTTCGGCCCGGTCGTCAACACCGCGCTGTCCTCGCCGCCGAGCCTGGCCAACAACTACCAGGGCGTCGGCAAGCCGTCGAGCGGCTTCGAGCACTGGTACCTCGACAGCCAGCCGACCCCCTGCAACGAGAACACCGGCGGCGGCGCCTACGTGATCTCGTTCGGGACCTCCTGCAAGGGCCCGCACGCCTCGGCGCCGGTCCTGAGCACGAACGGCGTCCCCAAGCGCGGCGTCGGTGGCGGCACCGCGTTCGAGAAGTTCGTCATGACCCTGTCGCCGATCGACAGCGGCCAGGTCGGCCTGTGGATGTTCTCCGCCGGCCGGACCTCGCTGCCGATCTTCCAGTGCACGCTGTACGTCGACCCGCTCCTCGGGCTGCAGATCTACCCGATGATCCCGACGACCGGGGCCGCCGAGGTCCGCTTCGACGCGGTCCCGACCAACGTCCTGATCGGCGTCAAGCTGGTCAACCAGGGCCTCGTCGCCTCGGGCACGGGCCTGTCGTTCAGCAACGGGCTCGAGTTCCAGTTCGGCCAGTAGCGCCCCGCCCGCGCGGCGCGGCTCAGGCCGCGCTGCGCGGCGGCGCGAGGATCGCGACCGACGCCCCGCCCCAGTGCCGGAGGTCGAGGGCGCCGAGCCCCTCGAGCCCGGCCTCGGGCACGGCCCCGCGGGCGAAGTGGAACAGCAGGCGCCCGAGCGGGTCCATCGCGTCGAGCAGGGCCGCGAGGCGCTCGAGGCAGCCCCTGGGGTCGGCCTGGACGATCGCGTACGGCGGGTCGACGAAGACCAGCGAGGCCGGCGACCAGTCGTGAGGCAGGCGGGGCGGGTCCCAGGCGTCGGCCCGCAGCACGGTGGCCTGCGCGGCGAGGCCGAGCGCGTCCAGGTTGGCCTGGAGGCAGCGCAGGGCCTCGGGCGCGCGCTCGACGAAGCACACGCGCGCGGCCCCGCGACTCAGCAGCTCGATGCCCGTGGCCCCGGTGCCGGCGAACAGGTCCCAGACGACGGCGTCGTGCACGCGCTCGCCGAGGATGTTGCACAGGGCCTGCTTGACCTGGCCGAGCAGGGGCCGCGTGGCCTGGCCCGCCAGGCTCGCGAGCTTGCGGCCGCGGAGGCGGCCGCCGAGGACCTTGAGGCTCATCGAGTCGTCCCGGGGTGTCGATCGGCGGCCAGTATTGACAGCCGAAAGGGGAGGCTCCAGAGTCGCGTCCGCGTTCCCCGACCCTGGCCCCGCCGAGACCCGCTCCGATGGACTTCCGCGGCAACTTCGTCGCCCTCGTGACCCCGTTCCGGCAGGACGGCTCGATCGACTGGGACGCCCTAGAGCGCCTGGTCGAGGACCAGATCGCGGGCAGGGTCTCGGGCCTCGTGCCCTGCGGCACGACCGGGGAGTCCCCGACGCTGAGCCACGAGGAGCACGACGAGGTCATCGCCCGCGTGGTCGGCTTCGCCGCCGGCCGCGTGCCGGTCGTGGCCGGCACCGGCAGCAACTCGACCGCGGAGGCGATCCGCTCGTCCCGCCACGCCGAGGAGAGCGGGGCCGCCGCGCTGCTGCTCGTCGCGCCGTACTACAACAAGCCGAGCCAGGAAGGGCTCTACCGCCACTACCACGCGATCGCCGAGGCCTGCGGGCTGCCGATCGTCGTCTACAACATCCCGGGGCGCTGCTCGGTCGAGATCGCCCACGAGACCCTGGTGCGGCTGGCTGCCCACCCACGGATCGTGGCCGTCAAGGAGGCCACCGGGAACCTGCTGCACGTCAGCGAGCTGCGCCGCGACACCGGGCTGCAGGTGCTCGCCGGCGACGACGCCCTGACCCTGCCTGCGCTCGCCCTCGGCGGCTGCGGGGTCGTGTCGGTGGCGTCCAACCTCGAGCCGGCGCGCATGAGCAGGCTCGTGGCCGCCGCGCTGGCCGGGGACCTCGAGGGCGCACGGGCCGTCCACGACGAGCTGTTCCCGCTGATGAAGGGGCTGCTCTCGCTCGCGACCAACCCCCTGCCGGTCAAGACCGGCCTGGCCCTCCGCGGCAAGGTGGCGGAGGTGTTCCGCCTCCCCCTATGCCCGATGGCCGAGGGGCCGAGGGAAGAGCTCCGGGCCCTGGTCGAGGCCCTCTGAGCCCCCGAACCCGGCTTCGTTCGGGCTCTGTCCAGTGGCGGCCCCGGGCGAAGGCCCTAGGGTGACCGGGCGCATCTGATTCGGTCGTAACCCCTCGTCCACCGGGGACCCTGGGGGAGCTACCCGAATCTTCTTCGCATCTTCCGTTCGCTCTCCCCCCGGTTGTCGCTCTCCTGGGGTGCGGGCCTCCGAGAGGAGGTGCGCCCCAAGCGCCAGCCCGCTCTTTCGTCGTCTTCCCCAAGATGAGGTAGTCATGCTCCTTAAGTCCTCTCCGAGGCTCAGGTTCCACCCGGTCCTCCTTGCCCCTCGCCGCCGGGCTCCTCCTCGCAGCCTGGCTCCCCGCCCAGGGCGAGGGTTCGCAGCGCGTCCCGCTCGAGCCCGATGCCAAGGGTCCAAGCCCCCAGCTCGAGCCCGGAGCCGGGGTCCTCCTCAACCAGGACGGCGCCACCAACGGGGTGGGAGTCTCCGCGACGATGGGCTTCGACGAGGTCGATGACGACCTGCCGGACTTCGCGCCCGGCCGCGACGTGACCGACGAGCAGGGCAACATCGTCAAGGTCGAGCCGGCCGGCGATCCGTACGTCCTGTCCTTCACCGGCGGCGACTACAAGCCCGGCACCGGGCTGGCCGAGGAGCTCCGCGCCCTCGCGGCCAAGGACCCCCAGGGCATGACCTACGCCTACGTCATGATCCAGGGCCGCATGACCCGGCCCGAGAAGGTCGCGGCCCTCGAGCGCCTCGGCGTCCGCATCCTCGGCGTCCACACCTGGCAGAGCTACGTCACCGCGCTGCCGCTGGCCAAGCCGCCCAGGTCGCCAACCTCCCGTTCGTGCGCTGGGTCGGCCATGCCCGCCCCGAGCAGAAGCTCGAGCCGACGCTCAAGACGCTGATGGCCGCCGCCCGCGCCGGCGAGCAGCTCGAGGTCGACGTCTCGGTCTTCGAGAGCGACATCGGTCCCGACAGCCGGACCCTGACGCTCGGTGAGCGCCAGGAGGTCGACCCCAAGACGATCGCCCTGCCGCTGACCGAGGTCGTCCCCCACGGCCGGATGCAGAAGGCCCTCGAGGAGGCCGGCTTCACGTTCGAGCACTACACCGACGTCGGCAACGTGTTCATCTTCCACGGCACGGCCACCAAGGCCCAGCTCGCCAAGATGGTCGGCCTCGACTTCGTCGCGTCCATCGAGGCCCGCTCCAAGCTCGAGCTGGCCCACGACCAGAGCACCGCGATGGTCAGCGCCGACCGCGTCCGCGGCAGCTACGGCGGGACCAACGTCTCGGCCGGCGTCATCGACACCGGCATCAGCTCGCGACCGAGCACGGGCTACACCCGGCACAACGACTTCAGCGGCAAGTACTTCCTCGGCTGGTCCAACGTCACGGGCGGCAACATCACCGCCTACGAGGACGGCAACAGCCACGGCACCCACGTCTCGGGCACGATCTTCGGCGAGGGCAACGTCGACGCCCGCTACCGCGGCAACGCCCCGACGGCCGGCGAGACCAGCACGTCCGCGATCCGCATCGGCCGCCTGTTCGACAGCGCCGGCACCTCCCAGGGCAGCGTCTCGACGCTCTACGCCGCGATGGCCTCGACCCAGGGCTCCACGACCCTGCCCCGGGCCGTCAACAACTCCTGGGGCGCGGCCCCACCGACCGGCGGCTGGAACGGCGCCGACTCGCGCTGCCGGACCATCGACAGCTACGTCTACACCTACAACCAGCTGCACGTGTTCGCGGCCGGCAACACCGGCAACGGGTACTGCCACGCCCCCGGCGCGGCCAAGAACGTCCTGACGGTCGGCTCGGTCGACGACTTCTGGAGCGGCACGACGCCGGGCAACCTGTCGTCGTTCTCCAAGTCCCGCACCGCCGACGGCCGCTACAAGCCCGAGGTCGTCGCCCCCGGCAACATCGTGACCTCGACCAGGAACAAGTCGGCCACGGCCTACAGCAACAAGTCGGGCACGTCGATGGCGACGCCGCACCTGACCGGCCTGCTGACCGGCCTGTCGCAGCACTTCCCGACCTACTTCGACAACCGGCCGCAGAACCAGAAGACCCAGGCCATCATGTCGGCGGCCGTCCT
Organism: Planctomycetota bacterium; assembly: GCA_041398545.1. Lineage (GTDB taxonomy): Bacteria > Planctomycetota > UBA1135 > UBA1135 > JAWKUM01. Next base: position 77,533 of record JAWKUM010000007.1, on the reverse strand, counting down.
CGGCCAGCCGCACTCGCTCTCCACGAGCTACGGCTGGGGGCTGGTCAACGCCTACAAGATGCACTACGTCACGAGCCGCTGGAGCTGGTACACCGGCTGGAGCTCGACGATGTCGACCACGGGCCAGTACGCCAATTGGGAGATCACCGTCCCGAGCGACGCCCTGACGATGAAGGTCGTCATGAGCTGGATCGAGCCCGCGGCCTCGTCCTCGGCCACGAAGGGCCGCGTCAACGACGTCCGCATGCACATCGACTTCGAGCCGTTCCAGAGCGGCGGGTCGACCTATGACTACCGCACCTACAGCTCGATCCAGAACACGATGACCTACAACCTGACGGTCCAGTCGGCGTGGCGGGGCAAGAAGGTCCGGATCAAGGCCTACGGCGCCAGCCTGCCGACCTCGGCCAGGCCGGCCATGTCGGTCATCTTCTACCGCCAGCCGTACAGCGGGACGCCGACGTTCTACGCCTACTCGTCGCCGTCGATCGTCAAGCCCGGCGCCAACTTCTACGTCTACTCGTACTTCTCGGCGGCCAGCAACGACCCCGAGTTCGACAGCGCGCGGATCTGGCCCAACAACTGGTCGAGCCTGTTCTCGATCCTCAACCTCTACCGCGGCACCTACGACAGCGTCTCGCAGAACTACAGCGGGTCCTACCCGTCGAGCCCGTACCCGTCGCTGTCCCGGACGACCACGGGCGGCATGACCGTCGGCCAGGGCTACTACCGCTACCTGCGCTGGCAGGTCAAGGCGCCCTCGAGCAGCAACAGCTACAACCTGCCCTGTGCAGGCACGGCCGACCCGCTGCCGAGCTCGGCCACCTACTCGGCGAACATCTGCGTCGACGGCCTCGCCCCCAACACGGTCTCGGGCCTCACGAGCACGACCCACTCGGCGAGCTCCTGGTCCAAGAGCACGGCCTTCACGGCCAAGTGGAACCAGGCGACCGACAACGGCTGCGCCGACGTCAGCGGCTACGCCTACGCGATGACGACGAGCTCGGGCTCGGTCCCCGCGACCAAGAACATCACGCCCAAGACGACGCTGACCAAGGGCGTGACACTGAGCCCCTCGACCTCGGGGTGGTACTTCCACATCCGCTCGGTCGACAACGCCAACAACTTCTCGGGCTCCACGAGCCGGATCGGCCCGTTCTACATCGACACCTCGCTGCCGGTCATCAGCACGGTGCAGGTCAACAGCAACGCGACCTACACCAACAGCCTGACGGTCAAGGTCAAGGCCTCGGCCACCGACAGCTACTCGGGGGCGTACCAGATGCGCTACTCGGGCAACAACTCGACGTGGACCGGCTGGTACACCTATACGACCGCTGACCGGAGCCTCAACATGGCCTCGATCGGCTGGACGACGACCAACGGCAACAAGGCCGTCTACGTCCAGGTCCGCGACAAGGCGCTCAACGTCAGCGGGACCAAGGCCGACACGATCTACCTCGACACGATCGCGCCGGTCATCTCGAGCGCGTCCCTCAACGGCGGCGCGACGGTCACGAGCTCGCTCAGCGCGACGCTGGCGACCTCGGTCTCGGGCTCCCCGACCCAGATGCGCTACAGCAACAACAACTCGACCTGGTCCGGCTGGGTGGCCTACAACGCCTCGCTGTCCGTGAGCCTCTCGGCCTACGGCGGCAACACCAACGAGGGCAACAAGGCCGTCTACGTCCAGTGCCGCGACGCCGCCGGCAACGTCAGCGCGACCAAGGCCGACACGATCCTCTACTACCTGACCCCCAAGATCACCGGCCTCTCGAGCTCCTCGATCACGGTCGTCCACGACGCGGCGATCAAGGTCACGGGCTCCGGCTTCGGCAGCGCGACCGGCTTCTACTGGGGCAGCGCGCTGATCACGAGCAAGAGCGCGGATGACTGGTACAAGGGCTGGATCGAGCTCAACAGCTCGACCCAGGTCACGGTCCACCCGCCGCAGGACCAGACCCCGGGGTCCTACGGCCTCCGCGTCCGCAACGGCTACTACATCAGCAACACCGCCAACATCACCGTGTCGCACAACACGACCCGGCAGCTGGGGACCCCGCCGCAGCTCAAGAAGGGCTCGGTCCTCGACGTCCTCGTCCACCGCGACGGGATGCCGGCCGCGACCTTCGACCTGCTGACGTTCTCGGTCTCGGGCAGCTCGCTCGTGATCCCGGGGCTGATCAGCCTCAACCACGGCGGCAACGCGGTGACCTTCATCGACCCGAGCTTCACGATCATCACGGTCGCGGTGCCCCACGACCCGACGAAGCGCACGGCCCACTGGGCCATCCCGATCCCGGCGTCGGTCTCGCCCGTGACGGTCTACTTCCAGGCGCTGATGTTCGACCCGCTCAACTTCAACAAGATGCCGATCACCGTGTCGACGGTGGACAAGACCGGCATCCACAACTGAGCGATGAGGCAGCCGGCGACGGGGACCTCCCCCGGCGCCGGCCGGCGCGGCCCGCCTCCCCGAGGCGGGCCGCGTCCACGTACGGGGCGGGAGCCGGCGGGAAGCTCCACCCCCTCGGGTCAGCACGAGGGTCGTTGTTGCACATGTAACGGTCGCATGGGGGCATTTCTCCGTTCGTCCCCGGGCCGGGCTCCGCTGAGCACGGCTGCCGCGCGTCGGTAATCTCCGCCGACCGCTCGACTCCCTCCTCGTGACCAGAAGGTGGCCCATGTCCCGACTCGCTCTCTCCGGCCCGCGGATGCTGCACCTGGCCTGTGCCATGTCCGTGCTCTGCCTCGGCGCCCTCGCCCAGGCTCCCCGCACGGCCGTCCCGGCCGCCGGCCAGGACCCCCTCCCGGCCCGTCCGCCGCTGCTCGACCCCGACCGGCAGCACTGCGTCGAGGTCCCGGCCCAGGGTCCGTTCCAGGGCCCGATCACCGACGACCTGCCCGACTTCGCGCCACCGAAGGCGGTCGAGGCCCTCGAGGGAGAGGCCGCGAGGCCCCTGCCGGCGGTGGACCCCTACGTGCTCGCCTTCCGCAACGGCAGCTTCCGGCCCGATCCCGGCGTCGACCCGGCCCTGGCCGCGCGCGCGCCTTGACCCCGATGGGCGCACCTGGGGCTACATCATGGTCCAGGGCCGCCTGAACCACCCCGACAAGATCGCCGCCCTCCGCGCCCTCGGTGTCGAGCTCCTGGGCGTCCAGACCTGGCAGTGCCACGTCGCGGCCATCCCCCTGGCCCGCCTCGACCGCATCGCCGCGCTCCCGTTCGTGCGCTGGGTCGGCCAGGCCCGCCCGGACCAGAAGCTGTCGCCCGAGCTCGCCCGGCTGCTCGCCACGACGCGGCCCGGGGAGACCCTCCGGATCCACGTCGACGTGTTCGAGAGCGACCTCGGGCCGGCCTCGGTCACGCGGCCGATCCCCGGCGGGCAGCCGGTGCCCCAGGGCGAGACCGCCCAGGCCCGCACCGTCATCCCCAACGGCCGCTTCCAGGAGCAGCTCGAGGCCCTCGGCTTCGTGCTCCGCCACTACACCGACGTCGGCAACGTCCACATCTTCGAGGGCGAGGCCACGGCCGCGGCGGTCCTCAAGATCCGCGACCTCGACTTCGTGGCCTGCGTCGAGACCTGGCCGGACTACGCCGGGGCCCACGACCAGAGCATGGGGATGGTCTCCCTCGACCGCGTGCGCGCGTCCTACCCCTCGACCACGTCTCCGATCACGATCGGCCTGATCGACTCGGGGATCAGGGCCACCCCGTACCGCCACGTCGACTTCGCCTCCAAGTACATGGTCGCGTGGACCTCCAACTCCACCTGGGACCCCTACCAGGACGGGCACGGCCACGGCACGCACATCTCGGGCACGATGCTCGGAGAGGGCGTCGCCCAGCCCCGCTACCGCGGCGGCTCCCCCGGCCTCGGCCGCCTGGCCACCTCGCGCTACTTCATCGGCCGCTTCCTCAACGACAGCAACAACGGCACCGGCAGCGTCTCGACGCTCTACGCCGCGCTGTCGGCCGACTACACGGACGGCGCCAACAACGTGTCCAAGAAGCCCCGCGTCATCAACAACTCGTGGGGGTCCTCGCCGAGCACGACGCTCTGGTCCGGCACCGAGTCCGGCGCGCGCACGATCGACGCCTACGTCTACACGTACGACCAGCTGCACGTTTTCTGCTCCGGCAACAGCGGCGTCGGCACCTGGTCGCCCGGCACGGCCAAGAACGTCCTCACCGTCGGCTCGGTCGACGACCACTGGAGCGGCACGGTGCCCGGTGACCGGTCGTCGTTCTCGATGGCCAACACCTCGGACAACCGCATGAAGCCCGAGGTCATGGCGCCCGGCAACATCGGCACCTCGACCGCGAACACCTCGACGACCGGCTACCGCAACATGTCGGGCACGAGCATGGCGACGCCGCACGCCACGACGGCAATGGCGGGCCTTATCGACCACTACCCGTCGTACTTCGACTACGACCCCGCGGGCCTCAAGGCCAACATCATCGCGGCCTCGGAGTGGCAGGGCAGCCCGGGCACCTCGAGCGGCTACTTCGGCGGCGTCGGCCACGGCCTCATCAACGCCTACAAGATGCACTACGGCTCGACGAGCTCGACCTGGTTCAAGGGCGGCAAGGGGACGCTCACGTCGAGCGGCCAGTACGTCTACTGGGACGTGACGGTCCCGAGCAACTGCGTCCACATCAAGGTCGTCCTGACCTGGATCGAGCCGGCCGCGGCCTCCTCGGCGACCCAGGCCAGGGTCGACGACGTCCGGCTCTACCTCGACGTCGCGCCGTTCACGGCCGGGGGCAACACGGGCGAGTACTCGACCAGCAGCTCGTACCACACGGTCATCTCGCTGTCGCGGGCCGACATCGCCACGGCGGCGGCGGGCAAGAGCGTCCGCATCAAGGCCTACGGCCAGAGCATCGCCTCGGGGTCCGCGGCCAAGGTGGGCATGACCGCCCTCTACTACCTGCGGGACCCCGACCTCACGACCAAGACGTTCGCGACGACGGTCTCGCCGTCGATCTGCAAGCCCTCGGCCACGGTCACGTTCACGCCGTCCTTCACCGCCGGCAGCACCTCGGACGTGTTCGAGAACGCCCGCATCTACCCGTCGATCCCGTCCGGGTTCTCGCTGATCGACATGACGCGGACCACGGCCGACGCGGTCACCCAGAGCTACACGGACTCGTCGCACACGAGCAACCCGTACCCCTCGGTCAGCCTCGGTACCTCGGGCGGCATGACGGTCGGGCAGGGGACGAGCCGGGCGCTCGTCTACCGGCTCACGGCGCCGACGACGAGCGGCAGCTACAGCCTGACGGCGTACGGCTACGCCGACCCCGGCGGCTCGACGGCGCTGTCCTCGTCCAAGACGGTCTGCGTCGACGGCCTGGCCCCCAACACGGTCTCCGGCCTGACGAGCACGACCCACACGGTCAGCGCCTGGTCGAGCAACACGGCCTTCTCGGCCAAGTGGAGCCAGGCGACCGACGTGGGCTGCGCCGACGTCGGCGGCTACGCCTATGCGATGACGACGAGCTCGGGCTCGGTCCCCGCGACCCAGAACATCACGCCCAAGACGACGCTGACCAAGGCCGTGACGCTGAGCCCCTCGACCTCGGGGTGGTACTTCCACATCCGCTCGGTCGACAACGCCAACAACTTCTCGAGCGCCACGAGCAGGGTCGGTCCGTTCTACATCGACACGTCCAACCCGAGCATCACCTCGGTCCAGGTCAACAGCAACGCGACCTACACCAACAGCCTGACCGTCAACGTCAAGGCCTCGGCCAGCGACACCTACTCGGGCGCCTACCAGATGCGCTACTCGGGGGACAACGCGACGTGGTCCGGCTGGTACAGCTACCAGACCACCGACCGCAGCCTCAACATGGCCTCGCTGGGCTGGACGACGAGCAACGGCACCAAGGCCGTCTACGTCCAGGTCCGCGACCAGGCGCTCAACGTCAGCCCGACGGTCGCCGACACGATCGTCCTCGACACGATCGCCCCGGTCATCTCGAGCGCGTCGATCAACGGCGGCGCGACCGTCACCAACTCGCTCAGCGCGACGCTGGCGACCTCGGTCTCGGGCTCCCCGACCGAGATGCGCTACAGCAACAACAACTCGACCTGGTCGGGCTGGGTGACCTACACCTCATCGCTGTCCGTGAGCCTCTCGGCCTACGGCAGCAACACCAACGAGGGCACCAAGGCCGTCTACGTCAGATGCCGCGACGCCGCCGGCAACGTCAGCTCGACGGCCTCGGACACGATCCTCTACTACCTGACCCCGGCCATCACCGGCCTGTCCACGTCCTCGATCACGGTCGTCCACGACGCGGCGATCACGGTCACGGGCACCGGGCTCGGCAGCGCGACCGGCTTCTACTGGGCAGCGCGCTGATCACGAGCCAGGACGCCGACGACTGGTTCAAGGGCTGGTTCAGAAGGTCAGCGCGACCCAGGTCGTCGTCCACCGCCGCAGGACCAGGCCCCGGCCGCTACGGCCTGAGGGTCCGCAACGGCTACTACACCAGCAACACCGTCAACGTCACCGTGTCGCACAACACGACGCGGCAGTGCGATGCGCCGCCCCAGCTGCAGAAGGGCAAGGTCCTCGACGTCCTCGTCCACCGCGACGGGATGCCGGCCGCGACCTTCGACCTGCTGACGTTCTCGGTCTCGGGCAGCTCGCTCGTGATCCCGGGGCTGATCAGCCTCAACCACGGTGGCAACGCGGTGACCTTCATCGACCCGAGCTTCACGATCATCACGATCGCGGTGCCCCACGACCCGACGAAGGGGACGGCCCACTGGGCCATCCCGATCCCGGCGACGATCTCGCCCGTGACGGCGTACTTCCAGACGCTGATGTTCGACCCGCTCAACTTCAACAAGATGCCGATCACGGTGTCCACGGTGGACAAGACCGCGATCCACAACTGAGCGACCGCCGTCCCGGGTGCTGGAGGCCAGCCTCCTCCCCCGGACCTGCCGAGGCGGCCCACCCTCCACCGGGGAGTGGGCCGCCTCCATGTACGGCGCCGGGCGTCGTTACATCTTCCCGTACGGTCCCGATGCATTGGCGACATGCGCCATCGACTCGTCTCGGATGCACCGGCGGCCTCGTTGCACTTGGACAATCGCTCGGTCCACGGCCCTGGGTCGTTCGTCCCTTCATCGACCACCGCTCTCTTGGCCGCGGCCAGTGGCCGTGAGCGACGCCGAGCCCGGTCGTCGCCTCCCCTTCCCTTCTCGTCTCTCGTGAGGATGCAATGTCCCGAGCCCTCCCCCCGAGCCCCGGCCTCCCGCGGCTCGCCCTCACCCTGATCGCGAGCGGCCTGCTCGCGTCCCTGCCCTTCGCCCAGGGATCCGGCTCGACGCGCCGGTCCCTCGAGCCCGGGGCCCCCTCCGGTGCCGGGGTCCTCCTCGCCCCCGACGGCAGGACCAACGGCAGCGGTGGTCCGGCCACGATCGGCTACCAGCCGGTCACGGACGACCTCCCCGACTTCGCTCCCGGCCGCGACGTCACCGACGCCGACGGCAACATCGTCCGCACCGAGCAGGTCGGCGACCCGTACGTCCTGGCCTTCACCGGCGGTGAGTACAAGCCGGCCGGCGGCCTCGGCGAGGAGCTCCGGAACCTCGCCGCGAAGGACCCCCAGGGCACCACCTACGCCTACGTCATGATCACCGGCCGCCTCAACCGGCCCGACAAGATCGACGCCCTCGAGGGCCTCGGCGTCCAGATCCTCGGCGTCCACACCTGGCAGTGCTTCGTCGTCGAGCTGCCCCTGGCCAACGCGGCCCGGGTCGCCAACCTGCCCTTCGTCCGGTGGGTCGGCCACGCCCGGCCCGAGCAGAAGCTCGAGCCCACCCTCAAGACGCTGATGGCCGCCGCCCAGGACGGCGAGCAGCTCGCGATCGACGTCTCGGTGTTCGAGACCGACATCGGCCCCGACAGCCGCACCCTGACGATCGGCGAGCGCAAGGAGGACGACCCCAAGGACATCGAGCTGCCGATCTCCGAGGTCGTCCCGAACGGCCGGATGCAGAAGGCCCTCGAGGCCGCCGGCTTCACGTTCGCGCACTACACGGATGTGGCCAACGTGCACATCTTCCACGGCACGGCGACCAAGGCCCAGATCGTCAAGCTCATCGGCCTCGACTTCGTCGCGGCGATCGAGGCCAAGCCGCGGCACGAGCTGGCCCACGACCAGAGCACGGCGATGGTCAGCGCCGACCGCGTGCGCGGGACCTACGGCGGGACCAACGTCTCGGCCGGCGTCATCGACACCGGCATCAGCTCGTCGTCGACCGGTGGCTTCACCCGCCACAACGACTTCAGCGGCAAGTACCTCTACGGCTGGTCCAACGTGACCTCGGGCAGCTACACGAGCGCGTTCCAGGACGGGCACAGCCACGGCACGCACGTCTCGGGCACGGTCTTCGGCGAGGGCAACGTCGACGCCCGCTACCGCGGCAACGCCCCGACCGCCGGTGAGACCAGCACCTCGGCCCTCCGCATCGGGCGCTACTTCGACGCCGCCGGCGCCGCCCAGGGCAACATCGCGACCCTGTACGCGGCCATGGCCAGCACGGTCGGGACCTCCACGATCCCGCCCGCCGTCAACAACTCCTGGGGTGCGGCCCCGCCGACCGGGGGCTGGAACGGCGCCGACTCCGGGTCACGCACGGTCGACGGCTACGTCTACAGCAACAACCAGCTGGAGGTCTTCGCGGCCGGCAACACGGGCAACGGCTACTGCCACTCGCCCGGCTCGGCCAAGAACGTGCTCACGGTCGGCTCGGTCGACGACTACTGGAGCGGCACGACGCCGGGCCTGCTGTCGTCGTTCTCCAAGTCCAGGACCGCCGACGGGCGCTACAAGCCCGAGGTCGTCGCCCCCGGCAACATCGTCACCTCGACCCTCTACAAGTCGGCGACCGGCTACAGCAACAAGTCGGGCACGTCGATGGCGACCCCGCACCTGACCGGCCTCCTGACCGGTGTGACCCAGCACTACACGACCCTCGCGCCCCACACGGCGAGCCTCAAGACGCACGCGATCATGTCGGCGGCCGTCCTCGGCAGCCCGCACTCGCTGTCCACGAGCTACGGCTGGGGCCTCGTCAACGCCTACAAGATGCACTACGTCACGAGCCGCTGGAGCTGGCTCACCGGCTGGAGCGGCACGCTGACCGCCAGTGGGCAGTACTCGTACTGGGACGTCACCGTGCCCAGCGACGCGATCTCGATGAAGGTGATCCTGAGCTGGTCCGAGCCCGCCGCCTCCTCATCGGCGACCAAGGCCCGGGTCAACGACGTCCGGCTCTACGTCGACTTCTACCCGCAGACCGCCGGCGGCAACACGGGGGAGTACGGCACCTACAGCTCGATCCACAACACCTACTCCCTGAACCTCACGTCGATCGCCGCGAGCTACAAGAACCAGACGGTCCGGATCAAGGCCTACGGCCAGAGCATCGCCTCAGGTTCCTCGGCCAAGGCCGGCGTCTCGGTGATCTTCTACCGCCAGCCGTACAGCGGCACGCCGACGCTCAACGCCTACACGTCGCCGGCGATCGTCCAGCCCGGGGGCAACTTCTACCTCTACGGCTCGTTCACCTCGGCCAGCAACGTGCCCGAGTTCGACAGCGCACGCCTCTGGCCCAACGGCTGGCCGAGCGGCTTCACGGTCACCAACCTCTACCGCGCCACGGCCGACTCCGTCGCGCAGACCTACAGCGGGTCCTACCCGTCGAGCCCGTACCCCTCGACCGCGACGTCCACGGCGGGCGGCATGACCGTCGGCCAGGGCACCTCCCGGACCCTGCGCTGGTATCTCAAGGCGCCGACGACGAGCAACAGCTACAACCTGCCGGTCGCCGGCACGGCCGACCCGCTGCCGAGCTCGGCCTCCTACACGGCCAAGATCTGCGTCGACGGGCAAGCCCCCAGCACGGTCGCCGGCCTGGCGAGCACGACCCACACGGTCAGCGCCTGGTCGACAACACGGCCCCTTCTCGGCCAAGTGGACCCAGGGCACGGACGTCGGGTGCGCCGACGTGGCGGCCCGCCTACTCGATGACGACGAGCTCGGGCGTTGTCCCGGCCGCCGAGAACATCAACAGCAAGGCCACCGTGGCCCAGGGCATCGACGCTAGGCCCTGAAGCCTGGTTGTGCTCACATCAACATCGGTCAAGCAACCTCGCTCACTTCTCGGGCTCCACGAGCCGCGTCAGTCCGTTCATCGACACGTCCAACTTCGAGGCATCACCTCGGTCCAGGTCAACAGCAACGCGACCTACACCAACAGCCTGACCGTCAACGTCAAGGCCTCGGCCAGCGACACCTGCTCCCAGACTTACCAGATACGCTACTCGAGGGACAACGCGACGTGGTCCGGCTGGTACGCCTACCAGTACCGACCACCAGCCTCAGCGGCCTCGCTGGGCTGGACGACGAGCAACGGCACCAAGGCCGTCTACGTCCAGGTCGACCAGGCGGCTCAGCGTCAGCCCGACGGTCGCCGACACGATCGTCCTCGACACGATCGCCACGGTCATCTCGAGCGCGACCCTGGACGGCGGCGCGACGGTCACCAACTCGCTCAGCGCCACGCTGGCGACCTCGGTCTCGAACCCCCGAGTAGAGATGCGCGCTACAACAGCAACAACTCGACCTGGTCCGCCTGGGTGGCCTACACCTCGTCGCTGTCCGTGAGCCTCTCGGCCTACGGCGGCAACACCAACGAGGGCACCAAGGCCGTCTACGTCCAGTGCCGCGACGCCGCCGACGTCAGCTCGACGGCCTCGGACACGATCCTCTACTACCTGACCCGGCCATCACCGGCCTGTCCACGTCCTCGATCACGGTCGTCCACGACGCGGCGATCACGGTCACGGGCACCGGGCTCGGCAGCGCGACCGGCTTCTACTGGGGCAGCGCGCTGATCACGAGCCAGGACGCCGACGACTGGTTCAAGGGCTGGTTCCAGAAGGTCAGCGCGACCCAGGTCGTCGTCCATCCGCCGCAGGACCAGGTCCCGGCGAGTTACGGTCTCCGGGTCCGCAACGGCTACTACACCAGCAACACCGTCAGCGTCTCGGTGTCGGGCAACGACGCGCCAGTGCGGCACCTTCGCCCCAGCTGCAGAAGGGCAAGGTCCTCGACATCCTCGTCCACCGCGACGGGATGCCGGCCGACCTTCGACCTGCTGACCTTCTCGGTCTCGGGCTCCTCGCTCGTGATCCCGGGGCTGATCAGCCTCAACCACGGCGGCAACGCGGTGACCTTCATCGACCCGAGCTTCACGATCATCACGATCGCCGTGCCCCACGACATCGCCCAAGGGCACCGCGCACTGGGCGATCCCGATCCCGGCGACGATCTCGCCCGTGACGGTCTACTTCCAGACGCTGATGTTCGATATCAGCTTCAACAAGATGCCGATCACGGTGTCGACGGTCGACAAGACCTCGATCACCAACTGACCGGCGTCCCGACCGGCGCGGGGAGTGCCGCCGCCCCCGCGCCCGGCCCACGGCGGCCCGCCTCCCCGAGGCGGGCCGCCTGCCTGCGGGGTCACCGGTCAGGGTTCTGGCAGGCACTGATGTAACAGCTGTAACGGGACACAGGGGCGTTGCTGGATACAGATGTGCAGTTGCCCCTCTCGCAACAGACATCTGTCGAGTTTTTACCTGAGGGGTCGTTCGGTCATTCGCCCCAACACGCTGCTCTCTCCGTCCGTGGTCGCCGGCCGAGGACGGTCCCCCCACCTCGGCGCCGGCCCCTCTCCTCCCCTTTCTCGCGAGGTTCCAATGCCCCGAGTTCCCCTCCCGAGCCATGGCCAGCCCAGGCTCGTCCTGCCCCTGCTCGCGAGCACCCTGCTCGCGTCCCTGTCCTGCGCCCAGGGCTCAGGCTCCGAGCGCCTGCCGATCGAGGCCGGCTCCGCCGCCGCGATGTCCGACCTCCAGCCCGGTGCCGGTGTCCTGGTCGCCCCCGACGGCCGGACCAACGGCATCATCAGTGCCGGCAAGAGGGGCTACCAGCCCGTCACCGACGACCTCCCCGACTTCGCCCCCGGCCGCGACGTCACCGACGCCAACGGCAACATCATCCGCGTCGAGCAGGTCGGCGACCCCTACGTCCTGGCCTTCACCGGTGGGGAGTACAAGCCGGCCGTCGGCCTCGGCGAGGAGGTCAGGAACCTCGCCGCGAAGGACCCCCAGGGCAAGACCTACGCCTACGTCATGATCACCGGCCGCCTCAACCGGCCCGACAAGATCGACGCCCTCGAGGGCCTCGGCGTCCAGATCCTCGGCGTCCACACCTGGCAGTGCTTCGTCGTCGAGCTGCCCCTGGCCAACGCGGCCCGGGTCGCCAACCTGCCCTTCGTCCGGTGGGTCGGCCACGCCCGGCCCGAGCAGAAGCTCGAGCCCACCCTCAAGACGCTGATGGCCGCCGCCCAGGACGGCGAGCAGCTCGCGATCGACGTCTCGGTGTTCGAGACCGACATCGGCCCCGACAGCCGGACCCTGACGATCGGCGAGCGCACCGAGGTCGACCCGACGGCCATCGCCCTCCCGCTGAGCCGGGTCGTCCCGAACGGCCGGATGCAGAAGGCCCTCGAGGCCGCGGGGTTCACGTTCGAGCACTACACCGACGTCGGCACCGTGCACATCTTCCACGGCACGGCGACCAAGGCCCGGATCGTCGACCTCGTCGGCCTCGACTTCGTCGCCGCGATCGAGGCCCACGCCCGACCCGAGCTGTCCCACGACCAGAGCACGGCCATGGTCAGCTCCGACCGCGTCCGCGGCAGCTACGGCGGGACCAACGTCTCGGCCGGCACGATCGACACCGGCATCAGCACGGACCCGGCGAACGGCTTCATCCGTCACAACGACTTCAGCGGCAAGTACTTCCTCGGCTGGTCCAACGTCTCGGGCGGCGCCATCACCGCCTTCCGCGACGGCCACAGCCACGGCACCCACGTCGCGGGCACGGTCTTCGGCGAGGGCAACGTCGACCAGCGCTACATGGGCAACGCCCCGACGGCCGGCGAGACCTCGACGTCGTACATCCGCATCGGCCGCTACTTCGACGACGCCGGCAACCCCCAGGGCAACATCGCCGACCTCTACGCGGCGATGGCCAGCACGCAGGGCACGACGACCCTCCCGCGGGCCGTCAACAACTCCTGGGGCTCGGCCCCGCCGACCGGCGGCTGGAACGGCGCCGACGCCGGCTCGCGCACGATCGACGGCTACGTCTACACCTACGACCAGCTGCACGTCTTCGCGTCCGGCAACACGGGCAACGGCTTCTGCCACTCGCCCGGCGCGGCCAAGAACGTGCTCACGGTCGGCTCGGTCGACGACTTCTGGAGCGGCACGACGCCTGGCCTGCTGTCGTCGTTCTCGAAGTACGCGACCGCCGACGGCCGGATCAAGCCCGAGGTCGTCGCCCCGGGTCAGGTCGTTACCTCGACCCAGAACAAGACCGCGACCGGCTACAGCAACAAGTCGGGCACCTCGATGGCGACGCCGCACCTGACCGGCATCCTGACGGCGCTGTCCCACCAGTACCCGACCTACTTCGACAACCGGCCGCAGAACCAGAAGACGCACGCGATCATGTCCGCGGCCGTCCTCGGCAACCCGCACTCGCTGTCGACGAGCTACGGCTGGGGCCTGGTCAACGCCTACAAGATGCACTACGGGTCGACCCGCTGGAGCTGGTACACCGGCTGGAGCGGCACCCTGACCGCGAGCGGGCAGTACTCGTCCTGGGACGTGACCGTGCCCAGCGACGCGATCTCGATGAAGGTCGTCCTGAGCTGGACGGAGCCCGCGGCCTCGTCGTCGGCCACCAAGGCCCGCGTCAACGACCTGCGCCTCTACCTCGACTTCTACCCGCAGGCGACCGGCGGCAACACGGGTGAGTACAGCGCCTCCAGCTCGGCGCTGAACACCTTCACGATCAACATCACGTCGATCGCCGCGAGCTACAAGAACCAGATCCTGCGGATCAAGGCCTACGCCCAGAGCATCGCCTCGGGCTCGGGGGCCAAGCCGGCCGTCTCGGTGATCTTCTACCGGCAGCCGTACAGCGGCACGCCGACGTTCTACGCGTACACGTCGCCGGCGATCGTGCAGCCCGGCGCCAACTTCTACCTCTACTCGTACTTCAACTCGGCGAGCAACGTGCCGGAGTTCGACAGCGCCCGGATCTGGCCCAACGGCTGGCCGAGCGGCTTCACGGTCACCGACCTCTACCGCGACCCGTACGACAACACGGCGCAGACCTTCGTCGGGACGTCCTTCCCGTCGAGCCCGTACCCGTCGACCTCGACGTCGACGTCGGGCGGCATGACCGTCGGCCAGGGGTACTACCGGTTCCTGCGCTGGAACCTCAAGGCCCCGACGACGAGCAACAGCTACAACCTGCCCTGCGCCGGTTCGGCCGACCCGCTCCCGAGCTCGGCGACCTACACGGCGAACATCTGCGTCGACGGGCAAGCCCCCAACACGGTCGCCGGCCTGGCGAGCACGACCCACACGGTCAGCGCCTGGTCGAGCAACACGGCCTTCTCGGCCAAGTGGACCCAGGGCACGGACGTCGGGTGCGCCGACGTCGGCGGCTACGCCTACTCGATGACGACGAGCTCGGGCACGGTCCCGGCCGCCAAGAACATCAACGGCAAGGCCACCGTGACCCAGGGCGTGACGCTGAGCCCCTCGACCTCGGGGTGGTACTTCCACATCCGCTCGGTCGACAACGCCAACAACTTCTCGGGCTCCACGAGCCGCGTCGGTCCGTTCTACATCGACACGTCCAACCCGAGCATCACCTCGGTCCAGGTCAACAGCAACGCGACCTACACCAACAGCCTGACCGTCAACGTCAAGGCCTCGGCCAGCGACACCTACTCGGGCGCCTACCAGATGCGCTACTCGGGGGACAACGCGACGTGGTCCGGCTGGTACGCCTACCAGACCACCGACCGCAGCCTCAACATGGCCTCGCTGGGCTGGACGACGAGCAACGGCACCAAGGCCGTCTACGTCCAGGTCCGCGACCAGGCGCTCAACGTCAGCCCGACGGTCGCCGACACGATCGTCCTCGACACGATCGCCCCGGTCATCTCGAGCGCGACCCTGGACGGCGGCGCGACGGTCACCAACTCGCTCAGCGCCACGCTGGCGACCTCGGTCTCGGGCTCCCCGACCGAGATGCGCTACAGCAACAACAACTCGACCTGGTCCGCCTGGGTGGCCTACACCTCGTCGCTGTCCGTGAGCCTCTCGGCCTACGGCGGCAACACCAACGAGGGCACCAAGGCCGTCTACGTCCAGTGCCGCGACGCCGCCGGCAACGTCAGCTCGACGGCCTCGGACACGATCCTCTACTACCTGACCCCGGCCATCACCGGCCTGTCCACGTCCTCGATCACGGTCGTCCACGACGCGGCGATCACGGTCACGGGCACCGGGCTCGGCAGCGCGACCGGCTTCTACTGGGGCAGCGCGCTGATCACGAGCCAGGACGCCGACGACTGGTTCAAGGGCTGGTTCCAGAAGGTCAGCGCGACCCAGGTCGTCGTCCACCCGCCGCAGGACCAGGCCCCGGCCGCCTACGGCCTGAGGGTCCGCAACGGCTACTACACCAGCAACACCGTCAACGTCACCGTGTCGCACAACACGACGCGCCAGTGCGGCACGCCGCCCCAGCTGCAGAAGGGCAAGGTCCTCGACATCCTCGTCCACCGCGACGGGATGCCGGCCGCGACCTTCGACCTGCTGACCTTCTCGGTCTCGGGCTCCTCGCTCGTGATCCCGGGGCTGATCAGCCTCAACCACGGCGGCAACGCGGTGACCTTCATCGACCCGAGCTTCACGATCATCACGATCGCGGTGCCGCACGACCCGACGAAGCGGACCGCCCACTGGGCCATCCCGATCCCGGCGACGATCTCGCCGGTGACGGCCTACTTCCAGACGCTGATGTTCGACCCGCTCAACTTCAACAAGATGCCGATCACGGTGTCCACGGTGGACAAGACCGCGATCCACAACTGAGCGACCGCCGGTCCGGGTGCGGGAGGCCTGCCTCCTCCCCCCGGACCTGCCCAGGCGGCCCGCCCCCCCATGGGGTGCGGGCCGCCCCCATGTACGGGGAGTCGGCGCGTTGCGTCACGCCCCGGGCCGGGGCGGGAGTAGGGCTCAGCTGTCCGCGGTCCGCGGCGGCGCGAGCGGGGCGCAGAGCCCCGGGCCATCGTTGCGGGCGTCGTTGACGTCGCGCCCGACGCGCCAGAGCTCGAGGTCCGCGGCGCCCAGGGCCGCGCCGCGGACGAGCGCGGCGACCTCGTCGGCGTCGGTCAGGCCCGGCTCGAGCCACGCGGCCGCGGCCGCGCGCGGGAGGAGCACCGGCATCCGCGGGTGGACCGCGGCCAGGTCGCCGTCGGCGTCCTTCGTCAGCACGGTGCAGCCGACCTCGACCCGCCCGTCCTCGGCCGAGGTCCAGCGCTCCCAGAGGCCCGCGAGGGCGAGCAGGTCGCCGTCACGCGGACGCACGTACCAGGGGTCCTTGAGCCCCGCGCCCGGCGCCCACTCGTAGAACCCGGACGCCGGGAGGAGGCAGCGACGCCGGCGCCAGGCCTCCCGGAAGCTCGGCTTGTCGGCGGCGGTCTCGGAGCGCGCCTGCGCTAGGCGCCGGCCCGGCTCGTCCGACCCCGCCCAGGGAGGCAGCAGCCCCCAGGTCACGAAGCGACAGAGGTTGCGGTCTTCGTGGCGACCGACGCAGGCGACCCGCGCCGAGGGGGCGATGTTGAAGCGCGGCTCGAGGACCGGGACCTCGTCCAGGTCGAACACGGCCCGGACCGAGGCCGGGCTGGCGTGGAGGCTGAAGCGGCCGCACATCGGGCAGATCGCCGGGGTCCCGGCGCCGGGCCGGGACCGAACGGGGTCTGGTAGAGTAGCCGGAGCCCCGCCGGCGCACCCGGCCGCTGCCAGAGGATGACCCAGGACCCGACGCCCGCCGACCGGCCACCCGCACAGGATCCCCGCCACCAGGCCCCGGAGGTCCCGCACGGCGGGCTCGCGTTCCTGGAGTTCGAGGGGACGCGGCAATTCCTGCGCCCCGGGCGACGGTTGCTGATCGGCTCGTCCCCGGCCTGCGGCCTGCGCATCAAGGGGCCCGGCATCGCCCCGCACCACGCCCGCGTCTCACTCCACCCCGACGGCAACCTGTGGTTCAAGCCGCTCGAGCAGGCCACGCTGCGCATCGGGGGCCGACGCGTGCAGAAGCCGATCGAAGTCCGTCCCGGCGAGGACGTCGGCCTCGGGCTAGGGATCGTCCGCACCGGTCACCAACCGTCGTCGCTGGCCCTCCAGGTCCGCCTGAGCCTCGAGGAGCTCCACCGGGCGCGGCACTCGATCGGCTATCGGCTCGGCATCCTGCTGGCCGCCTGCTGCCTGACCGGGCTCATGTTCGTGCTGTTCCTGATGGTGATGCGCGACCCCGACGCGGGCCGGGACCGCGCGGCGGCGGCCGTCGTCTCGCTGGACGACGGGCCCACGGACACCCACGAGCAGTTCGAGCCCGACGAGCCGGAGCCGACCCCCGAGGTGGAGAAGGACGAGATCGAGGACCCGATGCTCGCGACGCCGGAGCTGGACAGCGAGGAGATGGACCTGTCCGAGGGCGAGCCGCTCCAGGACACGAGCGGGATCCGCGGCCCCTCGCTCGACGACGCGTTCGAGCGGGACCCCTTCGCCCGGATCGGCAACATGGGCAAGGGCAAGGAGGACCACGGCAGGACGCTGCGCGGCGTCGGGGAGGGCATGCTCGACAAGACCTCCGAGTCGCTGCGCCGGACCGTCGCCGAGCTGCGCGACAGCGGCTTCGAGGTCGCGTTCCTGTTCGACTCGACCTCGTCCATGAGCGGGGTCCTGCGCGAGGCCAAGACGCGGCTCGAGGACATGCTGTTCGTGTTCGGCAGCCTCGTCCCCGACACGCGCTTCGGCCTGCTGACGTACCGCGACGAGGGCGACGCCTACGTGACCCGCGAGGCCCCGCTGGGCCTCGGCCACTACGAGGCCATGGCCTTCCTGAGCTCGGTCGTCGCCGCCGGCGGCGGCGACTTCCCGGAGGCCGTGCACACGGCCCTGGTCAAGGCCAACCGCTGGAAGTGGGGGCGGAACACGTCCAAGGTCCTGATCCTCATCGGCGACGCGCCGCCCCACCCGGGCAACGCGCTGTCGGTCGCGCGGCGCCAGGCCTCCGCGTTCCGGCGCGTGCGCAAGGGCCAGGTCCACTGCCTCTACACGACGCAGGAGAAGGAGACCATCGAGGCGTTCCGGCGCATCGCCAAGGACGGCGGCGGGCAGTGCCTGCCCCTCGAGGACCACCGCGACCTGCTCGTGTCCCTGCTCGAGCTGTCGCTCAAGGCCCAGCGCAAGGACGTCGAGCAGCTCATCGCCAACCTCAACGTCGCGCGCGCGCGCGAGCGCAACCGGGCCGGCACGCTGCGCGCGCCCGTGCAGGCCCTGGCCCAGACCGTGACCGAGGAGGACCCCGACGCGGTCATCGTCGAGTCCTGGGCGGACGCCGACAGCCGCGAGCTCGGCCAGCTCGGCCCGCAGGTCGAGGACCGGAGCCTGTCGCGGGAGGGGCTGATGGCCCTCTGCTACCTCGTGGCCCAGAGCCTCGACCGCAGGATGCTGGCGTTCCAGATGCCCGAGCCCGAGACCCTGAGCCTGCCCAAGCAGGGCCTGCCCCGGGAGCTGCGCCCGTTCCTGGGTGCCGCCAACCGCTGAGGCCCGGCCAGGATGGCAGCGCCCTGCCAAAGCGGCAGAGCCAAACTCCGGCCGGCACGCAGCCAGGATCCATAAGCCATTGAAATAAAACGGCTTGGATCGGTGCGCCGATCTTGGCACCGGCTTTGCCCACTCCCAGGCCACCCAAGGGGAAGGAGGAGCCGATGAACTTCGAGCGCTACACGATCAAGGCCCAGGAAGCCGTCCGCGACGCCCAGGCGCTGGCCCAGCGACGGCAGAACCCGACCATCGAGCCGGTCCACCTCTGCGCGGCCCTGCTCGACCAGCGCGAGGGGCTGATCCGGCCCTTGCTGGAGCGGATCGGCGCCGACCCCGCCGTCTTCGCCCAGGAGATCGAGGCGCTCCTGCAGAGGTCCCCCCGCGTCGAGGGCGGCCAGCTCACGCTCGAGCCTTCGCTGCAGCGGGCCCTCGTCGAGGCCGAGGACATCGCCCGGCAGCTCGGGGACAGCTTCGTCTCGACCGAGCACCTGTGGATGGCGCTGCGCGAGGCCAAGGGGCTGAAGCCCCTGTTCGAGCGGCATGGCCTCGACAGGAAGCGGCTCGAGGAGGCCCTCGGCCAGCTCCGCGGCAGCCAACGCGTCACCGACCAGACCCCCGAGGACAAGTTCCAGGCGCTCGAGAAGTACGCCAAGGACCTCTGCGAGCTGGCCCGCGCCGGCAAGCTCGACCCCGTCATCGGCCGCGACGGCGAGATCCGGCGCTGCATGCAGGTCCTGTCGCGCCGGACCAAGAACAACCCCGTCCTGATCGGCGAGCCCGGCGTCGGCAAGACCGCCATCGCCGAGGGCCTGGCCCAGCGCATCGTCGAGGGCGACGTGCCCGAGTCCCTGCGGGGCAAGCGGATCATGGCCCTCGACATGGGCGCCCTGATCGCCGGCGCCAAGTTCCGCGGCGAGTTCGAGGACCGCCTCAAGGCCGTCCTGCGCGAGGTCACCGACGCGGCCGGCGGCATCGTCCTGTTCATCGACGAGATCCACACCCTCGTCGGCGCCGGCAAGGCCGAGGGCGCGATGGACGCCGCCAACCTGCTCAAGCCGGCCCTGGCCCGCGGCGAGCTCCGCTGCATCGGCGCCACGACGCTGGACGAGTATCGCAAGCACATCGAGAAGGACCCCGCCCTCGAGCGGCGCTTCCAGCCCGTGCCCGTCGACGAGCCGAGCGTCGAGGAGGCCATCGGCATCCTCCGCGGGCTCAAGGAGCGCTACGAGGTCCACCACGGCGTGCGCATCACCGACGGCGCCATCGTCGCCGCCGCCACCCTGGGCGATCGCTACATCACCGACCGGTTCCTGCCGGACAAGGCCATCGACCTCGTCGACGAGGCGGCCTCGATGCTGCGCATGGAGATCGACTCGATGCCGACCGAGCTCGACACGATCGAGCGCAGGATCCGGCAGCTCGAGATCGAGCGGCAGGCGCTCAAGAAGGAGAAGGACCGCGCGAGCCTCGAGCGCCTCGAGCGCATCGAGCGGGACATCGCCGAGGAGCGCGAGCAGGGCGCGGCCCTCCACGCCCAGTGGCAGGCCGAGAAGCGGGTCATCGACGAGATCAAGCGCGACAAGGCGCGCGTCGAGGAGCTCAAGCTCGAGGCGCAGAACGAGGAGCGCCAGGGCCGCCTCGAGCGGGTCGCCGAGCTCCGCTACGGCGAGATCCCCGCCCTCGAGAAGGCGACCGCGGCCCAGGCCGCGAAGCTCAAGGAGCTCCAGGCCGAGCGCTGCCTGCTCAAGGAGGAGGTCGAGGACGAGGACGTCGCCCGCGTCGTGTCCAAGTGGACCGGCATCCCGGTCTCGCGGCTCGTCGAGAGCGAGAAGCAGAAGCTCGTCGCCCTCGAGGCCCGGCTGGGCGAGCGCGTCATCGGCCAGGGCGAGGCCGTCAAGGCCGTGTCCGACGCCGTCCGCCGCGCCCGCGCCGGGCTCCAGGACCCTGACCGGCCGGTCGGCTCGTTCCTGTTCCTCGGCCCGACCGGCGTCGGCAAGACCGAGCTGGCCAAGGCCCTGGCCCGGACGCTCTTCGACGACGAGCGGGCGATGGTCCGCATCGACATGAGCGAGTTCCAGGAGAAGCACTCCGTCGCCCGCATGATCGGGGCCCCTCCGGGCTACGTCGGCTACGAGGAGGGCGGTTACCTGACCGAGTCGGTGCGGCGCAAGCCCTACAGCGTCGTCCTCCTCGACGAGGTCGAGAAGGCGCACCCCGAGGTGTTCAACGTCCTGCTGCAGGTGCTCGACGACGGGCGCCTGACCGACGGCCAGGGACGCACGGTCGACTTCAAGAACGCCATCCTGATCATGACCAGCAACATCGGCTCCGACATCCTCCTCGAGTCCGACCCGGACCAGGAGGGCGTCCGCGAGCGCGTGATGTCGCTGCTCAAGCGGCAGTTCCGGCCCGAGTTCCTGAACCGGATCGACGACGTCGTCCTGTTCCACCGCCTGTCGCAGGCGGACCTGCGCAGCATCGTGACCCTCCAGCTCGCCGGCCTGATCGGGTCCGTGTCCGAGAAGGGGATCGGCCTCGAGGTCTCCGACGAGGCCAAGGACGTCCTCGCCCGGACCGGCTACGACCCGGCCTTCGGGGCGCGGCCGCTCAAGCGCCTGATCCAGCAGGCGATCCAGAACCCCCTGGCGATGAAGCTCCTCGACGGCGAGGTCGGCCCGGGCGACAGCGTGCGGGTCGTCCCCCGCGGCGGGGAGCTCGAGTTCGAGGTCGAGCACGCCCCCGACGGCGAGCCGGCCCAGGCCTGAGCCCGCACCCCCTCCCGGGCTCCCGGCCGCCGCCGGGGGCCCGGTGCCCTAGAATCCTCCCATGAGCATGATCTCGTACGACCCCCGCACCATCGGCCTCGTGTCCGAGCTGATCCACCCTCCGATGCAGGTCGACGGGGTCAAGGCGCAGGCCCTCCACAACGCCCTGTACCAGGACGCGGAGCTGCGCTACGCCAACTTCCAGCTCGGGCCCCAGGGCATCACGATGACCAACCCAGTGGAACGGCCCGGCCAGAGCTCGACCCTCGAGCTCCTGACCGACCGGATCCGCATCGTCGAGGAGCACGGGCCCGCCCTCGTCGAGGACTTCGGGCGCAAGGTCGTCAAGCTCGCCGGCCTGTTCATGGACGCGATGGGCGTGCCGGTGTTCATGGCCCAGCAGCACACGCTGCGGATGCTCGTCAACCCGCGGAGCCGCACCGACAGCCGGGACTTCCTGGCCGGGCGGGTCTGCCGGATCGAGGCCGGGGACTTCGAGGGCTTCGGGCGGCCGATCAGCCTGATCGGCCTCAAGCTCGTGTTCCCGGCCCAGGACGCCGGGCAGGCGATCCACGCGCTGCGCATCGAGTCCTGGGCCTCCGACCCGCGCTCGGTGTTCCTCGAGGACGTCGCGACCTGGCCGCAGCCCCTGCAGCGGAACGAGCTGGAGCGGCTGGGCGAGTCGATCCGCCGGGCGCGCGAGTTCCTCGTCGAGCGGGCCCTCGGCTTCCTCGCCGCCCACGAGCACGGTGAAGGCTGAGGTGAGGCCGGTCCTCTGGTCCAGCCTCCTCCTGGCCGCCGCCGCGGCCGGGGTCCTCGTCGCGACGACCGGCGGCTGCGGCCCCGAGCCCGCGCCGGCGACGCCCGGGCCCGACGACGTCGTCGTCCGGGTCGGCGACCTCGAGTTCACGTGGCGCGAGCTCGACGAGGACTTCGAGTTCCTGCGCCGGACCGACCCCAGCCTGGCCCCCGGCTACATCCGGTGGGTCCAGCTCATGGACGACCTCATCCCCCGCCGCCTGGCCGCGCGCCTGATCGACCCGGCGGCCGTGGCCGAGGGCCGCCACAAGGCCGAGGACCTGGCCCGCACGGTCCAGGAGGCCGGCGGGACCGTGGAGGATCTCCGTCGTTTCGGGGCGCCGCTGGGTGGGGCGGAGGCCCCGTACTCCCTGACGAGGGTCAACGACCTCGAGACGATCGCCGCCAAGTCCGTGTTCTCGCTGGACATCGGGCAGGCGTCGGGCGCGATCCACGGGGCCTTCGGCAGCTACGTGCTGGCCCCGACCGAGGAGCTGCACGGGGTCGCGGCCGCCAATCGTTCGCGTAAGATCTACGTCGTCTACTTCACCTACGCCGCGGATGCGCGCACCCGGGTCCTCGCCGAGGCGAGGAAGTACCGCTCCATGCCCCTGGAGGTGCATCCCAGCCTGCTTCGCGAGCTCGAACCCCAGGCCGCGAAGATCCGCGTCCTCGACGAGGAGACCCGATGAGGATCCCTGTCCTGCTGCTCTGCACCCTGCCCGCCCTCGCCGCACGTGCCCCCGCCCAGGACGGGGGCGAGCCGGAGAGCCGGCCCGCGACGAGGCCCGCCGTCGAGGAGCCCGCGGACTGGCCCAAGCTGCAGTACGCCAAGAAGGAGGCCGCGCTCGGCTACATCGCCAAGCTGGCCTCGGCCAAGCAGGACGTGGCCGACAAGGCCCGTGACGCCCTCGCGGCCTACGGCCCGGGGGTCTGCCCGGTGCTGCTGGCCGCCTACCACGAGCGCGCCAAGCCCGGCACCCTCGAGGCCCTCCGCGGCCTCCTCGACGAGCTCGCGACCAAGGAGTGGGGCCCGGTCCTGGAGCGGGAGCACAACGACAAGAACGTCCTCCTGACCCGCTACATCGTCGCCCGGCTCGACGGCTTCCACGACGCGCGCTACGCGGACTACTTCCGCAAGGTCGCGGCGCTCGGGGACGAGGAGGCTTCGCTCACGGCGAGCTACGCCCTGGCCGCCATCGGCGACGCTGCCGCGCTCGACTTCCTGATCGAGCGCGCCCGCAAGGACTGGAACGGCGAGAAGGCGCGCATCCTCGCGGCCCTGCCGGCGCTCAAGAGCGACGAGGTCACCGACCGCCTCTGCGGCTTCCTGGAGGCGCGGACCACCGCCGAGAAGCTCGTCGGCCTGCGCCTCCTCAACGCGGCCGGCACCAAGAAGGCCACGTCCAAGGTCGCGGGCTTCCTCAACGACGAGAGCAACATCCTCCGCGTCGAGGCGGTCAACGCCCTGCGCGGGATCGTCGACGGCAAGGCCCCGTACGACCAGCTGCCGGTGTTCAAGTCGATCGAGGTGGTCAAGGAGTGGAAGCGGAGGCTCGGGGCATGACCGCGGACCGGACCAGGTCCCCCGCGCGGCTCACGGCCGCCGCCGCCGCGCTGCTCGCCCTCGCCGCCGGTCCGGCCCGCCTCGCCGCCCAGGGCGACGACCTCCCCAAGTGGAAGATCGACCCCTACACGCGGATGGACCCCAAGGCCATGGAGCGGGCCGGCTACGTGTCGTTCGGGCCCTTCGGCTTCGGGGAGATCAACGAGCGCGCCGTCCCGACGGACGAGATCGAGAAGGAGCTGGGCGAGCCCCACATCCTCTGGGTCGAGACGGCCCACTTCCGCCTCGGCAGCAGCCTCGAGCGCTGGCCGATCCCGGTCGACCGCGAGACGCGGACCAAGCTGCGCGCGGAGCTCGAGGAGCTCGCGGAGAAGCTGCCGCGCATCAACGAGCGGACCCGCGTGCTCGACCCCTGGCTGCGCGTGCACCTCTTCGCGCACCGGCTCGAGAAGCTCTACGCCGACTGGCAGAAGCGCCTCGGCGTGACCGACGCGAGCTTCCCCGACAAGCCCAACTCGAGCGTCGACGGCAAGTACATGGGCGAGGGCAGGTTCCTGGGCCAGAAGGAGAAGTACGCCGTCCTGCTCCTGCAGAAGGAAAGCGACTACACGCGCTACCTGCGCACGTACATCGGCATGGCGCAGACCTTCGCCAAGCGGCACAACTTCAAGATGACGGACATGCTGTTCTTCGGGACGGCCGCGGAGCTGTACGAGGGCTCGCTGCGCCACGACACGTCGATGCACTGCCACGTCTACTTCAACGTCGTGCAGCAGCTGATCAACGGCTACCGCCACTACAACTTCGACTTCCCGGTCTGGTTCAAGGAGGGCGTCGGCCACTTCTACGGGCGCGGCGTCGACGAGAAGTACAACAACTTCGACCAGAACGAGAGCACGAGCGCCGACGTCCGCAAGACCTGGAACTGGAAGCCCAAGGTCCGCGCCCTCGTCGTGGCCGGCTCCGACAAGGTCACGCCCTGGGCCGAGATGTTCCAGTGGCGCGACTACGGGCAGATCACGTTCACGGACCACATGGTCCTGTGGTCCCGGGTCGAGTACCTGATCGGGCTCGGGGACGACAAGTTCGCCAAGTTCCTGTTCGCGGTGAAGGACGCCGCCGACCCCAACCGGCCCGGCGGCCGGGCCGACGTCCTCGACGTGCAGCGCGAGGCCTTCCGGGACGCCTGGGGGGGCAACGTCGTCGTGCTCGAGGAGAAGTGGAAGGAGTACGTGAAAACGACCTACCCGGTTCGTTGAATACCGGGACCCGGCCCCGGGCGAAGGCGGCCCCCGGCCGGGTCGCCGCATGAGACGCACCCTCCTCCTCCTTCCGCTGGTCCTCGGGGCCTGCTCGGCCCTGCCCGAGCTCGAGCAGCCCTCCCCGCGCGTGACCCTCGACGGGGCCATGGTCAAGCTGTTCGGCGACGCCCGGATGCAGTCGCCCGGCTCCCCGCCGGTCGAGAACCCCGCGATCGACCTGAGCGACCTCGGCGCCGACGACCGCGAGTTCGGCTTCGGCGGCCGCGTCTCGTGGGGGGACACCTTCGGCGGCGTCGAGCTGCGCTACTTCCGCTGGCACACGAGCTCGTCGGAGACCCCGGTCCCCGGCGCGCGCTTCGGCACGATCCGGAGCACGGCCAGCGTCGAGACCGAGTCCCAGCTCGACCAGGTCCGGCTGGACTGGATCCAGCCGCTGTGGGTCGGGCGGCGCGTCGTCGGCGACGCGACGGTCCGCCTCGGCGCCGGCCTGGGGCTGTCGTACGAGGAGTGGCGGTTCATCACCAAGGAGGTGCCGCCCACGCCCGCGCCCCGGGCCGACGAGAACCTCCGCATGAAGCCCGACTGGGGCATCCCCCTCGTCCTCGGCCGGGCCGAGGTCGCCTTCGACCAGGTCGGCCTGCGCCTCGACCTGGGCCTGATGGACGGGCACTTCGGCGACTTCGACGGGACCTTCGTCGACGCCTCCGCGACCGTGTTCTACGACCTGCAGCGCGGTGTCCGCCTCATGGCCGGCGCCTGGTACCACGCCCTCCCCGCCACGGGGGTCGAGGGAGGCCTGCGCTACGACTTCGACGCGGAGCTGACCGGCTTCACCTTCGGCGTGCGCTTCGACGTCTGAGCCGCGGCCGGGGCTCAGCGGGTCGGGACGTTGCGGACGCCGAAGGCCGGGTCGCCGCCGATGTAGCTCTCCCGCTGGGAGCGGTCGAGCCCGAGCATCCTGGGCACGAACTGGAACCGGAAGCTCGTGTCCCCGGCCAGCTCGTCCTGCTGCACGGAGACGAGGAAGGTCCAGTCGTGGTCGTTGCGCATCAGCGTGACGTTCTGCGACTGCAGCTCGTCGCGCTCGAAGCTCCACAGCACGCCGTAGGACACGCGCCACCGGCGCCACAGGGACGTGCCGAAGGCCAGCGACCCGGTGCCGTCGCCGTCCAGGCCCGAGCGCCACTCGCCGGCGATGTCGGCGCCGCCCCAGGGCGAGAAGCCGAGGCCGACGTTGCGCGTGCGGTCGCGGGACAGGGCCCAGTCGTGCTCGCCCTCGAACAGGATGCGCAGGCCGGGGATCCCGAGGAGGTCCGCGTCCGAGCGGATCAGGAGCTCCCACTCGAACAGGCCGAGCAGCTCCCCGCCGTTGTCGCGGGTCTTGTCGGGGTAGAACTGCTGCACGAGGTCGAGCCAGACGAACTCCTGCAGCGCCGGCAGCGTGCCCCCGCCGCGCAGCATGTGCCGCAGCCGGTTCAGGAGCACGACGTCGACGCGGGCAGACTCCTCGAGGGCGTCGACGTCGTCGAACTGCCAGTAGTCCGTGGGCGACCCGGTCGACCGGAAGGTGTCGTACACGCGGACCTCCGGCAGGATCTCGTGCCGCAGCCCGAGCGCGCCCGAGGCCGGGTCCGCGTCCTCGAAGTCGCGGAAGAAGCGCGTCGAGAGCGACAGGCCCCAGGTGAGGAGGAGCCGGTCGCCCGAGCCCCCGCTGCGGTCCTCGGTGTAGTACAGGTCGCGGGCCTCGAACGCCGGGCGGACCGCCCACGGCCCGAGGCGGAACGGCATCGAGGCCTCGACCCGGACGTCGGAGCGGTAGCTGCGCTCCTCCGGCTGCGGGCCGAGCGACGCGTCGAAGCGGTTCTGCAGCACGCCCTGGCCCACCTCGCCGTCGATGACGAAGGGCACGCCGTCGACCGGCTCGAACAGCGGCATCGAGTAGAGGCCGGCCCGCGCGTACGGCAGCTCCTCGCGGAAGGTGTCGGTCTGCCTCACCGTCGTGTCGTACTGCCAGTCGTCGAGGTTCGTCCGGCCGGTCACGGCGACGATGGCCTGGCCGTCGCGGAAGCGGAGGTCGGCCGAGGTCTCGGACTGCTCGCGCCCCTTGAGGGCGTTGGGCCGGAACTCGAGGTAGGCGCCCTGGTCCGAGCTCTTGAAGGCCTGCAGGTCCAGCCGCGCCCCGGGCCACAGCTCGATGCGGTTGTCGCTGCGCTGGAAGCTCCGCTCGCCCTTGACGATCGCGGCGCCCGACAGGTCCCGCGTCGGGGCGCGGACGTCCTGGCCGCGGTCGTCGAGGTAGAACCCCTCGGTCATCCCGAAGAAGCTCCCCGGCAGGGCGTAGGTCAGGCCGCCGTCGAACGGCGCGCCGCGCTTCTCCGAGTAACCGGTCTCGAGCCGCCACTCGCCGCGGAACCGCTCCGGCCCGTCGTGGAACAGGTCGACGAGCGCCTGCCCGATCCCGTTCCAGCGCCCGCCGAACTCGACCAGCGCGAACCAGCCGAGGTTGTCGGAGACGCCCGCGCGGAAGCCGCGGACGGGCAGGAGGTTCTGCTGGTCGGAGTAGTACGTGAAGTTGGGCAGCGGGACCGCCGGCAGGCCCTGGACCTCGAGCCGGTTGCCCTTGCCCTCGAAGGCGGTCGCGTCGTCCTGCATCGTCACGACGAGGCGCTCGCAGGTCAGCCGGTAGTGCGGCTCGCCGGCGTCGCAGGTCGAGAGCGTGCCGCCGTAGGCGACGAGCCGGCGGCCCTGCTTGACCATGCGGGGCGCGGTCAGGACGAAGCTGTCGGGCCCGGGGTTGAGCGCCGTCCCGACGGGGAACCGGGCCTCGACCCCCTCGAGCACCGCGCGGTCGGAGACGAGCGAGAGCCACAGGCGGTCGCAGCGCAGGTTGCGGACGCCGGCCTGCTCGAAGAACACCTGGCCCTCGGCGCGCAGGCCGCGCAGGAGCAGGGCCAGGCGCTGGCGGTGCTCGGGCAGGAGCCTGCCGACGGTCTCGAGCTCGGGCCCGAAGCCGCGGCCCGCCTCGCGCAGCCGCTCGAGCCGCTCGCGGGCCAGGTCCCGCTCCTGGGCGAAGGGCGGGAGCAGGTCGCGCACCGGCTCGCGGCGCGGGCGCTGGACCTCGGCCCAGAAGTGCGCGAACTCGTCGCGGTCCATGACGAGGACCGCGCGCTCGGCGCCGACGCGGAGGTCGCCGATCCGCAGCCGGAAGCCGCCCTCGACGACCCAGTAGGTCTTGTCGTCCCGGTTCTCGAGCCGGTTGCGGCCGAAGAACACGTCGAGGCTGCCCTGGCCCGCCCCACCGTCCTGGCCGGCCGCCGCCCCCGCGAGCAGCGCGCCGAGCAGCAGCGCCTGCGCCCACCTCACCGCCCGTCTCCCCTCCCGGCCCCCGCGCCGCTGCGCAGGACGAAGCGCCCGGCGTTCTGCTCGTAGGTCCAGAGGTTGTAGGCGAAGCTCGGGTGGCAGGCCGCGTGGAAGTCCTGGCCGAGGCGGACGCGGACGGGCTCCTCCCCGGTGGCCGCGAGCCGCATCCAGCCCGAGCGGGCGCCGAAGCCGAGGCGGTCGGCCTCGGCCTCGAGCTCCTGGAACGCGAAGCGCACGGCGCCGACGGCGAGCACGCGGTCGAAGGCGTCGGGCAGCAGCAGGCTCCGCCCCACGGTGACCGGGCCGGCCTGCGTCGGCCGGCTCACGAGCTGGACCAGCAGGCTGTCCGAGCACTCGATCCCGACCCGGTCGTCCGCCGTGCCGTCGAGCCGGCGGCCCTTGACCGGCCCGGGGAAGCTCAGCAGGCCGAGCGCCTTGGGCACCGCGGTGCCGGCGGGCTCGCCGCAGTCGGCCGGCACGACGGCCGCGCGCGCGATGCGGGCCAGGTAGCGCACCGGTGCCGCGCTCTCGAGCACGAAGGTCCGCTCGTCGTGACCGATGTCGACGACCTCGACCTCGGGCCGCGCCCCGCCCTCGTGGCCGAGCTCGATGTCGTTGCCCCTCGTCCGACACAGGTCGGCTCGCGCCGTGATGCGCGCGCGCCCGGGGTCGACGATGACGACCTCGACCTCGCCGCCCGGGGCCGGCCGGAGGACCGAGGCCATGGCGTCGCCCTCGAGCCGGAGGTGCTCGCCGGCCAGGCTGCGCAGCGAGCGGTGGTCCTCGTCGCCCTCCTTCAGCGACAGCCGGACCGACCCGCGGGCGTCGATGACGCCGCGGCCGGAGCCGAGCAGGGACGGGACGATGCAGGCGCTGCCCGGGCCGAGGACCGAGGCCATGGCCTCGTCGAGGGCCGGGGACGCGAGCACGGGCAGGTAGTCGAGGGTGTCGCAGTCGAGGTCGAGCATGCGGGGGGTCGCCCCGGACAGCCGCGAGCTCAACTGGACCTCGCCCTCCGCGTGCACGGTGAGCCACAGCCGGCCCCAGGCGTCCGGCAGCCGGCTCAGGGACACCTTGCGGGCCAGGAGGACGCTGCGGGCGTCGTCCCCGGCCTGCTGCAGGACGACCTCGACCCGGTCGAACATCCCTTGCAGCTGCCACGGCCCCAGCCCCACGCGCCGGCAGGTCTCGGCGCGCACATCGAGGCCGGCTTCGCTCGACCGGTACCGCAGCGGCAGGCCGTCGAGGTCGACCGAGCTCTCGCCGGCGGGGTCCCCCGTCAGGACCGCGGTCTTGACGCCCTCGATGCGCTGGGTGCCGTCGTTGGCCACGCGCTGCCACCACAGCTCCTGCTGCAGGCCGGCGTCGAACTGCAGTCGCCAACGCACCGCGGTCGGGTCGCTGGCCTCGACCGAGAAGCGCAGCCAGCCGCGCCCCTCGATGCGGTCCTCGACCCGCTCGGCCGGCGCGGTCCCCTCGCGGGGTTGCGACACGAACTCGAAGCGCTGCTCCCGGCTGCGCTCGAGCGAGCCCATCGCGCCGGCGAGGCGGTCGCTGCCGAGCTCCCGGAGCAGCGTGAAGCCGCCGTTGCCGCGGGCCGTCGCCGGCCCTCCGCCCGGCAGGCGCATGTGCAGCCGCGTCTCGCCCGCCCCGATGCTCAGGAACGGCTCGAGCCGCCCGAAGCGCCAGGCCATGAGGACGACGAGGCCGTCCTCGGCCGTCGCCTTCTCGAGCCCGCGGCCGAAGGCCTCGTCGAGCTCGAGCTCGGCCGGGCCGATGAAGGTCAGCCGCTCCTCCGGCCAGTTCGGCTGCAGCAGGGCGAGCGTCCCGACGCAGGGCCCGAACGCCCCGAGCATCGAGGACACGAGGCGCCCCTCCCGCGTCCACAGCACGCCGTCCCGCCCCTTGAGGCGGCCGACGACGAGGCCGTCCTGCCCGCGCAGCGTGACCCTCGTCAGGCCCTCCGTCGCGAGCCGCTCGGGCTCGCCCCGCGCGTCGAGGGCCACGTCGATGATCCGCGCCTCGAGCGTCTGCTTGCCGCGCCGGATAACGCTCGGGCTGCCCTCGAGCCGCAAGGCCGTCGGCACCCGCGACCGCTCGTCGCCGGCCTCGCCCAGGTCGCCGGCCGACAGCAGCCACATCCCGAGCTTGCCGCACTCCCCCTCGAGGCCGGGTCCCTCGTCGGCGCCGCTGACGCAGGCGGACGCGCCGCTCGAGCTCCAGGTAGCCGTCGCCGCGCCGGCTCCCGCGTCACGAGCGAGGCCGTCGGCGTCGACCTCGAAGCGCAGCTTGCCCACAGCCCGCGGATCTCGAACGCGGTCGAGGAGCGCAGCTCGGACAGCTCGATCTCCGAGCGCGGGCCGGTACTCCACCTGGACCTGACGCGCCGCGTCCGCGGACGACGGTCGCCGTCGGGGCTGACGACGGTCACGCGCACCGGCTCGAGCTCGTCCTTGGTGAACCTCGAGCACGTCCTCCTTTGGGTGGCCGAGCTGGGCGGTCTCGAGCCGGAGAATCTGGCGCCCTCGCCCTCGAGCACGGTCCGCTCCTCAAGGCCCGTCGAGGCGCGCGTCGAGAACGACGTCGCCGAGCTCCATCTCCTGGCTCCTCGTCGATCTGCCGCAGGTCGCCCTCGCCTGGACAAGGCCGCAGCGACCGCGCCCTGAGGTCGACGGGGGAGCCGCGCGCGACGCGTCCGTCCTGGCGCAGCGGACGGGGGAAGATTTCACGTGGACGCCCTCGAGCTCCATGGCGCCCGTCAGGGCGGATGCGGTGCTCGTCCGCCTGGACCTCGTAAGGCCGGCAGGTCCAGGCTCTGCAGCGCCAGCGGCCAGGTGCGCAGGCGCCCGCGCAGCGTTCGGCGCGCCGCTGCCCTGAACGGACCGCGGGCTTGCGCTGCGCGCCCTCCAAGGACCGCCGCCGCCCGCGACGTCGACGCCGGTCGGCGGCGCCGTGCGGATGTCGCTGCCAGGTCGTCGTCTCGCTCCGCATCAGGCCTCGATCAGCAGCGACAGCAGGGCGAAGCCGCCGACGAGGAGCACGACGAAGATCAGCAGGCGGCGCAGCAGTCGGGCTCCGATGCCTTCATCCCGCAGCGCGCGAGGACCTCGGCGAAGCGGCCCTTGGCCTCGAGCAGGAGCTCGACGACCTCGCGCACGGCACGCCGTCCCAGCCGCAGCGCGCGCGTGACGTGGCGGCAGTGCTCGAACAGCTCGAGGGCGCGCCTGGGGGCCGTGATCAGGACGCCTACGCGGCGCAGCGCCAGAGGAGGTCGAGGAGGTCGTCGCCCATGGCCAGACCTCCGCGTGCCGCAGGCCCCGCCGGGCGCAGATGTCGTCGAGCACGTCGAGCTTGCAGCCCGTGCCCAGGTGCAGCTCAGCTCGACCTGGCTCCGCAGCCTCGCCTGACCGCCGGCCGAGTCGCGCCCGGACAGGAACCCGACCGCGTAGCCGGCGCGCCGCCAGTGGAGGGCGGCCCCCGCCCCGTCGTGGACGGAACCATCTTGCACTCGCAGCCCTCGCCGTCGAACGGCAGGCGGCCGTCGGTCTGGATGCCGTCGACGTCGAGCAGGAGGAAGGTGACCTCGCGCATCGCGGCCACGACGTCCGGGGAGCAGGTCGGCAGTGGCGCCAGCTCGCGCGAAGTCGGAAGTCCCGGAGGTCCTGCACGTCGATCAGGCCGACCGCCCGGCCCTCGGCGTCGACGACCGGTTGTTCGCTGGCGCTTCATCCAGGATCGCCTGGGCCTCGGCCGCGAGGCGGTCGGCGCGGACGGTGTTGGGCGACCGGGTCGCGGCCTCGTCGATCGTGATCTCGAGCAGGTCCGCGCGGCCCGACGATCAGGCGCCGCAGGTCGCCGTCAGTGAAGATGCCGAGCAGGACGCCCACCGCGTCGTGGATCAGCACCGCGCCGGGCCGGCCGGGCGTGTCGGTCATGCGCACGAGCGCCTCGAGCACCGTGCTCCCGGGAAGCGCAGCGGCGGCACGCGGTCCCCGCTGCGCATGAGCTCGCCGACGCGCATGAGCTGCCGGCCGAGGGTGCCGCTGGGGTGGAACCGCGCGAACTGCTCGGGGCCGAAGTCGCGGCCCTCCTGCACGACCAGGGCGACAGCGTCCCCGAGGGCGAGCATGGCCAGGGTCGAGGCCGAGGGCGAGGCCGTGGGGCCCCGCCTCGTCGATGCGGCCGAGCTCGATGACGAGGTCCGACAGCCGGCCCAGGGTCGAGGTCGGCTCTCGGTCATCGAGGCGACCTCGACGCCGTAGGCTGAGCGATCGGTGCTGGTCGGAGGACCTCCTCGGTCTCGCCGGACCCGGACGGGGCGAACAGGAGGTCGCCCTCGACGACCCGCCCGAGGGTCGCCGTGCACCGCCTCGGCCGGGTGGAGAAGATCGACGGCGTCCCGGTGCTGGCCAGCGTCGCCGAGATCTTCTGGGCGATCAGGCCGGCCTTGCCCATCCCGGTCAGGACGACCCGACCTTTCATGTCGAGGACCGCGAGACCAGGTCCGTCGAAGCCGCCGTCAGCCGCTCGGCGCAGCCTCCAGCGCCCGCGCCTCGCTGTCGGATGCGGGGCGCGCTGTCGATCCAGGCCGACCGGTCCCCAGCCTCCGACGCCATGACCGGAGTATAGGACCGCTCGCGGCGGCCCTCCGCGGCATTCGGCGATCTGCCCGGCCCGGAGCGACACGACCGGTGCCCGGCCCCGCGCTTGTCGGTCGCACGGGGCAGGCTATGCTGCTTCGCCCCGATTCGCGGTGACGGCACCCGGAGGCCGGCCCGACGATCCGGGAAGCCCCAGCCCGCAGGCAGCCCCGATGGCGCACAAGGTCACCCTGATCCCCGGCGACGGCATCGGCCCCGAGGTCACCGAGGCCGCGCGGCGCGTGCTCGACGCGACCGGCGTCGACCTCGACTGGCAGCTCCGCGAGGCCGGCGGCGACCAGGTCGAGCGCACGGGGACCCCCCTCCCCGAGGAGACCCTGGCCTCGATCCACGAGACCGGCGTCGCCCTCAAGGGTCCGATCACGACGCCGGTCGGCTCGGGCTTCCGCTCGGTCAACGTCGCCCTGCGCAAGGCCTTCGACCTCTACGCCAACTTCCGGCCGGCCCGCTCGCTCCCGGGCGTGCCGTCCCGCTTCGAGGGCATCGACCTGATCGTCATCCGGGAGAACACCGAGGGCCTCTACAGCGGGCTCGAGCACGTCGTCGTGCCCGGCGTCGTCGAGAGCCAGCGGGTCATCACCGAGAAGGGCTCCGAGCGGGTGCTCCGCTTCGCCTTCGAGGCCGCGCGCCGGTATGGCCGCAAGACGGTCACGGCCGTGCACAAGGCCAACATCCTCAAGCTCAGCGACGGGCTGTTCCTGCAGGTCGCCGAGCGGGTCCGGCGCGACTACCCCGACATCACGTTCGACACGGCGATCGTCGACGCGACGGCGATGCGGCTCGTCACCGACCCGGGCGCCTTCGACGTCCTCGTCATGGAGAACCTGTTCGGGGACATCATCTCGGACCTGACCTCGGGGCTCGTCGGCGGGCTCGGGATGACCCCGAGCGCCAACATCGGCGAGCGCTGCGCCATGTTCGAGGCCGTGCACGGCTCCGCCCCGGACATCGCCGGGAAGGGCCTCGCCAACCCCACGGCCCTGATCCTGTCCGGCGCCCTGATGTTGCGTCACCTTGCGGAGTCGGAGGCCGCCGAGCGCGTTGAGGGGGCCGTGGCCGACGTCCACGGTTCGGGCAGGGCCCGGACCCGGGACCTCGGTGGCACGGCCGGAACAGAGGAATTCGTTCAAGCCGTATTGGAAAGCTTGAACCCGGGGGTCCGCTCGTCGTAGAGAGGGGCCTCCGATATATCGGACCTACCCAGAGGAGAGCGCCCTCCTGCCCAAGGGAGGGCGGTCGAGAGAGAGAGAGCGAGAGAAGCCGGTTGGGCCTCGGCCCTTCCGGCTTCTTTTTTCGCTCGGCCCCCGTCCAACCCGGCCAGGGCCCGGGCTGACACCTCCTCGACGAGCACCATCGCGTGGCCCTCGGAAACTCGACAGGCCGCCGGAAGCTCGGCGACCCGGTTGAGGAGGGCCGCGTACGGCGGCCCGCCGGCGGCTCGCGAAGCGCCGAGGACCTCGACCGCGCAGCTGGCCACGGCCAGGCAGGCGGGGCAGGCCGTGGCCCTGAAGCCCAGCCTCAGGTGGCCGTCCCGGTCCGCCCGACCTCGATGCGCAGGCGGTCGCCGCAGACCGGGTTCTCGCCCTCGGCGCTGGCCTCGGCGTCGGCCAGGTCACCCAGGCCGACGGGCGCGACGACGAAGCGGCTGAGCCCTCGTGCACGGGGGCTAGCGACGGGCGCTGGCGTGGATCCGTTCTCCAGGCGCTGCGACGCGTCGGCGACCGGGAGCGGTCGTCGACCATCGAGCGGCAGCCCTGGAGCCAGGGCCGCGAAGGCGAACAGGACGAGCAGGCGGCAGGCGGTGCGGCGCAAACCGGGACTCCCGGGTCGAGGAGGGAAGGGCCGAGCAGCTTGGCCTCGGGTCAGGGACCTGTAAAGCCCCTGACACCGGAGGGATCGGCGCATGATCCGGAGAGGTCGTAACCCACTTCCTCGGGCCCCGTCCGGCAGCGGGAACGGGGGCTCGGGGGCATGCCCGCCGAGGTCGACGAGCTCGTTCCGCTCCGAGGCCCACAGGTCCTCCAGGCGTCTCGCGG
Organism: Planctomycetota bacterium; assembly: GCA_041398545.1. Classification (GTDB taxonomy): domain Bacteria; phylum Planctomycetota; class UBA1135; order UBA1135; genus JAWKUM01. The sequence goes on along the minus strand of JAWKUM010000007.1, from coordinate 42,283 downwards.
GCCCGGATCAGGGTCGCCTCGGCCCTGGCTGCCAGGACCTCGGCGGGGCACTGACCGGCCGTTGTAGCTCGACATCGAGAACCCGTGCGCCCCGGCGTCGCCGGAAGTCGCGATCAGGTCCCCACGCACCAGCGAGGCAGGTGCCGGTCCTTGGCCAGGAAGTCGGCGCTCTCGCAGACCGGCCCGACGACGTCGACCGGCCGCTCCTCGGGCTCGCCCCTCGGCAGCCGTCAGCACCGGGTGCCAGGCCTGGTAGGGCCGGACGGACGAGGTCGTTCATGGCGCCGTCGACGATGACGAGTCCTTGGCGCCCCCGTGCTTGTGGTGCAGCACGCCGGACCAGGAGGAGCCCGGCGTTGCCGACGAGGTAGCGCCCGGGCTCGAGCAGCAGGCGCCAGCCGCAGGGCCGCAGCAGAGCGGGACGCGCTGCCGGCGCGAGCTCGGCCAGGGGCGGTCGGAGAACAGGTCGCGGATCCCGAAGCCACCGCCCATGTCGTAGGCCTCGATGCCGTGGCAGCGCTCCGGCTCCTCGTCGAGCGCAGCACGCGCTCGGCGGCCTCGAGGTACGGCCCGAGGCTCGAGCAGCAGGGAGCCGAGGTGGACGTGGTACGCGCGCAGCCGCAGGCGGCTCGAGCGCTGGACCTCGGGATCAGCCGGGCCGCGGTCTCGAAGTCGATGCCGAACTTGTCCTGCTTGCGCCCGGTCGCGATGTAGTCGTGCGTCCCGACCGCGACGTCGGGAGTTGAGGCGCAGGGCGAGCCGCGCGGCGCAGCCTCCTGCTCGGCGAGGAAGTCGATGCGCTCGAGCTCGGCCTCGCTCTCGACGTTGAACAGCCCGATGTCGTTGCGCAGCCCGAGCCGGATCTCCCAGTCCTGCTTGCCGACCCCGGCGAAGGCGCACTCGGCCGGGTCGGCCCCGGCCCGCAGCGCCTGCAGCAGCTCGCACTGCCGCTGACGAGGTCGAAGCCCGAGCCGTGCGCGGCGAGGAGGCGGAGCAGGCCATTGCCGTTGGCCTTGACCGCGTAGCGGAACGCCCGGGTCGAGGTCCGCGAAGGCCCGCTGCAGGCTGTGCGACGATCGACGATCGCCCGCCGAGTACAATACGCGGCGTGCCGAGGCTCTCGGCGAGGCGCTCGACGGGACGATCCTCGATGGAGGCGCCCGTCCTGGTCGGTGGAATCCGGACATCGTCAGGCGACAGCAGGCCGCAGAGGATCGCCCATCGCCGAGCCCGCGGGAAGCAGCTTCCGGTACAGGTCGGCGAAGCCCGCGGCGATCCGGGCCGGGTCGTGGCGCCGGCGGAGCGCGCGGCGGCGCTCCTCGGGCACGGGCGACGGCGCTGCCAGGCCCGCGGCCAGGGCCTCCGGGTCGCGCGGGACGAGCCGTAGCCCCGGTCCCTCGAGGTCGACGAGGCCGGGCACGCGCGGCGCGACGGCCGGCACGCCGGCGACGAAGGCCTCGAAACACGACAGCGGCAGGCCCTCGCGCCGCGAGCTCGTCAACACGACGTCGAAGGCCCGCAGCAGCGCCGGCAGCGTCGGCCTCGGGCGTGGAAGCGCACCAGCAGGCCGGCGGCCGCGGCGCGCCAGCTCGGCCTCCGCCGGCCGGTCCCGAACACGTGCAGCCGGGCCTCGGCGCTCCGCGTAGCGCGCAGAAGGCGGCGACCGCGGTGCGGGTCCTTGACCGGGACGAGGCGCCCGACCCAGGCCACGGCGCGCTCATCGGCCGCGATCCCGAGCCGCGCGCGGGCTCGTCGGGACGGCGCGGCGTCGAGCAGCGCGAGGTCGAGCAGCGGCAGGATGACCGTGCAGCGCCGGGGGTCGACGACGCCCAGGGCGGCGAGCTCGGCGGCGCAGCTCTCGCCGACGACGTGGAACCCCGCGCAGCGGCGCGAGGCCGCGCTCGACGACGCGGAGCAGGCGGCCCGCCGCGGGCCCGAAGTGGTCGCGCGAGGACGTGGCCGTGGAACGAGTGCAGCACCGGCACGCCGGCGAGGCGGCGGCGACGGCGCCGGGGCGCCGGCCTTGGCCGTGGGTGTGCACGACCTGCGGCGCGAACGAGCGGATCAGGCGCAGCAGGCCGGTCACGGCCGTCAACGCAGTCCCCGCCCCGTCGGCGGGGCCGAGGCCATGCAGCAGCACGTCGCCCTCGGCCGCGGTCCCGCGCAGCTCGGCCGCCCTCGCGTCGAGCGCCGGGCCGGCGCCGAGGCCCGGCGAGCGCTCGACCTCGTCGCCGGGGACGCGGCCGTTGCGCGCAGCTCGCGCACGCCGAGCCGCGGCAGGTGGCGCGCGAGCGCAGGCTGGCGTGCCGGCCCGCCGGGTTGGGGCGGGCCCGGGACCCGCAGCACCCTGAGCTCGCCGGTGGGGCTCACGCGCAGACCCCCACTGGCCGCGGTGCGCCGATGCAGCGCGAGGGCACAGAGGTGAGTACGCGCAGCGGCGCGGCGGTGGCGACCGCGGCCGGCGTCTGGCTCGGCCAGCCACGCGAGGGCGGGCCGGCGCACCGGCAGCTCGAAGGCGTGGACGAGGTCGGCAGCGGCCAGCGCGGCAGCCAGCGGTCGAGGGCACGCCCGTACCGCGCTTGCACGCCCCTCGCGCAGCGAGGCCAGGAGAAACCGTGGCCAGCACCGCGCGGGCTCTTGCTTGCCGTGGAACTCGCCGGGCCGCTCCTCGCGGGCCGCGGCGAGCACGAGGCGCGCGTCGAGGAACAGGGCGCGAGCCTCGACGCCGGCGGCGAGGCTGGCGACGGCGAGCTTGGGCATGAGGTCGCCAGCGAGGTAACCCGCAGCTCGAGCTCGCGCACGCCGTCCGCCCCCGCGCGTCCGGGCCGCGCGCGCCGGGCTCCGAGGAGGACCAGGGGCGCGGGCCGCCGAGGCGGGCGAGGTCGGCCGGGGGGACCGTCGTCCACAGCGCGGCGTAGCCGGCGCCGTCCTGGTCGAGGGCACCGAGGAAGCGCAGGAACGGACCCCATGCCCGGCGCGACAGCCGGTGCGACAGCCGCGTCAGCGAGCCGCGCACCGCCACGGGCAGCAGCTCCCGCGCGAGGTCGAGCCACGGCCCGGTGCGCATGCGGCGGTAGCCGTGGAACAGCTCGTCGCCGCCCTCGCCGCTGAGCACGACCCTGGCGCCGGCGGAGCGCGCCCGCGCGCAGAGCGCGTGCAGGACCAGCGTCGAGGGGTCGCCGAGCGGCAGCCCCCAGGCCTCGGTCAGCGCGGGCAACGCGTCGAGGACCTCGGGCCCGACGGTCCAGGCGCGGAACGGCAGGCCGAGCCGGCGGGCCACGGCCTCGGCCCGCGCGGCCTCACCGGGCAGCCCCTCGCGGTCGACCGCGTGGCACGTCGGCCGCGCGCCGGCGCGGGCCGCGAACAGCGCGAGGCAGCTCGAGTCGAGCCCGCCCGACAGCAGCAGCGCCGGCTCGCCGTGCAGGCGGCCCTCGACCGCGCGTAGCAGCAGGGTCTCGAGGGGCGGGGCGGCGCCCTCGGCGACCTGTGCGGGCGAGGGCGCGAGCTCGCGCTCGACGACCCGCCCGCGCGCGTCGAAGCGGCACAGGTGCCCGGGCGCGAGGCTGCGCAGGGCACCGCTTTGGCCGAGCCCGACGCCGCGGAGCTCGAGCCAGCCGCGGGCGAGGAAGTGCTCGAGCGCGGCTGGTGGGACCGTCGGCGCGTCGTCCTCGAGCAGGGCGAGCGCCCGGGGCGTCGAGGCGAAGCTCGGCCAGGCGCGGCCCCGTCGCCGCGTCCAGAACAGCGGCTTCTCGCCGAAGCGATCGCGGGCGAGCACGAGCTCGCCCTGCTCCTCGTCGACGAGCGCGACCGCGAACGGCCCGTCGAGCCGGTCGAAGGCCGCGTCGCCGAAGGCGCGCCAGGCCAGGGCCACGAGCTCGGCGTCGTTGCCGGTCGTCGGCACGTGGCCGGCCGCGCGCAGGCGCCGCCGCCAGCGGTCGGGGTAGGCGACGTTGCCGTTCAGGACGACGGCCACACGCCGCCCCGGCTCGCCGAGGACGACCGGCTGCGGCGCGTCCGGGTCGGTGATCGCGAGCCGCTGCACGCCGAGCCGGTAGCCGCCCAGCTCGACCGCGCCCTCGCCGTCGCGCCCGCGCCAGGCGAGCGAGGCGAGCGCCGCGGCGAAGCCGCCCTCGCCCGCCGGGGCTCCGAGGATGCCGCACATCGCGCGCTCAGACCGCCGGTCGCGCCTGCTCGCGCAGCTCGCCGGCGAGGTCGAGGACGATGCGGCTCAGCGGCAGGCGCGCGCGGTGGCCGAGCTCGCGCTCCATGCGGCCGAGGTCCGGGACGCGGTGGCGGCAGCCGCCGCAGGGCGCGCCGTAGCGCTGCTCGCTCGTGACACCGACGAGCGGCGAGTCGCTGCGCAGCAGCCGCCGGACCTCGAGCGCCAGCCCTCGCACGGTGCGCAGCTCGCGCCCGCCGATGTTGACGAGGGCAGGCGCGTCCGGCGCGCGGAGGAGCCGGAGGAGGCCGGCCACGGCGTCGTCGCGGTGCTGGAAGCAGCGCGTGTCGTTGCCGTCGCCGACGATCGGCAGCGGGAGGCCGTGGAGGCAGGCGCGCACGAAGGTCGGCACGACCATGCCGCCCTCGGCCCGCTGGCCGGGGCCCGAGGCGTTGAACAGGCGGGCGACGCGGTGCCCGGCCGCGAGCGCGACGTCCTCGGCCAGCCGCTTGCCCTCGGCATACGCGGCCCTGGGCCAGGGCCCATAGCCGTCCGGCAGGGCGTCGTCTTCGCCGAGGGTCCGGCCGCTCCCCTCGCCGTAGACCTCGGACGACGACGTGAACACGAGCCGGGCGCCGCGCGCGCGGGCGAGCGCGCTGACCAGCGAGGTCCTGTCGACCGACACCGACCAGCACTCCCGCGGCCGGCGGAGCACCCTCGACGACGCCGATGACCGAGCCAGGTGCGCGACGAGCCTGCCCTCGCACGAGGCTCGCCTGCAACCCTGGCCAGACGTCCTGCTCGAACTGGTCGCGTCTGGCGCCACGGCCCGGGCCGACAGTCCAGCCCGGTGACGGGTGCCCGAGCTCCTCGAGCGCGCGGCGAGCCGGGCGCCGAGGAAGCCCTGGACGCCGGTCACGAGCACGGGCGAGGAACGGCCACGGACGCCTCGGACGGCGCCCGGCCCGCGGTCTTGCGCGCGACGGGCCGCGTCGGCGCCCTCGAGCCGGGTCCGCCGCCAGCCTCATGCGCCCCCGCAGCAGGCCGCAGGCTGCGGCGCCGGCGACGTCGGCGCCGGTGCGCCCGCTCAGTCCATCCACGGCCGGGCGAAGCCCTGCAGCAGCGGGCCGACGGTCAACCCGGCCAGGCGCTGGCACAGCTTGTAGGCGATGTCGGCGGCGTCGAGGTCGGGGAAGACGAGGACGTTGGCGTCGCCGCGGATCGGCGAGCCGCCTTGTGCGCGGCGACCTCGGCACGAGGGCCGCGTCGGCCTGCAGCTCGCCGTCGAGCACGAGCCCGGGCGCGCGCGCGCGCGCCAGCGCCACGGCCTCGCGGACCTGGCCACCCGAGGGTGAAGCCGGCGGCCGCCTTGGGTCGAGAACGACAGGAACGCGACGCGGGCTCGCTCGCCGCAGATGGCGCTCGTGCGAGCGGGTACGTGACGTGACGGCGATGTCCGCGAGCTGGTCCGGGTCGGGGTCGGGCACGACGCCGGCGTCGGCGAAGCTGAGGCTGCGGTCTTCGCGGCCATCAGGAACAGGGACGAGGCGAGGCGCGCGTCCGGCGCGAGGCCGAGCGTCCGCGAAGCCGGCGCGGAGGACCTCCGGCGTCGCGTGGCAGGCGCCGGCGACCGCGGCGTCGGCCTCGCCGAGGGCCAGGAGGCCGGCGGCGAGCCACAGCGGTCAGGTCGACGAGGGCCTGCCGCGGCCTCGTCGAGGCCCTTCGCCGCACGCCGCTCGAGCAGGAGCGCGACGCTGACGCGGTCGCGCAGCGGGGTGGTCGCCGGCGGCGACGACCTCCTGCCCCCGGCGGCGCGGCCGCGGCGCGGACCAGCAGCACGGGACGGTGGCCATGGCGGCCAGCCGGGCGGCGGCCTCGCGCACGCGCGCGTCCTCGCCCTCGGGCAGCAGCACGCGGCCGGGGCTCCGGGCCGGCGCGCTCGCGGATCCATCCCAGCACGGCGACGCCCAAGCCGACCTCCTCAGTCAGGCAGCGACGCGAGCACGGCGTCGGGGACGTCGAGCTCCATGCGCAGGAGGCCGAGGCCGTGGGTCTTGCCCTGGGCGTCGGACTTGAGGCTCGACGAGCCACCGCCGCCGAGCGAGTCGTGCAGCAGGAAGTTGAGGGCCGCGAGGTTGGGGGCCTCGTAGCGCTCGACGCCACCCTTGCAGATCGCCGAGAAGAAGGCCGCGACGCGGTCGGTCGTCAGCGCCTCGGCGAGGAAGGCGTAGGCCTCCCCGGTGCGGGCGATGACGCCGACGTTGCTGCCGTCGCCCTTGTCGCCGGACCGGACCAACGCGAGCCTGGAGAGGGGGACCTTCATCCCCGGGGAGGATAGCCACCGGGGGCCCGCGCCACACCCGCCAGGCTCAGAGGAAGGTCCGCCGGAGGCGGTAGAGGTCGCTCTCGGCGACCTGGCGGACCTTGTCGGGGTCCTTCCACCAGTCCTCGTCGACCGACAGGATCCGGCCGTTGAGGCTCCGGGCCTCGGGCGACAGCAGGAAGCAGGCCAGGGCCGCGCCGTCCCCGGGCGGGTGGTTCATCTCGCGCAGGGGGTGCGGCCGGCCGGTCGCCTCCTCCTCGGCCTCGATCCGCGCGATGTCGCGCGGGCTCCAGGTCATGCCCGGCTCGATGCAGTTGACCCGGATCCCGGGCACGTGCATGACCTCGACGAAGAGCTGGTCGGTGAACCGGCAGATCGCCGCCTTGGCCGAGGCGTAGGCCGTCGCGTGGACGCCGACCATCGGGAAGAAGGCGCCACCGCCGGCGCAGGTCAGGATGTCCCCGCGTTGCCGCTCGAGCATGTGCGGGAGCACGGCCCGCGCGCAGAGGTACGTCGTGAACAGGTTGCGCGTGACGACGGCCAGCCACTCGGCGGGGTCGCTCTGCTGCACCGGCTGGCCGCAGCCGAAGCCCCCCGCGAGGCAGCAGAGGATGTCGGGCTTGCCCTCCTCCCCGACGACGTCGACGACGAGGGCATCGACCTCCTCCGGGACGGAGAGGTCGGCCCTGTGCGGCCGGACGTAGAGGTCCTGGGCCTGGGCCGCGCGGGCCGTGTCGTCGAGGTGGTCCTGGTTGCGCGACGAGATGATCACGCGCGCGCCGCGGGCGGCCAGCGCCAGCGCGACGGCGCGGCCGATGTTCCACCCGCCGCCGGTGACGATCGCGACCTTGCCCTTGTGCAGGTCGGGCTCGACGGGCGCGGCCTGCGGCTTGGGCTCGAGCAGCGTCGAGCGCGTCGGGTCCCCGGACGGGACGGCGTGGGAGTCTGCGAAGCCTTGGTCTGAGCTCACGTGCCGGTGGTGCTCCTCGGGGGACGACGCGCCGGACGGGTGTGGATCCGCTCGGATCCGGGCAAAGCATGCGCGCTGGCTCGTGGCTTGGCCAGCCCGGAGGGCCGCTCCCGGCGCCGGCGCCGCGGCCGGACGGCCGCGCGGGCCGCGGCCCCGGGTGGCCTCCGGGACCCCGCCCCGCTATGCCTCAGGGGATGAAGGAGCACTGGAAGATCCTGCTGTGGATGCTCGCCGGGCTCCTGACCGGCGTCGCGCTGCAGCTCTTCAGCGAGGGGCGCCCCGAGGCCGGCCTCGCGCTGCGGGCGGAGCAGGACCACGCCCTGATCCGCGAGGCCTCCGCGCTGGCCCGCAAGAGCGGCCTCGCGCCGCAGACCAGGCTCTGGGCCGTGGTCCGCGACAAGGGCGGCCCGGACGAGGCGCGGAGCCCCGTGCGCGCGCAGCAGGACCTCGACGCCGTGGTCGCCGAGGTCGGCATCGGCGACGTCCTGTTCTTCGAGGTCGGCGAGACCGCGGAGGAGGCGCGCCGCAACCCCAAGCCGCTGTCCGTCGTCCTGGCCGAAAACTCGGCCAGGCGCTGGTGGGTCGACGTGTTCGGCTTCGGCGCCGAGCTGTTCCTGGCCCTGCTCAAGATGCTGATCGTGCCGCTCGTCCTGACCTCGATCGTGTCGGGCGTCGCCGGCGTCAGCGGCGGCCGGGAGCTGCGCCGCCTCGGGCTGCGGACCTTCGGCTACTACGTCGCGACGAGCCTCCTCGCGATCTTCGTCGGCCTGAGCCTCGTCAACCTGATCCAGCCGGGCGTGGGGGTGCAGCTCGGCCTGCCGTACGACCCGGCCTTCGCCGGCCAGCGCAGCGAGAACTTCCTCCAGGTGCTGCAGCGCATGATCCCGACGAACCTGTTCCAGGCGCTCGGGAGCAACGGCGACATGCTGCAGGTGATCTTCTTCGGGCTCCTGTTCGGCGCCTGCATCACGCTGGCCCCGGACCCGCACCGGACGCGGATGCGCGAGTTCTTCGACGCGGCCTTCGGCGTCATGATGAAGCTCGCCGAGCTGGTCCTGAAGCTGCTCCCCTACGGGGTCTTCTGCCTCATCGCGAGCAAGGTCGCCGAGACCGGCTTCGGCGTGTTCGCGGCCCTCGGCTGGTACATGCTCACGGTCGTGCTGGCCCTGCTGGTCCACGCCTGCTTGACGCTGCCGCTCGTGCTCCGCTTCCTCGCGCGGGTCTCGCCCTGGCGCTGGGCGCGGGCGATGTCGCCGGCGCTGTTCACGGCGTTCTCGACGAGCTCGTCGGGCATGACCCTCCCGGTCACGCTCGAGAGCGTCGAGAAGCGCGGCGGCGTCAGCAACCGCACGTCGAGCTTCGTGCTGCCCCTAGGCGCGACGATCAACATGGACGGCACCGCGCTCTACGAGTGCGTCGGCGTGCTCTTCCTGGCCCAGTACTACGCGGGCATCGGCGCGCACTCGCTCGGGTTCGGCGACCAGTGCATGGTCGTCCTGCTCGCGCTCCTGGCCTCGGTCGGCGCCGCGGCGATCCCCTCCGCCGGGCTCGTCATGATGCTGACGATCCTCTCGGCGATGCGCCTGCCGCTCGAGGGGGCGTTCTGGCTCCTCGCCGTCGACCGCCCGCTCGACATGCTGCGCACGACGGTCAACGTCTGGTCGGACACCTGCGGCTGCGCGTTCGTCGCGCGCGGCGAGGGCGAGGCCCTGCTCGGCGAGGGTGGAGCCGACCCCGGCGGGGGCCTCAGGCCAGACCCTCGACCTTGAGCTTCTGCATGGCCTGGACCGAGGCCTTGGCCTCGGGCTCCTTCTGGACGAGCCAGGTCAGCAGGTCCTGCCCGAAGCGCCGCTCCTCCCCGAGGCGCTCGACGAAGCGCTGGCCGAGGTAGTACAGGTCCTCGGTCGACAGGGCGGTCTCCCGCTTGAGCTTGTCGAGCAGCTTGTAGCCGCTCGCGAGGAGGTGGCAGAGGTGGCCGATGACGGGGTCGCCCTCGTTGGCCTCGGGGTGCTTCCGGCGCTGCAGCATCGAGGTCACGGCCAGCTCGAAGCGCGCGTCGCCCTCGAGCCTGCCGCCCCAGGTCTCGGACAGGATCTGCAGGAACATCAGCGCCTCGGAGTGCCGCGCCGCCTTGCGCAGCTTCTGCGCCTCCTTGAGCAGGATCGGCTCGACGGTCTCGGGGGCGCCCTTGGACAGGACCTGGCGGTACAGGGTCTGCACCGGGTCCTCGTTCGCGACCAGCTCGAGCAGGCGCGTGGCCAGCTTCTTGACGTGGTTGGGCTTGAGCAGCGGGGCCAGCCGCAGGATCGCGCCGAGGGGGCGGCGGGCCTCGTCGAGGTCCCGGCCGGCCACGAAGCGCTTGAGCACGCCCTCGGCCGCCTCGGGGTTGCCCTCGAGGGAGGCCGCGGTCTGCTCGCGGAACTTGGGGTCGTCGCTGTCGAGGAACGGGATCAGCAGCCGGGCCGAGGTCGCGGTCTGGAAGCTGCCGAGCTTGCGCAGGGCGAACAGCCGCACCTCGGGGCGCTCGCTCTCGAGCAGCTTGCTCAGGGCCGAGGCCGCCTGCGCGCCCTTGGCCTCGAAGCCGTCGAGGACCTCGAGGGTCGGCCCGACGACGTGGAGGAAGTCGTCCTCGGCCAGGAAGGCCAGGAGCTTGGAGGTCTGCGCCGGGGTCAGCTCCATGCCCCGGAGGCCCTGCAAGGCCGCGCGCCGGACCGCCTGCGGCTGCTTGGGGCCGGCCTGGGCGACGAACAGCGTCCGCATCGACGGCTCGGACAGCCGGGCCAGGAGGTCCAGGGTCCATGCCCGGCACTCCTGGGTCGCCCGCTTCGGGAGGGTCTTGAACAGGGTCGTGAGCTTGCGCCGGAGCCGGTCCAGCTCCTTGGCGTCCTCCTCGGCGTTCGGGTCGAGGGTCGAGATCTCGGACACGAGCAGCTGGTGGATCCGCTCGGCCGCCGCCGGGTCGCCTGGGTCCTTGAGCACGCCGAGCAGGAGCTGCAGGGCGTCGTCGCTGCGGATCTTGGCCAGGATCTCGATGATCGTGGACCGGGTCACCGGGTCCGCCTTGGCATGCTCCTTGATGAGCACGGACGCGGCGGACTTCCCGGCCTTGGCATAGATCCGCACGACCTTGCCGCGGATCGGGCCCTCGATGTGCAGGAACGGGATCAGGGCCGCGAGCGAGGCGGCGTTGCCGATCGCGCCGAGGGCCTCGACGGCATAGGGCCTGAGGAAGGCGTCGCCGTGTTCGGCGATCCCCCCGAGCGCCTTCACGACCTGTGGGGTCTTTGGGGCCAGCCAGGCCAGAACCTGCGCCGCAGCAACACGTTGCTCCGGGCTGCCGGTTTCGAGCATGGACACGATGCCCGAGAGCGTATCCTTCATGCCGTCCTGGCTGTCAGCAGGTCGTTCGAGGGGTCCATGGGTTGCGGATCGGTCTCCGATCCGGCCGGGATCATACGGCAGCCCCCTACTTTCCCCCAAGCGCAAACTTGCTCGGCTCGGGACAGCCTGAGCGACCCAAGCTTATTGTTTACAAGTGGTTACACGGCTTTCTGACCTGCTCGGGGGCGCCTCGGCCATGGTTTTCCCCACCCAATCCACAAAGCTCGAAAGCCTGACCATCAGCATCCTGTTGGTGCTCCTGACGGCATGCACCAAGGATGGGGGGTCCCCCCCTTCGAAGCCCGAGGCCAAGCCTCCGGTCACGGCCCCCAAGGAGACCCCCGAGGAGCTGTCGCGGAGGCTCCGGCCCCGGATCGAGCGGGCCGACGAGGGGCAGCCGACCCATGACCTCGCCCCCCTCCTGCAGCTCGACCCTGCCCTGCCGCTCCGGACCCGCCTCGTCCTCTGGTCACCTCGTGGCGAGGCCCTGCCCAACGACGAGCAGCAGAAGGCGCTCGACGGGCTCGGCCGGCCGCTGTGGTCGATCGTCGAGGAGAACCTCCTGGCCCTGACCCAGAACGACCCGAAGCCGTCGGGCAGCCCGATCACCGACGAGGTCGACGGCAAGCTGCGCCTGTTCGGCATGCAGGTCCTGATGGACCGCCCCGGCCTCGAGGCCCTGATCCTCCTGCCCCGGTTCTGGGACAACTGGGTCGCCCGCTTCGAGAAGCCGCTCGTGGCCGCCCTCCCCGACCGCCAGCACCTGCTGTTCCTGATCGACGATCCGGCCCTGCTCGAGCAGCAGAAGGCCCAGTGCCAGAAGCTGTTCGAGGAGGCGGCCGAGCCGCTCTGCGACCGCTGGATCCGCTGGGACTACGACGGCAAGAGGCTCGTGCCCGGGCCCAGGTTCAAGGACTGAGGCCCCGACCCGGCCCCCCGGCGGGCTGGTTGGCTCCGCCCGGAGGGGCCATCATGGCCCCCCTCGTCCTCGGCCGTCCCGATCTCCCCTCCGTCGGAGTCCCGGCATGTCCCCGATCCTCCTGCCCCTCCTCCTCGCGCCCGCGCTCCAGCTCCAGGCCACGCCGACCCCGGTGGCGCCCGAGGCCCGCACGCTGCTGCTGCAGCTCGACGGGGACCGCAACCGCCTCGACGTCGTCCGCGCCTGGCCGCGCGACCTCGCGTTCCGGCGCAATGCCTTCCACGACGCCGGCTCGGGCGAGCTCGTGCTCGAGGACGCCTGGGGCACGGCGCTGTTCCGCTGCCGCCTCGACCTCAGCGACCTCAACGTCGACGCCAAGCGGCCGGGGGACCTGGCGTACGGCTGCCTCGTGCTGTCCTCCCGGGTCTCGATCCTCGTCAAGGTCCCCGACCTCGGCGACCGCGTCGCCCGGCTGCGGCTGTTCCGCGACGACGGCGACCGCCGCGTCGAGCTCGGCGGCGCCGACGCGCGCCGGCTGGCCACGCTCCGCGCCCCGGCGCTCGGGCCGCTCCTCGCGCCGACGGTCAAGACGATCATCAACAACGGCCCCGTCGACAACCGCTACGACATCGTCATCGTCGGCGACGGCTACCAGGCCTCGGAGGAGGCCAAGTTCGGCGCCGACGTCGGCAAGTGGATGACGAACCTGTTCGGCCGGGAGCCGTACAAGTCCTACGCCAGGTTCTTCAACGTCCACACGGTGTTCCGCGCGTCGAAGGAGTCGGGCGCCGACCAGCCGGACGTCAGCCCGCCGATCGTGCGCGACACGGTCTACGACGCGTCCTACAACTACGGCGGCACGGCGCGCTGCCTGTACGTCAAGAACGGCTCCCAGGCCTCGCAGGACGCCGCCCTGGCCCCGGACGTCGAGGGCCGGATCGTCGTCCTCGTCAACGACAGCCGCTACGGCGGCTGCGCCGGCACCTACGCCGTCAGCTACACGGGCTCCTCCGGCCCGGAGGTCCAGACCCACGAGTTCGGCCACTCGTTCGGCGCCCTCGCCGACGAGTACGACTACGGGCGCTCGGGGACGTACAGCGGCCCCGAGCCCGGGCAGGCCAACCTGACGGCCGACAAGAGCGGCAAGACCAAGTGGCCGCTGTGGATGGGCTACCAGCAGGTCTCGACCTACGAGGGCGCCGGCTACTACCTGACCGGCCTGTTCCGGCCCGAGCCCAACTGCCTCATGCGGGCGCTCGGCGTGCCGCTGTGCCACGTCTGCGTCGAGCAGCTCGTCAAGCAGTCGTACGCGGTCGTGGACCCGATCACCTCGCCGACCCCGACCCCGGGCCCCCTGTCGCTGACCGTGCCGCAGAAGCAGACCGTGAGCTTCACCGACCTCGTGCCGAACGGCGGCAAGGTCGAGTGGCGGGTCGACGACAAGACCGCCCAGCAGGGCGGGACGAGCTTCGTCGTCGACAGCACGGCGCTCGGCTACGGCAAGAAGAAGCTCGAGGTCATCGTGACCGACGCGACGACGATGGTGCGCAAGGGCACGCCGGTGGCCCAGGCCCGCTGGGACCTGACGATCAACGACCCGACCCTGCCCGACGTCTCGGTCAAGAGCTTCACGGCCCCGTCGACGGCGCCGTCCGGGTCCCGGCTCACGCTCGTGACCGTCGTCGAGAACCTCGGCCAGAAGTCGAGCGGCGCGTTCACGCTCGAGCACTTCATCTCCAAGGGCAGCACCGTCGGCGCCGGCGATACGTACCTCGGGGCGATCGAGGTCAAGGACCTCGGGCCCGGCAAGTCGGCCCAGTACGACCGCCCGCTCGACCTCCCGCTGTACCTCATGACCGGCAAGGCCCGGCTCCGGGCCTGGCTCGACCGCGGCGGCAAGGTCGGCGAGTCCAACCTCGCCAACAACACGAGCGAGCGGACGCTCGACCTGACCAAGGCCACGGGCTGCCCGGTCGCGCTCGAGTACGTCGAGGCCCTGACCTGGCCGGCCACGGAGTCGACGATCTCCCTGTCCACGTCGGGCGTCCGCGCCCTGCAGGTCACGGCGCCGTGCAACGTCGGCGACTGGGCCCTGGTGCTGTGGAGCTCGACGGGGACGAGCCCCGGCGTGACCGTCGGCGCCGTCCACGTCCCGCTCAACTGGGACCCGGTCTGCACCAGCCTCGGGCTGGCCACGCTCAACACCGGGCCGTTCTACCTGTTCTTCGCCAAGGTCGACCTCGCCGGCCGGACGACGCCGCTGGTCTACCTCGACAAGCCGTTCCCGGTGGCGCCCTTCGCCAGCGACCTCGCCGCCGTCCTGTTCAAGGCCGACTTCTCCGGGATCTCGGCCGCGAGCAACGCCGCGGGCCTCGACTTCGTCAAGTGACGCGGGCCGCCTGCTGGAGCCTGCGGGCCAGCCGGCGGACCCGGAGCCCGGTGACGCGCAGCAGCACCTTGTAGAGGCGCAGCATCGTGTCGGGGTGGTTGCGCTCGAGGAACCCCAGCCCGTCGGACGAGACGGCGACGAGCTGCGTGTCCTCGAGGGCCTTGACCGTGCGGTCGTGCGGGAGCCCGGTCAGCGCCGCGACCTCGCCGAAGACCTGGCCGCAGCCGGCGACCTCCTGGACCTCGAGGTCGTGGTCCTCGGCGTCGTCCGGCGCGAGCCGCACGATGCCCTTGACGACGAGGTAGAACGCCGCCGCGTCCTGCCCCTGCCGGAGCAGCGTCTCGCCCTTGTTGAGCCCGACGTTGTGGCAGATCCCGCTCAGCGTCAGGAGGTCGACCTCGGTCAGCGCCGAGAAGGCCGGGAACTCGCGCAGCAGGTCCGAGATCTCGAGCACCGCCTGGGTGACGATGCGCCGGATCTGCCGGGCCATTGCCGTGGACATGCGCACGAACCGCAGGGCCATGAGCTCGTGGCGGCCCTTGCCGTCCTCGACGCCGGGCTGGTGGCGGACGACGACGCACTGCACGTGCAGCGGCTTGGCCAGCCCCGGGATCTCCAGCTCGGCCTGGAGGACGGTGCCGACGGGCCACGCGAAGTCGGCCGCGACGAGCATGCCGTTGGACGACAGGTCCCAGGCGCGGCCGGTGACCTCGTCGCCGCGCTCCGGGTCCCGCGCGCGGACGACGAAGTCGACCGCGACCCGCAGGTCGCGCCGGTGCTGGCTGCTGCTCCGCGTGCCGGCCATGCGTCAGCTGAAGTCGTAGAGGTAGGAGAGCCGGCTGGCGTTGAGGATCGCGTAGCCGAGGCGGTCGAGCAGGGCGAAGTCCTTGGACACGCCGCCGTCCAGGCCGCGGACCGAGCAGTCCTCCATGATGAAGAACCCGCTGCGGTCGAGGCTCCGCTCGTAGGCGCCGCGCTGGATGCGGCCGGCGATCTCGAGGTCGACCGTGCCGTGGACGAAGGCCCGGATGCGGACGTTCTTGTCCTGCCGGCTCATGTGCTGCAGGTAGAAGTCCCCGCCGCCGTCGATGAGCTCGTGCAGCAGCAGGACCTCGTCGAGGTTGACGTGGACGCGCGGCGTGCGGATCACGTCGCCGCGGCGCAGGTCGACCATCGTCGCCGAGGACACGACGAGGAACCGGCGCCCGTAGTGCTCGAGCACCTTGCTGAGCCGCTGGAACTTGCCCTCGACCCTCCCCTTGATCAGGAAGGCGTCGGTCAGGACGAGGTCCTCGACCATCGCCTGCGCGCCGATCCCCTCGGACTCCCCGGGTCGCAGCTTGTCGTCTTCCATCTCAGTCTCGGACGGGCCCTGGATCCACGGTGACCCCGAGGTCGGCACGCCGGGCCAATGCCTCGCCGGCCGCGTACAGCGACCCGCACAGCAGCAGCGCCGGCCCCCCACCCGCCCGGCGGGACGCGCGGAGGACCTCGGCGCCGGCGGCGACGAAGGCGTCCCCGACCCGCTCCTCCCGCTCGCAGGGAACCCCCCGCGCCTCGAGGAAGGCCGACAAGACCTCCGGCACCACGCTCGGCTTGCCCACGATCGGGGCGACCCAGGCCCTATCGACCACGGCGGCCAGACGCCCTAAGCCGGCCTCCCACCGCTTCCCCTCGGCCATGGCGAGGACGAGGTGGAAGCGCCGTCCGGGAAAGGCCCGAGGCAGCTCGTCGGCCAGCATCGTCAGCGAGTCCTCGGTGTGGGCGCCGTCGACGACGATCGGCGGCTCGCGCGACAGCAGCTGCAGGCGGCCCGGTGGCAAGGCGGCTTCGAGCCAGGGCGCGTCGAGGTCGAGGTCGAGGAGCTCGTCGCGGCGCTCGGGCCACAGCGTCGCGAGGAGCCCGAGGGCGAGGCACAGCGCCCGGCCCTGGGGCGCGAAGCCCAGCCTCGTCGACAGGACCCGGGTGCGGTCGCCGAGGCGGACCTCGACCACGATCCCGCCGGCCTCCCGCCCGACGAGCCGCCACCCGAGGTCCCGCCCGAGCACGGCAGGGCGGACGCCGACCTCGGCGGCCCGCCGCTCGAGCACGGCGAGGGCCGCGCCCTCGAAGCCGGTCACGCAGCCCATGCCGGCCTCGAGCACGGCCGCCTTCTCGGCCGCGATGGCCTCGATCGTGTCGCCGAGGACCTGGGTGTGCTCGAGCTCGATGCTCGTCAGCGCGCAGGCCCGGCGCGGCAGGGCCGTCGTCGAGTCGAGGCGGCCGCCGAGGCCGACCTCGAGCACGCAGAGGTCCGGGCGCGCCTCGGCGAAGGCGAGGGTCGCGACGGCGGTCCAGGCCTCGAACCAGGTCTGGCCCGGCACGAGCGCGGCCGCGACGGCGTCGACGTGCGGGACGAGGATCTCGTCGGGCGGGGGCGCGAGGTCGAGCCGGATCCGCTCGCGCACGTCGAGGACGTGCGGCGACGTGTAGAGCCCCGTGCGCAGGCCGAGCCGCCCGGCGATCCCGGCGGTCAGGTGGGCGACCGTGCCCTTGCCCTTGCTGCCGCCGACCTGCACGGCCTGCGCGAGGCGCCGCTCGGGGTGCCCGAGGCGCGCGAGCAGCGCGCGCATCCCCGAGAGGTCGAAGCGGTACGGGGCGTCGGGGCGCAGGCGCTCCCAGTTGGTCAGGCCGGCGAGGCCGGCGAAGGCTCGATCGAAGCTCGTCATCCCCTTGACCCTCCCCATGGCACGGGGCGTCCGGGCCGCGCGTGGGGTCACGGACCGATCCGGCGGAACGAAACCCCGCGCCCGATCCGATATAAGGGCAGCAGGGCGGGCTCGCCAGGGATGCCGCCCGCAGCGATCCGATTCACCGCATCATGGTCCTGGATCACAAGGTACGGGTCTTCGTCTTCCGCCACGACGGCGTCCAGGTCGACTACCTGCTGCTCCGACGGCGGCCGCTGGTCGAGCACGGCTTCGGCCCCATCCGCGGGATCGTCGGCCTCGACGAGCACCTCGAGGACGCGGTCATCCGCGAGGTCCGCGAGGAGACCGGCCTCGTCCGCCCGACCCACCTGATCGACCTCGAGCACGTGTCGCGGCTGTTCTTCGGCGACGACGGGCTCGTCGAGTGGGGCTTCGCCTGGCAGGCGCCGTCGGGAGACCTCGAGATCCGCCCCGGTCCGGACATCGCCGAGAGCCTGTGGACGGGCTTCGACCACGCCTTCGAGACGCTCGAGCTGCCCGAGGACAGGGAGACGCTCGTCCGCCTGCGGATGATGCTCGAAAGCCACTGATGCGCCGAGGCGGACGGATATCATCCGTCCGAGTGCCCGCCTTCATCGAAGACCTGGCCCAGACGGCGCTCGGGCCCTGGCTCCTGCTCCTCGTCGGCTCGCTGCTGCTCTGGGGCGGCGCCGAGTCCCTCGTCCGCGGGGCCGCCGCGCTGGCCCGCCGCCTCGGCCTGTCGCCGATGATCATCGGCGCGACCGTCGTCGCCTTCGGCACGTCCGCGCCCGAGTTGGTCGTCAGCGTCCAGGCCCAGGTCGACGGCAAGCCCGGCTCGGCCCTCGGCAACATCGTCGGCTCCAACATCACCAACCTCGGCCTCGTGCTCGGGCTGACGGCGCTGATCCTGCCGCTGCCGGTGCGCCGCAGCGTCGTCCTGCGCGAGCTCCCGCTCGTCCTGCTGGCCGAGGCCGGGCTCTGGGCCCTGGCGATGGTCGACGGCCGCCTGACCCGCGTCGAGGGCGCCCTCCTGCTCCTGGCCTTCTTCGCCCTGTTCTTCTGGCTGATCCGCGACGCGCTCCGGACGCGCGACTCGACGCTCGTCGCGCGGTCCTTCGCCGAGGACGAGGGCGCGCCCGACGCGGAGGCCGGGCGGCCCACGCCGCGGCGGTCGGTGCAGCTGGCGATGATCGTCGCCGGGCTCGCGGGGCTCGCGCTCGGGGCGGACGTGTTCACCGGCGGCGCCGAGGTCGTCGGCCTGCGCGCCGGCCTCGACGAGGACCAGGTCGGGCTGCTGATCCTCGCCTTCGGGACGAGCCTCCCCGAGCTGATCACCTCGGTCGTCGCGGCCCTGCGCCGGCACGTCGAGATCTCGCTCGGAAACCTCCTCGGGAGCAACCTGTTCAACACCCTCTTCGTCGGCGGGACGATGGCCGTGATCGGCGACGTGCCGGTCGCGCGCGACCAGCTCACGTACCACATGCCGGTCATGTTCGGCATCACGCTGCTCGTCATGCCGCTGGCGCTCGCGGGCCGCTACCGGCTCGGCCGACGCGCGGGCGTCGCCCTCGTCGTCCTCGACCTGGCGTGGGTCGCGGGCACGGTCCTGCTGCGCGGGGGCGGCGCGGGATGAGGCCGCGGATCGGCATCGACCTCGACCACGAGCACGACGGCCGGCGGTGGATCTACAAGCTGCCGGCGGCCTACGCGGCGGCCGTCGTCGCGGCCGGCGCCGAGCCGGTCCCGATCCTCCCGGCCGACCCGCGCCCGCCGGCCGAGATCCTCGACGGCCTCGACGGGCTGCTGATGACCGGCGGCGACGACGTCCACCCGGCCCTGCTCGGCCGGACCGCGGGCGACCTCCCGATGACCCTGCTGACCGTGCAGCGCGAGCGCTTCGTGCTCGCCCTCGCCCGCGCGGTCCTGGCGACCCCCGCGCTGCCGTGCCTCGCCGTCTGCCTCGGCATGCAGGCCCTCAACCTCGCCGCCGGCGGGGACCTCTGGCTCGACCTCGGGGCCGAGCGGCCGGGCTCGGCCGAGCACCGCGACGGGGCCCGGCACCGCATCGACCCCGAACCCGGGGGCCGCCTCGCCCGTTGGTGGCGGGACCGCCCCCAGACCCTGCCCAGCCACCACCACCAGGCCCTGCGCCGCGTCGGCGAGGGGCTGGTCGTCGAGGCGAGGGCGGAAGACGGGATCGTCGAGGCCGTGGCCGCCGAGGACCGCCCCTTCCTCCTGGGCCTGCAGTGGCACCCCGAGATCCAGGAGGACGGCCCCGGTGGCCGGCCCCTGGTCGAGAGACTCGTGGAAGCGGCCTCGCGGCGGGGTTAAGACAGGACCGGCGAGCGATGCAACGCGACAGCTACCAACAACGACTCAAGGACAAGCGACGGGAGCTCATGGGCCGGCGCGACGGCCTCCGCCTGGCCTTCCTGGTCGGGTTCTCCCTGATCCTCCTGGTCGTGTTCTTCGGCCCGGGCGTCGACTCGATCACGAGGATCTTCTCGACCCCGGAGAAGCAGCCCCATGAGGCCCCCAACGAGGAGGTCAAGCTCAGGCTGCCCGAGATCGACTACGAGATCTTCGACGTCGTCCGCGACGACGTCCCGGCCAAGCGCTACGAGGACGAGGCGACGCCGCTGCTCCACCTCCTGCACGTCGTGCAGGGCATGTCGCCGGTCCACCTGCGGGCCATGGGGCTCCCCGACACGCCGGTGTCGCTCGAGCGCCTGCGCGCCGAGCCGGCCCGCTTCCGCGCCAAGCCGGTGTGGTTCGAGGGCGAGCTCGTCGACCTCGGCAAGCCCAAGGAGGTCCCCGGCCTGCTCAACGCCTGGCTGACCAAGGGCCGGATCCGCACCGCCTCGGGCGACACCGTGTTCTTCGGCGTCATGCGGCCGATCCCGGCCGAGCTCGTGCCGGGCTCGTGGGTCCGCGTCGAGGGCCTGTTCTTCAAGCTCAAGAAGGACGCCTTCCTCGACGTCGACCTCGCGCCCTACGTCATCGGTCCCGAGCTGCGCCCGGCGTTCAAGGACTTCCCCCCGGTCAAGTCGCTCGACCCCGCCCTGCTGGCGCGGATCCACGACGGGACCGAGGAGGAGGCGCGCGACGAGCAGCCCGACCTCCTCTACCACGTCGCGTCGTACGTCCTCAACCGGGACCACGAGGGCGAGGGGTGGAAGGCCGACTACGTCGAGCCGACCGAAGACGACGTCAAGGCGATCAAGGAGCGCTCGGCCGAGGTCCGCGGCAAGTGCTTCCGCCTCGTCGGCACCACGGCCCACCTGCAGGTCCACGCCGCCGAGGCCAACCCGCTCGGCATCGACAAGTGGTCGCGGCTGTTCCTCGCCAACCGCGACCTCGGCTTCTTCGAGGTCCGCGTGCCGGGCGCGATCCCGCTCGACCGCTTCCCGCCCGAGTCCTTCGTCGCCGTCTACGGCACGTTCTACAAGCGCCTCTTCCACGAGACGAGCCGCGACGAGAACGGCGTCATGCGCTGGAAGTACACGCCGATCTTCGTCGCCGCGCCGAACGAGGTCCTCGAGTGGAAGCTCGTCGAGAGCGAGGGCACGCGGGTGTTCCGCATCATCATGGGCGCGATCACGCTGCTGTTCATCGCGCTGTTCATGATCCTCGTGCGGACCGACTCGCGGACCCGGCAGGACTCGACCCGACGCCTGCTCGACATCCGCAAGCGACGGCGGTCCAAGGCCAAGGCCTGAGCGGGCGATGGAGACCTCGACGCGCTTCGTCGTGCGGCCCCACCGCCCCGAGGCGCCCGGCACCGAGGTCCTGGTCGGCCCCGGCACCCGCGGGCAGCTCGCCCGCGAGCTGGCCCTGCGCTTCGCCGGGCGCCCGGTCGCCGTCGTCGCCGACCGCGGCGTCCTGGTCGGCTGGCGCGGCTTCGTCGACGGCCTCGCGCCCTTCACGGTGCTCGAGGTCCCGGCCGGCGAGCCGGCCAAGCAGCCGGCCGTCCTCGTCGAGGTCCTGCGCGCGCTCGCGCGGGCCGAGCTCCCGCGACGCGGCCTCGTGCTGGCCTTCGGCGGCGGGGCGACCGGCGACCTCGCCGGGCTCGCGGCCGCGCTGTGGCACCGCGGCGTCGAGCTCGTGCAGGTGCCGACGAGCCTGCTGGCGATGGTCGACGCCGCCCTCGGCGGCAAGTGCGCCGTCAACCTGCCCGAGGGCAAGAACCTCGCCGGGGTCTTCTGGGAGGCGCGGCTCGTCGTCGTCGACCCGGAGCTCCTCGCGACCCTCCCGATGCTCGAGTTCCGCGCCGGCCTCGGCGAGGTCGCCAAGTACGCCCTCGGCTTCTCGACCGAGCTCCTCGACCTCTGCGAGCGGCGCCACGACCTGGGGCCGCTGTCGGACCCGGTCGACCTCGCGGCGATCGTCGCGCGCTGCCTGCGCATCAAGGCCGCGATCGTCGAGGAGGACCCGCTCGAGACCCGCGGGCGCCGGGCCCTGCTCAACCTCGGGCACACGACGGCCCACGCGCTCGAGGCCTGGGCCGCCGCCAAGGGCGGCACGATCCCCCACGGCCTCGCCGTCGCCTTCGGCCTGCGCGTGGCCCTGCACGCGGCCCGCGCCCGCGGTCGCGTCGATGACGCCGCCCACGAGCGCGCCTTGATGCTGTGCGACTCCTGGCGACTGCCGGCCGGCTGGGCCGAGCTCGCCCCCGGCCTGCCGCGGCCCGGCGTCGACGACCTCGTCCCCCTGCTCCGGCGCGACAAGAAGCGCGACGACGACAGCCTCCGCGTCGTGCTGCCCAAGGCGCTCGGTGCCTGCGAGACCGACCGCCTGCCGACCGGGCAGTGGGCCGGCTGGATCGGCGAGCTGCTCGGATGAAGACCCCGACCCTGACGACCCTCGGAGCCCTGCCGATGATCCTGCTCTCCGCCTGCGCCGCCTCCGGGGGCGGCGACCCCGCGCTCAGGGCCGAGCTCGAGGCGGCCGAGTCGCTGTTCTCGGGCCGGCGCTACGCCGAGGCGGGCGAGGCCTACCGCGCCGTCGCCGAGCACGCGCGGGACGAGCGCGCGGTCCGGTGCGAGGCCCTGGCCATGGCCGCGCGCTGCGCCTCGCTCTGCGACGACCTCGCCGGCGGCCGCGCGCTGCTCGAGGAGGCCGGGCGCCTCGCCGACCCCGAGGAGCCCGCGTCCTGGTCGCGCTACCGGATCGTGTACGGCATCTACCTGCGCGAGGAGGGGCGCCGCGAGGAGGCGCTGGCCTGCTTCGACGAGCTGTACCGCTACTGCGAGGCGCACGGCCTGCACCGACGCGCCGTCGACGCCGTCCACCACGCGGCCATCGTCGCGCCGCTGCACGAGCAGGAGGCCTGGGCCATGCGCGGCATCGCCGCGGCCGAGGCCTGCGACGCCGGCGCCTGGCTCGCGGTGCTGTGGAACAACCTCGGCTCGACGTACGAGGAGCTCGGCCGACCCGAGGACATGCTGCGCGCGTACCGCGAGGCGCAGCGCTACCACCATGCGCACTCGCGCCCGCTGCCGGCGCAGATCTCGGACTGGGCCGTCGGCCACGCGCTCCGGCTCTGCGGCCGGCCCGACGAGGCCCGCGCCGTGCTGGAGCCCTGCCTCGCGGCGTTCACGGCCATGGACGAGGCCGGCGACCCGGCCGGCGCCGCCGAGTGGATCGGCTGGACCTCGTGGGAGCTCGGCGAGCTCGACCTCGCGGCCGGGGACCGCGACGCGGCCCGGCCCCTCCTGCTGCGCGCCGAGGAGCTGCTCGCGGCCGCCCACCTCGACCGGCACTGGCCCGAGGGCTGGGCCCGGCTCCAGGTCGCGGTCGCGAAGGTCCGCGACTAGGTCGCGCGGGCCTCGAGCGCCTCGGCCGCGCGCAGCAGCCTGCGCCCGGCCTCCTCGCGCCCGAGCAGGTAGAGGATGTCGAACAGGCTCGGGCCGGCCGCGACGCCGGTCAGGGCCGCGCGGATCGGGTGGACGAGCTGGCCGAAGCCGACGCCGCGCTCCTCGGCGAAGCCGCGGGCCGCGGCCTCGAGGGCCAGCGGGTGGGCGTACGGCGCCGGCGCGGGCACCGGCTGGCCCTCGACCTTGACGGTCGGCAGCAGGACCGAGGTGTCGGCCTCGGCCGGGCGGTCGGGCAGGGACGGCGGGAGGGCCTGGTCGGCGAGCGAGGCCGCGTAGGCGCGCAGGAGGGCGGCCGTGTCGTCGCGCTTGCAGAGGTTCTTCCAGGCCTTGTCGTCCCAGCCCTCGTAGCCCTGGACGTAGTGGACGAGCTTGGGCGGGAGCTCGGCGTAGGTCCGCACGCGCTCCTGGTCGCAGGCCGCGACGTTGGCGAACCAGTCCCGGTGCCGGTCGAGCGTGGCCGCGTCGCCGAGCCCCGCTGCGACGAGCCAGGGCTCGCAGTGGCGCAGGAACTCGTGCCGGTCCTCGCCGCGGATGTAGACGCCGCACATCCAGGCCAGCTTCTCCTCGTCGAAGATCGAGCCGGACTTCTGCACGCGGGCGAGGTCGAAGCGCTCGACCGCCTCCCGCGGCGAGAACACCTCGCGCTCGGCGTCGAAGCCCCAGCCGAGCAGGGTCACGAAGTTGACGATCGCCGCCGCGGGGAAGCCCAGGTCCCGGTAGTCGAGCAGGTTGGTCTGGGCCATGCGCTTGCTGAGCTTCTTGCCGTCCTTGCCGAGGATCAGGGGGATGTGGGCGAAGGCCGGCGGCTCGAGGCCGAGCGCCTCGAACAGGAGCCGCTGCTTGATGCCGTTGAGGAAGTGCTCCTCGCCGCGGATCACGTGCGTGATCGCCATGTCGGCGTCGTCGAGGGTCGAGCAGAGGTTGTAGAGCGGCGTCCCGTCCTCGCGCAGCATGACCCAGTCGTCGAGCTCGGCGAGGTCGACCGTGACCTCGCCCTTGATCAGGTCCTGGACGACGATCCGGCCCTCGGGGATCGCGAAGCGCACGGTGTGCCGCTCGCCGGCGGCGACCCGGGCCGCGGCCTCGGCCGCGGGGATCGCGCGGCAGCGCCGGTCGTACATCGGCTTGCCCTGCTCGCGCTGCATCCGCTCACGGCCGGCCTGGACCTCCTCCGGCGTGCAGAAGCACGGATACCCGGCGCCGCCCTCGACCAGCCGGTCGACGCGGCTGCGGTAGCCCGGCAGCCGCTGCATCTGGAAGTACGGGCCGTAGGCGCCGTCCTTCTCCGGGCCCTCGTCCCAGTCGAGGCCGAGCCAGCGCAGCCCGTCGAGGATGTTCCGCAGGCTCTCGTCGGTCGAGCGCGCCCGGTCGGTGTCGTCGATGCGGAGCACGAAGGTGCCCCGCGCGCTGCGCGCGAACAGCCAGTTGTACAGGGCCGTGCGGGCCAGGCCGATGTGCATCGGGCCGGTCGGCGAGGGGGCGATGCGGACGCGGACGGGCTTGTCGCTCACGGGGTCCTCGACGCGGGTGCGCGCGGGGCCGGGACCGGTCCCGGCGTGAAAAAGGCCGGAGAGCATACCCGCGCCGGGGCGCGGGTCGATCCCGGGGAAGCCCCCGCCCGCCTCAGCGCCCGCCCTTGCGGATCAGCTCGGCGGCCCGGGCGGCCGACTGGCGCACGATCTCGTCGGGGTCCTCGAGCAGGGGCATCAGCGCCGGGAGCGCCCGGCGGGCCGTGGCCCCGAGGGTCCCGAGCCAGTGGGCCGCGCGCCAGCGGATCCCGGCGTCCTCGTGCTCCAGGAGCGGCAGGAAGGTGTCGATCGTCTCGGGCAGGGCGAGGCGCCCGATCGCGTCGACCGCGGCCCGCGCGACGTCGCCGTCCTCGTCGGCGACGCGCGCGGCCAGCGGCGCGACCAGGCGCCGGTCGCCGCGGCCGAGCATGCCGAGGGCCGTCACGGCCGCGAGCCGGACGCGCGCCTCGGGGGCCCCGGTGGCCTCCTCGAGCGCGGGCACGGCGTCGCGCCCGTACTCGCCGAGGCGCCCGATCGCGAGCGCCGCCGCGACGCGCACGCGGACGTCGCCGTCCTCCAGCAGGCGCCGGAGGGTCGGGACCGGGGCCTTGGTCTCGCGCAGCTCGCCGAGGGCGGCGGCGAGGCGGGCGCGCCGCGCGGGGTCGGCCTCGGCCTCGAGCCGCCGCTCGAGGGCCGGCAGGATCGGCTCGCCGAGCTCGCCGATGGCGGCCCGCGCCCACTCCCCGGCGACGTCGTCAGCCGCGGCCACGCCGAGCAGACGGTCGGACGCGGCGAGCGTCGCCGGACCGAGGCGGCCGAGGGCGTAGCCGGCCGCGCGCCGCAGCGCGGCGTCGCCCTCGAGCAGCGCGAACAGCGCGTCGACGACGGCGGGGCCGGCCTCGCGGACGTGCCCGAGGGCCTCGACGGCGAGCTGGGCGTCCTCGCCGCGGCCCTCGCGGGCCAGCGCCAGCAGCGCCCGCGTGACCTCGGGGTCGGACACGCCGATCGCGATCAGGGGTCCATAGCGTCTGGACCCGCAGGCTCCTCACGGGCCGGGAGCGGCAGCAGGTCGTGGTCGAAGCCCTCCGCGGCCTCAACCGACGCCGGCGTAGCAGAACAGGAAGCGGCGCAGCGGCGGGTCGTCGTCGGCGCCGCGGGCCGGCGCCGCGCGGAAGCGCGCGGACCTCGTCCTGGCCAGGGACCCGGTCGCCATCGAGCCCTGCCGCGCGGCCTGGTTGAACTCGCGCCTGCGAGCTCGTCGAGGAGCAGGCCGACGATGCCGCGCCTCGAGCGGGCGGAGGTAGCCGAGCAGCATCAGGGCCAGGGCCCTGTCAGGCAGCTCGCCCTCGCGCGCGACCCCGTAGCACCAGTCGCGGGCGACGACGCCGCGCGCGCGCGGCCGAGGCCCTCGGTGACCTCGCGGGCGAGGACCGGGTCCCGGTCGCGGGTCAGCGGGAGGAGCGCGGAACAGGTCGGGGCCGTCGCCGGCGTAGCGGAGCAGCAGCGGGGCCGCCGCTCGCCAGGGGCTCGATCGAGGGTCCTTGGTCGCGGCCATGCACTCGGGGGCAGGTCCTGCGGCCGGGCGACGATGCGCGCGCGGGCGACCAGCGACAGGCGGCGGAGCTCCGGGTCCGTGGACGAGGCCAGCTCGGTCAGGGCCGGCACGGCCGGCGAGGCCGCCGCGCCGATCTGGCCGAGGGCGGCGGCGGCGTTGCCGGCGAGCCGCGGGTCCGCGTCGCCCAGCTGGAGCGCGAGGAGCTCCATCAGCGTCGCCGCCGTCCCGAGCAGGGCCGCCCCGGCGGCGGCGCGCCGCCGACGACCGAGGTCCTCGGCGCGCAGCTCCTCCTCGAGGACCGGCACGAGCTTCGCACCCAGCGCGCGGATCCGGGTCGCGGCCCGCTCGTTGATGATCGGGTTGGGGACCTCGAGGTAGTCCTTGAGCAGGTCCTGGACCTGCGCGGGCAACAGGTCCTGGGCCGCGGGGAGGGCGGCCAGCGCGGCCAGCAGGGACAGGGTCGGGAGGCAGGGCATGCGGGGATCATAGCCCCGCGCGCCCGCGGTTCGCGCCTCGGTGCGCGGCCCCGGGGCCGCCGCCCGCTCAGGCGTGGGCCTGCGTGTTGCGCATGCGGGCCGAGTCGAAGTTGGGGTTCTCGTTCCCCTTCGGCGGCACGACCTGGCCGGTGCCGTTGGCGCGGTTGAAGTCCGAGGTCCGCAGGATGATCTCCTCGACCTCGGCCAGCGTCTCCTCGCGCGTCTTGCCGTCCAGCTCCTCGAGCCCGAAGTAGTCGAGGCAGCCGATGCGGTGGCGCAGCTTGTAGAAGCGGCGCATGTCCTGCCAGCCCTCCTCGCCGCGGCCGGCGAAGGGCTCGACGCTGTCGAAGGCGTAGGGGCCGTTGTACGCGCCGCCCCGCCGCACCTCGCGCAGGATGCGCTCGCGGGCGTGGAACGCGTCGGCGACGTCCATCGTCTTGTGGGTCCAGTCGAGCAGGATCCCGTCGAGGTCCCAGCGGCCGCGCTCGGTGTCGGCCGGGGTCAGGGGGATGACCATGTTGACCCAGCAGTTGAACCAGTGCTGGGTCGGGCCGTGGTCCGGGTAGGCGTTGAGCAGGTCGATCGTGTTCTGGATCGACTCGTCGGTCTCCATCGGGAAGCCGACGACGAGCGTGCTGAGCGTCGAGATCCCGTGCTGTGACAGGAGCTCGATCGTGCGCAGGACCCGCTCGGGGTGCTGGACCTTGCGCATCGTCTTGAGCATGCGCAGGTCGCCCGACTCGATGCCGAGCATGACGAAGTTGCAGCCCGCCTCCTTGAGCAGGGCGGCGTTCTCCTCGGTCACCGAGTCGACCCGGATGAAGGCCGAGAACGTGAACGGGAACCGCTCCTCGGCCATCATCTTGGCGTACTGGTGCACGCTGCGGCGCGTCAGGAACAGGTTGTCGTCGACGAAGGAGACGTGCTTGACGACGTCGCTGCGGGTCGCGAGCTTGCGCAGCTCGTCGCGCAGGACGTCGACCTTCTTCATCTCGAACTCGGGGTGGATCACGACGAAGCTGCAGAACTTGCAGCGCAGCGGGCAGCCGCGGCTGCCGCGGATGGCGACCTCGCGGCCGAGGAACTGCCGGGGCAGCTCGTCCCAGGCCACGCCCTCCTCGTTGACGTCGACGAACTCCGGGACGCGGAGGTTGAAGGTCCAGGTCCTGTCCTCGGCCGGCCAGGCCAGGTTGGGCAGGTCACGCCAGTCCTCGCCCGCGCGCAGGCGCTTGACCAGGGCGGCCAGCGTGGCCTCGCCGCGGGCGTCGATGACGGCGACGTCGACGGCCGGGTCCGCCGGCTCGTCCATGAAGAAGTACGTGCTCTTGATCTGGCTGTGCGGGACGAGGTGCGGGGCCTCCTCGCGGATCCGCCAGCTGTACAGCACGAGCGGGCCGCCGACGACGATCGGCACGTCGGGCGCGACGGCCTTGATCCGGCGCGCGCACTCCTCGGTGCGCTCGCGGCTCTCGAGGAAGGTCGTCGAGATCGCGATGCAGCGCGGGCCCTCGGCGACGTAGGCCTCGAAGGTCTCCCACTCGGCGCCCAGGTCGTTGATGAGCCGGCACTCGTACCCGGCCTTGAGCATGTGGTCGACGACGTAGAGCCCGTTGCCGAACCGCGTCAGCGTCTCCTGGCTCAGCTCGTCCATGTACCGGGCGGCCTCCTCCTCGGTCAGCGAGAAGCGGCGGCCGTTGCGGAACCAGTTCTCGGCGGCGATGTACGACATCGGCACGCCGCCCTCGGTCCAGACCGGGGCGTGGGCGAACAGCAGGCGCTGGACCTCGTTCTCGCCGAGCCCGAACTTGTCGCGCAGGTACGCGTACCGCTCGCGGTCGAAGTACACGGCGCCGCGCGAGTCGGACGAGACGAACAGGACGTCGTAGGCCATGGCTGGAGCGGTAGGGTCTCGTGGCGCGGCGTGTGCGACCGCCGCCGCTCATCCCCGGGCGGACGGGGAGCCGGCGACGCGACCAGGCACGGTCGGTGATCCAGGCGAGTGCCTGGGGAGTATACCAGTGGCCGGACCCCGGGTCCCGGGCCCGGGACCCGTTCGGCCGGGATGCCCATGGCAACGGAGCCCGCGTCGCGGCCAGCCGCGGCCGCGACGGGCCCCCCGAGGGTCAGCGCCACTTGCGCTGGCGCGCGAGCTCCCGGTGGATCTCGAGGCTCGGGGTTCGGCCGTCCTCGCCGAGCACCGTGCGCGCCGCTGTGGCGCAACCGCGGGCCGCCCTCGGCGACCGAGACCACTGGTCGAGGCGCAGGCGCCGGCTGCGCCCGCCGCGCTCGAGCACGGCCTCGCGCGGCGGGAGGGTCGCGGGGGTCGAGCCACAGCTCGCAGCGCGTGTCCTCGCTCCGCCGGTCGACGAGCCGCAGCCGGAGCCAGGCGCGCCCGTCGCGGTCGACCCGCTCCTCGGGCAGGGCCAGCCAGCGGTCCCCGTCGCCCAGGCAGAACGGGAAGCGGAGCAGGAAGCCCCACACGTCGAGCTCCTCTGGCGACGGTGCCCTCGAGGTCGGGGCGCTCGAGGTCGTCGAGGCGGACCCAGGTCCGCCCGTCGCGGCGGCCGAAGGTCATCGCCTCCCGCCACTGGACCTCGTCCGAGGGGCGGTCGCCGTCGAGCCGGGCCCAGTGCCAGAAGCGGTGGCTGAACAGCAGGTGGCCGCGGGCGTCGAGCGCCTCGAGCCGGCGCTGCACGGCCAGCGAGCCGAGGTCCTCGAAGGCACGCACGCCGCCGGGCAGTCAGCACGCGGCCGAAAGGGAGGTCGTCGCGCGCGGCCTCCGCCGCCGACCCGGCCGCGGCCTTCGCGTCGCCAGGGGCGGCGCCAGGGCCGGCGCAGGGTCGTGGGCCGGCGGCGGCGCTCCGGAGGGTCCCTCCTCGACGATCGGGCCGTCCAGTGGGGCCGGCGCGGGCGCGACGTACGGCGATCGTTGCGTCGGCTGCGACGCGGGCTCGCGCTCGTGGGCGGGCGCGGGCGTCGTGACCGGAGCCGCGGGCGTCGGGGCCCGGCGTGCCGGCTCGACCGCCGGGCTCGTGACCGGGCTCGGCGTGGGCCGGACGCTCGGCGCCGGACCGGGCAGGTCGAGCGGCTCCTGGAACGACAGCAGCAGGGTCAGCAGGACGATCATCGGGGGGATCTCTCCTGCTCCTCCATCGACAGATCGGCCCCGGTTCCTGTATGCCAGACCCCGGTCCCATCGTCGTTTCCGATGCTCCGCCCGGCCCTCCTCTCCGCCCTGGCCCTCGTGGCCTGCTCGTCCCCGCCGGCCGACGTGCCGGGTGACGGCGACCCCCTGCCGGCGATCCCGGCCAAGGTCCGGGGCATGGACCGCGCCGTCCTGTCCCTCGTGTTCGAGCTCGAGGGGGAGCCGCGGACCCTCGACGCCCTGCGCTGCTGGTTCCAGGAGGCCATGAGGCTCAGCCCCTGGCTCGACGTCGACGACGAGCTCGGCGAGGAGGCCGAGCACCGCCTGCTGCTGCGCGGCCGGCTGGAGCGGTCGGGCACGGCGACGGCGGTGCTGACGACGAGCTACCTGCACGCCGACGAGGCCCCGGTGCCGCTGGCCTCGGTCCTGCTCGAGCCGGGCCTGCGCCTGGCCCGGGCCGTCGACGGCCTCGCCCGCGGGACGCGCCTGGGCCTGGGCGAGCCCGAGGCCTCGGTGCTCGCGACCTCGCCGTCGGTCGAGGCCTGCGTCAGCGCCGACGAGGTCGTCGCCGCGGCCTGCACCCGGGCGCGGCGCTCGGTCGCGCGCAAGGACCCCGTGCGCGCCGTCGGGGAGCTGCAGCAGGCCCTGCGCCGCGACCCCGCCTCGGCCTACGCGCGCACGATGCTGTCGTCGCTGTACCTCGACCTCGGCAAGGTCGACGAGGCGCTGGCGATGGCCGACCACGTCGGGACGACGCCCCTGCGCAGCACGCCGCGGATCATCCACGACGCCAAGCGCGACCAGCTCCTGGCCAACGGCCGCTACCAGGACGCGATCCGGCTGGCCGAGCTGACCCTCGGAGAGCGCCCGCGCGACCCGCACGTCGCCTTCACCAAGGACCTCGCGCTGTGCATGCTGCAGCGCTACGACGAGGCCCTGCCCGAGCTCGAGCGCCTGGCCCTCCGGCTGCCGCGGCACCGCGGCGTGCTGTTCTGCCTGGCCTACGCGCGCCTCGGCACCGGCGACCCCGAGGGCTGCCTCGCGCTGCTGCCGAGGCTCGAGGACCTGCTCGACCTCCGGCTCACGACGCGGCTCCGCTGCCTCGCGCTGTACGGCATGGGCCGCCTCGACGAGCTCCGCGGGATCCTCGACGCCCTCGCCGACGAGCCGCGCTTCCGCGGCCAGCCGGGCCAGGTCGAGCAGGTCGGGATCCGCGCGTGCTTCGCGCTGCTCGAGCACCGCGACGACGAGGCGCGGCGCCTGCTGCTGGACCAGCTCGACCTGCTCCGGTCGATGCCCGAGGTCCTCGAGGCCAGCCCCTCGATCGCGGTCGACGCCGTCTGGACGCTGTGCCGGCTCGGCGCGGCCAAGGAGGCCCGGCAGCACGTCGAGGCCCTGGCCGCGACCCGGCCCCGCGAGCGGCACGGGGACCGGACGCTCCTGCTGTGCATCGAGCTCTGCCGCGTCGAGCTCGTCGACGACCTGCCGCAGGCGCCGTTCCAGCACCTCGGCGCCCTCGGCCTGCGCGAGCAGCAGCTCCGGCTCGAGGCCCGCGCCCTGCAGCGGCAGGGCCACCCCGACCGCGCCCTCGACCTGCAGCGGCAGATCGCGCGGACGTCGCGGGACCCGGGCCTCGTCGCCGAGACCGCGGACTCGCTGCGCGCGCTCGGCCAGCTCGACGAGGCCCACCGCGTGCTCGTCGAGGTCGCGCGCTACCTCGCCAAGCCGCGCATGGACCAGCCGTCCCAGCACCCCCTCCTGCGCAGCAAGTACGCCCTCGTCACGGCGCTGGCCAGCCGCCGCTGACGGCGGCGACGCGGCCCTGCCACGGAGGCCACGCCTCCGGGTCGGGGGGCGATTCAGCCGGGCCGTCCAGGATCCCGATCCAGGGGTGGTCCCGTCGCCCAGGAGCCCGCGTGCTGGCCACCTGCCTGCTCAAGGAACTGAGAACCCTGTACCGCGATCGGCAGGTGCTGGTCCACAGCCTCCTGCTGCCCCTGTTCCTGTACCCGCTGCTCCTGTTCGGCGTGTCGCAGATGAAGCTCCTGATCGAGGGCTTCCGCGAGACCGAGGTCCTCCGCGTCGCGATCGTCGGGCCCGACGAGCGCAGCGAGCTCAGCCACCGCCTGGCCCGCGACGGCCACCTCGCGCTCGAGCACTCGCTCGTGCCGCAGGAGAAGCGGCTCGCCAAGGGCGGGCTCGAGCTCGTCGTCGCCGAGGCCGACGGCGCCCTGCGCCTCGCCTGGGACAGCCGGCGCGAGGCCTCGCGGCGCGCCCGCGACCTCGTCCTGCCGGTCCTCGACGCCTGGCAGCGCGAGCGCGAGCGGGGCCTCGCGCGGGCCGCGGGCATCGCCCCCGAGCGGATGCGCGACCCCGCCCTCGAGACCGTCGACCTCGCCGACCACGAGCTGACCGGCGAGCGCGTGCTGGCGCTCCTCCTCCCGCTCGTCCTCCTCGTCATGACGACCTTCGGCGCGACCTGGCCCGCGCTCGAGCTGACGGCGGGCGAGCGCGTGCACGGCGCGGCCGAGACGACCGCGCTGCTGCCGGTCCGCCGCCGGACGATCGCGCTGGCCAAGCTCCTCGCCGTGACGCTGTGCACGTTCCAGGCCCTGCTCGTCAACCTCCTGGCCGTGGCCCTGACCGCCGGGCCGCTCCTCGCGAGCCTCGGCAGCGCCGTCGGCCTGCCGTCGGCCTTCTTCTCGGCGATGCCGCTGCTCCTCGGCTTCGGCCTGCTGCTGTCGGTGACCTTCGCGAGCCTGTTCCTGCTCGCCGGCAGCCACGCCAAGGACCACCGGGAGGCCCAGGCCTTCGCGACCCCGCTGCAGATCGTGGCCCTCGCCCCGGGCCTGGCCTGCCTCGTCTCGGCCGACGAGGCCCCGCTCATGACCGCCCTGATCCCGGTCTACAACGCCGGCCAGGGCTTCCGCATGGCCCTGCTCGGCACCGGGACGATGCAGTACTACCTGCTCGCCCTCGCGAGCATGGCCCTGTTCACGATGTGCTGCTTCCGCCTGGCCACGCGCCGGCTGTGCACGACGAGGAGCCTGCTCGGCTTCGAGGACCCCGACGTCCGGGAGGGGGTGGCGTGATGGACCGCAGCGGGATGCCCCCGATCGTCGCCAAGACGCTCAGCAAGGTCTACCCTGCCGTGCGCGGCGGGCCGCCGTGCGGGCCGTCGAGAGGTCAGCTTCACCTGCCCGCAGGGCAAAGGTCTTCGACCTGCTCGGCCCCAACGGCGCCGGCAAGACGACGACGCTCCGGATGCTCTCCGAGCCTCCTCGTGCCGACGACCGGCACGGCCCTGGTCGCCGGCTTCGACGTGCACCACCACCCCCACCCGAGATCCGCACGCGCATCGGCTGCCTGTCGGGCAGCACGGCCCTCTACCCGCGGCTCACGGTCCGCGAGACCTGGCGTTCTTCAGGACGCTGCACGGGAGTCATCGACGACGACCTCGAGGCGCGCATCGAGACGATCGCCGGAGCGCTCGAGCTCGTGCCCTGGCTCGACCGGCGCGTCGAGGGCTGATGGGACGCGGGCACCGCCCAGAAGACCAACCTCGCGCGGACCCTGCTGCACGACCCGCCGGTCCTCGTCCTCGACGAGCCGACGAGCGGGCTCGACGATCCTCGCCGCCTCGGCGACGATCGACTTCATCGCCGAGCGCCGGGCCGAGGAGCAAGGCGATCCTGTTCTCGACACATCCTCGACGAGGCCGAGCGGCTCTGCGACCTCATCGGCGTGCTCTGCGACGGCCGCCTGTTCGCGGTCGGGACCCTCGACGAGCTGCGCGAGCGGACCGGCCGCGGCTACCTCGACGAGATCTTCAAGGACCTCGTGACCGGCGCGCGGGCATGAGCGAGGACCGCGTCGACCCGTATCGGCTGTTCGTGCTGCTCGGCAAGGAGCTGCGCGACCTGCTGCGCGACCGGCGCGTGCTGTTCTCGGCCGTCGTCCTGCCGGCCCTGCTGATCCCCCTCCTGCTCGCCTTCTCGGGCCTCGCCCTCGACCTGCGCACCGACACCGGCGGGCCCCTCGCGTCGGCGTCGCCGGCGACACCGGCAGGCTGCGCCCGCTCAAACCAGGCACGGCCGCGAGTTCGCGTGGAAGGTGCCGGGCTGCACGCCGAGGTCGCCTCGAGGGCGAGCTCGACGTCGTGCTCGAGCGCCGCGCCGAAGGCCGGCGTCGTGCTCTACCGCCTGTCGGCCGACGGCGGCCATGCGCGCTCCGGCGGGCCCGCGACCGGGTCGTCGCCCTCCTCGACCGGCTCTTCGCCGAGCGCCGCCGGCGGACCATCGAGGCCCGCCTCGGCCGGAGCCACCGGCTGCCGGCTCGAGACCGTCGACCTCGGCGGCGGCCGAGCCCGGCGTGCAACGCAAGCTCCCGGCCCTGCTGCCGATGCTCCTCGTGCTCGTGCTCGTCTCGGCGGCCTTCGCCGCCCTCGACCTGTTCCCGGGCGAGCGCGAGCGCGGGACCCTCGAGACGCTGCTCGTGCAGCCGCTCCACCGCGCCGAGATCCTGCTGGCCAAGGCCATCGCCGTGTTCCTGGTCGGCTACGCCGGCGTCCTCGTCAACCTCGCGTCGCTCCAGGCCTGCGCCCTGCTCGAAGGCTCGGCGGGATCGGCGACAGTCGACTGCCGACGACCGGGATGCTCGCCGTCGCGGCCCTCCCGCTGGCCGCGTTCCTGACCGCGGCCCTCGTCCGCCTGCTCGCCCGCACCTGGCGTCCGCGAGGGCCAGCACCTGCTGATGCCCCTCACGCTGCCTCATGCCGGCCTTCCTCGCCGGCATGCCCGAGGTGCCGTTCCGGCCGTTCTCGGTCATGGTGCCGCTCCTCGGCCCGTCGCTCGGGATCCGCGAGGTCCTGCTCGGCAACGACGACTACCTGCTCCTGACGCTGGCCCTGGTCTCGGGCGTCACCTTCGCCCTGCTCCTGCTCGAGAGCGCGCTGCGCGGCTTCTGCGCCGGCCACGAGCTCCTGCTCGACGAGGGGCCGACGAGCCGGCCACGCGAGCTCGGGCGCGCGTGGTTCCTGGTGCTGTGCTCGATGCTGCTGCTGTTCACGCTCGGGCCGGCGTTCCAGGACCAGGGCCCCGCCTTCCGGGTCGCGCTCCCGCAGCTCCTGTTCGTCCTGCTGCCGGCGCTGCTCCTCGCCCGCTGGCTCGGCATCCCGGCCTGGCGCGAGGCGCGCTACCCGCTCGACAACGGCGCCGCGCGGCCGTGCAAGCCCTGGATCCCTTCGCTCCTGCGCGGGCTGGCGGCCGGCCCGGCGATCCTGCTCGCGTCGTCGGCCCTCGCCGGCCTGCAGGAGGCCGCCCTGCCGATGCCGGCGGCGTTCCGGCACGCCGCGGGCGAGGCGCTGGCCGGGTTCCCGATGTCGGTCCCGGTCCTCGTGCTGCTCCTCGGCGTCCTCCCGGCCCTGTCCGAGGAGCTCCTGTACCGCCGCCTGTTCCTGTCGCGCCTGCTCCTCGTGCACACGACGCGCCGCGCGCTCGTGCTCTCGGCCTGCTGCTTCGCGCTCCACCACCTGAGCCTGTGGCGCTTCCTGCCGAGCCTCGTCGGCGGCCTCGTGCTCGGCGGCCTCGTGCTCCGCACCGGGCGGCTGGCGCCGGCCGTCCTGGCCCACGCCCTGTCCAACGCCCTCGCGGCCCTCGTCGTGCTGCCCGGCTCGCCGGGTGAGGGCAGCGAGCTCGCGACCGTCCTCCTGTCGACGGACCCCGCGCCGGCCAAGCTGGCGATCGCGATCGGCCTCGGCGTCCTCGCCCTCGCCGGCCGCAAGCGCTGGCGGCTCGGCATCCAGGTCCCGGCGCCCGCGCTGGCCTGACTCAGCCCCGCCCGAGGCGCACGACGACCGTCGTCCCGCCGGTGCCGGGCGCGAGCTGACAGCCTCCGCCGTGCAGCCGCGCGATCTCGGCGACGATCGCGAGGCCGAGCCCGGCCCCGCCGTCGTCGCTCCTGGCCTCGGCGCCGCGGTGGAACCGCTCGAAGACCCGCTCGGCCTGCTCGGGGGGGATGCCCGGCCCGGCGTCGCGGACGCGCAGCACGACCGCGCCCGCCGCGTCCGCCTCGACCTCGACGTGGACCCCGCCCTCGGAGTGGCGCAGGGCGTTGGCGACCAGGTTGTCGACGAGGATGCGGAGCAGGCGCGCGTCGCCGCGCAGCCGCGCCGGGCCGCCGGCCGCCACGTGGACGCGGGCGGGGTCCGCGGCCGCGGCCTCGGCCGCGATCGCCGCCAGGTCGCAGTCGTCGAACGCCTGCCGGGCCGCGCCGGCGTCCATCCGCGCCATCAGAAGCAGTCCGTCGACGATGCCGCCCATGCGCCGGGCCGTGCCGAGCACGTCCTCGAGGAAGGCGCGGTAGTCGGCGGGGTCGCGCGGGTTGCGCAGGGCGACGCTGGCGGCGTTGTGGATGACCGAGATCGGGTTGCGCAGCTCATGGGCGGCGTCGGCCGTGAACCGGGCCTGCCGCTCGGCCGCGGCCTCGAGCCGCTCGATGCCGTCGTCGAGCAGGCCTGCGAGCCGGTCGAGCTCGTCGTCGGTCCCGCTGCGCGGCAGCCGCGCCCGGTCGCCGCCCCGGAGGCTCGCGGCCGCCTCGGCGAGCTCGCCCAGCGGGCGGACGAAGCGCCTGGACAGGAGCCGGCCGAAGGCCACGACGACGACGGCGGCGATCGCGACCGACAGCAGGACCCATAGCAGCAGGTCGGCGAGCTGCGCCTGCAGCGGCGCGAGCGGCTCGGCCACGCGGGCCAGGACCGAGAAGCCCGGGGTCGCCCCCTCGCCGTCGGCGTCGAGCGCCGTCGGGACCGTGACCAGCAGCGTGCACAGCCGCAGCCCGTCGCCGAGGTCGGTGAACGAGGCCGCGCCGGCCCGGAGCCCGCCAGTCGCCGCCGGCTCGGGCAGGGCCGCGCCGCTCCGGTGCACGACCGCCCCGTCGGGCCAGCTGCGGAGCTCGACCGCGGCGATGCGGCCGGCCTCGGCGAGCGGGCCGCGCGGCTCGTCGGCCGCCTCGAAGCACACGGCCCCGCGGTCCTCCTCCCACTCGCAGAGGGCGACCATGCCCTGGGCCAGGGTCTCGAGCCGGTCATCCAGGCCCTGGTAGAGGGCCCGGCCGACGATGAGGTAGAGCGCGAGCGAGAACAGGACGAGCAGCAGGACCGTCGAGCCGACGACCCACAGGAACAGGCTGCGCCCGATCGAGAGCCTCACCGATCCCCTTCGGGGCCGAACACGTAGCCGAGCCCGCGCCGCGTCCGCAGCAGCGGCTCGTCGCGGTCGCGGTCGAGCTTGCGGCGCAGGCTCGAGACGACGACCTCGAGCACGTTGGAGTCCGGGCCGATCTCGTCGTCCCAAACGGCCGCCGCGATGCGGGCCTTGCTCTGGACCTCGCCCGGTGGCGGAACAGGTGCTCGAAGGCCGCGTGCTCGAGGGCGCTGAGCCGGACCTCCTCCCCGTCGCGCAGGACACGGCAGGCGCCGGGGTCGAGCTCCAGGTCCCGTCCCGCAGGGCGGGCCGGCCCGCCCCCGACCTCGCGGCGCAGCAGGGCGCGCAGGCGGGCGCAGAGCACGGCGAACTCGAACGGCTTGCAGAGGTAGTCGTCCGCCC
Source organism: Planctomycetota bacterium (assembly GCA_041398545.1). GTDB lineage: Bacteria > Planctomycetota > UBA1135 > UBA1135 > JAWKUM01. Next base: position 5,267 of record JAWKUM010000007.1, on the reverse strand, counting down.
CGGCGTCGAGCCCGGCGACGACGTCCCCCGGGCCGTCGAGCGCCGTCAGCATCAGGACCGGCACCCGCGAGCCGTGCGCGCGCAGGCGGCGGCACAGCTCGACGCCGCCGAGCCGGGGCAGGCGCAGGTCCAGGACCACGACGTCGTGGAGCCCGGACGCCGCCATCGTCAGGCCGGCCTCGCCGTCCCCGGCAAGGTCGACGACGTAGCCCTCCTCACGCAGCCCCACCTCGAGCGACCGGGCCAGGCGCTCCTCGTCCTCGACGACCAGGAGCCGGGTCATGCGGGTCGGTCGGGGTCGGGGGGTCGCATCGGGGGGGCCTCGGGCTCGTCGCGCGGGACGGCGAGCCTAGCGCCCTTCCCTGAATCCCCGCTGAACCCCGGTGCCCGGCGTCCCGGCCGCCTCCTTGGGCGGCGCCAGGGCCTCGCCGAGGTGGTCGCGGAACCACGCCTCGGCGCCGACCGTCTCGTCGTCGGAGACGCGGACACGGTACGCGTTGCCGGTCGTCGACGACTTGGCGGCGATGTCGGTCAGGAACGCCTCGAGGGTCGTGACCCGGTCCTTCGCGGCCTCGTACTTGGTCCGCAGGTGCTGCGCCGCCCGCCTGCCGTCGTATTCCTTGCCCTCGCGCACGAAGCGGACGCCCTCCTCGTGCTCGAGCCAGGCCAGCAGGCGGTCGATCTTCCAGCGCTCGGACACGCCGTGCTCGCGCAGCTCGAACTCGGCCCAGTCGTCGCCGATCAGCAGGTTCACGAGCTTCGCCAGCCGCAGCACGTAGCGCTTGCCGGCGAAGCGGAACGCGACCTCGTCGCCGGCCCCGAGCGAGACCGTGTCCACGATGACCTCGCCCTCGGCGGTGCGCAGGCCGGTCAGCGTCTGCCGTCGCGTGATGTCGTCGATCGACAGCAGGAGCCAGCCGTTGGAGCCCGGCAGCGCGGCCTCGTGCCGCTGGACCAGGGTCACGCGGCCGCAGTCCGCGGCCGGCGGCAGGCCGGACGGGATCGCGCGCAGCTCGTAGCGGCGCGGCCGGTCCTCCCGCCCCTGGACCGACAGGCTCAGCCGCCCGTGCTCGGTCCAGGCCTTGCGGAGCGCGTCGTCGACGTCGAGGACCTGCCGGCCGTGCTCCTCGTCGCGGCGGAGCTTGAGGCCGTGGTCCCCGAGCCGCGCGCCGACGGTGACCTCGAGCGCCGCGTCGCCGACGACCTCGATGCCGCGCAGCCCCTCGGGGTGCAGCCAGTTGTCCCGCCGCGAGGTCAGCGGCCAGTCGGTCTCGCCGACCGCGACGAGCCTCAGCTCGCCGGCGCCGTCGTGCTGGCGGCCGTGGTCCCGCTCGACCTGCGCGTGGAGCCCCGGGGCCGCGAGCGCCGCGACCGCGAGGACCGTCGAGAGCCTGGTGTGCATGTCGTCGCTCCTGTGGTGGAGGGCGGCCATCATAGGTGTGGCGGATGCGTCCCGGGGTCCCCCCCGTATACGGTCGCGTCAGCGCGGCCAGTCGAAGCGCGCCAGCCACAGGTCGGCGACCTCGTGCATGCCGGCCTGCTCGTAGGCCTTGATGGCCGGGGCGTTGGCCCGCCCCACGTGCAGGCCCACGCGGGTGACCTCGGCCAGGAGCTCGCGCAGGACGGCCGCGACGAGGCCGCTCGCCAGCCCGTGCCCGCGGTGGGAGGGCTCGGTGAACACGCCCTCGATCAGGGCCCCGGCCGGCCCGATGCAGCCGACGTCGAGCTTGGCCACGGCCCGGCCGTCCTGCTCGAGGAGCCACACGCGCCCCGCCTCGGTGCGCTCGCGGATCCGATCGCGCAGCCGCGGGCGGTCGATGCGGTCGGGGTCGACGCCGAGGTCCTCGTGGTTGAGCCGCAGGCTGGCCTCGACGAGCCAGTCGACGTCGGCCTCGCGGGCGTGGCGCACCGGCCCGGCCCCCCCGAGCGGCTGGCCGCGCTCGACGACGTAGAACGGCTGCGACCGCCACACCGGGCGGTCGACCCGGCGCCCGATGGCCTCGACGAAGCCGTGCGCCGGCTCGCGCGCGCCGATGACGACGCGGAAGCCGCGCCACGCGTCGAGGGCCAGGCGCTTGAGCGCGGCCCCGGCCTCGCGCGGGCCGTCGGACAGCACGATCGCCCCGCCGCGGTCGAACCACGCCAGCAGCGCGAAGCCGTCGCGGGAGAACACGCCGACGAACTCCCCGGCGGCCTCCTCGCCCTCGCCGCGCAGGATGCGCCCGCGCTCCTCGTGGATGCGGTTGCGGAGGTAGAGGTGCTGCGGGCCCTCGACGGCCGGCGACAGCTCGACCGGCTCGAGCTCGTCGACCGACAGCGGTCGCACCGACCAGCGCATCAGGCCCGGCCCCCGGGCCGGCGCAGCAGCAGGACGCGGTTGGTGTTGGTGCCCTTGGCGCCGTTGGCGACGCCCCAGCAGTGGGCGGTCTTGGTGAAGCGCTGCGCGTTGACGACCACGGCCACGGGCTCGAGGCCGGCGGCGGCGGCGACCGGGAGCAGCGGCTCCTCGAGCAGGAGCCGCCCGCCCCGGACCTCGCCGACCTCGAAGGCGACCCAGCCGCCGGGCCGCAGCACGCGGCGCAGCTCGCCGAGGACCGCGCCCATGACCTCGAGCCAGGCGTCGAGCCCGCGCGGCGTCGACAGGCGGGCCGAGACGGCCTCGGCGTCGATGCCGTTGAACCAGCAGCGCAGCCAGTTGTCGGCCGCGTAGTCGACGACGTCGAGGAACGGCGGCGAGGTCACGACGAGGGCGACCGACGCGGCCGGGAACGCCCGCATGGAGCGGGCATCCCCGCAGGCGAGGCGCGCCCCGCCCGCGGCCTCGCGCAGGTGGGACCGGTCGCGGTCGTCGAGGTCGCGCATGAGGCTCCGGCCCTTCTTGCGCAGGATCGCCCGCACGTCGCGCTCGGGCGGGACGAGGTCGAGCCGCTCGTTGAGCCGGCGCTGGGCCGCGGCCGACACGGCCTGGTTGGGCGGCATCGTCCGGCCCGAGAAGAAGCCTGGCGAGTGGCCGGTCAGCCGGTTGGTCGCGACCATCCGGAGCCAGCGATCGACGTCGTCGAGGTCGGGGGCGGCGAAGCGGCGCCGCAGCGCGCGCAGCGCGCCCAGGGTACCCGGCGCGAAGAACGGCGCGAGGTCGGGCTCGTCCGCGTCGGGCCCGGGGTCGGCGAGGTCGAGGTCCCGGAGCCTGACCTCGACCGCGGCCGGGTCGGGGGGCGCGAGGCGCGGGGCGCAGAGGACCTCGGACAGGGGGTTGGCGTCGTTGCCCCAGGGCCGCCGACCGCGCAGGGCGGCCTCGAGCAGGGTCGTCCCGCGGCCGAGGAAGGGGTCGAGGACGACGTCGCCCCTGGCCGTCAGCCGCTCGATGAAGAAGCGCGGGAGCTCGGCCTTGAAGCAGGCGCGGTAGCTGAGCTCGTGCAGCGAGTGCCCCTGGCGCTGTCGCGCGGTCCAGAACTCGTTGACGATCCGCGGGACGGTCAGCCCGTCGAGCTCGAGCTGCTCGACGCTGCCGGCGGCGGACCGAGCCTCGTCGCGGCCGTCGTCGTAGAGCCCGGCGCCCTCGCCGCGCGCGCCGGTCCCGCCGAGCCGGAACGCCACCAGCTCCGCGAGCAGGGCGTCGACTCCGTCGCCGTGCTGCCCGATCGTCGCGGCGTTGCGCCCATTCGCGGCCACCCGTCCCTCCTTACCAGTCCAGCTCGGCGGCGTCGAACACCGGCCCGTGCACGCAGGCCTTGGCCCAGCGCCTGCCGGCGAGTCGGCCGCGGTCGTGCACGCCGACCGAGCAACCGTTGCAGACCCCGTACCCGCAGGCCATCCAGGTCTCGAGGCTGACGAGGCAGGGCCGGCCGGCCTCGGCGCAGTCGCGGGCGACCGCGTGCATCATCGGGTCCGGGCCGCAGCACAGGACCGGGGCCCGCCCGTCGACGCGGCCCGCGGCGGCGAGGCTCCGGTACAGCTCGAGCACGTTGCCGTGGAAGCCGAGGCTGCCGTCGTCGGTCGAGAGGTGCCAGTCCTGGGCCCCCGCGGGGAACTGGTCCTGCCCGACGATCGCGGCCGCCGTCGCGCCGCCGTAGAGCAGCGGGAGCGGGGCGGCGCCGACGCGCTGGCGGGCGCGGGCCCACAGCAGGAACGGGGCCAGGCCGACGCCGCCGGCGATGCAGACCGGCTCGGGCGTGCCGGCGGCGGGCTCGGGGAAGCCCCGGCCGAGCGGACCGGTGACGCGGACCGGGGTCCCCGGCGGGGCCTCGACGAGGGCCCGGGTCCCGGGGCCGACGACCTTGACGAGGAAGGTCGCGAGGCCGCGGGCGCCGGGCTCGAGGTCGAGGTAGGAGAACGGCCGCGGCAGCAGCACCGGCCAGCCCTCGGCCAGGCTCAGCATGCAGAACTGGCCGGGCAGGGCGGCCTCGAACGGCCCCTCGAGGCGCAGCACCCAGTTGTCGGCGCCGAGCGCCTCGACGGCCAGCAGTCGATGCATCCCGACCTGCATCGGGCGCATCTTAGGGACCCCCGCGGCTCCCTTCCTATACTCTCTGCCCCCTCGATGAGCCTGACCGCCTGGATCCTCCTGCCCCTGGTCGGCGCCCTGATCGGCTACGTCACGAACACGATCGCCGTGACGATGCTGTTCCGGCCGCACCGGCCCCGCCGCCTGCTCGGCCTGACCGTGCAGGGCCTCATCCCCAAGCGCCAGCCCGACCTGGCCCGCAAGATCGGCGCCGTCGTCGGCGACCACCTCGTCGAGCCCGCCGACCTGCGCGCGGCCCTCGAGCGCGTCGACCTGCGGCCGATGGTCCAGGGCCTGCTCGACCAGGCGCTCGAGGAGAAGCTCGGCGAGCTGTCCAAGCTCCCGATGATCGGCGCCTTCCTCACGCCCGACCGGCTCGCGGGGATCCGCGACGGCCTCGTCGAGGCGGTCCTGCGCCACCGCGACACGATCGGCGAACACCTCGGCCAGGCCCTCGACGAGGGCTTCGACGTGCACCGCATCGTCGAGGAGAAGGTCGCCGGCTTCCCGACCGAGCGCCTCGAGCGCCTCGTGCTCGAGGTCGCACGCCGGGAGCTCGTCGCGATCGAGCTGTGGGGCGCCGTGCTCGGCGGCCTGATCGGGCTGCTGCAGGTGCTGGTCCTGGAGCTGATCGCGTGAGCGGCGCCGCCGAGCCCGCCCTCGCGGCCGGGGCCGTGCTGTTCCGCCGCGCCGAGGAGGGCCCCCTGTTCCTCCTGCTCGAGAACCGCCGCCACGGGACCTGGGGCTTCCCCAAGGGCCACGC
>JAWKUM010000006.1:0-199898 GCA_041398545.1 Planctomycetota bacterium | reverse complement strand
GTCCTCGTGCTGGCCCCGCTCCCGCTGCTGCTGCGGCAGGCGCCCGGGACCCCCGCCGGCGGCGCACCCGCCGCGGTCGAGGCCCCGGCCGGGACCAGGGCCGGCGACACCCTGGCCGTGCGGTTCCGGATCTACGAGCGCGTCCTGTTCGACATGCTGCCCGACGCGATGCCGCTCGGCGTCGGCGGCGGCAACTTCCGCGTGGCCTTCCCGCGCTACCGCGACCCGGCCGAGATCGCCATGTCGAGCCGCGACGGCGCGATCACGACGCGGGTCACGACGGCCCACAACGACGTGCTCCAGCTCCTCGTCGAGCTCGGCCTGCCCGGCGCGGTGTTCCTGACCCTGTTCCTCGTCGAGCTCGGCAGGTTGCTCGCGTCGCGGACGATGCACCCGCTCGGGGCCGCGGCCCTGCTGGCCTTCCTGCCGCTCGTCGGCTCCCGCGCCCCGCTGCAGAACGCCTCGGCCGCGCTGTGCTTCCTGCTGGCCCTCCAGCTCTCGCTCCCGCCCGAGGCCGCGCGGCCCTGGTGCCGCTTCCCGCGCTTCGTGCTGCCGCTGCTCGGCCTGCTGCTGCTGTCCCCCGGCGCGATGATGCTCGCCGGCGAGCAGGAGGGCGCGGCGTTCGTGCGGGCCCAGGCCGCGGCCCGGGCGACGGCCCCCGACGACCCGGCCTATGCGGCGAGGCTCGGGGCCGTCGTCGGGACGCTCGACGCGGCCGTCGCCCGCGACCCCCTCGAGCCCGACTGGCGGCTGCTGCGCGCGCAGATCCTGCGCCGCAACGCGGCGGACCTCGCCGTGCTCCACCCCGAATGGGGCGGCGAGGCGCGGATCCGCGCCCGGGCCCTGTACGACCTCGACCGGGTGCTCGACCGGCGGCCGTTCGAGTACATGGCCCTGGCCGAGGCCGGCGCCCACGGCCTCGAGGAGTTCCGCCAGGGCTTCGCCGGCACCAAGCTGCGCGAGCAGGCCCGCGCGGCCATCGAGACCCTGCTCGAGCTCTACCCCGGCCACCCCCAGGCCACCGCGCTCAAGGAGACGTACGAGCGCTACGCGCGGATCTACGACGTCCTCGGCCTGCCGCGCGGCGACCCCAAGTGGCAGGAGGGCCGCGCCTTCCTCGGCCGCTGGCTCGCGTCCGACCCCGGCAACCGCACCCTGCTGTACCTCGACCTGTGGTTCCGGCTGACGAGCCTGCACGCCGACGAGGACGTCGAGCCGATCCTCGACCGCCTCGTGCGGCTCGGCAACGCCGACCTCTTCGCCGAGGTCCTGTCCAAGCTGCAGGTCTCGATCGGCAAGGCCCAGCCCGGCTCCCTCCCGCTCCTGCTGCGGCTCCAGGACCGGGTCCGCGAGGCGGCCCGCGACCGCTACCCGGCCGACCAACGCTTCCGCTGACCGCGGCCCCCGGCCCGGCTATCGTGCGTCGCGGCACCGGTGGCGCCGCCGCCGGCAACGCGGACCAGGTCCGGCACGAGGCCGGGCACGGGCAGCAGGAGGGAGACATGGACATCCTCGAGGCCGCGGGCATCGGCCCGCGCGCGCAGGGCGCCTACGCGGGCCGCTGGCTCGACACCGGCGGCGGGACCCTGACGGTCACGACGCCGATCACCGGCGAGGCCGTCGCCGAGCTGCGCATGGCCACGGCCGCCGACCTCGACGCGACGCTCGCGGCGGCCCACGAGGCCTGGCGGCGCTGGCGCGAGGTCCCGGCCCCGCGCCGCGGCGAGCTCGTCCGGCGCATCGCCGAGGAGCTGCGCGCGCGCAAGGACGCCCTCGGCCGGCTGGTCTCGTACGAGGTCGGCAAGATCCTGCCCGAGGGCCTCGGCGAGGTGCAGGAGGCCATCGACATCGCCGACTTCGCCGTCGGCCTGTCGCGCCAGCTCCACGGCCTGACGATCGCCAGCGAGCGCCCGACCCACCACATGCGCGAGACCTGGCAGCCGCTCGGCGTCGTCGGCGTCATCACGGCCTTCAACTTCCCGGTCGCGGTCTGGGCCTGGAACGCGATGCTGGCGCTGGTCTGCGGCGACGCCCTGGTCTGGAAGCCCTCGCTCAAGGCTCCGCTCTGCGCCGTCGCGATGACCAAGATCGCGGCCGCGGTGCTCGAGCCCGAGGGCTTCGGCGCCCTGTGCTCGCTCGTCGTCGGCGAGGACCCCGAGGTCGGCGAGGGCCTGATCGCCGATCGGCGCGTGCCGCTGGTCTCGGCCACCGGCTCGACCCGCATGGGCCGCCGCGTCGCCGAGGTCGTCGGCGCCCGCCTCGGCCGGACCCTGCTCGAGCTCGGCGGCAACAACGCCGTCATCGTCCTCGACGACGCCGACCTCGACCTGGCCCTGCGCGCGATCCTGTTCGGCGCCGTCGGCACGGCCGGCCAGCGCTGCACGACGACGCGCCGGTTGTACGTTCAGCGGGGCGTCGCCGGAGAGCTCGAGCGCCGGCTCCGGGCCGCGTACGCGAGCGTCCCGGTCGGCGACCCGCTGGCCGAGGGGACCCTGTGCGGCCCGCTGATCGACGCCGACGCCGTGGCCCGGATGCAGGCCGCCCTGGCCGAGGTCCCGGCCCAGGGCGGCGAGGTCCTGTGCGGCGGCGAGCCGTTGCGGCTCGACGGCAAGCTGGCCGGCGGCGCCTACGTGCGGCCCTGCCTCGTGCGCGCGAGGCCCGGCATGGACCTCATGCAGCACGAGTGCTTCGCGCCCATCCTGTACCTCTGCGAGGTCGCCGACTTCGACGAGGCCCTGGCGCTGCAGAACGACGTGCCCCAGGGCCTGTCCTCGGCCCTGTTCACCGGCGACGTCCGGCTGGCCGAGCGCTTCCTGTCGGCCGCCGGCTCGGACTGCGGCATCGCCAACGTCAACCTCGGCACGTCCGGGGCCGAGATCGGCGGGGCCTTCGGCGGCGAGAAGGACACCGGCGGCGGCCGCGAGTCGGGCTCGGACGCGTGGAAGGCCTACATGCGGCGGCAGACCGCGACCGTCAACTGGGGTCGGGACCTGCCGCTGGCGCAGGGGATCCGCTTCGGCGACTGAGCGCGCGCCTGGCCTCGAAGCCGAGCAGGCAGCCGAGCACGAACAGGGACAGACCGGCGGCCCACAGGCCGAGGTCGTACGTCCAGGGGCGGTAGTGCAGCACGACCTCGTGCCCGCCGGCCGGCAAGGCCAGGCCCATGAACGCGAAGTCGGCGCGCAGGACCTCGACCGGCGCACCGTCGACGGTCGCGTGCCAGCCCGGCAGCCAGGCCGCGCGCAGCAGCAGCCAGGCCGCGCCGTCGGCCTCGGTCGCGAGCACGAGGCGATCCGGGCCGCTCTCGGCGACGCGCACGCTGCCCGTCCCCATCGCCGGACCGGGCAGCGGCGGCGGCGTTCCGAACAGCACGACGGCCGCGTCGGGCGCCATCGTCAGCAGGCCGTAGCGGTCGGCCTCGAAGCTCCGCGCCTCGGCCAGGAGCTCGGCCCGCGGCGCGGCCTCGTCGTTGCGCCACAACACGACGGCCCCGGTCGCCGAGACCTCGCTGAAGCCCGCGGGCCGCGCGGTCCCGGCCGGCGCGAGCACGTGGGTCACGCCGAGGTTGTCGACCAGCGGCAGGTCGAGGCGCAGGAACCCGGCGGTCCAGTCGGGCCGGGGCAGCCCGTAGCTCCCCTCCGGCAGCAGGTGGACCAGCAGGAACACCATGTGCTCCGGGTCCATCCCGTCGGCCCCGAGCATCAGCGGCAGGTCGTAGACCAGCGGTGCGTTGACCGGCAGCAGGTCCTTGTCGACGACGAGCAGCCGGAAGCCGGGCGTGGACGCCCGCTCGTGCTCGAGGGTCTCGATCGTCGTGGTCGACGGATAGCAGTCCTCGGGCCCGAGCGTGGGCAGCCAGCCGATGCCTGGGAGCAGCGCGATCGCGAGGGCCGGAACGATCGCGATCCGCAACCAGAGCTCTCGGAGCCCCAGGCGCCTCAGTCCCTCCCACGCGGGCAGGAGCCCGATCGCGACGAGCAGCGGCAGGAGGACGGCGAAGCGGGTCGGATCGACCAACGGGAGCATGTTCCTGACCGGGAGGCCGCACAGCTCGGAGCCGGTCCCCAGCTGCAGGACGAGCACGATGGCGCACAGGGTCCCCAGGTTCCTGCGCGCGAGCCCCACGAAGAGGAAGACCGGCAGCAACGCGAACCCGAGGGAACACTGCCCCGCCTCGATCGAGTTCACGGAGCCCGGAACGTAGTCAGTGGGAAGTGTGGACAGAGGAACCACGCTGGACCGCCACCCGTCTTCGAGCAGCAGGGTCACGAGCAGGGAGGCGCCCAACAGCCCCAGGGCTCCCTTCCTCAGCCTGGACGTATCTGGTGCCAGGAGGGCGCCCACGGCACCGAGCACGATGGCCACGACCAGGACCTCGCTACCCACCGTCGCGGAACGGTTGGCGGCAGCCGCCGCCGCGGCCCGCAGCGCGCCGACGCTGGCCTCGCCGAGGAACTGGACGAACGGCAGCCAGCAGGGCAGGGCCAGCAGGGTGCCGAGCAGCAGGCCGGTGCCGGCCGCGAGGAACGGCGCCCTGCGCGTACCCGCCGCGGTGCGGCTCCACCAGTAGACGAGCAGGAACAGGCCGAGGATCAGCGAGGTCTGCGGATAGCCGCCGAGGCAGGACAGGCCCCAGCCCAGCGCGAGGCCGACGACGCTCGGACCGTGCCAGCCACGGCGCAGGCCCTCGAGGAGCGACAGGGCCATCGGCATCAGCGACAGCACCTGCTCGGGCGTGCTGAACCGCCACAGGCTCGCGTACGGCCCGGCGCAGACGAACAACGCGCCGGCCGCGGCCGCGAGCGGATGTCCGCCGAGGCGGCGCAGCCACAGGTACGCGAAGGCCCCGCACAGCACGAAGCGCAGGATCCCGGTCCAGGTCAGGCCGAGCGCCAGCCGCCACGGCGAGAACGGCGCCCCCGCCTCCTGGAACCACGGCAGCACGCGGACGAAGGGGTTCCACAGCGGGACCTGCGGGTTGCCGATCAGCGAGGTCCCCGCGTAGATCTCCGGGTTCCACAGCGGCCAGGCCCCGCGCTCGTGCCGCTCGCGGACCGCGAACGCGAGCTGGGGGAAGAAGTACGCGTCGAGGTCGCCGAGCTGGGCGTTCTGCGGGTGGCCCTCGGCCCGGCCGAGCTCGCTCTTCCACGGCTCCTTGGCCAGGACGAGGTCTGTCGAGTACTGGCTCCGGCCCTCGAACCAGGCCGGGAAGAACCAGGCCATCGACAGCAGCATGGCCCCGGCCAGGGCCAGCAGGGCCTCTCGGGACAGCAGTCGCGGACCGGGAGCCATCGCCCGAATCCTAGCCCCGCGGCCCCGTCGGCCCCGCCGGAAAGCTCGGGGCCGACCCGCTCCACCGGGCTATCCTTCTGCGCCCCTCCCGTGGCTCCAGGACCGCATGCACCGAGGACACCGCGTCAGCATCGTCATCCCCGCCTACAACGAGGAGCAGACGATCGCCGCGGTCGTCGGCGACTTCGGGGCCCACCCCTCGGTCGACGAGGTCCTCGTCGTCGACAACAACTGCAAGGACCGGACGGCCGCGCTGGCCCGTGAGGCCGGGGCCCGGGTCGTCGCCGAGGCCGAGGCCGGCTACGGCAAGGCCCTGTGCGCCGGGATGCGCGCGGCCGAGGGCGACATCATGGTCCTCGTCGAGGCCGACGGCTCGTTCAAGGCCGTGGACCTCGACAAGTTCCTCGCCTACCTGCCCGACTGCGGCATGGTCGTCGGCACCCGCACGACCCGGCAGATGGTCCAGCAGGCCGCCAACATGGGCCGCCTGCTGCGGTTCGGGAACCTGGTCATGGCCAAGTACCTCGAGCTCCTGTGGTTCTTCCCGCACGAGCCCCGGTTCACCGACGTCGGCTGCACGTACCGCGCGCTGTGGCGCGCGACCTTCGACGCCATCGCCCCGTCCCTGCGCTCGAGCGGCCCCGCGTTCTCGCCCGAGATGATGTGCGAAGCGCTCATGAAGCGGATCCGCGTCATCGAGATCCCGGTGCACTACCACCCCCGCCTCGGCGGCGAGTCCAAGCACTCGGCCAGCTTCACCAAGGTGCTCAAGACGGCCTGGGGCATGTTCAGGGTCATCAACGCCAAGCGCTTCCTCGGGCGTTGAGGCCCGCCCCCGGGCGCCCGGCGGCCCGCCGGCCGGCGGTGCCCGCGGCGGCGGCGTGGCCGCTCGGACGCGTCCGACGGCGCGACGGCATCGGATCCTGGCCCCCGGCGAGGCCGCGCTACCTCGCCCTCCTGGGCGGGGGTAGACTTCTCGGCTCGCCTTCGCGGGACGGGCCCCTTGGCCGCCGCACGCCGCACCCGACGAGACCCGTACGTCCGCAGCCATGACCGAACCGAGGTCCGACCGTCCACGCCCCAAGCACGTCGTCATCGTCGGGGGGGGCCTCGCCGGGCTGAGCTGCGGCTACGAGATGGCCAAGGCCGGCCTCCGGGTCACGATCCTCGAGCGAGAGCCCCAGGTCGGCGGCATGGCCCAGTCCTTCGAGGAGGGCGACCGCGCCCGGGCCGGCGAGGAGGGCACCGACTACTGGTGCTACGACTACGGGCCGCATCGCTTCCACACCAAGGAGAAGGAGCTGATGCGGCACGTGCAGGAGATCATCGGCGACAACAAGGTGTGGGCGAAGCGCCAGAGCCGGATCTTCATGTTCGGCAAGTTCTTCGACTACCCGCTGAACGTGAAGAACATCCTGCGCAACATGGCCAAGGTGCGCATCTTCAAGTTCATCTGGGACTCGATGTGGGTGCGCTTCCTCGAGGTGACCCGGCTCCGGCGCTTCCGCGACCGCAACTTCCGCGAGTGGGTCGTCCGCCGCTTCGGCACCTCGGTCGCGGAGACCTTCTTCGTGCAGTACACCGAGAAGGCCTGGGGCATGCCCGCGACCGAGATCTCGGCCGACTGGGCGGCGCAGCGGATCACGCTGCTGAGCCTCAAGGACACGGTCATGAAGACCCTGTTCAAGCCCAAGAACACGCCGCGGACGCTCGTGACCGACTTCGTCTACCCCAAGGTCGGCGGCATCGGCGAGCTGGCCCGGGGCTACAGGCGCCGGATCGAGGAGATGGGCGGACGGATCCTGACCGACTCCCCCGCCATCCTCGTCCACCGCGACGGCGACGCCGTGACCCGGATCGAGTACCGCAAGCACGACGGCGGCCACGAGTTCATCGAGGGCGACGAGTACGTGTCGACGATCCCGATCACGGCCCTGGCCCGCTCGCTCCGGCCCAAGCCGCCGGCCGAGGTCGAGGAGGCGCTCAAGGGCCTCGACTACGTCGCGATCGTCTTCGTCTACCTCAAGCTCGCCCGGCCCAAGGTCACCGACGACAACTGGGTCTACCTGCCCGAGAAGCGGCTGACGATCCACCGCATCAGCGAGTTCAAGAACTTCTCGCCGTTCTGCGCGCCGCCCGACAAGACGATGATCTGCGCCGAGATCACGTGCCGCGTCGGCGACCGCATCTGGAAGGCCGGGCCCGACGAGCTGCGCGAGATCGCCGTCCGCGACCTCGTCACGGCCGGGCTCATCGCCGAGGGCGAGGTCCTCGAGTCGTTCACGAAGAAGATCCCGTTCGCCTACCCGATCTACGACCTCAGCTACCGCGGGCACCTCGAGAAGATCGTCGGCTTCGTCCACGGCCTCGAGAACATCAAGTCCGGCGGCCGCCAGGGCCTGTTCCGCTACAACAACATGGACCAGTCGATCGAGATGGGCCGCCTCATGGGCCAGCACTGGGGCGAGGAGGTCAACCTGCACGAGCGGGTCGCGACCCAGGACGACCTGTTCGAGCCCGACGCGATGGACGACCTCTACCGCGACGAGATCTACAAGGACGGGAGCGGCGGCCCGCCCCCCGGGGGCGCGGGCGACCGGGACACCGGCGGAGGCGGCGCGCGGGAGGCCATGTGACCTCGCAGAGCGACCTGCTCTCCGATCCCACTGTCTTCGTCCCCGTCGAGCGCTGCACGCTGTGCGGCTCGGCCGGGCGCGAGCTCAAGTTCCGCGAGGGCCGCTTCGAGGTCATGACCTGCGCCGACTGCGGGCTGGTCTACGTCACCCCCCGCCTGCGGCCCGACGTCCTGCCCCGCGTCTACGACGAGGGCTACTGGACGAGCGAGGGCCCCAAGGACCGCGGCTACGCCGACTACCGCAGCGACGCCGAGCTCTACCTCAAGACCTTCCGCCGGCGGATCTCGATCCTCGAGCGGCACCGGCCCGGGCCCGGCCGCCTGCTCGACGTCGGCTGCGCGGCCGGCTTCTTCCTCGAGGTCGCCCTCGAGCGGGGCTGGGACGCGGTCGGCCTCGAGCCCTCGGCGGACATCGCGGCCTCGGCGCGGGAGCGGGTCGGAGCCGACCGGGTCCACGTCGGCGTGATCGAGGAGGCGCCGTTCCCGGCGCGGAGCTTCGACGCGATCACGATGTGGGACGTGCTCGAGCACGTCCCAGACCCCAAGGCCTTCATGCTCCGGGTCGGCGAGCTGCTCGAGGACGACGGCGTGCTGATCCTCGAGACCCAGAACGTCGCCAGCCGCTTCGCCCGGCGCATGGGCCCCAGGTGGCAGCACTACAAGCACCTCGAGCACCTCTACCACTTCGACCCCACGACGATCACGCGGCTGCTCGGCGAGGTCGGCTTCGAGGTCGTCGAGAACACGCCCAAGCTCGGCGGCAAGTACGTGACGGTCGGCTTCATCCGCGAGCGGGCCGAGCGGCTGTCGCGGGCCATGCGCTGGCTGCTGCTGCCGTTGGCCCCGTTCGACCGCTGCAACTTCTACGTCAACCTCGACGACGAGATGGTCATCGCGGCCCGCAAGCGGCCGGCCGGGGGCTGACGTGGAGGTCGCCGCCTACCGCCAGTTCGCCGACCTCGAGGAGGACCACTTCTGGTTCCGCGGCCGGCGCGCGATCTTCTTCGACCTCCTCGATCGGCTCCTGCGCGGCCGCGAGGACCTCGACGTCCTCGAGATCGGCTGCGGGGCCGGCGGCCTCCTGCGGCGCCTGGCCCGCTACGGCCGGGTCAAGGGCCTCGAGCTGAGCCCCGACCTCAGCCGCATGGCGCGCGAGCGCAGCGGCCAGCCGACCTTCTGCGCCGACGCCTACGAGGTCCCCCTGCCCGACGCGAGCCAGGACCTCGTCTGCCTGTTCGACACGATCGAGCACATCCCCGACGAGGCCCGGGCCCTGGCCGAGATCCGCCGCGTGCTCCGGCCGGGCGGGCTCGTGTTCTTCTCGGTCCCCGCGTACCAGTTCCTCTACAGCAACAACGACCGCGTCGCCCACCACTGCCGCCGCTACACGCGCCGCCGCCTGCGCCGCACCTGCGAGGCGGCCGGGCTCGAGGTCCGCCGGCTGACCTACTTCAACACCCTGCTGTTCCCGCTGATCCTGCCGGCCGTGCTGGCGGTCAAGTTCAAGGAGCGGCTGTTCGGCGTCCGCGACCCCGAGCGCACGAACCTGTCGTACCGCTTCCCCCGCCTGCTCAACGCGGGCTTCGCCCGCATCATGGGCGGGGAGCGGTACCTCCTGCGCTGCCTGTCGTTCCCGGCCGGCCACAGCCTGATCGGCGTCTTCGCCAGGCCGGCCGAGGGCCCCTAGGCCCCCGTCGGGATGATCGGCTGGGCGCCGCGGTCGCTGCACAGGACGACGAGCAGGTTGCCGACCATCTGGGCCTTCCGCTCCTCGTCGAGCTCGACGATCTTGTTCTCCCGGAGGTGGGTCAGGGCGTCCTCGACCATGCCGACGGCGCCGTCGACGATGCGGCGGCGGGCCTGGATGATCGCGTCGGCCTGCTGCCGCTGGAGCATCGCGCCGGCGATCTCGGGCGCGTAGGCCAGGTGCGACAGCCGGGCCTCGATGACCTCGATGCCGCCGTGGCTGAGCCGGTCGACGAGCTCCTGCTGCAGCGCCTCATTGACGACGTCGGCGCTGCCCCGGAGCGAGGTCTCGTCGCCGTCGCCGGAGTCGTACGGGTGGCGCGCGGCGAGGTGGCGGATGGCCGACTCGGTCTGGACCTCGACGTAGTCCTCGAAGTCCTCGACGTCGAACACGGCCTGGGCCGTCTCCTCGACCTTCCACACGACGACGGCGCCGATCTCGATCGGGTTGCCGCTGAGGTCGTTGACCTTGATCGTCTCCGAGTTGAAGTTGCGGACCCTGAGGGACACCTTGCGCCGGACCGTGAACGGGTTGACCCAGAAGAACCCGTGCCGGCGGATCGTCCCCTTGTAGTTGCCGAACAGGATCAGGACCCGGGCCTGGTTGGGCTCGACGACGGTCAGGCCGACGAGCGTCAGGACCAGCCCGCCGAACCACACGAGCGACGACAGGACGATGACGACGGCCAGGGTCTCCTCGCGCCGCTCGAGCGAGGCGGCCCCGATGATGGCCAGGATCCCGAGGGCGAGGAAGCCCACGGCGACCAGGAGCATCAGGTAACCGGAGCGGAGCCGCTCGAGCGGGACCTCTCGCGAACGCTTCTCTTGCATGGCTTCCTCCATCGCGGACGATCCGGGGAGCGGATCAGAGCCATCATGATTACCCACATTGCGGCCGCGGACCTGAGCCAAATCCCGACCGCGACGGTCGTCGTCGCCGTTGCCATGGGCGCCATGAGCCTGGTCGCCTTCCTCGCCTTCGGGGTCGACAAGTGGCGGGCGCGGCGCGGTCGCTGGCGCACCCCCGAGCGCACCCTGCTCGCGCTGACGGCGCTCGGCGGCGCCCCCGGCAGCCTCCTCGGCATGCGCCTGTTCCGGCACAAGACGGCCAAGCGCTCGTTCCTGTGGCGGTTCCGGCTGGCCCTCCTGCCCAACCTGATGTGGCTGTGGCTCGGGCTGCGCCCCTGGCTAGCGTGAGCCCGCCGGCGGCAGGCACAGGAGCGCCATCGCCGTGCCGTAGCTCTTGCCGAGCTCGTGGCTGTCGACGAACGAGCCGTCGAGCTCGACGAGGTCGAGGACCTGCCTGACGAGGCGCGCCCGCCAGGGCGCGCCGTCGGCCCCGAGCCGGTCGATCGCGAGGCGGCGGCCGTACTGGTCGTACCAGTAGAAGAAGCCGCCGAGGCCGAGCTTGCCGGCGTGGTCGTCGTAGCGGCGCACGTGCTCGAGCTCGTCGTGGTGGCGGAACGACTGGCCCAGCGCCTCGCCGAGCCGCCCGGCGTCGCTGCGCTCCCAGGCCAGGAGCGCGCCCTCGCACAGCGGCATGCGCCCGGCCGCGGCCGGGACCGAGGCCCTGCCGCGGGCCATCGTGTACGGGTACGCGCCGTCCTTGGACCGCACGCGCGCGAGCGCGGCCAGGGCCGGGTCGACGAGCTCCTTGGGCACGTCGATGCCGGCGTCGCGGGCCAGGGCCAGCGAGTGGAGGGTCGAGGCCGTGACGAAGGGGTTGGCGTACTCGTGGCGGAACGCGCCGTCCTTGCCCTGGCGCTCGCGGAGCTCGGCCAGGATCGCGCCCGCCTCCCGGCCGAGCCGCGCCTCGTCGACGCCGAGCCCGGCGAGGTCGCCTCCGCGCAGGGCCGCGACGAGCTCGAGCGCGTAGATCCGGGCGAAGATCCACTCGTCCTCGTCGCCGTCGGCCCGCTTGTGCTCGTCGAGGACGTACGCGATCCCCCGCCGCAGCGCCGGGCCGGCCCGCTCGCCGAGCTCCGCCCGGTGGCGCAGCATCGCGAGGAGCGCCAGGGCCGTCCCGGCGACGTAGACGTTGGGCAGGCTGTCGAGGCCGCCGAAGTCGTAGTTGCTGTCCTCGTAGCCGCCGTCCTCCCGTTGCATCCGCAGCAGGTACGCCAGCGCCGCGGCGCGCACCTCGGGCAGCCGGTCCAGGGGGACGCTGAACGACGTCGAGCGCCCGTCGAGGCCGGCCCCGTCGAGGGGCGCCGTGTAGCGCAGGAACCCGCGGCCGAGCGGGCCGAAGCGCTCGAGCTCGAGCGCCGCGCGGGCGCCAAGGGAGCCGGGGGCGTCGGCCTCCGCGAGCCGCGGCAGCAGGGCCGTCGCCTCCGCCCGCCCCCCGGGCTCGAAGCTCGACACGGCCGCGTACCACAGCCTCGCCGGCGAGGCCTCGCCGTCCCCGGCGGTGACCTCGAAGCGCCCGGCGGCCATCGCCTGGAGCCAGCCCTCGAGCTCCCCGCCGGCGCGCGCGGCCTCGCGCCGGTCGGCGTCGGACAGCGGCGCCGCGAGGCGCCGGCGCAGCCACGGCACGCAGAACGTCCCGACCGCGTGCAGCCGATCGCGCTCCTTGCCCTCGGAGTCGAGCACGACCCAGCCCGGCTCGACGAGGTGGAACGGGACGAGGTCGAAGCGCTTCGCCTGGGCCGCCGTCGGCTCGCCGCGGTACAGGACGTAGCGGGCCAGGAGCGGCCGCAGGCCCGGCTCGGCGAACAGGGCCGAGCGCAGGTAGAGGTCGCAGATCTGCTTGCGGTCCATCGGCGAGCGCGGGACCGTCGGCGGCGCCCACAGCACGAGCCGCCCCTCGCGCCCGGCCCGGGCCAGGGCCCGGTCGAGGTCCGGCTCGAACGGCAGGTCGAGGCCGACGGAGGCGGACCGCTCGCTCGGCTCGACGTGCCGCACCTGTGCGCGCGCCCCCGCCGCGGCCAGGGCGACCGCGAGGGTCGTCACGAGGTACCTCACCCGACCAGCCTCCCGGCGTCCCAGTAGACGCGCATGCCGTCGCCGCGGCAGAACCCGCACAGCGTCGCCCCGGCCTCGCGGCACAGGTCGAAGGCCAGCGCCGTGGCCGCCGACAGCGACAGGATCATCGGGCAGCCGACCCGCAGGGCCTTGGCGACGAGCTCGTAGCCGGCGCGGCCGGACAGCAGGCACAGCAGGCCGGAGGGGTCGGCGCCGCCCCGGACGGCCTGGCCGATGGCCTTGTCGAGGGCGTTGTGGCGGCCGACGTCCTCGCCGAAGCCCGCGACCTCGCCGGCCGGGGTCACGAGGGCCGAGGCGTGGGAGCCGCCGGTGCGCTTGAACAGCTCCTGCCGCGCGGTGAAGGCCTCGAACAGCGCCGGGATCCGCGCCCGCGCGACCTCTGGCCAGCCGCGCCTGAGCTCGCGCCCCTCGGGCACGAGGTCGACGAGCTCCTCGACCCCGCACAGCCCGCAGGACGGCCGGATCTCCTGGACCCGGCGCAGCATGCCCTGCCGCGCCGGGCTGGCCTCGCCGCGCAGGCGCACGAACAGCCGGTCGGGCCGGGCCTCCTCGGTCTCGCTGCGCGGCGAGCCGGGCAGGCGCTCGAGGGCCTCGACCTCCGCGGCCTCGGCGATCAGGCCCTCGGCCAGCAGGAAGCCGAGGACGAGGTCCTCGTCCTGCCCGGGGGTCCGCATCGTCACGAGGCTCTGGCCGGCGACCTCGATGCGCAGGGGCTCCTCGCGGACGAGGGCGTCCTCGTCCCCGCCGCCGAGGCGCCGGTCCTGCCATCCCGCTTCGCTCATGTCGGCCCCCAGGATAGCAGCAAGGCGCGCCGGCCAGCCCGGCGCCCCGGCCGGCCGGGGCTCAGATCGGCGACGCCCCGGGCGCGACCGAGCCGTACTTCTTCTTGATGACCCGCTGCTCGACGATCGTCCAGGTCGCGGACGCGACCATGTAGAGCGCCAGGCCCGAGGCGTAGTTGTAGAGCATGACGCCGAAGATCAGCGGCATGAACCGCATCATGCGCTGCACCGAGCGCTGCTGCGGGTCCTCGGGCAGGGTCGTCGAGAACGCGCTGTAGGTCCACAGCGCCATCATCAGCAGCGGCAGCAGGTTGAAGTGGGAGAACATCCCCGGCAGGCCGAGGCTGAACAGGCGGTCGGGCTGCGACAGGTCCTGGATCCACAGGAAGGCCGGCGCGTGCCGCAGCTCGTAGCTGGCCCGCAGCATCGTGAACAGGCCGAAGAAGATCGGCATCGTGATCAGCAGCGGCAGGCAGCCCCCCAGCGGCGGGAACAGCTTGTGCTCCCGCTGGAACTGCATCAGGGCCTTGTTCATCTTCTGGGGGTCCTTGGCGAACTTCTCCTTGATCGCGTCCATCTGCGGCTTGAGCCGCGAGCTCTTCTCCTGGAACGCGCGCATCGACTTCTGCTGCCGCAGGGTCAGCGGCAGCATCCCGGCGCGCACGACGAGGGTCAGGAGGATGATCGCGACGCCCCAGTTGGTCAGGAGCTCGTGGAACAGCTTGAGCACGCCGAGCAGGCCCTTGGCGACGAGCTGGGTCCCCGGCGGCGTGCAGAAGCAGCCCGGCTCGAGGTCGAGGTCGAGGACGGCCAGGAACGGCTCGAGGTCGGGGTGGTCGGCGAAGTAGCTGCGCTGCTTGGGCCCGAGGTAGACGAGGAAGCGGACCTCGCTCCGGCTCTCGGCCTGGCCGTCGACCGGCTTGGGGAAGGGGTGCCGCACGGTCAGGACCGGGGCGCCCGTCTGGTTGGCCTTGGTCGCCCCGTGGTCCTCCCACGGCAGCTTGAGCAGGGCGACGCTCTCGACGCTCCCCGCGGTGGCCTCGTCGTCGGGCCGGATGATGCTC
Source organism: Planctomycetota bacterium (assembly GCA_041398545.1). Classification (GTDB taxonomy): domain Bacteria; phylum Planctomycetota; class UBA1135; order UBA1135; genus JAWKUM01. The sequence goes on along the minus strand of JAWKUM010000006.1, from coordinate 185,397 downwards.
GTGAAGAAGCGGGTCGTCGAGGCCGCGAAGCCGAAGCGCTGGTCGCCGGCGAGGTCGAGGATGTTGGCGTAGCCGTCGTTGGGCTTGCCGTCGGGGGTCAGCTGGCGCACGGTCCCGAAGCCGCCGTCCTCGGCCGCGGCCGCGGCGACGCGCGGGGGCATCATGAACGCCGCGCTCCCGGCCTCGCGCGGCAGGCCCTTGGCGCCGAACAGGCGGTACTTGAGGTAGCGGAGGTCCTGGTTGCGCAGGCCGCCGCGGTTGACGAGGCGCAGGGCCAGGACCAGCTCGCGGCTGCCGCGCTGGAACAGGAAGTCCTTCTCCCACACGAGGCCGTTGTCGAGGGCCAGGCGGAAGCGCACGCCCTCCTCGGGGGCGAGCTCGCCCTCGACGAGCTCCCACTGGACCTCGTTGAGCTGGGCCGTGTCCTTGCCGGCCGGGTCGCGCACGAGGTCGCGGCCGGCGAGCACCTCGATGTCGAACGAGAAGAACGAGCCCTTGGCGTCCTCGAACGGGTCCACGACGAGGTAGCGGCCCTCCTCCTCGCGCCGGGTCTCGGCCTCGCCGGTCGACGACCAGACGTCGAGCAGCCGGGCCGAGCGCAGCGTGCCGCCGGTCGTGTCGAAGACGAGGTCGAAGCCGGGGCCGCCGAGCTCGCCGACGCGCCGCTTGAGCACCTTGTGCACCTGCGGCGTCGCCACGCCCGGGAGCTCGGCGACGTCGCCCTCGAACTTGACCCGGGTCGTGTTGCCCCCGCCCTCCTTGGCCTTGTCCTTGCCGCCGAACAGGCCCTGGAACAGGAACAGCCCGAGCACGACGACGATGATGGGCAGGAGCAGGTTGGTGATCCGGTTCTCCATGACGTCGCGCTCAGTCGCAGCGGGGAGGGACCGCCTCGGGGCTCAGCGGCCCACTCCGAGGCGGTCGGCCAGATATTCGGGCAGGGCCGTGGCCCTGACCTTGGCCATCGTCGCCTCGACGTCGTACTCGAGGCGGTGGAAGCGGACGAGCCGCTGGCCCTCGTCCCAGGTCACGTAGGAGGTCCGGGGGTCGCCGTCGCGCGGCTGGCCGACCGAGCCGACGTTGACGATGGCCTTGCGGTCGGCGAGCCGGAACTCACCATCGAGCTCGGCCGGCGTCCGGAAGCCCTCGCCCTCGACGTAGACGCCGGGGACGTGGCTGTGGCCGACGAAGCAGATCCGGGACGGCCCCATCTTCTCGAAGCAGCCCTTCATCTTGACCTCGTCGCGGGCGTCGGGCGGCAGGAGGTACTCCCGCACCGGGTCCCGCGGCGAGCCGTGGACGAACAGGGCCTCGCCCACGACCTTGCTCTCGGGCATCTCCGAGATGTAGTTCCACAGCCGGAAGTTCTCCTCCCGGGGCTGCTCGCGGTCGTTGAGCTGGTCCTTGGTCCACTCGATCGCCGCCCGGGCCTTCGGGTTGAAGTCGGCGGCGTAGTACATGGAGCCGTGCTCGTGGTTGCCGAGGAGGCAGAACTCGCAGCGCTCCATGACCTGGAGCAGGCACCACCGGGGCTCCGGCCCGTACCCGATGACGTCGCCGAGGCAGAAGCAGCGGCGGACCCCGAGCCCGTCCATGTGGGCGAAGACCGTCGTCAGCGCCTCGGTGTTGCCGTGGATGTCGGAGATCAGCGCGATCATCGCGGTGGAGCGGGAGGGCTTGCCCGGCGAAGCGAAGCGGAGGACTCTAGGGCCCCCCGGCACCATTCTCAACCGAGCGATCCGAGCCCCATGCGCCGCAACCCCGCCTGCCTGCTGGTCCTGCTGCTCCCGTTGACCCAGGACGGCGGCGCCCCGATCCCCCGAAACCCGCTCGACCGGCCCGACGGCATCGTGGCCCGGCTCGGGGGCCGGGAGCTCACGGCCGAGGACTACAAGCGCTGGCTCATGGCCGAGATCGGCCTGGCCCGCGTGCGGGACCTCGCCGTCGACGTGGCGCTGGCCCGGGAGGTCGAGCGCGCCGGGCTGGCCGCGAAGGTCCGCGAGGCCCTCCGCGGCGTCGAGGGACCGCCGGACCTGCAGGCGCTCCGGACCGCCCGGGTCTCGGTCCTGGCCAAGGCCCGCCGCACGCCGGACGAGGCCACCCTGCGCGCGCTGTTCGACCGTCGCCACGGCGTCGACGGCGTCAAGGTCGAGGTGCGCCAGGTCCTCGTGTCGCTCCACGCGACCCGGCATCGGCTCGAGGAGGCGGGGACCGCAGAGCCCGACGAGGCCGCCGTCGCGGCGGCCGCCGAGGCCCGGGCCAAGGCCCTGCGCGCGAAGGTCGCCGAGGGCGCCGACCTCGGCGCGCTGATGGCCGAGTCCGACGACCCCGAGGCGCAGAGCCTCGCCGCGCGCCGCGCGCCCGGCGCCGGCGTGCTCGACGGCTACAACTACCAGCGCTACGGCACGCCGTTCGCCGAGGCCGTGCGCGCGCTCGAGGTCGGCGTCGTGTCCGCGCCCGTGCGGACGAGCCACGGCTGGCACCTGATCCAGGTCCTGTCGCGCAAGACGACCCGCTTCGCCGACGTCGAGGCCGCGCTGCGCAGGGAGCTCTTGACGGCCGAGCCCGACGCCTACGAGGTCCGCGCGCTGTGCGCCGACCTGCTGCGCGCCCAGGGGTTCGAGCTTGGACGCTGAGCCGCCCCTCCTCGTCCTGACGGGCCCGACGGCCAGCGGCAAGAGCGGCCTCGCGCTGCTCCTCGCCGAGCGGCACGGCCTCGAGGTCCTGTCGGCCGACTCGATGAGCGTGTACCGGGGCATGGACATCGGCACGGCCAAGCCGACGCCCGAGGAGCGCCGCCGCGTCCCCCACCACGGCCTCGACCTCGTCGACGCGTCGGAGGACTTCGACTCGGCCCGCTACGTCGCCGTCGCCGACGCGGCGATCGCCGGCGCCCGCGCCCGCGGCGCGCGGCTCCTCGTCGCCGGCGGCACGCCGCTGTACCTGATGGCGCTGCTGCGCGGCTTCTTCGACGGCCCGTCGCGCGACCCGGCCCTGCGGGCGCGGCTCGAGGCCGAGGAGGACGACGAGCCGGGCCTGCTCTGGCGCCGGCTCAGCGAGGTCGACCCGGTCGCGGCCGAGCGGATCCACGCGCGCGACCGCAGGCGGCTCGTGCGCGCGCTCGAGGTGCACGAGCTCAGCGGCCGGCCGATCAGCGAGCAGCAACGCCAGTTCGAGGAGGGGCCCCCGCGCTACCCCTACGTCGCCCTCGGCCTCGAGCGCCCCCGGGACGAGCTGCGCGCCCGCGTGCGCCGCCGCTGCCGCGCGATGTTCGAGGGCGGCCTCGTCGACGAGGTCCGGGCGCTCCTGACCCGCGGCGGGTTCTCGGCGACCGCGCGCGAGGCCATCGGCTACCGTGAGGTCCTGACCTTCCTCGACGGCGGCCTGAAGGCCGAGGAGCTCGAGTACCGCGTGCGCAGCAACACCCCCCGCCTCGTCCGCCGGCAGACGACCTGGTTCCGGCGCTTCCCCGGCCTCACGCGGGTCGACGCCGGCGACCGGCCGGTGGCCGAGCTCGCCGAGACCTTCGAGCGGGGCTTCGGCCTCGTCGCCGGGTGAGCCCCGGTCCGCGACGCCGGGGCCGCCGCGCGCCCCTCCCGCGCACCGGCGGCGGGACCGACGCCGCGGGGCCGGCGCCGGCACGACCCGCCGGCCTCGCCGACCTCGCCCGGCAGGCCGAGCTCGACGTCCCGGCCGAGGCCCCGAAGAGGCTCACCGCCTACCTCGACGCGATGCTCGACGAGAACCGCCGGCTCAACCTGTCCGGCATCCGCGACCGGGACGAGGCCCTCGTGCTCCACGCGCTCGACGCGCTGCAGGTGTGGGCCGTCGTCGCGAGGTCGCCCCGGCTCGTCGTCGACATCGGCACCGGCAACGGCTTCCCCGGCGTCGCCGCCGCGGCCCTGTGGCCGGAGGCCCGCGTCGTCCTCGTCGAGCGCACGCGCAAGAAGGCCGAGGCCGTCGGCCGCTGCCTCGCGGCCAGCGGGCTCGCCGCCGAGGTGCTCCCGCTCGACGCGAGCCAGGTCCCGGCCCTGCACCCCGGGCTGCGCCACGCGGCCGACCTCGTGCTCAGCCGGGCCACCGCCACCCTCGAGGCCGTCGCCCGCCTGGCCGCGCCGCTGCTCCGCCCCGAGGGGCTCTGCGTGCAGTGGAAGGCCGCGGTCGTCGACCCCGCCGAGCGGCGGGCCTACGAGGCCTGCCTCACCCGGCTGCGCCTGCTCCCGCGCGAGGACCTCGTCTACGTCCTGCCCACGGCCGAGCCGCGGCCGCGCCGGCTCGTGACCGCGCTCAGGCACTGAACGCGGCGAGCATCCGGGGGAAGCCCGGCCAGCTCTTGGCGACGCAGGCCGGGTCGGCGACCTCGACCTCGACGCCGTGGATCCGGGCCAGGCAGGCGAAGGCCATGTACATGCGGTGGTCGCCGTCGGGGTCGAGGACGACCCCCTGGGGCGGGGCCCAGCGCCCCGGCTCGCGGCCGTGGAGGATCAGCGAGCCCCGCCGCTCCTCGACCTCGAAGCCGAGCGCGGCGAGGCCGCGGGCCAGCACGGCGATCCGGTCGCTCTCCTTGCCCCGCAGCTTGGGCGCCTCGCCGAGGACGTGGCGGCCGGGGACGGCCGACAGGATCGCAGCCAGCGCCGGGAAGCAGTCCGGCCGGTCGTCGAGGTCACCGACGACCCGGTCCCCGGGTGGCAGCGGCGCGGGCTCGAGCACGAGGTCGGTGCCGTCCCGCACGAAGCTCTGGCCGAGGGCCTCGAGGTCGGTCGTCAGGGCGAGGTCGGGGTGGGGCGTCGCGAGGTCGAGGCCCTCGATCGTGACCCGCCGCCCGAGGCCGGCGGCGAGCACGAGGATCCAGGCCGCGGACGAGGGGTCGGCCGGGACGTCGAGCCGGCCGGGGCTGCGCAGGGCCGCGCCGTCGGTGCCGGCCAGGAGCCGGCCGCGGCCGGCCGGGCCGGTCACGACGTGGACCCCGAAGCCGGCCAGGACCCGGGCGGTCAGGGCCAGGTAGCCGGGCAGGTGGCCGCCGCGGATCGGCTCGAGGGCGAGGCGGGCGCGGGAGCCGGTCGCGGCGAGGCCGAGCAGGAGGCCCGAGGCCGCCTGGGTGCCGTCCCGGAGGTCGCAGGCCAGGAGCAGGTCGTCGTCGAACAGCTCGAGCGCGCCCCGGGAGTCGAGCCGGAACGGGACGTGGTCGAGGGTCCCGGCGAAGGCGAAGTCGACCCCGTGCTGCTGGAGCAGCGGCCGGAGGAAGCCGAGCGACCTCCGCTCGAGGCCTTCGGCGCCGTCGAAGCGGTAGCGCCCGCCGAGGCAGGCGGCGATCCCGGTCAGCATGCGCAGGGCCGTGGCGTTGCCCCCGAGGTCGAAGACAGCCTCGTCGGCCGTCCAGCCCCGGCCCACGACCTCGACGAAGCCGGTCCGCCCGTCGCCCTCGAGCGGCAGGGCCCGGTCCACGGTGACGCCGAGGACGCCGAGGGCCCGCAGCAGGACCGACAGGTCGCCGGCCCGCGCGAGGTAGCCGGCCGGGTCCTCGTCGCGGAAGCGCAGGCGCAGCCGCCCCCCGGCCAGGAGCCCGCACAGCAGGGCGCGCTGGAAGCTGCTCTTGCACGGAGGTGGCAGGAGGCGCATCGGCGGGAAGTCCTTGCTCGCGGGGTCGTCCACGGTAGGAAGGGTGGGCCGCGATGGAAGGGCCTCGCCGCACGGTCCGGCCGGGCCCCCTCGCCCGTCCCCCCTGCCACAGAGACCGAGCTTGACCCGCCTCCCCGACCCCGTCCTCGCGATCCACCTGCCCGGCGTCCCGCAGATCGGCTCGGGCAAGGTCCGCGAGATCTACGACCTCGGTGACGACCTGCTGCTCGTCACCAGCGACCGCGTGTCCGCCTTCGACGTCGTCATGCGCGAGGGCATCCGCGGCAAGGGCATCGTCCTCAACCGCATCTCGGCGTTCTTCTTCGACCTCTGCCTCGACCTGTGCCCCAACCACATGCTGTCGATCGAGGTCGATGACTGGCCCGAGATCCCCGACGCCGTCCGGCCGGTCCTCCGCGGCCGGACGATGCGCTGCCGCAAGGCCGAGCCCCTGCCCGTCGAGTGGGTCGTGCGCGGCTACCTGACCGGCAGCGGCTTCAAGGACTACAAGCGGGACGGCGCCGTCTCCGGCGTCGCCCTGCCGCCCGGGCTCGAGCACGCCTCGCGGCTCGAGCCGGCGATCCTGACCCCGTCGACCAAGGCCGAGACCGGCCACGACGAGCCGATCTCCTTCGACCGGGTCGTCGACCTCATCGGGAGGGAGACCGCCGAGCGCTGCCGCGACCTCGCCCTCGCGATCTACGCCCGGGGCCACGACCACGCCCGCGAGCACGGCTTCGTGCTCGCCGACACCAAGTTCGAGTTCGGCCTGCGCGACGGCGAGGTCTGGCTCATCGACGAGTGCCTGACGCCGGACAGCTCGCGCTACTGGCCGGCGGCCCAGGTCGCGCCGGGCGCGTACCCGGAGAGCTACGACAAGCAGGTCGTGCGCGACTACCTGTCGGGCCTCGACTGGGACAAGACCCCCCCGCCGCCGCCGCTGCCCGCGGAGGTGCGGGACCACGCGACCCGGCGCTACCTCGAGATCTACGAGGCCCTGACCGGGCAGCCGCTGCCCGAGGCCTGATCGGAGGGACCATGACCGCAGTGATCGTCTTCGTCCTCGGGTCCGACTCGGACCTGCCGCAGCTCGAGGGGGCGACCGCCGCCCTCGGCGAGCTGGAGGTCCCGTTCGGGGTCCGCATCCTGTCCGCCCATCGCACGCCCAAGGAGGCGCAGGAGTTCGCCGAGGGGGCCCGCGGCGCCGGCGTGCGCGCGATCATCGCCGGGGCCGGCATGGCCGCCCACCTGGCCGGCGTGCTGGCCGCGCACACGAGCCTCCCGGTCCTCGGCGTGCCGATGGCGGGCGGGGCGCTCGAGGGGCTCGACGCCCTCTACTCGACCGTGCAGATGCCCGGCGGCGTCCCGGTCGCGACCTTCGGCATCGGCAAGGCCGGCGCCAAGAACGCGGCCCTGTTCGCCGTCCGCATGCTGGCCAACGACGACGAGGCCCTGCGCGGCAGGCTCGAGGCCTGGATCGCCGACCAGGGCGACCGGGTCCGGGCCAAGGACGCCGAGGTCCGCAAGCGCTACGGCGGCTGAGGGCCGGGTCATGACGGCCCCGAGGAGAGCGCCCGGACCCGCGGCCCTCGCCTGGGAGGGAGGACCGGACGGGTGCCTCCTGCTGCTCGACCAGCGACGCCTGCCGGCCGAGGAGCACGTCCTGGCCGTGGCCGACGTCGCGACCCTGTGCGAGGCCATCCGGAGCCTGGCCGTCCGCGGCGCGCCGGCCCTCGGGGTCGCCGCCGGCTACGGCGCCGTCCTGGCCGCCCGTGGGGCCGAGGGCGATGCCGGCCTCGCCGCCGGGCTCGCCACGCTGCGCGCGGCCAGGCCGACGGCCGTCAACCTGTTCACGATGCTCGACCGGCAGGCGGCCGTGGCCCGCAGCGCGCTGGCCGAGGGCCGGCCCTGGCCGGCCCTGGCCGAGCGGCTGCTCGACGAGGCCCGTCGCATCCACGACGAGGACCGCGCGCTCTGCGCGGCGATCGGCCGGCACGGGGCCGCCCTGCTCGAGGACGGCATGCGGGTCCTGACCCACTGCAACACCGGGCGGCTGGCGACCGGCGGCATCGGCACGGCGCTGGGGGTCGTGCTGACGGCCACGGCCGACGGCAAGCGCCTGCGCGTCTACGCCGACGAGACCCGCCCCCTGCTCCAGGGCGCGCGGCTGACGATGTACGAGCTGGCCGAGGCCGGCGTCGACGGCGTCCTGCTCGGCGACTCGGCCGCCGCGGGCCTGATCCTGTCCGGCGGGGTCGACGTCGTGTTGGTCGGGGCCGACCGCATCGCCCGCAACGGCGACACGGCCAACAAGGTCGGGACCCTCGCGCTGGCCCTGGCCGCCGGCCGGGCCGGGGTGCCGTTCTACGTCGCCGCCCCCACGACGAGCTTCGACCCGGCCCTGGCCACGGGGGCCGGGATCCCGATCGAGGAGCGCTCGCCCGACGAGGTCCTCGACCCCCTCCGGCCCGGCCTCGTCCCCCCTGGCACCGAGGCCTGGAACCCGGCCTTCGACGTGACCCCGGGGGACCTGGTCACCGGGTTCGTGACCGAGCGGGGCGTGTTCCGCGATCCCGGGGCAGCCGGCATCAAGGCGCCGGCCGGCCCGCGCCGATAGGGAAGCCTGGAGCGCCGTCGCGCTCCGCTCCAGGAGACCCAGGACGCGATGGCGCCGACCAAGACCAAGAAGAAGGAGCTGATCAAGGGCCCGGACACCGAGGTCACGACCGAGGTGCTCGACTTCATCAAGGCCCTGGATCAGTACAAGAAGGTCAAGAACCGCCCGTTCCCGACCTGGTCCGAGGTGCTCGAGGTGCTCAAGCAGCTCGGCTACCGGCAGGTCGAGGACCCGCGCCCCATCGAGGCCATCGGCCGCAGGGACGAGGACGGGGCCGCCGACGGCGCCGCGAGCACGGCCAAGGGCCGGAGCAAGGCGCGCAAGAAGGCCACCCGCAAGGGCGGGACCACGGCCCGGCGCCGCTCGGCCCGCTGACGGCCGCGCCCGCCGTGAAGGCGGGATGAAGGTGCTTGCGCCCCTGCCCGGGGGTCGGTGCAATTCCGCGCCTTCCTCCGATGGCACCCCCCCCTCCCCTCGACGACCTGCGGCGCTTCGTCGCGCGCATCCTGCGCTGCGACGTGGCCGTCCTGCAGGACGACACCGACCTCCTCGCGACCGGCCTGCTCGACTCGCTGCAGGTCGTGGAGCTCGCGACCGAGCTCGAGCGGGGCTGGGGCATCCTGCTCGACGCCTGGGACCTGACGCCCGAGAACTTCGCCAGCGTCGGCGCCCTGCGCTGCATGCTCGACGCCAAGCTCGCGGCCTGAGCCGCGCCCGGCCCGGTCAGCCCCGGGCCAGGGGCAGCAGCAGCAGGACCTCGCCGCCGGAACCGCGCAGGTCGCCGCCGAAGCAGCGCAGCCGCAGCCGCTCGCCGACGAGCGAGGGACCGTCGCCCCGGCGCGGCGGCCGCACGTCGCGCAGCAGGACCCCGGCCAGGGGCACGGGGCCGAGCTCGGGGTCGGTCCCCGACTCGTCGACGGCCAGCCGGACGCGGGTCCGGCCGTCCTCGGCCAGCAGGCTCAGGACCAGGGCCTGGAGGTCGGAGCGCGGGTAGCGGACCGGCATGGGCCCGGCGGCGCGCTCCGGCGCCGCCTGCCGGTCGGGCTCGGGGAGGCCCTGGCGGAAGCCGTCGACCAGGCTCGCGACCTCGTGGCCGAGGTCGAAGGCCACGGCCGACGAAGCCGCGCCCCTGAGCAGGGACTGCGCGACGCCCACGAGGCGGTCGATGTCCTCGAGGGCGGCCAGGGCCCGGTCGATGTCGGTGGCGGGGGTCCCGCCGCCGAGCCGCGTCCGCAGCAGCTCGAGGGAGCCGATCGCGACGCCGAGGTGGTTCCTGAGCTCGTGCGCCAGCTCGCGGCCGGCGACGCGCACGGGCTCCGGGACGGACATCACCCGTCGTCCCGCTTCGCGCCGTCCCCGGTGCGGATCACCGGCGTCTCGGGCATCCGCTTCTCGTAGCGGATCTTGCCGTCGGCGCCGCGGACCGGCTTGAGGTCGGCGGGGTTGCCGACGACCCAGCTCGGCTCCTTCCAGGACCTGCCGGTCGCGTCGGTCCGCAGCAGGAGCTGGACGGTCGACGTCGAGCCGTCGGCGTGCTCGAACCAGCTCAGGCCCCGGTCGTCGACCTTGACCCTGACGATCGGCGCGTACGGGTAGTCGCGGCCGAAGCCCGGGAACGGCGGCGGGTCCTGGATCCCGTTGATCGGCGGGTGCCAGGTGCCGTCGGGGAAGACGATGACGCCGGCCGGCGGGCGGGTCCTTCGACCGATCCCCCGCGTGTCGTGCCAGGGGTTCTCGAGGGGCAGGCCGACCGGCTCGTAGCCGTCGCCCTTCGGCGTCGCCTCGCCGGCCTTCCCGGCCTGCTCCGCGGGCGTCCCGCCCGCGCCCGACGCGGCGCCCTGGGCACCCGGCGCGGGTCCCGCCGGACCCTCCTGCCGGACCGCGGCCTGCCACGGTGCCGAGCCCGTGAGGTGCAGCGCCGCCACGGCGGAAAGCAGCAGGACGGAGACCAGGACCACGATCGTCGTCGCTCTCATCTCGGGAGAAGCATAGCCCCTGACGCTGCAAGGGTTTCCCCGTCGTCTCCGCCCCTCCGGTTTCCTTGCCCGGGCCCGGCGGCGTCGCTAAGGTTCCTGGCCGAATTCCGACCCCTCGTCCGAGGAGAGCGGCCGAGGCTCCGCCAGGGTCGGAAGACCTCGAAGCCACCGGGCTCCGAGGGCGCGATGGCGCGGGCCACGGCGACAGGTGTCACAACATGCTCGAGCAGTACTTCCCGATCCTCGTCCTGCTCCTGGTCGTCGTCGCCTTCGTCGTCCTCAACCTCGTCCTGTCGAGCCTCGCCGGCAGGCACCGCGCGTCGCGCGGCAAGGCGACGACCTACGAGTGCGGCATGGAGACGCCCGGCGAGGCGGCGCGCGGCCGCTTCTCGGTCAAGTTCTTCCTCGTCGCCGTCCTGTTCATCCTCTTCGACATCGAGTCGGTGTTCCTGATCCCCTGGGGCATCAACCTGCGCGACCTGGCCGAGGCCGGCCACGGGACGTTCCTGCTGGTCGAGATGCTGACCTTCATCGGGATCCTGGCGATCGGCTTCGTCTACGTGTGGAAGAAGGGGGCCCTCGAATGGGACTGACCCTCGAGGACCTGCGGGCGCGCTTCCCCGCGGCCACCGACGGCGCGCGCTACATGCCGGTCATGGACGGCGCGCCGAGCTGCACGCTGCCGGCCGCGGACCTCCTGGAGGCCGTGCGTTGGCTGCGCGACGAGGCCCCGTCCCGCTACCGCCGGCTGACCTGCCTGACGGCGACCGACGAGTCGCTGCCCGCGGAGTCCGAGCCCGATCGGACCGCGCTCCGGCCCGGCGCCGAGGCGAGGTTCCGCGTCGTCTACAACCTCGCCACCGTCCGCGACGACGGCCCGTCGGAGCTGCTGCGGCTGGTCGTGTGGACCGGCGAGGGCGAGCCCGTCCCCTCCGTGACCGACCTCCACCCGGGCGCCGACTGGATGGAGCGGGAGGTCTTCGACATGTTCGGGGTCCTGTTCGACGGGCACCCCGACCTCAAGCGCATCCTGATGCCGGACGGCTTCGAGGCCCACCCGCTGCGCAAGGAGTACCCCCTGCGCGGCGTCCGGCCGGACCACCTGTACCGCGAGTGGGACGTCTCCCGCGGCGGCGAGTCGGGGGCGAGCTGACCCGGCGGGGCACGACCCGAGAGAGCACCGAGGCCTGGCACATGGTCGAGCAGAGAGTCATCGAGATCGGGGAGCAGGGGGTCTCGCCCATGCGGCGCAGGCTCGCCTCCGACGAGGGCCGCGACACCCTCGACGAGGCCCTCGGCCACGAGCTGCACGAGGACCTCATGACCCTCAACATGGGGCCGCAGCACCCCTCGACCCACGGCGTGCTGCGCCTCGTCCTGACGCTCGACGGCGAGATCGTCCTCGATGCCGAGCCGGTCATCGGCTACCTCCACCGCGCCAAGGAGAAGATGGCCGAGCACCTGACGTACTTCCAGTACATCCCCCACACGGACCGGCTCGACTACCTCGCCCCCCAGATCAACAACGTCGGCTTCTGCCTCGCGGTCGAGCGGCTCGCCGGGATCGACGTCCCGGCCCGCGGCCAGGCCATCCGCGTCATCGTCATGGAGCTGATGCGGATCATGGGCCACCTGATCTACCTCGGCACCACGGCCCTCGACATCGGCGCGGCGTCGATGTTCTTCTACACGTTCCGCGAGCGCGAGGACCTCTACGACATCGTCGACTCGATCACCGGCCAGCGGATGAACAACTCGTTCATCCGGATCGGCGGCGTAGGCAACGACATCCCCGAGCCGACGATCGCCGCGATCAAGGACTTCGTGGCCCGGTTCCCGGCGGTCGTCGACGAGTACGAGAAGCTCCTGACGTCCAACCGCATCTGGTGGGAGCGCAACCGCGACATCGGCGTCCTCGACGTCGACCTCGCCCTCGGCCTCAACCTGACGGGGCCGATCCTCCGCGGCTCGGGCGTCGCCTACGACGTCCGCCGCGCCGCGCCCTACTGCGGCTACGACCGCTACGACTTCGAGGTCCCGGTCGGCTCGGTCGGCGACGCCTACGACCGCTACCTGTGCCGCGTCGAGGAGCTGCGCCAGTCGGCGCGGATCGTCGCCCAGGCCGTCGAGCAGCTCCCCGCGGGCGAGATCTACGCCGAGGACCGGCGCTTCGTGCTGCCCCCCAAGGAGAAGGTCTTCTCCTCGATGGAGGAGCTGATCTACCAGTTCAAGGTCGTGACCGAGATGCGGGTGCCCCGCGGCGAGGTCTACCAGGCCGTCGAGGGCTCAAAGGGCGAGCTCGGGTTCTACCTCTGCGGCGACGACGGCCCGCACGCCCACCGCCTCCACGTCCGCGCGCCGAGCTTCCACAACATCCAGGCCATCCCCTGGCTGGCCCGCGGCTGCTACGTCGCCGACCTCGTGGCGATCATCGGCAGCCTCGACTTCGTCATGGGGGAGTGCGACCGCTGATGAGCGACAACGGCAAAGACGTCCGGAGCCCCCTCCCCGATGAGCGCGTCCGCTGGTGGGAGGAGCGGTGCACGCACTTCCCCGAGCGCCGCGCGGTCCTGCTGCCGCTCCTGCACGACATCCAGGACCATGCCGGCTGCCTCGACCGCGACGGCATGACCTGGGCGGCCCGCTTCGTCGGGATCAGCCCGGTCGAGGTCTACGGCGTCGCGACCTTCTACTGGATGTACGACCTCGAGCCGCGGCCGCGGTTCAAGCTCTCGGTCTGCCACAACATCTCCTGCGACCTGCGCGGCAAGGACGCGATCCTCGACGTCATCGAGGAGGAGCTCGGCATCCGTCCGGGCCACCACCCGCACACCGAGGGCGAGTTCTGCGTGCGTACGGTCGAGTGCATGGGCGCGTGCTCGACCGCGCCGATGATGGAGGTCAACGGGCGCTACTTCGAGGCCCTGACCCCGGACAAGGCCCGCGCGGTCCTGCGCGACCTCAAGGACGGCCGCGAGCCCGCGAGCACGACCCCCTGGGACACCGAGCTGCGGCCCGCGCTGCCGGCGGCCCTGCCGACCCACCCCGGCGAGCGGCTGGCGTGGCGCTGGGACCACGCCGCGGAGGAGGGCCGATGAGCGGCAAGACCTACAGCTGGCCGCCGCGTGACCCCCACCCCGGGCACGAGACGTACCTGTTCGACCGGATCGCGCTCGAGGGCTCCCACACCCTCCAGGTCGCGCGCGAGCACGGCGCCTGGGCCACGCTCGCGATGGCGCTGAAGGAGATGAAGCCCGAGGAGGTCACGGCCGTCGTCAAGGACTCCGGCCTCCGCGGCCGCGGCGGCGCCGGCTTCCCCTGCGGCCTCAAGTGGACCTTCATGCCCAGGTTCGACGACCCGCGGCCCCGCTTCCTCGCGGTCAACGCCGACGAGTCCGAGCCCGGCACCTGCAAGGACCGCATCCTGATCCGCGAGGACCCCCACCTGCTGCTCGAGGGCACGCTCCTGGCCTGCTACGCGATGCAGTGCCGGGCGGCCTACGTGTTCATCCGCGGCGAGTACGTCAACGAGGCCCTGGTGCTCCAGGAGGCCATCGGCGAGGCCTACGCGGCCGGCCTGATCGGCAGGGACATCCTCGGCTCGGGCTTCTCCTGCGACGTGCACCTGACCCGCGGCGCCGGCGCCTACATCTGCGGCGAGGAGACCGCGCTGATGGAGGCCCAGGAGGGCAAGCGCGGGCACCCCCGCCCCAAGCCGCCGTTCCCGGCCCAGAACGGCCTCTGGGGCCGGCCGACGACCGTCAACAACGTCGAGACGCTGTGCAACGTGCCGGCCATCGTCGGGCGCGGCGCGGCCTGGTACCGCGGGCTCGGCACCCAGGCCTCGGCCGGCAACGTCCTCGTCGGCATCTCGGGCCACGTCGAGCGGCCGGGCGTCTACGAGGTCCCCCTCGGCATGACGCTGCGCGAGCTCGTCATGGGCGAGGCCTACGGCGGCGGCATCCCGGGCGGCCGGGCCCTGCAGGCCATCGTCCCCGGCGGGTCCTCGGCGGGCTTCCTGCCGCCCGAGGCCCTCGACGTCCCCCTGACCCACGACGACCTCAAGGCCCAGGGCTCGATGCTCGGCACGGCCTCGATCATCGTCCTCGACGAGACCGCCGACCTCGTCCGCGCGACGCGGGTCGTGACCGAGTTCTACGCCGACGAGAGCTGCGGCCAGTGCAGCCAGTGCCGCGAGGGCACGGCCTGGCTCGCGGAGATCCTCCGCCGCATCGAGGGCGGCGAGGCCGAGCCCGACGACATCCCGACGATGCTGGAGCTCTGCGAGCAGATGAAGGGCAAGACGATCTGCGTGCTCAGCGACGCCTGCGCCTGGCCGATCGAGCTGGCCATCAAGCACTTCCGGCCGGCCTTCGAGCCCGGCCGGGCCGCGACCGCGGCGGCGGGGGAGGCGCGATGAGCGACACGACCAGGATCCTCGTCGACGGCGTCGAGCACGAGGCCCCGCTGGGCGGCCGGCTGATCGACTTCCTCAACGACCTCGCCAAGGACGTCCCCCACTTCTGCTACCACCCCGGCCTGCCGATCGACGCCTCGTGCCGCCAGTGCCAGGTCGAGAGCAAGGGCAAGAGCTCCAAGCCCGGCCTGATCGTCGCGTGCCGCGAGACCATCGTCGAGGGCATGGAGATCCTGACGGGGAGCCCGGCCGTCGAGCAGGCGCGCGCGGCGGTCATGGAGTTCCTGCTCAAGAACCACCCGCTCGACTGCCCGATCTGCGACAAGGCCGGCGAGTGCACGCTGCAGGACAACGCGTACAGGACCGGCCAGGACGAGGGGCGCACCCACGAGCCGCGGCGGCACCTGCCCAAGCGCAAGGACCTCGGCGACAAGATCCTGCTCGACAACGAGCGCTGCATCCTGTGCCGGCGCTGCATCCGGTTCTTCGACCACGTCACCGGCGAGCCCCAGCTCAAGGTCTTCTCCCGCGGCGACCGGTCCTGGCTCGGGACCTTCTTCGACGAGCCGCTGACCGGCAACTACCAGGGCAACATCGTCGACGTCTGCCCGGTCGGCGCGCTGACGCTCAAGAAGTTCCGGTTCCGCTCGCGGCCCTGGTTCATGCAGCGGACCAACACGGTCTGCGGGTCCTGCTCGCGCGGCTGCAACACCGTCGTCGAGACCCGGGACGACGAGATCCTGCGCATCCGCCCCCGGCTGACCCCCGAGGTCAACGGGTTCTGGATGTGCGACGAGGGCCGCCTCGACTACGACGCCTACAACCTCGGCGCGGACGACGGCCGGCTCGTCGAGCCCGCGGTCGCCGACGCGGGCGGCGCCCTCGCCACCGCGACGCTCGACGAGGCCGTGGCCGCGCTGGCCCGCTGGCTGCGCGAGGGCGACGGCCAGGCCGTCGCGCTGCTCTCGCCGTGGGCGACGCTCGAGGACGGCGCCGCGTTCGCCGCGCTGTGCGAGGCCCTCGGGGACGGGCTGGCCGCCGCCGGCTTCTTCCAGCCGGCCCCGAGCGGCAGGGGCGACGCCCTGCTCCGCACCGACGAGGACGCCCCCAACTGCCGCGGCCTGCGCGAGGCCGGCCTGACCGCGATCGACGCCGCGTCGCTCGAGCGGCTCCTCGACGAGAAGCTCGCCGCCCACCACGGCCGGGCCCGGATCCTGCTGTCGGGCTACGGCCTCGACCGCCTCCTGCCCGACGGCATCAAGCTGCGCGCCAAGGGCGTCGGCGAGGTCGCCCTCCACGGCCACGTGCTGGCCAGCTTCCCGTTCGCCCGCCTCGCGATCCCGGCCCGGACGCCGATGGAGAAGGCCGGCTACTGGGTCAACCTCGATGGCCGCCGGCAATACCTGCGGCCGGCCCTCAAGGCGCCGGCGTCGGTCCCCGACGACGCCGCCTTCCTCGCCCGGGTCGCCGCGGAGCTCAGCCGCGACCGCTCGGGCCAGGAGGTCGAGGCATGACCCTGACCGAGATCTACCTGATGGGCGGCAAGCTCATCGGGTTCTTCGGGCTCGTCGTCACCCTGGCGGCCCTCCTGACCCTGGCCGAGCGCAAGGTCTCGGCGTGGATCCAGCAGCGCTACGGCCCCAACCGGGTCGGGCCCTGGGGCCTGCTGCAGCCGCTGGCCGACGGCGTCAAGTTCATCTTCAAGGAGGAGGTCGTGCCGGCCGGGGCCAACCAGGTCCTGTTCCGGCTCGCGCCGGCGATGACCGCCGGCCCGGCGCTCCTGGCCGTCGCGGTCGTGCCGTTCACGTTCCCGGTCGTGCTCGACGGCAAGAGCTACGCGATGTCGATCGCCGACGTCCCGATCGCGGTCCTCGTGATCCTGGCGCTGGGCAGCCTCCAGGTCTACGGCGTGCTGTTCGGCGGCTGGGCCTCGAACAACAAGTACTCGCTGCTCGGCGGGCTGCGCAGCTCGGCCCAGATGGTCAGCTACGAGCTGGCGCTCGTCCTGTCGGTCCTCGCGGTCGTGACCCTGACCGGCACGCTCAACCTGACCGAGGTCTTCTACAAGGACGGGGCCGTCCAGCCGTGGAACCTCCTCCGGTTCCCGGTCGGGACGATCGCCTTCGGGGTGTTCCTGATCGCCGCCTTCGCCGAGACCAACCGCCACCCCTTCGACCTGGCCGAGGCCGAGACCGAGCTCGTCGGCGGCTTCCACACCGAGTACTCCTCGATGAAGTTCGCGCTGTTCTTCATCGGCGAGTACGCCGCCATGGTCACGATGTCCTGCCTGCTGGCGATCCTGTTCCTGGGCGGCCCGACCCTGTTCGGCCTGCTGGCCGGGATCGAGGACACCTGGCTGCGGGCCCTGCTCGGCTTCGTCGTGTTCATGGCCAAGGCCGGGTTCTTCATGTTCCTGTTCATCTGGGTCCGCTGGACCATCCCCCGGTTCCGCTGGGACCAGCTCATGCACATGGGCTGGAAGGTCCTGCTGCCCATCTCGCTCCTGAACGTGGCCCTGGCCGGCGTCCAGGTCGTGCTGGGCACGGGCAATGGAGGCGCCTGATGCTCCAGGTCAAGCGCGTCGGCAAGCGGCTCCGCCTGCTCGAGAAGCTCGGGATCCCCGAGATCGTCAAGGGGCTGGGCTTCACCTTCAAGAGCATGTTCCGCCGCAAGGTCACGCGGCAGTACCCCGAGGAGAAGTACGTCGCGCCGACGGCGGCCAAGGGCATGCCCCTCCTCGTCCAGGACCCCGACGGCACGCCCCGCTGCGTCGCCTGCTCCATGTGCGAGGTCGTGTGCCCGCCCAAGGCGATCACGATCAAGGGCACGGAGACCGAGCGCGACATCGAGCGCGAGCCCGAGGAGTTCTCGATCGACATGCTGCGCTGCATCCTCTGCGGCCTGTGCGAGGAGGTCTGCCCGAAGGAGGCGATCGTCATGAGCGACCGCCTCGAGCTGGCGCAGTTCAGCCGCGAGGACCTCGTGTTCCACATGGACCGGCTCATGACCCCCGTGGACCAGCTGCGCAAGCGCATCGACTTCACGAAGGAGAAGTTCGACAAGTGGCATTCACGGTCTTCCTGATCCTGGCGCTCGGGGCGGTCGCGTTCTCGGCCAACGTCGTGTTCGGCCGCAACCCCGCGATCTGCGCGGTCCACCTCGTGGGGGCCTTCTTCTGCCTGTCCGGGATCTACCTCCTGATCGGGTTCCCGTTCCTGGCCGCGATCCAGCTCATGGTCTACGCCGGGGCGATCATGGTCCTGTTCCTGTTCGTGATCATGCTCCTCGACCTCCGGCGCGAGGAGCCGGGACCGCGGGCCATGAGCACGCTCCTCGGCCCGCTGTTCGCCGCCGGTATCGGCGGCGTCCTGGCCGTCGTCCTGCCGCGCCTCGCGGTCAGCGACCGCAACGCCCCCGTCCCCGGGGCCGGGGCCAGCGCCTCGTCGGGCGGCCGCGGCATGGCCGAGTCCCTGTTCGGCACCAACCTCCTGGCCTTCGAGGCCGCGAGCGTGTTCCTGCTGGCCGGGATCGTCGCCGTCGTCGTCCTGGCCAAGCGCCAGCGCCGCGCCCATCGCGAGATCCTGCTCCAGGCCCGCGGCCGCCGGCCAGGGACGCCCACGGGCGGGCCCTCCGCGCCCGTCGCCGGCGTCGGGGGAGGTGCGCGATGACCCCGCTCGCGACCCTCCTGCAGGGGGCCGGCATGGACCAGATCCCGACCGGCCACCTGATGATCCTGGCCGCGGTGCTCTTCGCCCTCGGCGTCGTCGGGTTCCTGATCCGCCGCAACCTGATCGTCGTGTTCATGAGCATCGAGCTGATGCTCAACGCGACCAACCTGACCTTCCTGGCCGCGGCGCGGGAGCGCAACCTCGACCCCGACGGGCAGGTCTACGCGATCCTCGTGATCACGGTCGCCGCGGTCGAGGCCGCGGTCGGCCTCGCGCTGCTGATCTCCTTCTTCCGACTCAAGACCGGGCTCGACGTCGACGAGGCCCGGGAGCTGGAGGGCTGACCCGTGCAGGACCTCCTCTGGGCGATCCCGCTGCTCCCGCTGCTCGGCGCCGTCGTCTGCGGCCTGCTGCACGCCCGCGGCGGCGGCGCCCGCCGGCTCGCCGGTCCGGTCGCGACGCTGGCCGTCGGCGCCTCCTTCGTCCTCTCGGTGCTGGCCTTCCTCGAGGTCCGGAGCGGCCACGAGGCGCTCCGCCAGCTCGGCGGCGACTGGATCGCGGTCGACACGCTGCGGGTCGGCTTCGACCTGACGCTCGACCGGCTGTCGGGCTTCATGATGCTGATCGTCGCGGGCGTGGGCTTCCTGATCCACGTCTACTCGATCGGCTACATGGCCCATGACGAGGGCAAGGCCAGGTTCTTCGCCTACCTCAACCTGTTCGTGTTCTCGATGTCGGTCCTCGTCCTCGGCGGCAGCTTCGCGCTGCTGTTCGTCGGCTGGGAGGGCGTCGGGCTCATGAGCTACCTGCTGATCGGGTTCTGGTACGACCGCGACGACGGCTGGCCGGCCAAGGCCGGGCAGAAGGCCTTCGTCGCCAACCGGGTCGGCGACTTCGGGTTCCTGCTGGGGATGTTCCTGCTGTTCGGGCACTTCGGGACGCTCGACTACGCCGGCATCCTCGAGAGCGACGCGATGGGCACGTGGACCGGCGGCCTCGCCATGGGGGCGGCGCTCCTGCTGTTCCTCGGCGCGACCGGCAAGTCGGCCCAGATCCCCCTCTTCGTCTGGCTGCCGGACGCGATGGCCGGTCCGACCCCGGTCTCGGCCCTGATCCACGCCGCGACGATGGTCACCGCCGGCGTCTACATGGTCTGCCGGGCCTCGTTCCTGTTCCCGCCCGAGGCCCTGCTCGTCGTCGCCTGGATCGGCGGGATCACGGCCTTCGTCGCCGCGACGATGGCCCTGTTCCAGCGCGAGCTCAAGAAGGTCCTGGCCTACTCGACCGTCAGCCAGCTCGGCTACATGTTCCTGGCCTGCGGCTGCGGCGCCTTCTCGGCCGCGATCTTCCACGTCGGCACGCACGCCTTCTTCAAGGCCCTCCTCTTCCTCGGCGCCGGCTCGGTCATCCACGGCATGCACGAGGAGAACGACGCCTTCAAGATGGGCGGCCTCCGCCGGCACATGCCCTGGACGCACCTGACCTTCCTCGTCGGGTCGCTGTGCCTGGCCGGCTTCCCGCTGACCTCGGGCTTCTTCTCCAAGGACGAGATCCTGTGGAAGACGGTCGAGGCCGGCTCGCCGGCGGCCTGGGCCCTGTGGACGCTCGGGGCGGCGACGGCCGCGCTGACGGCGTTCTACACGTTCCGGCTCTACTCGCTGATCTTCCTCGGCGGGGAGCGCTTCGACGCGGCCCACGTGCACCCGCACGAGTCGCCCAGGCTCATGACGGTCCCGCTGGCCCTGCTCGCGGCCCTGTCGCTGGTCGGCGGCCTCATGGGCCTCCCGGCCTGGCTCGTCCACGAGGGCGGCTGGATGCACCACTGGCTCGAGCCGGTCGTCATGCAGGTCCAGCCGCTGCACGCGGCCGGCTACGAGCCGGTCGACCACCACGCCGAGCTGTGGTTCGCGCTGGCCTCGGGCGCGATCGCCGTGGTCGGCATCCTCCTCGGCGTCGCGGCCTACCGCCGCGGCCCCGCCCTCGACGGGCGGCTGGAGCGCTCGCGCCTGACCGGGCCGGCGTACCAGCTGTTCTTCGGCAAGTGGTTCGTCGACGAGATCTACGAGCTGTTCATCCTCGCGCCGCTGGCCCTGCTGAGCCGGCTGTGCGCGTGGTTCGACCTCGCCGTCGTCGACGGCCTCGTCAACCGCGTCGGCCAGGGCTTCCGCGAGCTCGGCCGCGTCAACCGCAGGGTCCAGGACGGGCGCCTGCAGAGCTACGCGCTGTGGATGGCCGGCGGCACCGCCGTCCTCCTGGCCTGGCTCGTCATCCAGATCATGTGACCCGACCGGAGCCACCGAAGGAGTGCCGGCCTTGGATTCCCCCCTGCTCCCGATCCTGACCTTCCTCCCGCTGCTCGGCGCGATCCTCGTGCTCGTGCTGCCGGCGCGGGGCGAGGGCGAGGCCGCGACGCCGCTGTGGCGCCTGGCCCAGGGGATCGGCCTGCTGACCTTCCTCGTCTCGATCCCGGTCTGGACCGGCTTCGACCCCGACGTCGCCGGCCCCCAGCTCGGCTTCTCGGTGCCGTGGTTCCACCTCAACTACGTCGACGTGAGGATGTCCCTGGCCGTCGACGGCCTGTCGATCCTGCTCGTCATGCTGACGACGCTGATCATGGCCGTCGTGTTCTTCTCGGCCCGCAGCCATGTCGGCCGGCGCGACCGCGAGTTCCTGTTCTGGCTGCTCCTGATGGAGTGCGGGATGCTCGGGGTCTTCCTCGCGACCGACTTCTTCGTGTTCTACGTGTTCTGGGAGGTGATGCTGATCCCGCTCTACTTCGTGATCGGGATCTGGGGCGGCGCCCGCCGCCTGTACGCGTCGATCAAGTTCTTCCTCTACACGATGGCGGGCTCGGTCCTGATGCTCCTGGCGATCATCTGGATCACCGGCATGCCGCTCGCCGGCGCCGACGGCCGTGACGTCTTCACGTCGGACATCCTGGCCCACGCGGCCCAGTCCAACATCCCGCCCGAGATCCAGACCTGGCTGTTCCTGGCCTTCGCCGTCGCGTTCCTGATCAAGGTCCCGGCCTTCCCGTTCCACACCTGGCTGCCCGACGCCCACGTCGAGGCCCCGACCTCGGGCTCGGTCGTCCTGGCCGGCGTCCTGCTCAAGATGGGGACGTACGGGCTGATCCGCTTCTGCCTGCCGATCTTCCCCGACGCGACGCGCTTCTTCGCCCCGTGGCTGATGCTGATCGGCGTCATCGGCATCGTCTACGGGGCCTGGCTGGCCTGGGCCCAGAGCGACATGAAGAAGCTCGTGGCCTACTCGTCGATCAGCCACCTCGGCTACATCGTGCTCGGGACCTTCGCCCTCAACGCGAAGGGCCTCCAGGGCTCGGTCATCCAGATGGTCAGCCACGGCGTCGCGACGCCCGCGCTGTTCCTCCTCGTCGGCATGGTCTACGAGCGCCGCCACACCCGGGCCATCGCCGACTACGGCGGCGTCGCCAAGGTCATGCCCCGCTACGCCTTCTTCCTCGTCCTGGCGACCCTGGCCTCGGTCGGGCTCCCGGGCCTGTCCGGCTTCATCGGCGAGTTCACGATCCTGCTCGGCTCGTTCATGGCCAACTCCTGGCTCACGGCCGTCGCCGCCCTCGGCGTCGTCTTCGGCGCCGTCTACATGCTGTCGATGGTCCGCCGCGTGCTGTTCGGGCCGATCCGCAACGAGGAGAACCGGGGCCTGAAGGACCTCAGCGCGCGCGAGTGCCTCGTGCTGGCCCCGCTCGTCATCCTGTTCTTCTGGATCGGCGTGAGCCCGACGACCTTCACGAGCCGGACGGCCAAGACCCTCGCGCAGATCCAGGCCCGCGTCGACGCGAGCGGGCAGAGGTAGCCATGGAGTTCAGCTTCACCAGCGCCGACCTCTACGTCCTGGCCCCCCTCCTGGTCCTCGCCCTCGGCGCCTTCACGGCCCTGATGCTGGACCTGTTCGTGCCCAGGGGCGCGCTCCGCCGGGGCTCGGTCCAGCTCGCGACCCTCGTGGCCCTGGTCGCCGCGATCGTCGTCAGCCTGTTCCAGTACCAGCAGGAGGACATCGGGCCGACGCGGGACGCCCTCGGCCCGCTGGTCCGGGACGTGTTCCGGTTCCGGATGCACACGGTCCTCGGCGCCCTGATCCTCGAGGGCGTGACGCTGCTGAGCTTCCTGCTGTCGTTGAGCTTCCTCGGCGAGGAGGACGAGCACTACCACGGCGAATACCACGCCCTGCTGCTGCTGTTCCCCTTCGGCGCGATCCTGATGATCTCGGCCAAGAGCCTGATGCTGGCCTTCCTCGGGCTCGAGACCTTCTCGGTCGCCCTCTACGTCCTCGTGGCCGCGCGCCGCGCGCGCAGCCGGGCCGTCGAGGCCGGGCTCAAGTACTTCCTGCTCGGGGCCTTCGCGGCGGCGGTGTTCCTCTACGGCGCGGCCCTGATCTACGCCGGCAACGGCAGCCTCGCGGTGCCCGAGCTCGGCCAGATCGCCCAGACCGGCGTCCCGGGCCCGCAGGGCCTCGCGGCCATCGGCGGGGCGCTCCTGTTCGTGGCCCTGTTCTTCAAGGCCTCGGTGGCCCCGTTCCACATGTGGACGCCGGACGTCTACGAGGGCGCGCCGACGCCGATCACGGCCCTGATGTCGACCGGGACCAAGACCGCGGCCTTCGTGCTGCTGTGCATGCTGGCCCCGTTCATCCCGCACGAGATCCTGCCACTGATCCCGGTCCTGACGGTCGCCAGCATCCTCGTCGGCAACGTCGGTGCCCTGCTCCAGACCGACCTCAAGCGCCTGTTGGCATACTCCGGCATCGCCCACGCCGGCTACCTGCTCGTCGCCTACTCGGTCATGGTGACCTCGTCCCAGGCCGGCGCGATGGTCGCCCCGCTGCGCGCGATCCTCTACTACCTCGCGATCTACGGCGTGACCAACCTCGCGGCCCTCGGCGTCGTGGCGTGGCTCGAGCGCCGGGAGCCGGGCATCGTGACCCTCGACGGCCTGCGCGGCCTGTGGCGGCGCAACCCCTTCGCGGCCCTCGTCCTCGCCGTGGCCGCCCTTTCGCTGGCCGGGATCCCGCCGACCGCCGGCTTCTGGGCCAGCACCAGGTCTTCTTCGCCGCGATCCAGCAGGGCCAGGTCACCCTGGCCGTCGTCGCGATCCTCGGCTCGGTCGTCGGCGTCTACTACTACCTGCGCATCCTCGTGCACGCCTTCGTCCTGCCCGGCGAGACCGAGGAGCCCCTGACCGCCCGCGGCATCGGCGCCCGCATCGCCGTCGCCGCCTCCGGCATCCTGATCCTGGTCCTGGGCCTGTTTCCGGGCCTGCTGATCGACCGCGTCTACGTGTTCCTGTAGGTCTCTGAGACCTCGCCGGAAGGGTTTCGCGGGAAACCCTTCCGGTCGGCAGCCGCCGAACGGAACAGTTTCCTGACAGCCTGTCAGGTCACCGGCTCAACTTGCCCGCGCGGCAGCAGCCCCTCGCGGCGGCCCGCCGGATCGCGGAGACTCGTGGCGCCCCCAGAGTCCGAGGGTCGACTCCCTCTCCTCCGCCAGGGACCGGTCATGAACTCGCTCCTCGCCCTGCCCACGCCCGACCTGGGCATCGTCGTGTTCGTCGTCTTCGTCAGCCTCCTGCTCCTGGTCGGCCACCGGCATGGCATCGCCGACGAGCACCTGCGGGCCGGGCTCGGCCAGTCGGTCATGCTCGTGCTGGCCGGCGTCTTCCTCCCGACCGTGATCCTCCTGTTCGCGAGCCCCTCCTCGTTCGAGTCGGTCATGGAGTCGGCCATGTCGGGTGGCTCGTTCCTGGCCCGCCTCGTCGGCGTCGTCAGCAAGGGCCTGATCCTGTTCGGCCTGTGGAAGCTCGTCGCGACCTGCCTCCAGGTCCGGCCCGGGGCCGGCTCCACGGACAGGTCCTGAGTCCCTGCCGGATGGACTCCGCCCGGAGGCCGGCTAGCCTCCGGGCATGAGCACCCAGCGCTACGACGTCGTGGTCGTCGGCCTCGGCTCGGCCGGCTCGCGGGCCGCGGGCCAGGCCCACGCGGCCGGGGCCCGGGTCCTGGCCATCGAGGGCGGCGAGCGGATCGGCGGCCTGTGCATCCTGCGCGGCTGCATGCCGACCAAGAGCCTGCTCGAGGCCGCCCACGTGGCCCACACGGTCACCGACGCCGGCCGCTTCGGCCTCGAGGTCGGCTCGGTCGGCCTCGACTTCGGCTTCGTCATGGACCGCATGCGAGGCCACGTCGAGCGCTTCCGCCGGGCCAAGGAGAACGGCGTCCGCGCGGCCGGTTACGAGATCCGCATGGGCCGCCCCCGCTTCGTCGACCCCCACGCCCTCGAACTCGACGGCGACCGCATCGAGGCCGCGGCCTTCGTGCTGTCGACCGGCTCGGAGGTCTCGCCGCTGCCGTACCCGGTGGCCGAGGGCGCCCGCGTCCTGACCAGCGACGACATGTTCCTGCTCGAGGCCCCGCCCGCGCGCGCGGTCGTCCTCGGCGCCGGCGCCGTCGGCCTCGAGTTCGCGCAGTGGCTGGCCCGGGTCGGCACCGAGGTCACCCTGGCCAACCGCTCGGGGATCCTGTCCAAGGTCAGCCCCGGCTGCGGCGAGGAGCTCGAGGCGGCCCTGGCCGAGGAGATGGTCGTGTACGCCCCGAGCCGGCTGCACGGCGTCGGGGTCGCGGCCGACGGCGCGACCGAGGTCCACCTCCACGACGACGACGGCCACGAGCGCCGCGTCCCCTGCGACTTCGTGCTCAACGCGCTGGGCCGGCAGCCGATCTTCGCCGGCCTCGACGTCGAGGCCCTCGGCCTCGAGCTCGTCGACGGCCGGGTCGCGGTCGACGAGCGCCGGCAGGCGGCCGTCCCCCACGTCTTCGTCGCCGGCGACGCCGCCGGCATCCGCCTGATCCTGCACGAGGCCAACCTCGAGGGAAGCCTCGCCGGCCGCAACGCGGCCCGGGTCGCCGGCATCCTCGACGGCCCGCTCGAGGCCTACGACACGTCGATCCCGCCGTTCAGCGTGATCTTCACCGACCCGCCGTTCGCCTGCGTCGGCCGGCCCCAGGTCGAGCTCGACCGCGCGGGCGTCCCGTACCGCAAGGCCGTGAAGCGCTTCCCCGAGCAGGGGCGCGGCATCTGCATGGGCGCCGAGCACGGGCGCATCGAGCTCTTCGCCGAGGCGCGGGGCGGCGCCGACGCCCGCCTCCTCGGCTGCGAGATAGTCGGCCCCCGCGCCGACGACCTGGCCCACGTCGTCGCCACGGCGCTGAGCCTCGGCGCGACCGTCGGGCAGTTCCACCGGGTCCCCTGGTACCACCCGACCCTGTCCGAGTCGTTCATCGAGGTCACCCGCGCCCTGCTCTGACGGCCACGCGCCGGCCGAACGAGGGATTCGCGCCATCAGCGGCCTGCGGTAGCGAGCCCATGAGGACATGGCATCCGGCTCGGGTGCATGAACACGGGAGCCTCCTCGACACGGACCCCCCGCTCGATCGCGCGGGTAGCCTGACGACGACGTGCCTCGCTGTCGGGGTCCGAACCCGTGCTGCAGGTTCCTGCCCGGCGAAGCATCGTCTCCGACCGAGGGCCGTTCGGTCTCCCGGCCGGAGCGCGTTCCACTGCAACCCTGCGTTGATCCGCTCGTGGTGCCAGCCGGCGGGCATGTCCCGGCGCAGTCGACTTTGGTGACGGGCCCCGGGCTGCACTGCCCTCGCCCGTCGATCCCGTCACCACCGGAGACAAGCGGGACGTGTCCGCCGGCGGCACCGCGTGGAGCGCAACGAGACGTTGCGGAGCCCGGCTCCGGCCAGACGATCTCCACCTGCCCTCGAGTGGAGCCACGAAGTCCTCGGAAGCAGGAGACACAGGGCTCGTACCCGGTCAGCGGACGCCACGCCGCCCGTCAGCGGCGCTCGCGCGGGTCGAGCAGGTCGCGCAGGCCGTCCCCGAACAGGTTGAAGCCTAGCACGGTCATCGACAGGGCGAGGCCGGGGAAGATCGCGATCCACGGGGACTGCGACAGGGTCTCGCGGCCGGCCTTGATCATCGTGCCCCACTCGGCCTGGTCGACCTCGACGCCGAGCCCGAGGAAGCTCAGGCCGGCGGCCTCGAGGATGGCCGTGCCGACGCGCAGGGTCGTGAGGACGGTCAGCGGCCCGAGGGCGTTGGGCAGCAGGTGCCGGAACAGGATCCGCCGGCGCGACAGGCCCAGGGCCCGGGCCGCGAGCACGAACTCGCGCTCGCGCAGGGCCAGGACCTCGCCGCGGACCTGGCGGGCGAACTGAGGGATGCCGACGATGCCGACCGAGAGCACGAGGCTCTGCAGGCTGGCCCCGCCGAAGGCCGTCACGAGCACGATCGCCAACAGGATGCTCGGGAACGACAGCATGAGGTCGACTAGGCGCATGACGGCCGAGTCGACGAAGCCGCCGAAGTAGCCGGCCACGAGGCCGAGCGGGACGCCGATGACGAGCGAGAAGCCGACGGCGACGAAGGCCACGAACAGCGAGATCCGGCCGCCGGCGAAGGTGCGGAGCAGCAGGTCGCGGCCGAGGTCGTCGGTCCCGAACCAGTGCGCCAGGGACGGCGGCAGGAAGGCCGTCTCGCCGGTCAGCTCGCGGGGCGAGGCCGAGAAGAACAGCGGCACGGCCAGGCTGCACAGGATCAGCACCGCGACGAGGACGAGCCCGAACAGCGCCATCCGGTGGGCCGCGAGCCGGCGCCAGGCCTTGGTCCGGAACGGGCTCACGCGGCCCCCCCGAGCTTGACCCGCGGGTCGACGAGCCCGTACAGGAGGTCGGCGACGAGGTTGCAGACCATGAACGTCGTCGCGATGACCAGGGCCGCGCCCTGGACGGCGTTGTAGTCGCGCTCGTTGACCGAGTCGACGACGTAGGTCCCCAGCCCCGGCCAGTTGAACACGGTCTCGGTCAGGACCGCGCCGGCGAGGAGCGTCCCGAACTGCAGGCCGACGACCGTGATGACCGAGACCAGGGCCGGCTGCAGCGCGTGCCGGAGCACGACCCGCCCCTCGCCGACGCCCTTGGCCCGGGCCGTGCGCACGAAGTCCTGCCCGAGGGTCTCGAGCAGGGAGCTGCGCGTCATGCGCGAGATCACGGCCATCGGGATCGTGGCCAGGGCGATCGACGGCAGGGCCAGGTGGCGGAGGTGCTCCCCGAGCATGGCCAGGTCGCCGTGGAGCAGGGCGTCGAGGACGTAGAACCCCGTCGCCGGCGCGTAGTCGAAGTGCGCGGCCCAGTCGATCCGCTCCCCGGACGGGAACGGAGCGTCCCCGCCGAGCAGCAGGATCAGGATCAGCCCGAGCCAGAACACCGGGATCGAGACCCCGACGAGCGCCAGGAACATCGACAGGTAGTCGAGCAGCTTGCCGCGCAGCACGGCCGAGAGGATCCCGGCCGTCAGCCCGAACAGCACGGCCAGGCACATCGCGCAGAAGGCCAGCTCGAAGGTCGCCGGGAACTTCTCGGCGATCCGGCCCGAGACCGACTCGTCCTTGAGGTAGCTGCGGCCGAGGTCGCCCTGGACGAGCCCCTCGAGGTAGATCCCGAACTGCACGAGCATCGGCCGATCGAGGCCGAGGTCGGCCGTGACCCGCGCGCGCTCCTGCGGCGTACCCTTCTCGCCGAGCATGTTGGTCACCGGATCGCCGGGGACCGAGCGGACGAGCAGGAAGATCGCGAGCACGGCGAGGAACAGCATGGGGACCATCCCCATGAGGCGGCGCAACGCGAAGGGCAGCATCCGGCGCTATCCCGTCATTCCCGCTCGGCCTCGACGCCGGCGCCCGGCGTGACGACCGAGTACGGGTGCGGACCGGTCTCGCTCTCGCGCTCCTCGACCCTGATCCGGCCCTGCTCCTTGAGCCGGTTGATCAGGTTGCGGCGCTGCGGGTGGGTCAGCTCGGGGAACTGGTCGGCCATCTCGCGCTTGAGGAACGGCGACAACCACACCTCGGAGCGCCCGTGCTTCTCCCGGTAGTGCACCCACAGGTCCTCGAGCAGCTCCATGCACCGCTCGAGCCGGGCCGGGCTCAGGGCCTCGACGTCGGGGAGCGACGTCCACAGCCGGCTCGGGTCGACGTGGCCGAGGACCCGGGCCCCGCCTTGGGCCGGCGCGTCCTCCCCGGCCTCCTGGTCCGCGGCCGGGCGCAGCGGCTCGATGCGCCGCGGGACCGTGCCGGCGCCGCGCTGGTCCTCGGGCAGGATCGGCGGCAGCTCGCACAGCGTCGCGGCGTCGACGTAGCACTCCTGGCCGACGCGCTGCAGCAGGTCCCCGCTCGTGCTCTCGGGCAGGGCCACGATCAGGAGCTCGGCGCCGCGCTCGAGGACCTTGACCGAGATCGGGATGAAGTCGCGGTCGCCGCCGACGACGACGAAGCGGCGGATGTCGTCGCGGCCGAGCAGGACCTCGAGCAGGTCGATCGACAGCTGGAGGTCGGCCGAGTTCTTGCCGCGGTTCTGGAGCACGTACTGCGGGTCGAAGCCGCGCAGGGCCAGGTCGTGGGCGGCCTCGGAGCCGGGGTAGTCGTCGAACGCGGAGTAGGCCCGGCCGACGAGCATCGTGCAGCCCTCCTCGCGCAGCTGCGCGCGCAGCGCGTCGAGCAGCTCGAAGGTCCGCTCGAGCGCGTCCTCGCTGCGGCCCTTGCCGAAGCGGTTGTTGCGGACCCCGAAGTAGAGGTTGTCGAAGTCGACGAAGACCGCCGCGGCGCGCTTGCCGTCCATGCCCGGCCCCCGGCTCAGGCCGCGCCCTCGTCGGCCGGGACCGCGATCGGGTCCCCACCGGTGGCGTAGGCCATCAGCTTGTAGAGCTCGCGGCGCATGTCCTGGCGCGACACGATCCGGTCGAGCTGCCCCTTCTCGAGCAGGAACTCGGCCCGCTGGAAGCCCTTGGGGAGCTCCTGCTTGAGGGTCGTGGCGATGACGCGGGGCCCGGCGAAGCCGATCAGGGCGCCCGGCTCGGCGAGGATGACGTCGGCGACCGAGGCGAAGCTCGCGGTCACGCCGCCGGTCGTCGGGTTGGTCAGGACGGAGACGTAGAAGCCGCCGGCCGCCATGAACCGGTGCAGCGCCCCGCAGGTCTTGGCCATCTGCATCAGGGACAGCGCCCCCTCGTGCATCCGGGCCCCGCCCGAGGCGCTGAAGATCACGAGCGGGACGCCCTCCTCGCCGGCCCGCTCGACGAGGCGCGTGACCTTCTCCCCGACGACGACGCCCATCGACCCGCCGAGGAACGAGAAGTCCATGACGCCGACGGCGCAGCGGACCCCGTGGATCCGCGCCAGGCCGGTGATCATGGCCTCGTTGCGCCCGGTCTTCTCGATGACCTTCTCGAGCTTCTCGCCGTACGGCACGCGGTCCTGGAACCTCAGCCGGTCGATCGTGCGCATGTCCTCCCACAGGGGCTCGAAGCTGCCATCGTCGACGGTCAGCTCGACCCGCTCGCTCCCGGTCAGGGCGAAGTGGTGCCCGCAGGACGGGCACAGCCGGAAGCGCGAGAACTCCTTGCGGAAGATCATCGCCCCGCAGCCCTCGCACTTGATCCAGAGGCCGCCGGGCATGTCCTTCTTCTTGCCGAACCGGGTCCAGGCCATGCTCCTACCTGCGCTTTCGGGGTCTGTCCGGGCGGGGATGATAGCAGCCGGGCCCGGCCGGGGCCCCCGCCGGGACCGGGGTTTCGGCCCCCCTCAGCCGATGATCCGCCGGAGCTCCGCGACCTCCGCGGCCATGTCCTCGGCCCCGTACAGGGCCGAGCCGGCCACGAAGACGTTGCAGCCGGCTTCGGCGCAGGCCCCGACCGTGTCGCGGGCCAGGCCGCCGTCCATCTCGAGGTGACCGGCGTAGCCGTGGACCTCGCGCAGCCGGCGGACCTTGTCGAGCACGTCGGCCCTGAAGCTCTGGCCGCCGAAGCCGGGGCGGACGCTCATGACCAGGACGAGGTCGACGCGGTCGAGGTACGGCAGCAGCACGTCCTCGCGCGTCTCGGGGTTGATCGCCATGCCGACCCGGGCCCCGCGGGCGTGGACGGCGTGGATCAGCGGCAGCGGGTCGCCGGCGTACAGCGTCTCGGCGTGGAAGGTCAGCACGTCGGCCCCGGCGTCGAGGAAGGCCTCGGCGTGCCGCCAGGGGTCGGTGATCATCAGGTGCACGTCGAGGGGGACGCCGGCCACGCGCTTGATGCTGGCCACGACCGGCGGGCCGATCGTCAGGTTGTTGACGAAGTGCCCGTCCATGACGTCGACGTGGTGCCAGTCGGCGCCGGCCGCCTCGGCGCGGGCCAGCTCGTCCGCCAGCCGCGCGAAGTCGGCCGACAGGAGCGAGGGGGCGATCAGGTTGTCGGGACGGTCCTGGGCCATGCGCGTCGCCTCCTCCGCTCTCCGCTCACAGGTAGGTCTGCACCCGCTCGATGTAGTGCTGCGCCCCGAAGCGCGTCCGCTCGACCTGCTCCGGCCGGACCTCGCCGCGGACCCGGGCCGGCACGCCGACCACGAGGCTCCGCGGCGGCACGACCATGCCCTCGGGCACGACCGCCCCGGCGCCGACGATCGCGTCCTCGCCGATGTCGCGCAGCTGTTGAGCAGGATCGCGCCCATGCCGATCAGCGTGGTCGCGGATCCGGCAGCCGTGGACCATGGCCTCGTGGCCGATCGTCATACTCGCCGATCTCGACCGGGTAGCCGGAAGTCGACGTGGACGACGGTCCCGTCCTGGACGTTGGTGCTGCGGCCGATCGCATCGGCTCGTCGTCGGCCTGGATCACGCAGGCGAACCACGTTGACGTCGCAAGCAAGGCGGACGTCGCCGCAGCAGACGACGGCGTCGACGGCGAGAGGCGCCTCTCGGTGCGGCGCAGAGGCCCTTCATGTTGCTGGGGCCGGAAGGCCTGTCATGCTGCTCGGGGTCGAGGCGCGGATCAGGTCGGGGGTCAGGGGGTCCGTGCACGATGACGGCGATCGCCAGGCTGGTCACGCGGCTGAGCGCGTGCACGACGAATGCGCCGGCAGGTCGTCGCTGCGCCTTCGCGCACCCAGCACAGAAGATAGCCCAGCAGGCCAGCGGGGCACGAGCATGAGCCTCGCGGAGGTCCCTCCATGTGCACGAGGCCGAACAGCAGGCCGGTCAGCGGCGGCGACCTGCATCGGGACGCGGCCGCGCAGCCAGGCCGAGCAGGAGCCCGCGTGAATGTGAGCCCTCGAAGGCGGCCGCGCCGAGCGTCGTCGCAAGCACAGCGTCAGGGCGATGACGGCCGGGCCGGCGTCCGGGCCGGTCAGCCCCTCGAGCGCCGTGCCCAGGGCCCGCTGCTCGGGCTCGACCGACAGGGGCGTGAGGACGAGCCACTGGTAGGCCAGCATCGCGACCCACCACAGCGGGGCCACGACGAGGAAGTCGCGCAGCCCGCGCCGCAGCCGCCAGCCGGTGGCGGGGCTCATGCCGAGCCAGTGGCGCCAGCCGGGCAGGACGCGGGGCAGGACCATGAACACGAGCCCGACGGTGATGCCCTGGGCCCAGAGGTAGGCCGGGAAGACCTCGGCCGGGCCGAGCTCGTCGATCGGGCGGCCGCCCCCGGTGACGCGGAGGCCGATCGTGGCCAGCGTCAGGAACGCGAACCAGGCCCCGACGATCAGGAGCGGCAGGGCGTCGACGGCCGGGGCCTGGACCGGCCGGTCCTGGTGGTCCGTGCCGGTCACTCGCCCGGGATCTCCTCGAGCAGGGGCCGGCCGACGACGCCCTCGAGCGGCGAGCTCGCCGTCGCGTACGGCTTGCGCGCGATGCGCCCGGCCAGCCAGGCCTCGCGGCCCGCGAGCGTCGCGTGCCGCATCGCCCGGGCCATCCGCACAGGGTCCCTGGCCCCCGCGATGGCCGTGTTGAGCAGGACGCCGTCGGCGCCGAGCTCCATGCACAGGGCAACGTCCGAGGCCGTCCCGACGCCGGCGTCGATCAGGACCGGGACGGAGATCGACTCGAGGATGAAGCGGAGGTTGAGCGGGTTGAGCACGCCCTGGCCCGAGCCGATCGGCGAGCCGGCCGGCATGACCGCGGCGACGCCGGCGTCCTCGAGCCGCCTGGCCAGGACCGGGTCGTCGCTCGTGTAGCACAGCACCGTGAAGCCCTCGCCGACGAGCGTCCGGGCGGCCTCGAGCGTGCCGACGGCGTCGGGCAGCAGGGTCCGCGTGTCGCCGAGGACCTCGAGCTTGACGAGGTCGCTGAGGCCGAGCTCGCGGCCGAGCCGGGCCGCGCGGACGGCGTCCTCGGCCGTGAAGCAGCCGGCCGTGTTGGGCAGCAGCGTGTAGCGCGCGCGGTCGAGGTGGTCGAGCAGGCCCTCGCCCCGGGGCTTGTCGAGGTCGAGGCGGCGCACCGCGACGGTCACGCAGTCGGTGCCCGAGGCCTCGAGCGCCTCGACCATCTGCGGATAGGTCGCGTACTTGCCGGTCCCGACGAACAGCCGGGAGCCGAACTCGTGGCCGCCGATGACCAGGGGCCGGTCCTCGGGGCGCTCGGGGTTCCTCATCATCGCGCTGGCTCTCCTATCCCCCGCCGACCAGGGTCACGATCTCGAGCTCGTCGCCGTCGTCGAGCCGGGTCGTTGCGTAGGCCGCCTTGGGCACGATCACGCGGTTGCGCTCGACGGCGACGCCGGGCCCGACCGGCAGGCCGAGCTCGGCCAGGAGCTCGCTCAGGACGAGGCTCCGGTCGAGCTGCCGGGGCCGGCCGTTGACGACGATCCGCGGGGGCTTTGCTGGCGGTTCCTGCATGTGCTCCCGGGGCTCCCGGGGCCCGAACGGGGGCAACGGTTGTAGCACGCCCGGGCCCCGGGGCAATGCCGGGAGGACGCCCCGCCGGCGGCCGCGGGCGGGCCCCGGCGGGACGACGCGGGCGCGACCGGGAGCGGGCTTGCTATAAACCCGACATGAACGCCCGCGAGGCCAAGTTCCTGGCGCTGCTGGTCCACAAGGGCTTCCTCGACGAGGACCGGGCCCGGGTCGCGCTCGCGATGCGCGACGACGGCGAGCCGCTCGGCGGCCTGCTCGAGCGCCTCGGCCACCTCCCGGCCGGCGAGGGCACGCGGCTGTGGGACAACCTCGTCGGCGAGGAGCCGGCGTTCACGCGCTACGAGGTCCTCGGCCGGCTCGGGGACGGGGCCACGGCCCGCGTGCTCGAGGTCCGCGACCGCCAGGACGGCGGGCGCTACGCGCTCAAGCTGCTCAAGGAGGAGGTCGCCCGGCGCAAGGACAAGCTGGCCCGGTTCGTCGAGGAGGCCCAGCTCCTCTGCGACCTCGACGACCCCGGCATCGTCAAGGGCCACCGCGTGGCCAAGGACCGCGGGCAGGTCTTCGTCGTCATGGACCTCGTAGAGGGCCGGACGATCGAGGAGGACCTCAACGACGACGTCGTGCTCGGCGAGGACGAGGCCCTCGACGTCGTCCACCAGGTCGCCGGCATCCTCGTCCACCTGCGCGAGCAGGGCATCGTCCACCGCGACCTCAAGCCCGGCAACCTCATGCGCGGGCCCGACGGCCGGGTCGTCCTGATCGACCTCGGCTTCGCGGCCCGGCTCGGCGAGACCGAGGACAGCGCGACGACGCTGGGCACGGTCCAGTACATCGCGCCCGAGCAGGCCCGCGGCGAGGGCGGCCTCGACGCCCGCGCAGACATCTACGCCCTCGGCGCGTCGCTGTACCACATGGCCACGGGGCACCTGCCGTTCCCCGGCGAGAGCACCGAGGAGATCCTGGCCAAGCAGGTCGCGCTCGAGCTCAGCTCGGAGCGGATCCGCGAGCTCGGGCTGACGCCGGTGCTGCACTACTTCATCGAGAAGATGATGGCCAAGGACCGCGAGATCCGGTACTCGGACCCGGCCGAGCTCCTCGCCGACATCGAGGAGAAGTGCGCCGACCGGCCGTTCCTCGGCGGCGGCGCGGAGCCGGCCGAGGAGCCGAAGGCGCGCAAGGTCCCGCTGTCGCGTCGCCACGCCAAGACCCGGCGCCAGGGCGGCCGCGCCGGCGGCCGGAGGCGGCGGCGGTGACGGACGGGGACGACGCGACGCCGGAGGCCGGCGCGTTCCCGTTCGCGTTCGCGTGCCGGCGCAGCGGCAATTGCTGCGCCCGGCCCGGGGGCCGCGTGCGCGCCAGCGAGGCCGAGGCCCGGGCCATGGCCGCGCTCCTCGGCCTCGGCTACGACGGCTTCCGCACGCGCTACCTCGTCCCCGGTCCCGGCGGCGACTGGCTCGTCAAGGACGCCCCCGGCGGCGCCTGCCCGTTCCTCGGCCGCGAGGACGGCCTCGCGACCTGCGCGGTCTACGCCGCCCGTCCGGCCCACTGCCGCAGCTTCCCCCACTGGCCGGAGCTGGCCGAGGACGGCCCGGCCCTGCGCGAGGCGACGCGCTTCTGCCCCGGGATCGTGCCGCGGGCCGGCGGGGGCGATCCGGCGCTGCCACGGCGCTGAGCGCCGCGCGCGCCCAGGCCGTGCCGATAGCGTCGGCATGCTGGCGACGATCCTGACGCTGCTGTCGTGCCTGATGCCCCAGGCCGCCTCCGCCGCGGCCCCGGTCCAGGACCCCGTGGTCGAGCGGGCGCTGGCCAAGGCCCGGGAGGCGTGGAAGGCCGGGGACTGGGCCAGCGGCATCGCCTGGCTCGAGCCGGTGCGCAGCAAGCTCGGCGACCAGCCGGAGGCCAGGTCCCTGCTCGGGGGCCTGTACTTCCGGCGGGGCTGGGACCGCTACGAGGCGCGCAAGCCGCGGCAGGCGCGGCGGCTGTTCGAGCAGGCCGCGCAGTGGCGGCCGGAGGAGCCGGCCGTGCACTACTCGCTCGGACGGCTCCGGCTCGAGCTCGGCGACGCGCGCCGGGCCGAGGAGAGCCTCGAGAAGGCGCTCGAGCTCGACGGCCGCCACGTCGCCTCGCTGCTGCTGCTCGGCAAGCTGCGGTTCGAAGCCGGGCGCTTCGACGAGGCCCGGGTCCCGCTGCTCAGGGCCAAGGCCATCGAGCCCGACAACGCCGACCTCGTCCTGCTGCTGGCCAAGGTCGACAAGGACGGCGAGGTCGAGAAGGGCTTCGCGGGCCTGACGAGCCGCAACTTCGAGCTGCGCTTCGAGGGCAACCGCAACGAGCTCAAGAAGTTCGACGACAAGCTGCTCGCCTTCCTCGAGGGTTGCCACGCCGAGCTCCGGGCCGTGCTGGGCGAGGCCCCGCGCCGGCGCATCCCGGTCGTCGTCTACAGCGACAAGCAGTTCGCGCGGCTCACGGGCGTGGCCGACTGGATGGGCGCCTTCTACGACGGCAAGGTCCGGCTGCCGATGGCCTCGTACCTGCGCGAGCGGACCAAGGTCGAGCAGCACCTGCGCCACGAGGTCGCCCACGCGTTCCTGACCGACCGCGTCCGCCGCGCGTCCCCGTGGCTGCAGGAGGGCTTCGCCCAGTGGTTCGAGGGGCGGCGGGCCGACGGGGTCAAGGCGCTCATCCGCGCCAAGGGCCTCAACTCGGCCGACGAGCTGCGCGAGCGCTTCACCGAGGTCGACGACGAGGCCGAGGTCACGCGCCGCTACGCGTCGTCCCTCGTCCTGTTCAGCGCGCTGGTCGCGAGCAAGGACCGCGCCGGCCTGCGCCGCCTCGTCGACCTCCTCGCCGACGGCAAGCCCGAGGACGAGGCCCTCGAGGCCGTCTTCGGCGCCGACCTCGCCGGCCTCCTCGAAACCCTCCAGTAGGTCTCAGATGGAATGAGAGGGCCGGTCGCTCCACGCAGTCACCCCAAAATGGGGGCTGCACATGAATAGGAGACGACCGACCCATGACTCACGCTACCACCACTTCCTCCCATCTGACCATCGGCTTGGACGTCGGCGACCGCACGACCCACTACTGCCTGCTCCGGGACCGTGAGGTCGTCGGCAGGGGACACTTCCCGACGACCGGGAAGGGCCTCGACCGCGCCCTCCAGGCCCACGCCGGCTCCCGGGTGATCCTCGAGGCCGGCTCGCAGTCCCCGTGGATGTCCCGGCACCTGCTGGGTCTCGGCTTCGTGGTCCACGTCGCCGATCCCAGGCGGGTCCAGCTGATCGCCAAGGACCCCAGGAAGACCGACCGGCGGGACGCCGAGCTCCTGGCCCGGCTGGAGCACGGCATGCCCGAGTTGCTCGGCCGGGTCCACCACCGGAGCGAGCAGGCCCAGGCGGACCTGGCCATGATCCGGGCCCGGGACCAGGTCGTGCGGGCCCGTGCCTCCCTCGTGCAGTGCGTCAGGGGCCTGACCAAGTCCTTCGGTCTCCGCCTGCCCTCTGCCTCGACGAAGGGCTTCGGCAAGAAGGTCCGCGGACTCGTGCCGCAGATCCTCCTGCCTGCGGTCGAGCCGCTGCTGGATCAGATCGTGGCCCTGTCGGCGACGATCCGGACCTACGACCGCTGCATCGGGAAGGCCGCCGAGGAGCGCTACCCCGAGGCCGCCGTGCTGCAGCAGGTCCACGGCGTCGGACCGCTGACATCGATGGCCTTCGCCCTGACGATCGAAGAGCCGACCCGCTTCGACGACAGCCGGCGCGTGGGGTCCTGGGTCGGCCTGTGTCCGCGGAGCCAGGCCTCCGGCGACAAGGCCCCCGAGCTCGGGATCAGCAAGTCGGGCGACGGCTACCTGAGGCGGCTGCTCGTCCAGTGCGCGCAGTACATCCTGGGCCCCTTCGGCAAGGACGGCGACCTGCGACGCTTCGGTCTGCGCCTCGCGGCCAGGGGAGGACGATCCGCGAAGAAACGCGCGGTCACGGCCGTGGCCAGGAAGCTGGCCGTGCTGCTGCACCGCCTGTGGCGTCACGGCCTGAGCTACGACCCGCTCCATGACGCCGACAGGAAGGCCGCTCGCCTGTCGGCCTGAGCCCGACCCGACCGGAGGAACACACGGAGAGGAGTGCGCCCAGCGCCTGATCCCATGAGCAGAGGACTCACCGCCCGATCCCGGCGACTGCGACAGTCTCTTGGCCCTCGAGGCCGCGTCTCAGATCGCAGCACCGGATCGGACGGATTCCAAGGTGCACCGGCCTCGAAGCGAGGCCCCAGCGAGTGCGGATAGAAGCCTGCGGAGTCCGATGCCACCCCGGGACAGGCGCCAAGGCGCCGGCCCTCGCCGGAAGGAGCCAGAGAGAAAACCAGTTGAACCGACCGCCCCTCTCATAGAAGAGACTCCGAGGGAAGGGTTTCCCGGGAAACCCTTCCGGGGGAGCCCCTCGTTCCGGAAGGGTTTCCACCCCATGCACGTCCGCCGGCCGACCGAAACCCCTCCTGGGTCCGGCGATCGGTCCTGCGCGATGCGCAACGGTGACGCCAACGAGGACCTGTGCGGGCGGGCCCGGCGCGAGGGCCTCGGGGCCCTCGACGAGGGGACACTGCTCGGCCTGCTGCTGCAGGGCCAACGCCAACAGCGCCCCGGGCTCCCCGGCCTGCTGCTCGCCGAGCACGGAGGCCTCGCCGGGCTGGCCCGGCTCGAGCCCTGCGAGCTGCAGCGCACGCCGGGCATCGGCCCGGTCCTGGCCTGCCGGCTGGCCGGGGCCTTCGAGCTCGGCCGGCGCATGTGGCTGCCGCGCCCCGACCGCAGCCGGCCGCTGCGCCACGCCCGCGACGCGGCCTGGCACCTGCGCGGGACCCTGCTCGGCAAGGAGCACGAGGAGTTCCACGTCCTGCTGCTCGACGCCCGCCACCGTCCGTTCGCCAGCCGGCTCGTCTCGGTCGGCTCGCTGCAGTCCTCGCTCGTGCACCCGCGCGAGGTGTTCCGGCCGGCGATCCGTCAGGCCGCCGCGGCCCTCGTCGTCGGCCACAACCACCCCTCCGGCGACCCGACCCCGTCCGAGGAGGACGAGGCCGTGACCGACCGCCTGCGCGAGGTCGGCCGCGTCGTCGGGATCCCGCTCGTCGACCACCTCGTCCTCGGCGAGCGGGAGTTCCACTCCTTCGCCGAGGGCAAGGCGTTCAGCTGGTGAGGGCGCCCGTCAGCGGACGACCTTGTCGAGCTGCTCCTTGATCGTGCGCTGGGCCATGCCAGGCGAGGCCGCGAGCATCGCGGTCACGACGGCCGAGTTGAGCACGTGGTCGACCGAGGAGTACTTGGTCAGAAGGGCGATCGGCTTCTCGAGGCCGGTCAGGAACGGGCCGAGGACGAGGCCGCGGCCGAAGAACTCGGCGATCTTGTAGGCGATGTTGCCGGCCGAGAGGTTGGGGAAGATGAGCACGTTGGCCTTGCCGCCGAGCCGGCTGAACGGGTAGTGCTCCGTGGCGAAGTCCGGCAGCAGGGCGACGTCGACCTGGACCTCGCCCTCGGCGACGATGTCGGGTCGCCGCTCGCGGACGATCTCGAGCGCCCGCTGCAACCGGCGCGTCTCGGGCACGCGCCCCGTGCCGAAGGTGCTGAACGACAGGAAGGCCACGCGGGGCTCGACGTCGAAGCGCCGGGCCAGGTCGGCCGTCGTCCAGGCCGTCTCGGCCAGCTGCTCGGGCGTCGGCTCGATGACCGCCGTCGTGTCGGCGAAGAACGTCAACTCGGACTTGTTGAGGACGAGGTGCACGCCGGCGCTGTGCATGCTGTCCTTGGCCATCGGCACGATCCGGTAGACCGGCCGCAGCATCTCGCGGAACAGGCTGCCGACGCCGGCGACCATGCCGTCGGCGAGGCCGAGGCGGAGCATCATCGCGGCGAAGTGCGTCCGCCACAGCAGGTGCCGCCGGGCCTCGAAGCGCGTCACGCCCTTGCGCTGGCGCAGCCGGTAGTACTCGTCGACGAACTCCTTGGACATCGGCGCGGTCTCGGGGTCGAGGACCTGGACGTCGCGCAGAAGCGTGTCCAGCCCGGCCTCGTGGATCCGGCCGCGGACGACCGGCTCCTTGCCGATCAGGATCGGCTCGGCGATGCGGTCCTCGCGCAGGATCGACGCCGCCCGCAGGACCTGCGGGAAGTCGCCCTCGGGGAACACGATCCGCGTCTTGCGCGTCCGCGCGCGGTTGGTCGCGAAGCGCAGGACCTCCTTCTCCTTGCCGAGCCGGACCTCGAGCGCCTCGACGTAGGCGTCCCAGTCCTTGATCTCGCGGCGGGCGACGCCGGAGTCGCAGGCCGCCCGCGCCACGGCCGGCGCGACGTGGGTCAGGACGCGCGGGTCCATGGGCTTGGGGATGATGTACTCGGGTCCGAAGCCGAAGCGCCGGCCGCCGTAGGCGAGCGCCACCGACTCGGGCACCTCGGCCTGGGCCAGCTCGGCCAGGGCGCGGACGGCCGCGACCTTCATCTCCTCGTTGATCTTGCGCGCGCGCACGTCGAGGGCGCCGCGGAAGATGAACGGGAAGCCGAGCACGTTGTTGACCTGGTTGGGGAAGTCGCTGCGGCCGGTGCCGACGATCGCGTCAGGCCGCGTCCTGCGGGCCAGGTCGTAGTCGATCTCGGGGTCGGGGTTGGCCATCGCGAGGACGAGCGGGTCCGAGGCCATGCCCTGCAACATCTCCGGCGTGACGAGGTCCTTGACCGACAGCCCGACGAAGACGTCGGCCCCGTCCATGGCCTCGGCCAGCGTGTGCAGCTTGGTGTCGCGCACGAACGGCCGCTTGAACTCGTTGACCTCGTCCTCGCGCTCCCGCGTCAGGACGCCCTTGCTGTCGCAGATCAGGATGTTGGAGGGGTCGGCGCCGAGCGAGATCAGCAGCTTGGCGCAGGCGATGGCCGCGGCGCCGGCGCCGGAGAACACGATGCGCTGGTCCTCGGGCTTCTTGCCGCTGAGCTCCATCGCGTTGAGGAAGGCCGCGGCGGTGATGATGGCGGTCCCGTGCTGGTCGTCGTGGAAGACCGGGATGTCCATCTCCTCGCTGAGCCGCTGCTCGATCAGGAAGCACTCCGGCGCGCGGATGTCCTCGAGGTTGACGCCGCCGAAGGTCGGCTCGAGCGCCCGGACGACCCGGCAGAACGCGTCGACGTCCTTCTCGCGGACCTCGAGGTCGAAGCAGTCGATGTCGGCGAAGCGCTTGAACAGGACGGCCTTGCCCTCCATGACCGGCTTGGCCGCCTCGGGCCCGATGTCGCCGAGGCCGAGCACGGCGGTCCCGTTGCTGACGACGGCGACGAGGTTGCCGCGGGCCGTGTAGTTGAACGAGTCCTCGACGTCCTGGGCGATCTCCCGGCAGGGCTCGGCGACCCCGGGCGAGTAGGCCAGGGACAGGTCGCGGGCCGTGAAGCAGGGCTTGGTGGGCTGGATCTCGAGCTTCCCCGGCCGGCCTTCCCGGTGGTAGTCGAGGGCCTCTTTACGGTGGACCATGACGGTTCCTTGGGTGGGTTCTCGGCAGATGAAGCCGACAAGTATCGTCCCTGGCGTGGCTTGGGTCCATGCGCCGTCCGGCCCGGAGGGACCCGTGCTTGGTTCGGACCCACCCCGGGGTCATGATCCCGAGCCCCCAGGTCCGGACCGATGCACACCCTCCCCATCCTGCTCGCCCTGGCCCTGCCCCGGCAGGAGCCCGCTACCCCCATGGGTCCCCAGGCCCCCGCCGAGCGCTACGCGGCCGTGTTCGACGGCGGCAGCGTCCTGTGGGAGGAGTTCCACCACGAGCTGGCCCGCCGCTACCGCGGCCGGCCGGTCGGCCAGAAGGCCCTCGAGCACCTCGTCGAGCGGGTCCTCGTCGAGATCGAGTGCGAGGAGCGCGACCTCCACTTCGACCCGGCGCGGACCCAGGCGCGGATCGCCGAGTTCCGCAGGCAGCTCGAGCAGGCCGGCCACCGGCTCGAGCAGCACCTCGCCGACCGGCACATGGAGCTCGACGAGTTCCGGGCCCTGGTCGAGCTGTCGATCGCGACCGAGGACCTGGTGCGCAAGGACCTCGGCATCGCCGCCGGCGAGCGCGTGCCGCCCGAGAAGATCGCGCTGTGGCAGAAGGAGATGCGCAAGCGGCACGCGGTGGTGACCGACCCGCGCGAGCTGCCCACCGACCGCTGCGCCAAGGTCGGCGACCGGGAGATCCCGCTGAGCCGCCTCGGCGAGGTCATGGCCCAGAGCCTCGTCACGGGCGACAAGGAGCGGGTCCTGCGCGACATGTGCGCCTACCGCCTGCTGCGCGCCAAGGCCGCCGACCTCGGCGTCCAGGTCGGCCGTGCCGACCTCGAGGCCGAGGTCCAGGCCCGTCGCGACGAGCTGGCCGAGCGCCCCGAGCTCGGCAAGGTCTCGCTCGAGGACCTCCTCCTGGCCGAGGGCCGGACCCTGGCCGACTACGTCGACGGCGAGGTGTTCCGGACCAACGTCCTCGTCAGGGTCCTCGGGGAGAAGCTCCACCCCACCGCCGACCTGGAGGCCGACTTCAGGGACCGGACCGTGTGGTGGCAGGAGCGCATCGGGCCCTCCCGGCGCGTCTACCGGCTGTGGCTGCAGGGCAAGCCCAAGCGCGAGCCCGAGCAGGCGCGCAAGCTCCTCGTCGAGCTCCGGCCCAAGCTCGCCGGCAAGAACCTGTTCCAGGCCTACGCCCGCAAGCTGTCCGAGGACCCGAGCTCGGCCAACCTCGCCGGCGACCTCGGGCTCCTGCACCGGCGCGAGACCCGCTACCCCGAGGAGCTGCTCGAGGCGGCGTTCAAGGCCCCGATCGGCGTGGTCTCCGAGCCGGTCGAGGACACGGGCGGCTGGTCGCTGCTGTTCGTGTCCGACGTCGTGCCCGGCCCCGACGGGGACGCCCGCGTCACGGCCATGCGCCGCTACCTCATGAGCGAGCTCCTGGCCGAGCTGATCAAGGCCAAGGACCTGCGCTTCGTCGGCCTCGGCGGCTGAGGCCGCGCGGCCGGACCTCAGCGCAGCAGCTCGACCCGCGGGCCCTCGGCGCCGCCCAGGTGCAGCTCGACCTCGTCGTCCTCGAGCACGGCCAGGGGCAGCATGCCCAGCGCCAGCACGGCCCCGCTCGCCGGGTCGCGCACGGCCGAGGTCAGCCGCCCGGCCTCGAGCCCGCCCTCGTACAGCCCCGTGCCCGGCGCCGGCAGCGCGTCGAGCGCGAGCCGGAGCCGCGCCAGCCTGCGGTTGACGTGGCCGTAGGTGTGGATGCGGGCGATGACCTCCTGGCCTGTGTAGCAGCCCTTGTCGACCCGGCACCAGTCGTCGAGGTTGACCTCGAGCGGGATCGTAGCCTCGTCGGCGTCGAGGCCCTGCCGCGGCATGCCCGCCATGACGCGCAGCACCTCGAAGGCGGTGAAGCCTCCGGCCGGCAGGCCGGCGTCGACGAGGCGCGCGGCCTCGGCGTCGACCGCCGCCGCGTCGCCCCACAGCCTGAGGCAGGGCACGCCGAGCTCGTCGCTGCGGACCCACAGCAGGTCGCCGGTGCCGGCGACGGTCCCGGCGGCGAGCGCCTGGCCGCTCCGCGTCGTGGCCTCGGGCCCGACGACGGCGAGCGCGCGCAGCTCGGGCCGGGCCACGAGCTCGACCTGCTCGGCGAACACGAACCGGTCGACGAGCTGGCGGACCTCGTCGAGGCGCGGCCGGTCGACCTCGAGCACGAAGCGCTCGGGCTCGGGGCGCAGGATCCAGAACGCCGCCAGGAGCTTGCCCTTGCCGGTCAGCAGGCAGCCGGGCGCCGCGGCGCCGACGCTCAGGCCGAGGGTGTCCTGGGAGCTGATCCGGTGCAGGAGGTCGGCGGCGTCGGGCCCGCGCAGCTCGAGGAGGGCCCGGTGGTCCCAGGACAGCAAGGCGGCGTCTTCACGGGCGGCTTCGACGACGGCCGCCTCGTCCGCAGCCGCACCGGCCAGGCACAAGCCGTCCAGGTCCACGGGAGCCAGCTGCTCGAAGGCCGGGAGGGCCATGGGATTGAGTCCACTCATCGCTACAAGCTTCTATGTTTCAAGGACTTGGAAAAAGCACAATTCTGGTCCGGATTTTCTTCCGATGCTTGATAGGGCACCAGACCGGTGCTAATCTTCCTCGTCTCCCGTGCCGGGACCGGATCCTGGCTCGGGGACGGCATCAGAGGACCGATAGGACCGTGCTTCGCCTTTCCAAGAAGACCGACTACGCCATCTTCCTCATGACCCTCCTGGTCAGGAAGGATGCGCTCGCGCGCCACGAGGCCGGCCTCGGCCGCGCGGACGAGCACGAGTCGCCGTTGACGACCGCGCAGGAACTGGCCCAGGCCAGCGGCATCAGCGCCTCGCTGGCCGCCAACCTGCTCAAGGACCTGTGCCGCGCCGGCCTGCTGACCTCGGTCCGCGGCCCCAACGGCGGGTACCGCCTCGACCGGCCGGCGTCCGCGATCTCGGTGCGCACGATCCTCGAGGTCGTCGAGGGCCCGGTCGTCGTCGTCGAGTGCCAGGGCTCCGAGCCCTCGGGCACGCGCGCGGCGGACGACGCGCACGCCGAGGTCTGCGGCCTGCACGGCCCCTGCCACGCCAAGACCCCCCTCGCCCTGCTGCACTCCCGCATCGTGGGCATGCTCGAGGACCTGAGCCTCGAGGACATCGCCCTCCACGACTTCCCGCTGGCCGGCGACGGCCGGGACCGGGCCGG
The DNA here is from genome assembly GCA_041398545.1 of Planctomycetota bacterium. Lineage (GTDB taxonomy): Bacteria > Planctomycetota > UBA1135 > UBA1135 > JAWKUM01. The sequence goes on along the minus strand of JAWKUM010000006.1, from coordinate 141,632 downwards.
GGCCTGTGCCTCGGTCCCGGACTTCGGCGTCCCCGCGACCGGCAACATGGACCGGACCCGATGACACAGCCCCGCCCGATCTACCTCGACAACGCCGCCACGACGCGCTGCGACCCCAGGGTCGTCGAGGCGATGCTGCCGTACTTCACCGAGGCCTACGGCAACGCCGCGAGCCGCTCCCACTCGTTCGGCTGGGCCGCCGAGGAGGCCGTGTCGGTCGCCCGCCAGCGCGTCGCCGACCTGATCGGCGCGACCGCCAAGGAGATCGTGTTCACGTCCGGCGCGACCGAGTCGGACAACCTGGCGCTCAAGGGCGTGGCCGAGATGTACGCCGAGAAGGGCCGGCACATCGTGACCTGCGCGACCGAGCACAAGGCCGTGCTCGACGCGGCCAAGCACCTCGAGACCCGCGGCTACGAGGTCACCTACCTCCCGGTCGACACCCTCGGTCGGGTCGACCTCGGCGCGCTCCGCGACGCGCTGCGCGACGACACGATCCTCGTCAGCGTCATGGCCGCCAACAACGAGATCGGCACGCTCCAGCCGATCCGCGAGATCGGCGAGCTGTGCCACGAGCGGGGCGTGCTGTTCCACTGCGACGCGACCCAGGGCATCGGCAAGACGCCGATCGACGTCGAGGCCGACCACATCGACCTGCTGTCGCTGTCCGGCCACAAGATCTACGGCCCCAAGGGCGTCGGCGCCCTCTACGTCCGCCGGCGCAGCTTCTCCCGCGTCCGCCTCGTCGCCCAGATGGACGGCGGCGGCCACGAGCGCGGCATGCGCTCGGGCACCCTCAACGTCACGGGCATCGTCGGCCTCGGCAAGGCCTGCGCGCTCCTGTCCGAGGAGATGGCCAAGGACGTCGAGCACTGCTGCGGCCTCCGCGACCGGCTCGAGCAGCAGGTCATGGCCAGGCTCGACCACGTCCACGTCAACGGGGACCCTCGAGCACCGCCTGCCCAACATCTCCAACCTGTCGTTCCCGTACGTCGAGGGCGAGTCGCTCCTGATGGGCTTCAAGGACATCGCCGTGTCCTCGGGCTCGGCCTGCACCTCGGCCAGCCTCGAGCCCAGCTACGTGCTCAAGGCCCTCGGGGTCGGCGACGACCTCGCCCACAGCTCGATCCGCTTCAGCATCGGCCGCTTCAACACCGCCGAGGAGATCGACCGCACGGTCGAGTCGGTCGTGACCGCGGTCCAACGCCTGCGGGAGCTCTCACCGCTCTACGAGATGGTCCAGGAGGGCATCGACCTGAGCAAGATCCAGTGGGACGCGCACTGAGCGTCCCGACGCACCGAACCGCCTCGAACGACTGACGAGGGACCATGGCTTACAGCGACAAGGTCATCGACCACTACAACAACCCGCGCAACGTCGGCACGCTCGACAAGTCCAAGGACAACGTCGGCACCGGCCTCGTGGGCGCCCCCGAGTGCGGGGACGTCATGCGCCTCCAGATCGAGTCGACGAGGAGACCGCCGCATCGTCGACGCCAAGTTCAAGACCTTCGGCTGCGGCTCGGCCATCGCCAGCTCCTCGCTGGCGACCGAGTGATCAAGGGCCGGACCGCCGACGAGGCGCTCGAGATCGACAACACCCAGATCGTGCAGGAGCTGTCCCTGCCCTCGGTCAAGATCCACTGCTCGGTCCTGGCCGAGGACGCGATCCGCAGCGCGATCGAGGACTACAAGACCAAGCGGCAGAAGACCGCGCCGACGACCGAGGACCAGCCGGCTGAGCGCCGCCCGAGGACTGCGCGATGAGCGACCAGACGACCGGACACGCGAGCAAGGACCAGCCCCCGAGGCCGCCCCGCACAAGGGCATCGCCCTGACCGAGGCCGCGGCCAAGGAGGTCCTGCGGATCATCGCCGGTGGAGGGCCTGCCCGAGGGCACCGCGCCCGGGTCGGCGCCATGGGCGGCGGCTGCTCGGGCTTCTCCTACGTGCTCGACTTCGACCACAAGGGCAAGACCGAGTTCGACATCGAGCACGAGGCCTTCGGCGTCCGCGTCCTGATCGACAAGAAGAGCGAGTTCTTCATGTCGGGCACGACGATCGACTTCAACAACGGGCTGCTCAACCGGGGCTTCGTGTTCAAGAACCCGATGTCCTCCGGTCCTGCGCGGCTGGTGGACCTCGTTCAGCGTATGAGGCCCGCCGGGAGCGCCTCCCCTGGCCAGCGATGAGCCAAGGCACCGACCACTTCGCCCTGCTCGGCCTCGAGCCGAGGCCCGACCTCGACCCCGACGACCTCGAGCTGCGCTACCTGCGCGAGAGCCGCAAGGTCCACCCCGACCGGGCGCCGGCCGGCGAGGAGGCGGCCTACGCCGTCCGCGCCGAGCGGCTCAACGAGGCCTTCCGCGTGCTGTCCGACCCTGAGGCGCTCGTCGCACCTGGCCGAGCTCCAGGCCCCCTGCATCCTCGAGCAGACCGCGCACATGTCCCCCGAGTTCCTGGCCTGCGCCATGGAGCTGGCGAGCGGGTCGACGACGCCCGCCAGCACCCCGACCACCGCGCCAGGCTCGAGCAGGAGTTGCGGCGGAGCTCGACGCGCTGCGGGACCGGATCATCGCCCTGCTCCGGAAGGACGGTCAGGTGCTGCGCCGCGGCCCGGCTGTGCCACGAGGCCCGCTACCACCAGCGCGCCCTCGAGAACCTGACGCGCCAGGCCTCCCCGGCGCGCTGACACCCCCACCCGATGAGCGACAAGATCAGCGAGGACACGATCCTCGGCATCGACCTCGGCACGACGAACACCCTCGTCGCCTGGCACGACGGGGAGCGCCCGGTCGTGCTCGCGCCCGCGGACGGCAGCCCCTGCTGCCCTCGGTCGTCGCCTTCCTCGACGACGGCACGGAGCTCGTCGGCGACGCGGCCCGGGCCATGGCCTCCGGCTGCCCGGCCGGGTCGTGCACTCGGCCAAGCGCCTGATCGGGCGCTCGCTGAGCGAGCTCCGCGTCGAGGTGACGCGGCTGCCGCACGCGCTCGGCGCCGGCAGCAAGGAGGAGGCCCGGATCCGCGTCCCGCTCGACGGCGGCGCGCGCGTGCTCGAGCTCAGCCCCGTGAGGTCTCGGCCCGCGTCCTGCGCGAGGCCTGGATGCGCCCTCGCCCCGACCGGCCTGCCGCGCGAGCGCTGGCCCGTCCGCGCGGTCGTCACGGTCCCCGCCTACTTCGACGACGCCCAGCGCCAGGCGACCCGCCGGGCCGCGAAGCTCGCCGGCCTCGAGGTCCTGCGCCTCGTCAACGAGCCGACGGCCGCGGCCCTGGCCTACGGCCTCGGCCGCCGCCGAGGGGCGCTTCCTCGTCTACGACCTCGGCGGCGGCACCTTCGACGTCTCGGTCCTGCGCGCGACCGATGGCGTGTTCCGCGTGCTGTCGACCCACGGCACACGCGGCTCGGCGGCGACGACTTCGACCGCGTCCTGCTCGACCGGATGCTCGACGATCCGCGCTGCGACCGGGTCGAGCCCGGCCAGGACCTGCAGGTCCTGGCCACTGCGGCGCTCGGCCGAGGCCATGAAGGTGCGGCTGTCCACGGAGGACACGGTCCTGTGCAGGTCGGGGTCGCCCAGGGCCGCGAGCTCGAGCTCGAGATGACGCGGGCCGGCTTCGAGGAGCGCATCGCGCCGCTGCTCCAGCGACCCTGGCGAGCGTCGACGCCTCGCTGACCGACGCCGGGCTGACGGCCGACCAGGTCGACGCCGTCGTCCTCGTCGGCGGCTCGACGATCCTCGTCCGCCGCCTGCTCCGCGAGCGCTTCGGCAAGGAGCCCATGAGCGACCTCGACCCGGACCTCGCCGTGGCGCTCGGCGCGGCCGTCCAGGCCTCGATCCTGGCCGGCCGGGACGACTCGCTCCTGCTCGACGTCGTCCCGCTGTCGCTCGGCATCGAGACCCTCGGCGGGGCCTTCGCCAAGCTCGTCATGCGCAACTCGACCGTGCCCTGCTCGCACACCGAGGAGTTCACGACGCGGGTCGACGACCAGACCGGGATCCAGCTCCACGTCTACCAGGGCGAGCGCGAGCTCGTGCAGGACTGCCGCCCGATCGGGGACCTCGAGCTGCGCGGCATCCCGCCGATGAAGGCCGCTCCCCGCGTCGCCGTGATCTTCTCGGTCGACGCCGACGGCATCCTCCGCGTCATCGCCCGCGAGCTGCGCTCGGGCCAGACCGCCAGCGCCGAGCTTCCGGTCGACGCTCGGCCTCGGCGACGACGACGTCCAGCGCATCGTGACCGAGTCGATCGAGCGCGCCGGCGAGGACTTCGCCGTCCGCGAGGCCCTCGAGCTGCGCAACAAGGCCCAGGCGCTGGTCGCCGGGACCCGGCAGGCTCGAGGCCGGCGGCGCCGAGGGGCTCGCGCCCGAGCAGGGCTACGCGATCCGCAAGGCCCTGCAGAAGGTCGAGCAGCTCGTCGAGGGCGACGACGTGCCGGCCCTGCACCAGGCCGTGGACCGCCTCGGCTCGCTGACGATGCAGCTCGCCGACGAGATGATCGCTTCCGGTGCGCCGGGCCCTGTCCTCGGGCGAGGAGCGGCGATGAGCGAGGGACCGGTCGAGATCCAGTGGGTCGACGAGGACCATCGTGACCCCGGCCGCGCCGGGGGACAGCCTGCTCGACGTCGCCCTCCGCCACGGCATCTCGCTCGACCACGCCTGCGGCGGGGTCTGCGCCTGCTCGACCTGCCACGTCAAGGTCGAGGAGGGCATGGACCTCCTGAGCGAGGCCGAGGAGGACGAGGAGGACCAGCTCGACGAGGCCCGTGACCTGTCGATCCGCTCCCGCCTCGGCTGCCAGGCGCGCATCCTCCCCGGGGCGGAGGGTAGGATCCGCGTCGTGATCCCGTCCTGGAGCGTCAACCTCGCCAGCGAGCCCCACTGAGGCCGCCGGCCGGGGGCTCGGCCGAACGGAGCCGCGCCCCGGACGTTGACGGACCGCGCCCGCCCGCCGCCCAGCCATGAGCCAGCCCCTGAGCCACCGCGCCCTCGATCGCCGCCTGCGGCTGGGCTCGACCATGCCCGGCCCCTGGGCCCTCGGGATGGCCCTGCTGCTCGAGGCCGGCCTGTTCGGCGCGCTCCTGGCCTGGTCGATCGGGCAGCCGCTGCTGGCCGAGGCCCGCGTCCGCACGGCCCGGCTGGAGTCCACCTTCGCCGAGGGCCACGAGGCGGCCCTGGACGAGGCCCCGGTCGCCGAGCCGGCGGCCCCCCGGGCGACGGAGATCCCCGAGCCGGTCCTCGAGCTCGTGCCGGTCCCGCTGCCCGAGCTGGAGCCGGTCCCGAGCCCCGATCCGATCGCCGAGGTCGACGAGGCCGACCCGGAGGACGAGGCCTGGCTCGAGCCGCTGCGGCCCAAGCCCGAGCCCGAGCCGGTGGTCGAGGCCGAGGCGAGCAAGCCCGCCGCGACGACGCGGGCCAAGGTCGAGCCGATCGACGGCTCCTGCCCCGACCCCGAGTACCCGGCGCGGGCCCTGCGCCTGGGTCAGGAAGGCACGATGAGGCTGCGCCTCTTCGTCGGCGCCGACGGCACGGTCAGCGACATCCGGGTGCTCGAGCAGCGCTGCTCGGTGCAGCTGCTGCAGGCGGCCCTGACGACGCTGGTGACCTGGCGATTCCGCAACGGACCCGGTCACTTCGACCAGGAGGTCCGCTTCGAGCTCAAGTAGGGCTCAGGGGCCGAAGGGCCGCGCGAGCAGGCGCCCCTCCGGGCCGCGGAGCCGGTAGAGCAGCCCGTCGTCGCCGTTGGCGACGACGACCTCGCCATCCTTGTCGCGCCACAGCTCGAGGCGGCCGGCGACCCGGGACGGCTCGACGTCGGGCGCGGTCGACAGGGCCGTGATCCGGCCGAGGGCCTGCAGCTCGAGCGCGGGGCCGACCGTCGCCTGCGGCCCGACGACCTCGCGCCCGACGAGCCGGCGCAGGGCCAGGAGGACGGCCTCGGCGTCCTCGCTGACCTCGCCGTCGAGGCTCCAGCGCCCGTCGCGCAGGGTCGCGACCCGGACGACCTCGCCGGCCTCGAACCGCAGCGTCACGACCGGGCGGCTCGAGGCGAGCGTGAACGCCTGCGGCTCGACGTAGTGCCACCAGGGCTGGAGGATCGCGTCCCAGTCGGGGACGTCCACGACGAAGCGCAGGCTGGCCTCGCCGCGCTGGGCGAAGGTCCGCCCGCCGGTCCCGCGCGCGAGCCGCACGGCGTAGCCGCCGCCGCGCTCGCCCGGGTGCGGCTCGAGGGTCACGACGAGGTCGGGCTGGGCCAGGACCCGCTCGGCCTCCATGCCGTCGGCGCCCTCGGCCAGGCCGAGGACCGAGATCCGCTCGAGGGCCGCGAACAGGCGGTTGTGGGCGCCGGGGTCGGCCGGCAGGACCTGGGGCAGGGTCAACCGGAAGCCCGGCTCGGGCCGCAGCGACTGGAGGGACAGCCGGATCCCCTCCCCGCGCGGATCGCTCCGCTTGGGCACCTCGAGCTGGACCGTCCGGGCCAGCGCCGGCGACCAGGTCCACAGCGCGTGGCTGATCAGGGTGCCCGGGTCGAACACCGACAGGCTCTCGAAGCTCTTGGGGTCGAGCTGCAGCAGGCTCGGGCGGTTGGCCTTGAACGCGTAGAGCTGGCCGTCGGCCTCCTTGAACAGCCGCGCGACCTCCTTGCCGAAGTCCCCCACGACCTCGACCTCGATCCACGGCCGCGTCTCGGGCTGCTGGTACTGCGGCCGGCTCTCGATCGGCTGGAAGCCGAGCGCCCGGGTCGTGACGATCGCCGCCAGCTGCGGCAGGAGGACGCTGTGGTTGGCCTCGATGCGCCACGGCTCGGTCAGCCGCCACGCCCCGCGCCGGTCCATCTCGGCCGCGACGACGACGTCGGCGACGCCTGCCGCCTCGTCGCCGAAGCGGTGGAGCCGGACCGCCTTGAGGCCCTCGTAGCCGGTGTCGAACACGAACTTGCCGCGGAGGTCCTTGCGGTTGGCCTCGAGGATCGAGTCGAAGCCCTTGCTGACCTGGTAGACCTCGTCGCCGATCGCGACCTGGATCGTCTGCAGCACCTCGCCGTTGCCGGTGTCGAACACCGGTCCCTCGCCGCCGACGTCGATGTCGACGCGTCGCTCGCCGGCGCCGACCGAGACGGTCCCGCGCGGGGTGGCCAGGCCCCACTCCTCGAGCTGGGCCGGCGTCGACGCGCCGCGCGTGCCGATCCACCGGCGCTGCGTGGCCAGGAGCTGGCTCTCGAGGTTGTCGAGCAGGCCCTGGTCGGCGAGGTCCTGGAACGGCGAGGTCATGCGCCACAGGCCCCCGACGAGCCTGAACTCGAAGCGCCGCCCCTCCTCGCGCGCGTGCTTCGTCATGATCCACTCGGGGCGCGCGCCGCCGAGCTCTCGAGCAGCAGCGGCTTCGCTCGGACCGGCTTCCCGGCGCGGGAAACTCGCCCTTCCCGCTCAGCTCGAGCAGGGCGTAGAGCCCGCCGGCCAGGACGAGCAGCACGATCAGGGTCCTGAGCTCATGCGCGCCTCCGCCAGAACACCAGCCCGAAGGCCACGAGCAGGAACGCGGCGGGGCAGCGCCAATGAGCACCGTCCAGAACACGCGGTCGAGGGCCTGGGCGGGCCTGATCCGCCGGCCCGATAGTCCACCGACTTGACCGTCACCAGCGATCGCGGCGCACGAGCCAATCCACGAGCGCCAGGGCGAAGTCCCGCTGCGCAGGTAGAACCCCTCGATCCCGTGCGGGGCGTTGACGAAGGTGATCCCCGGACACGAGCCCCAGCCGCCCGCGGTTGCGGGGCGGCTCGCCGGACAGGGACACGGTCGCGGCCACGACGTAGGGCCGAGGTCGCTCTGGCGAGCGTAGAAGAGCTTCGGACTTCATCGGGCCCAGCTCCTCGGTCCAGGACCTGGCGTTGGTCTCGAGCAGGATGTCGGCGTAGCTGCCCTCCGGCCTCGGCTCGAGGAAGGTGATCGGGCGCCCCCGACCAGGTCGACGAACCGCCCGTTCTCTGCGAGGGGCTTCGTGACCGCGTGCTTCGTTGAGGCCCTTGCCGGATCAGCAGGCGGACGCAGGCCGGGTTGTCGTAAAGGACGCCGCCGGCCTGGGTCGAGTCGGGGATCCCGTTGAGCACCATCTCCGTGCCGACGGCCAGCCCGTACCGCGCGAGGAGCTCCCGGTGCGTGACCTGGGGCAGGCCCTGCAGCGCCTCCTGGACCTCGAAGTCGAGCCCCAGCAGCACCGCCCCGCCGGCCTCGAAGTAGTCGATCACCTTGCGCCGCGCCTGGTCGCCGAGCTCCGCCGTGGGCTTGAGGAGGACGAGCAGGGAGCAGTCCTCCGGGACCGGCGCGCCCGGGTTCGCGTCGAGGTCCACGAGCCCCAGCTCGAAGCCGTCGCCGCGCAGGTCGCGGGCGAAGTCGGTGTAGATGGGGTCGTCGGGCCGCCCGGCGTTGCGGTCGGTCACCCAGTAGACCTTGAGCGACTCCTCGTCGAGGAGCTGGGCGAGCACGGAGGCGAAGGCCTCCTCGCCGCTGTACCGCCTGAGGATCGGCACCGAGCTCTGGCCCGGCGCCTGCCCGCCGCCCTCGTCGGGGAGCTCGATGTCCCCGAACTCCGACCGGAAGAACCGGTCGACGAGCATCAGCGTCCGCGACCGCTTGCCGACCTAGAACACGATGCTGTCGATCTTGATCGGCCCGCTGCCCTGGAGCCGGTCGATGTCCTGGTGCAGGACGTGGCGCCGGATCACGACGCTGTCCCCGCCGAGGTAGTCGATGCGCTCGAGGAACGACACGGTCAGGAGCAGGAGCTTCCGGTAGATGCCGAGCTTCTGGACGTCGGCGTCCGGGAACATCCTGATGTAGTCGTCGATGTCCTTCTCGGTGTTGAAGCCGAGGAAGGTGTCGACCTCGAGCGTGGCCCCGCTGGCCCTGAGGGCCTCGATCAGCTTGGCCGTCTCGGCCGAGATCGTGAACCGCGCCCCGGGGCTGAGGTCGAGGCTGGTCCTGAGCTTCGGCCGCGTGAACGCGTAGTTGGCGAGGCCCCAGACGACCAGGGCGAGCGCGACCGTCAGCAGGACCTGGGTCCCGGCCGTCGCCCGCCGGAGCCGCCCGGAGCCGGACATCAGCGCCATTTCCGCGCCTCCACGCTCCGGACCGTCAGGAACAGCAGCAGCGCCGTGGTCGAGACGTAGAACACCAGGTGCCCGGTGTCGATCAGGCCGCGGAAGAACCACAGCCGGAGGTGGTTCCTGACCAGGAGCTGGTCCGCGAGGACGGACAGGAAGTCCGAGTCGACGTCGACGACGCCGCGCTGCAGCAGCGGCGCGAAGGCGAAGATGCCGACGCCGAACAGGATCGACGCCAGCGAGGCGAGGAGCTGGTTGTCGGTCAGCGAGGAGAAGAACAGGCCGACCGCGAGGAGCAGGGAGCCGAGCAGGAAGAGGCCGAGGTAGGCGGTGAAGAGCGGCCCGAACGGGAGACCGACGCCGAGGAACCAGGGCGCCTGGAGCACGACCAGCACGAGCATCGAGGGCAGCCAGAGCAGGCCGTAGAACAGCCAGCTCGCCAGCCACTTCCCGAGCACGATCTCGTGGTCCTGGATCGGCGCCGTGACGAGCAGCTCGAAGGTCCCCGTCCGCTTCTCCTCGGCGAACGCCTTCATCGTGAGCAGCGGCGGCAGGAGGACGACGGCCGTCAGCGTCGAGGAGACGTTGAGGTAGCCGATGGCGAAGAGGTCGGCGTCCCCGCCGTCACGGAAGCCGAGGACGAGGTTGTAGACGTCCGCGCCCCGGTACAGGTTGAGCAGGAACAGGATGACGTACGAGACCGGGTTGACGAGGTAGGACCACAGCTCCTTGCGGACCAGGACCAGCATGCGGCCGCCGCTCATGCCGCGTCCTCCTCGACCCGGGCGCCGCTCGTCAGCGATGCGAACATCTCCTCGAGGCTCGGCTCGTGCAGGTGCACCTGCCGGAAGGCCAGGTCGCCGCCGCGCAGGCGGGCGGCGAGCGCGTCGAGCACGGGGCCGGCCTCCACGCCGGGGGCCAGCGGTCCCCGGGCCAGGACGAAGCCCCCCCGCTCGGCGTCGAGCTCGGGGGCGCCGAGGCCGTCGAGGCCGTCGAACAGGGCCCGGACCCGGTCCCCGTCGGCGGCGACCTCGACCCGGACCTCCCGGCGGCCGAGCTGGGTCGCCAGCTCGGCCAGCGTCCCGTCGGCCCGCTTGACGCCCTCGTGGATCAGGACGATGCGGTCGCAGACCTCCTCGACGTCGCTGAGGATGTGCGACGAGAACAGCACCGTGTGCCGGCCGGCCAGCGAGCGGACCAGCGTGCGGATGCGGCCGCGCTGGATCGGGTCGAGGCCCGACGTCGGCTCGTCGAGGATCAGGATCGGCGGGGCCGAGACCAGGGCGTCGGCCAGCCCGACGCGCTGCCGGTAGCCACGGGAGACCTGGTTGCAGAGCTTGCGGCGGACCTCCACGACCCCGGCCTGCTCCATGGCCAGGGCCACGGCGGCGCGGCGCTCGCGCCGGGGCACGCCCTTGAGCGCGGCGCGGAAGCGCAGGTACTCCTCGACCCTGAGGTCGGGGTACAGCGGGACGTTCTCGGGCAGGTAGCTCAGCAGCCGCCGGGACGCCAGCGAGTCGGTGAAGACGTCGTGGCCGGCGACGACGGCGCGGCCGGAGGTCGCGGCGTGGTAGCCGGTCAGGACCCGGATCGTCGTCGTCTTGCCGGCCCCGTTGGGGCCGAGGAAGCCGACGATCTCGCCCTCGGCGACCTCGAACGACAGCCGGTCGACGGCCCGCAACCCGCCATAGTCCTTGACCAGAGCCTCGACCTCGATCATCGGCCTCCCCGCCGGTCGACTGGCGGGACCCGTGCCGGCCCGCCCGCACACACGCAGCCCGCATACCTAGCGCGGGGCCGGCATCTTAGCAACGCATCCGGGCCCGGGTAACGGACATCGCCCCCGGACCCGCCGCCGCGGGCCGTGCCCGCCCCGACACCATCGGCCGCGCCGCGTCAGTCCTTGACCGACTGGCGCAGGTCGTGGTCGAAGACCGCCGTCGACCGGCGGTACTGCCCGATCTCCAGCAGCAGGCTGTCGATGATGTCGCCGTCGTAGGTGATCGTCGCCCAGTCGCCGGTCCCGATCAGGTTGGCGTTGCCCTTGAGCATGGCCATTCCGGTGACGTCGACCGGGGCCTCGAGGTAGCAGTCCCCCCCGACGTAGAGGAAGCCGCTGAAGCTCGAGTAGGTGTTGGGGTAGACCCGGAGGTCGCCCTTGACGTAGAGGAAGCAGGTCCCCTTGAGCGGGTTCGTCGTCGTCGCGTAGCAGTCCCCGTCGACGAAGACCAGCTTGTTGGTCGGCAGCGGGTTCGGCAGGCCGTACGGGTCGTTGATGACGAGGTCGGCCATGGACCTCAGCTCGTCCTCGGAGACGCCGAAGACCTGCTCGGGGTCGTCGTACCAGGTCGCCTGCGCCGACTGGGGCGGGTTGCCCTCGATGCTCTTCTTGGTCGATCCGGTCGGCTTGCCGGTCCCGCTCGGGTAGGCCACGCCGGCGGCGATCCCCCCGTCGATCCGCCCGAAGTTGCTTACCGTGACGTACTGGCCTCGCGACGCCACGACGGCCCCGAGGGCCGGAGGCGCGAAGCTCATCCGGCGGATCTCGCACTCGAGGATCTTGGTGGCCAGCGGGATGTTGGGCGCCTGGTCGTAGGCCTTGCCCGGATCACGCCGGCGGTAGACGAAGGACCGGCAGACGAGGCGCCAGATGGCCCCGTTCCCGCTCAGGCCCCGGTGCTTGGTGATGTCCATGACCTCGGGGGTCCCGGCGAGGCCGGGCACCTCCCGCCGGACCTCGAAGCGGCCCCAGACGCTGCGGCCGATCTCGTACTCGCGGACGATCCCGATCGCGGGGTCGCTCGTGTCCATGATCGGCGGGGTGGCCAGGAGGTCGAGCTTGGGGTCGAAGGCCACGACCGGCTGCTTGGATTGGCGGCGGAACCAGTCGGCCCCCTCGACGAGGCCGGCCTCGGCGAAGTGTTGGGCATGGCTGCGCCAGTACAGGTTGAGGTCGATGGACTTCTTCTGCCGGTCCTGCTCGACGGTCCCGACGAACACGATGCCGGCCGTCAGGATCACGAAGAACATCGCGACGATGAGCGCCACCCCGCTCTCGGGGTTGCGCTCGACGCGCTGTCCTGCGCCCGTATCGGTCAGCGGATCGCGGACGGCTTCGATACTGCGTGGCTCGGCCATGATCGGTCCTCGGAGGTACACCGGTCCCCGTATCGGCAGATCCCGGGTGCTCCGCGGACGGAATCGGGCAAGTCGCCCGTGGCGGCGGGCGTGGCCCCGTGACATCGGGGCCGTGCAGCAACCCGCCCGGACCGGGTCCGGGCGGGCGCCGGGCTCAGCCCTTGACCTCGAAGTCCGCGTCGCGGACCTCGTCGTCGCCGTCCTGCTTGCCGCCGGCCCCACCGGTCGCGGCCCCGGCGCCGGCCGTCGCCTCGGCCCCCTCGGAGGCCTGCTTGTAGAGGATCTCCGCCAGCTTGTGGGAGGCCGTCATGGCGCCCTCGATGGCCTTCTCGATGGCCTCGGGGCTCTCGCCCTCCTTGGCCTTGTCCAGCTCCTCGAGCTTGGCCTCGATCGCCGACCGCTCGTCCGCGGGGATCTTGTCCGCGTTCTCCTTGAGGCTCTTCTCGACCTCGTAGCGGACCTGGTCGGCCTTGTTCCGGGCCTCGACGAGCTTGCGCCGCTCCTTGTCCTGGGCCGCGTTGGACTCGGCCTCCTTGCGCATCTGCTCGATCTCGTCCTCGCTGAGGCCCGAGCTCGTCTGGATGACGATCTTCTGCTCCTTGGCCGTCCCGAGGTCCTTGGCCGAGACGTTGAGGATGCCGTTGGCGTCGATGTCGAAGGCGACCTCGATCTGCGGCATGCCGCGCGGGGCCGGCGGCAGGCCGGTGAGCTGGAACCGCCCCAGCGTCCGGTTGTCCTGCGCGAACTCCCGCTCGCCCTGGAGGACGTGGATGTCGACGGCGGTCTGGTTGTCGGCCGCGGTCGAGAACACCTGCTTGCGCTGGGTCGGGATCGTCGTGTTGCGCGGGATCAGGACCGTGCTGACGCCGCCGAGGGTCTCGATGCCGAGCGACAGCGGGGTGACGTCGAGCAGGACCATCTCGCCGACGTCCTCGCCGGCCAGCTGGGCGCCCTGGATCGCGGCGCCGAGGGCGACGACCTCGTCCGGGTTGACCGAGCGGTTCGGCTCCTTGCCGAACAGCTCCTTGACCAGGGCCTGGACGCAGGGGACGCGGGTCGAGCCGCCGACGAGGATGACCTCGTCGACCTTGGCCGCGTCGAGCTTGCTGTCCTTGAGCGCGTCGACGCAGGGCTTGCGGCAGCGCTCGACGAGGCCGTCGATGAGCTGCTCGAAGCGCGCGCGCGACAGGTTGAGGTTGAGGTGCTTGGGCCCGCCGCTCGGGTCCATAGTGATGAACGGCAGGTTGATCTGGGTCTGGACCGCGGAGCTGAGCTCGATCTTGGCCTTCTCGGCGGCCTCCTTGAGCCGCTGCATGGCCATCTGGTCCTTGGACAGGTCGATGCCGCTCTCCTTCTTGAACTCCTCGATGATCCACCGGATGACGGCCTGGTCGAAGTCATCGCCGCCGAGGTGGGTGTCGCCGTTGGTGGCGAGGACCTCGAAGACGCCGTCGGCGAGGTCGAGGATCGAGATGTCGAAGGTGCCGCCGCCGAGGTCGAAGACCGCGATCTTCTCGTTCTTCTTCTTCTGCAGGCCGTAGGCCAGCGCGGCCGCGGTCGGCTCGTTGATGATGCGGGCGACCTCGAGGCCGGCGATCTTGCCGGCGTCCTTGGTCGCCTGGCGCTGGGAGTCGTTGAAGTAGGCGGGGACGGTGATGACGGCCTTGCTGACCTTCTGGCCCAGGGTACTGCTCCGCGGCCTCCTTGAGGTTCTGCAGGACCATGGCCGAGATCTCGGGCGGCGTGTAGTCCTTGTCGCGGATGTCGACCTTGACCAGCTCATCGGGCCCGCCGGTGATGTGGTAGGGGACGATCTTCTCCTCGGACGCGACCCTCGCCGTGGCGCCGCCCCATGAAGCGCTTGATCGAGTAGATCGTGCTGTGGGTTGGTGATGGCTCGGCGCTTGGCCGGGGCTCCGACCAGCCGCTCGTCGGACTTCGGTGAAGGCGACGACCGAGGGGGTCGTCCGCGAGCCCTCGAGGTTGGGGATGACGACCGGCTCGCCGCCTTCCATGACGGCGACGACCGAGTTCGTGGTCCCGAGGTCGATTCCGATGATCTTGGACATGGGTTCCTCCTGCTGGCGACGCCCTGGCCTCGCTCTCCTCACGAGCGCCCGGCGTCGCTGCCCCGGCCCTGCTTCAAAGCCCGTGCCAGGGCCTGGATCGAGGTCAATGCCCTGATTCCTAAGGACTTACGGGCGATCCGGGGGCGTCGCCCCCGACCTCCCCGCCAATGTGTCAGGCCGTCGCGTCAGGTCCTGTCGCGCGGGTCCCGAAGCGGCCCCTGAGCCACATGGGCCGGCGCAGGACCCAGAGGTAGGCCACGAGCAGCAGCCAGCTGGCCGTGAGCACCTGGAGCCAGCAGGCCGACAGGCCCCCCACGGCCCCGGTCAGGACCCAGGTCAGGAGGGAGGGCTGGAGCAGCCCGACGAGGAGCAGCAGGTCGAGCAGCATCGGCAGGAAGGCCCGGCCGACGCCGTTCATGGCCCCGGCCAGGACCAGCGAGGCCGTGGCGGCCGGGTAGGCGAAGGCCAGGTACGCGAAGTAGCGGCGGCCGACCTCGAGCAGCTCAGGGCTCGGGTCCGGGGTGAACAGCCGGAACAGCGGCTCGGTGAACAGGAAGAACAGGAAGCCGGCGGCCAGCGCCAGGGCCCCCGAGATCCAGGCCGTGGCCCTGGTCAGCTCGAGGCAGCGCTGCCGCTCCCCGCGGACGACGCACTGCGCGATCATGGCCGTCGCCGCGCTGGCCCAGCCGACCCCCGAGAACAGGACCAGCGTGTCGAGCCTGACCGCGATCGCCAGCGCCGCCTGGGCCGAGGGCCCGACGATGCGACCGCCGATCCACGTGATCGTCAGGACCATCGCGGCCCGGGCCAGCATCTGGATCGTCTGGAAGCAGCCGATGCCGAGCATGCGGTGCAGGACCCGGTCCTCCCGCCGCGGGAGGGCCAGGCCGGGCCTGAGCGGTGAGCTCGGTCGGGCCAGGACGACGAAGCCGACGACGCAGCCGAGCGCGCGCGAGGCGACCGTCGCCCAGGCGGCCCCGACCGCCCCGTACGCCGGGATGCCGAGGGCGTCCCAGCCGAAGATCAGGATGACGTCGAGGACGATGTTGAGGGCGTTCGTGCCGATCAGCAGCACGACGGTCCAGAACGCGTTCCCGGCCGCGCGGAGGACGCCGGTCAGGTGGATCAGCCCGTACATCGTGATCGTGCCGAGGCTGACGACCTCGAGGTACTCGACCCCGATGGGGACGCTGCCCCCGCGGGCCTCGAGGGCCAGGACGAGGGGCTCGGCGAACAGCCAGCACGCGAGGCCGAGCGCGACGCCGGTGATCCCGAGCAGGACGGCCGTGAGGTTGGCGACCCGGCGGGCGCGGTCCCCGTGCCCCCCGCCGAGGGCCTGGCCGATCAGCGCCACGGCCCCGACCGAGATCCCGTTGCCCAGGATCATCGGGAAGAAGTTGATCGTGCTCGCGACGTGGACCCCGGCCAGCGCGTCCTCGCCGAGCCGGCCGACCAGGAACAGGTCCACGAGGTTGAAGCCCGCGTGCGCGGCCATCGCGAGCGCCAGCGGGAGCCCGAAGCTCAGGACCGTGCTCAGAACGTGGCCGTGGGACAGGTCTCGCTGCAAGGCGCTTCGCGGGCTGGGTCGCCGCGGATCATAGCCGGCGGCGGGCGGCTATCGCTCCCCGGCGGGAACGTAGCGGTAGGCCGCCGCCTGCGCACGCACGTAACCCAGCGGCGAGACCGGGTCGCGGGCGAGCTCGACGAGCACGACGACGTCCCCGCCGAGCTGCTGGGCGCGGGCCGCGAGGTGGGTCCTGACGCACTCCCAGGCGAAGGCCTCGGTCCCGTGGACCTTGCCGACGCGGATCGTGCCGACGAAGCGGAGCTCGCCGCCGAGGAGCTCCGGCGGGTCGCGCAGGACCTGCACCGGGTGGTCCCCGCGCAGCGCCTCCTGCCCGCGGTCGGCCTTCTCGGCGACCGACCACGCGCCCCGCAGGGCCGACCGGTCGAGCGGCTCGCGGCGCCCGGCGTCGCGCAGCACCAGCTGCTCGAACGGGCTCCGGGGGACGCCGTCGCCGGCCGGGGCCGGCGGCGCGGGGGCCTCGGGCGCCGAGGCGCAGCCGGCCGCGAGCAGGATCAGGGTGGCCAGGCCCGCGGCGCGGGGCCTCACCGGGCCTCCTCCTTCTCGCCGGCCGCGGCCTCCGCCTCCTCGAGCCGCGCGAACAGCGCGCGCACGCGCGGGTCGCGCCGGTCGAGGCCGTAGCCGAGCCCGCGCTCGAGCAGGGCCCGCGCCTCGGCCAGCTCGCCGGCCTCGATCAGGACCCACGCGAGGTTGGCGTGGACCTCGGGCGGGGCGTCCGGGTTCCGGCGGTGCTCCTCCAGCAGCTCCCGGGCCTTGGCGTTCTCGCCCGAGGCGATCAGGGCCGCGGCCAGGTTGTTGGCGCGGTGGACCGTCGGCTCGAGCAGGTAGGCGTGGCTGAGGAGCTTGACGGCCGCCTGCGGCGTGCCGACGTGGAACTCGAGCGCCCCACGCGCCGCGAGCGCGGCGGGCGAGCGCGGCGCGGCGATCAACGCGCGGTCGAGCCAACGGCGGGCCTCGACGAAGCGGCGCTCCTCGATCAGGAGCATCGCCCCGAAGACGAGCGAGTCGGTCCGGGCCGGGTCCATCGACGCGACCTCGTCGCAGAGCTGGATCGCGTCGGCGAACTCGCCGTCGAGCCAGGCCTGCACGGCGCGGCGGGCCTGGAGGTCGGCCAGGCCGCTGCGCGTCACGGTCAGCGACGTGTCCTGCCCGGGGACCTGCCCCACCGGCCGCTCCTGGATCCGGACGTCGGGGCGGTCGCCGAGGCCGGGCTTGCCCTGCAGGAAGCCTCGGTCCCACTCCTCCTGGCCACGATGCTCCAGGTCGATCGTGCTCCACGTGAACGGCCGCTTGGTCAGCATCAGCCGGTCCCGGCCCCGGCGGTGTTCCTCGCGGATCCAGGCCGAGTCGAGCACCCGCGGGACGAGCGTGAACATCAGCTCGATCTCGTCGACGTTCTGGACCTGCTTGCGGAACAGGTAGCCGAGCAGGGGCACGTCCTTGAGGACGGGGACGCCCTCGACGGTCTCGTTCTTGCGCGTCGTCCGGAGGCCGCCGAGGACGATCGTCTGGCCGTCGGCGACGCGGACGCGGGTCGTCGTCTCGCGGCGGTCGAGCACCGGCTCGGTCAGCAGGCCGTCCGGGGTCGTGACCGTGTCGGTCTGCTCGACGACCTGGGGCCGGACGGCGACCGTCAGCATGCCGTCCTCGCCGACCTGCGGCACTACGACGACCGAGACGCCGGCCTCGACGAAGCGGACCGTGTACTCGGTCCGGGGGCCGCCGCCGGCGTCGATGACCTCGCGGTCCAGGACCGGGATGTTGCGGACGATCCGGATCTCGGCCGGCTGGTTGTTCATCGTCGAGACGCGCGGGCTCGACAGGATCCGCACCTGGCCCTGCTTCTCGAGCGCGTCGACGAAGATCGACCAGTTGTCGGGCTTGAGCAGACCGATGTTGAGCGCCGTGCCGCCGGGCGGAGCGCCTGGGAGAAGATCGCGCCGTTGGCCAGCGTGCCGGTCTTCTTGGTGTCGAAGAAGCCGGGCAGCAGCTCCCAGTCGATGCCGAGGCGGAACTCGTCCTTGAGCGAGACCTCGAGCAGCCGGGCCTCGATCGAGACCTGGGCGGTCAGCCGGTGCAGGATGTGGTGGAGGTAGCTGCGCATGCGGCGGACCACCGAGGGCTGCCTCGACCTCGACGGTCCCGGCCATGCGGTTGACGAGGAGCGACGCCTCGCCGCCGGCGATCTTCTCGAGGTCGGCCTCGACGAGGTCCCAGAGGGAGTCGCCGGACGACGACGAGGACTGGTTGCCGCCCTGCGAGCCGCCGACCTGCTGGTCGGCCTCCTGGCCGAGCAGGTCCACGTGAACATCTCGCGCTTGCGCGCGCGGACGCGCAGGAACTCGCCGTCCCACTCGTAGGCGAGGTCGAGGGTCCGGAGCAGGGTCTCGAACGCGTGCTCGACGGTGCTGCCCTTGACGTCGAAGGTCGCCGTGCCGTGCACGTCGGGGTCGACGAGCAGGTTGATGTCCGAGTCCTTGAACAGCGACAGGAGCACGTCCTGGATCGAGCTGTCCCGGCCGGACAGGGTCTCGAGCTTCGTGCCCTTGCGGTCACCCTGGGCCAGGGCCGGCAGCGGCAGGACCAGCAGCGGCCGGAACGGCTCGGCCGCGGGCTCGGGGGCCTGGGACACGTGCTGCGGTCCGGAGCCCGGGCCCAGGCTGCTGCAGCCGACGCACAGTAGTGCCGTGAGCCAGGCCAGGAGACGGGATGCGGAGCTCGCCATGTCGGTCATCGGGGGGACGGGGACGCGCCGGTGGCACCGGCCGTAGGGACCGCTCCTCCCTGGATCGGCGGGTCCCTATCTGGGACTCAAGGCGAAGAAGCGCTTCTTGCCCTGGTGCAGGGTCCAGACCCCGTCGTCGCGGATCTCGACGACCTCGCCGGCACGGGTCGGGTCGCCGACGCCGACGATGCGGCCGTCGACGACGGCCCAGGCAGCCTGCCCGGCCTTGAACACGAGGCTGACCGCCAGCGCGGGGACCTCCTCGGTCCCCTCCCTCGCCGACGCCGGGCTCGCCCTGCCCGGGCGCACCGCCGCTGCCCGGGCCTGCCCCGGGCAGCGGCTCCTGGATCCACGTGAACAGGTCGCGGAAGCCGGCCGCGTCGACCGGGAACGAGCCGTGCCGGACGAGCAGGTCGTCGGGCGAGGTCGGCCCCAGGGCCGGCGTCTCGCGCCCGATCGCCTGCTCAAGCATCCGCGGGCCCTGGTCGAGACGCTCGCGGACGAGCGGGGCCACGACGACCCAGGCCGAGAAGGCGAGGAAGGCGAAGGCGCCGGCGACGCGCACCCGCGAGGCGTTGCGCTTGACGGTCGTCATCGCGGCCCCCCCGCGAGCTTGTGGCACAACCGGAGCCGCAGCGCGAACCGCGTCGTCCCCTCGGCCGAGCCGAAGACCCGGCACGACTGGACGACCGGCAGCCGGTGGTTGGCCTCGACGATGGCCAGGAACCGGGCGATGGCGGTCGCCGAGCCCTCGCCGCCGAGGACGTAACCCTGCTCGCCCTCGGTCTCGCTGCGCGGGACCTCGACCTCGTCGCAGCGCACCTCGGCGCGGCGGGCCGCGTGCTCCAGCTCGCCGAGGAACGAGGCGATGTCGGGCTCGGGGCAGAGGCGCGGCAGCTCGTCGACCTTGTCCTCGAGGGCGCGGGCCTGCTCGAGCTCGAGCACGCGGGCCTGCATCCCCCCGACGGCCTGGTCGAGCGCCCGCGCCTCGCCGTGCTCCCGCTCGAGGTCGAGCAGGGACAGCCCCAGCAGGCTGCCGGCGGCGGCCGGCACGAGCACGAGCAGGGCCTGGACGATCAGCCGTGGCAGCTTCACCGTGCTCCCCTCCACCTCGCCTCGAGCCGGAACGTCAGCCACTCCTCGGGGCCGGCGTAGCGCTCGAGCACCTCCTGGACGCCGTCGAGGAACGGCAGCTCCTGCAGCGCCTTGCGCAGCTTGCGGACCTTGTCGAGCGAGGCGATCCGGTCCTCGCCGCGGGCCTGGCCGAGGACGCGCAGCGAGCCGTCGTCCTCGACCGACACCTCGGCCAGCGACACGCCCTCGGGCACGCGCAGGCAGGTCTCCGCGACGAAGCGGCTGATCGGCCGGCGACCGGCCAGGACCGCCCGCAGCCGGTCGCGCTGCTCGACGGCCTCGATGCGCTCGAGCTCGTCGACGAGCTCGATGCGGCGCAGCTCGAGCCGCTCGCGCTGGCCGATGCGCTCGCGGATCCGCGCGTCGACGTCCTCGCGCAGGAGCTCGACCCAGGCCCCCACGCCGAGGACCAGCAGCGTCGTCGCGGCCGAGGCGACGAGGCCGCCGCGAGCCCTGGCGCTTGCGCGCCTCGCGGGCCATGCCGCCGAGGACCGACATGCCGTCGCCGTCGAGGAGGCTGCGCAGCATGCCCTGCGTCGCCTGGCCGAGCAGGATCTCGCCGCCGGGGACGACCGGCTCGAGGCCGGGGTGGATCGGCAGGCCGCAGGCCAGGGCGCGCCGGCGTTCGTCGTCCAGCTGGAGGTTGAGCGAAAGCACCATGAGCTGCGGCTCGGGCTTGCCCATCTCCTTGAGGTAGTCGAGGTTCCAGCCGATCTCCATCGCCAGCTGGCCGACCCAGTGGTCGCCGACCATCGAGTCCTGCTCGAGCCCGGGCACGAGGATGTGGCGGCGCTGGGTCACGACGCCGTGCTCGATGTAGACGAAGCGGACCCGGCTGGCGCCGTAGTCGAGGAGCAGCACGGCGCCGGGGAGCTGCCGCGGCAGCAGGCGGACCGCGGCCTCCTCGACGCTGGTGACCATGCCGAGGGTCAGGCCCTCGCGAGCCAGGGCGCTGACGACCGGGCGCAGGGCCTGCTCGGGCAGCGCGACGACGGCGTAGCGCCGCGCGGCCTTGCCGACCTTCTCGAGGCGGCGGTAGCCGAGGAGGACCCGCTGGTCCTCGCCGAACGAGCCCAGCCGGCGGGCCTCGCGGGTCAGGACGGCCTCGAGCGCCTTGGTGTCGAGCTTGGGGACGTTGATGTCGAAGTGCAGGAAGTTCTGGTCCGACAGCGCGACGTGGACGAGGGCGCCTTCCTTGTCGAGGCCCTTCAGGACGTCGTGGATGCCGAAGACGAGGGCCGAGCCCTCGAGGGACGGGATCCGCACCTCGCGCGACTCGAGCACCTCGAGCCTGCGCTTGCGGATCTCCGCGAGCGTCAGGGAGATGCTCCCTTCGTCGATCTCGAGGACGATGTGGCGGGCCATCGCGCGGCGGCTGCTCCGGGCCTCAGGTCGTCAGGTCGTCGGTGGTCCCGAAGACGCGGTCCGGTCCGGCGCTGCGCAGCTCGAGGCGGTTGCGGTCGAGCTGGAACGGCGTGCCGAAACCGTCGTTGGCGAAGGCCGGACCGAGGCCGAGGTTGGTCCGGTCGGTGGCCCAGTTCCCGGTCAGGCTCCCCCCCGACTCCAGGAAGTTGGCCAGGACCTCGACGATGATCCGCATCCTCTCCCTGGTTCTTCGGTAACCCGGCGCGGATCCATGAACCTCCACGAGGAGATCGTCGGCGAGGCCCGAGGCGTCGACGCCATCGGGCCCACGGCTCCACACGCGGGCCAGGTCGGGCCCGGCGGTGACGGCGAGCCGGTAGTCGTTGCCCGCCGAGAACCCGTCGGTGACGGCGGTGCCCTGGAGCCCCGGCTGGAGGTAGCGGCCGAGGAAGCCGGGGTCGCGCAGGCTCGGTGGGAACGAGGCCCGGTCGTAGTAGTACGCGTCGAGGGCCTCGCCGATGGTGGCGAGCTCGGCGCGCACGTCCTGCTCCCGGCGGTGGTCGTAGAGCTTGACGAACAGGGGCAGGGCCGTGCCGGCGATGATGCCGAGGACGGCGACGACGACGATCAGCTCGATCATCGTGAAGCCCGCGTGGCGGAGGCGCTCAGAAGTCATCGTCGGTCCCTCCGACGCCGTCCCTGCCGGCGCTGTAGAAGCCGAGGTCGTCGACCTCGAGGCGGCGGCCGAAGCCGTCCAGGTCGCCCTGGACCGGCAGCTTGAGGATGGCCAGGAGCCCGCGCGCGTTGCCGGGCACGTTCTTGACCTTGTGGCCCTTCTGGATCTCCGCGATCCGCGCCCGGATCGCCGCGATCCGGGCCTCGGTCGCGGCGCGGTCGGCGGCCGCCTCGTAGACGCGGCGGCGCATCGCGGGCCACAGCTCGTCCCACAGCGCCCTCAGCTCGGCCTGCTCGGCCGCGCTCATCGTCTTGGCCTGGAAGCGGTCGCTCGTGAACATCACGGCGCGATACAGGCGCAGCCGGTTGCGGGTGCGCGCCCGGCCGGAGACGCGGTCGGACCGGACCTCGACGCGGTCGTCGGCCGTGGCGAGGACGAGGTCCTCGCCTCGGTGCCGGAGCTCGAGCCGGTCCCCGGCGTCGACGAGGTCCATGTCCTCGGCCGGCTCGAACGGGTCGAGCCGCCAGCGCGGCGGCAGGTTGGCCCCGCCGCCGAGCGCGTCGAGGTCGGTCGGGAAGCTCCCGCCCGCGATGCGGTGGTCCTCGGCCGCGACCGAGGCCGCGGCCAGACGGGTCTCCGAGCTCCCCTCCAGGGCCCGGTTGCGCTCCTCGACGACCCCGGGCAGCTCGAGGGCCGCGCCGAGCGACATCAGCAGCAGGAAGACCAGCAGGCTGATCAGGACGACGCCTTCCTGCCTCATCGCGAGATCCCCTGCAGCGCCGAGTAGAGCGTCGTGATGACGATCGCGGCCACGGTGCCGATCAGCACGCCGAGCAGGATCGTCACGGCCGGCTCGAGCAGGCTGATGGCCTTCTGGACGGCGCCCTTGGCCTCGCGCTCGTACTGGACCGAGAGCCGCTGGAAGGCCAGCGGCAGGTTGCCCGAGTCCTCGCCGAGCCGGAGCATCGACAGCGCCAGCGGGGGCATCGCCCGCTCGCTGGCCAGGGCCGAGGTCAGGCTCCTCCCCTGGAGGATCTGCTCGCGCACCCGGGTGAACGCCCGGCGCATGGGCTCGAGCGCCAGGGCCCGGCCGGTCAGGACGAGGCACTGGTCGAGCGGGACGCCGGCGCTCAGCAGGACCTCGAGGTTGCGGCAGGCCTGGCTCTGGCTCAGCGTCGCGACGATGCGGTGGATGACCGGGATCCGGAGGAACGTCGTGACCAGCGTGCGACGGCCGCGGTCGGTGCGCGCGGCGAGCGCGACGGCCACGATCGCGCCGAGGGTCGCGGCGATGATCAGGAGCAGGTTGGTCGCGACGAAGTCGGAGATCCCGACGAGCATGCGGCTGGCCACGGGGAGCTCGTCGGTGACCTTGCGCAGGATGCCCGACAGCCGCGGGATCACGAAGGACAGCAGGAACAGGACGAGGCCGTAGGCCGCGGCCAGGACCACGCAGGGGTAGATCAGGGCGTGGCGCGCCGTGGCCTTGATGCCCTCGCGCCACTCGATGTAGTCAGCGATGGCGCCGAAGGCCCGGTCGAGGCTGCCCGACTCCTCGCCGCTCTCGATCAGCGAGACGAAGAACTCGTCGAAGCTGCGCGGGTGCCGGCGCAGGGCCGAGGCCAGCGACCCGCCCTGCTGGACCGTGTCGCCGAGCGAGGCCCAGACCCGACGCGCGCGGTGGTCGGTCTCCTGCTCGGCCATGGCCTCGAGGGCGGCGAGGACCGGCACGCCGCTCTCGAGCGCGGTCTGCATCGACTGGCTGAAGGCCAGCATGCGGACCGGGTGCAGGCGGATGCGGTCGCGGACCTCGGGCCGGGCGGTGGGCCTCGCCACCGCCTGCTCGGGGACCTCGCGGGTGCTCGCGACGGGCGTCGCCTCGAGCAGGAGCTGGCCGCTCTCCCTCAGGGAGTCGTGCAGGTCCTGCTCGCTGCGGGCGTCCAGGACGGCCGTCGCGGCCTTCCCGTCGGGTCCCAGGTACCTGCACTGGTAGCGCATGGCCCGGACCCGCCTCGGCCTACATCCGCTGGTGGAGGATGATGCCGATGTCGTCGCCCATGAGGTCGTCGGTCGTCCGCGCGTTGGCGGCCGTGTTGATGACCCCGTCGGGCCCTGCGCTGAGCAGGAAGCCGCGCTTGTAGTTGGTCGCGTTGGTCTCCCAGGTCGACCGGACCAGCATCAGGTACGGGCGCCCCCAGGGGTCCAGCGGCGTGCCGTCCATGTACGGGCCGCGCCAGGCGTTGTCCCCGGTCATGGCGTAGGCGGCGGCGGCCGCGCCCTTGGGCGTGTTGTCGACGATCTGGTTGTCCATCAGGTCGCCGCGGGTGCCCGTGGCCCAGGTCGTCCACGTGTGCGTGGCGTTCCACGGGTTGTTGCCGGCCGTCGGCAGCGTGTCGCCGCTGACGAGGACGTACAGGTAGTTGTCCTGGCTCGACCCGTTGCGCGCCGGCCAGCGGCCCGTGTTGGAGTAGAACAGCTCGATGGCGCCGGCCAGCGTCTTGATCTCGCTCTTGGCCCGCGCGCGACGGCCGTCCTCGACGTAGCCGCTGATCATCGGGACCGCGATCCCGGTGAGCAGCAGGACGACGGCGATGACGACGACGATCTCGACGAGGGTGAAGCCCCCCTCCCCTCTGCCTTTGACGTTCATGGGTCCCCTTCCCGGTACGTGCGTCGAACGGGCAGTGCCGGTTTCCACGGCAGTCCCCCGCCCCGATCATCGGCCCCGCCGGAGCGCCGCTTGAGCCCGGCCCGGGCGCGGTTCGCCCGCGCGAACGGGGCTTGGGCGGCGGGCTCCAGCGAACCGCCCTTGGTGCCGAAGGATGGGCCATGCTGTCGCGCGCCGAGAATCTCGTCCTGCAGGTCTCCGGGGCCACCGGGCTGGACGCCACGGTGCTCAACGGGATCTTCGAGGAGGCGGGGCGGAGCGAGCGGGAGTTCCTGGCCAAGCTCGTGGACAAGGAGCTCCTCGGCGAGGAGCGCTGCTACGAGGTCTGGGCCGACGCGCTCGGCATGCCGTACCACAGCCTGTCGGAGCGGCTCCTCGCCCCCGCGATCCTCCACCGGCTGCCGCTGCAGCTCGCCCGCCGCTACGGCGCCGTCGCCGTCGACGAGGGCAAGGACTGGATCGAGGTCGTCTTCTTCCACCCCTTCGACGTCGAGGGCCAGGAGGCGATCGAGCGCTACACGCACAAGACCGTGCGCCCGGCCGTGTCGTCCCCGGCGGCGATCCAGCGGGCCCTGGCCCGCCAGGAGAAGGGCCGCACGGGCATCGAGGCCCTGCTCGCCGGGCTCGGCGACCAGGAGCTCGAGCACCAGGCCCTGGCCGACGAGGACCGGCTCCAGGCCCTGACCGGCAACGACTCCGTCGTCCAGCTCGTCGACTACCTGCTCGAGGAGGCCCTCCGCGCCAAGGCCAGCGACATCCACATCGAGGTCGCGGCCGACCGGCTGCGCTGCCGCCTGCGCATCGACGGCGAGCTCGAGGCCGTGCACCGGTTCCCGCTCGCGCTGCAGGCCCCGATCGTGTCCCGCATCAAGGTCCTCAGCGGGCTCGACATCTCCGAGCGGCGCAAGCCCCAGGACGGGCGCTTCCTGATCGACACCGAGTCGGGCCAGGTCGAGTTCCGCGTCTCGGTCATGCCCTCGGTCAACGGCGAGAAGGTCGTCCTGCGCATCCTCGACAAGGCCTCGATGCGCATCGACCTCGAGTCGATCGGGTTCGCGGAGGACGTCCTGACGCTGTTCCGCAAGGGCATCCACGCGAGCAACGGCCTCGTCCTCCTGACCGGCCCGACCGGCAGCGGCAAGTCGACGACGCTCTACGCGGCCCTGAGCGAGATCAACGACGAGCGGTTCAACATCGTGACGATCGAGGACCCGGTCGAGTACGAGCTCGTGGGCACGACGCAGATCCAGGTCGACGCCCGGGCCGGCCGGACCTTCGCCACGGCCCTGCGCTCGATCCTGCGCCAGGACCCCGACGTCGTCATGGTCGGCGAGATCCGCGACGCCGAGACCGCCCGGATCGCGATCCAGGCCGCCCTGACCGGGCACCTCGTGTTCTCGACGGTGCACACCAACGACGCGATCGGCACCGTCCACCGCCTGATCGACATGGGCGTCGAGCCCTGGCTCCTGGGCCCGGCCCTGCGCTGCGCGACGGCCCACCGCCTCCTGCGGCGCAACT
This sequence comes from Planctomycetota bacterium, assembly GCA_041398545.1. GTDB lineage: Bacteria > Planctomycetota > UBA1135 > UBA1135 > JAWKUM01. The sequence continues at coordinate 115,651 of JAWKUM010000006.1, read as the reverse complement.
GCGTGCACTGCGCCGCGCCCCACGAGCCCGACCCCGCGGTGCTCGCGGCCCTGCGCTGGCCCGACGACCTGCCGCGGACCGGCATCAGGCGCGGCACGGGCTGCGACGACTGCCGCGGCAAGGGCCGCCTCGGCCGCATCGCGATCCACGAGGTCATCTACTTCAACCGCGAGCTCCAGGCCGCGGTCTCGCAACGCGAGCCCGAGGCGGCCCTGCTCCGCGTCGCCCGCGACGGCGGGACCCGCAGCCTCCTGTTCGACGGCCTCGTCAAGGTCGCCCGCGGCCTCGTGGCCCCCGAGGACCTCCTCGGCATCGTCCAGGTCGACTGAGGCCGGGCTACAGCGCCTGCACGAACTCCTCGAGCAGGGCGACGCCGAACCCGGTCCCGCGGTCCTCGATGTAGGCCGGGCCGGCCAGGTCGACGTGGGCCCAGTCGACGCCGGTCCCCTCGAGGTGCCAGTGGACGAACTGCGCGGCGCAGGAGCTCTGCGCGTTCATGCGGTTCTTGACCGAGTTGCGCATGTCGGCGACGGCGCTCTTGAACTCGAGCTTGTGGAACGCCGGCAGGAACGGCAGCGGGTGGACGAGGTCGCCCGAGGCGAGGCCGGCGCGGACCATGGCCGCCTCGACCTCGGCGCCGTTGCAGACGAGGCCGGCGTGGAGCAGGCCGGTCGAGACGAGCTGCGCGCCGGTCAGGGTCGCGGCGTCGACGACGAGGTCGGCCCCGAGCTTGCGCGCGGCCCAGCTGACGCCGTCGGCCAGCAGCAGGCGACCCTCGGCGTCGGTGTTGTTGATCTCGACCGTCTTGCCGCTGTGCATCGTGAGCACGTCGTCGGGCTTGACGCTGAGCGGGCCGATCGCGTTCTCGGCGAGGCACAGGACGAGGCTCAGCCGCTGCTTGCAGCCGCCTTGGACGAGGGCCCGGAACGCCCCGAGCACGGCCGCGGCCCCGCCCATGTCGCACTTCATGCCGGGCATCGAGCCGCCGATCTTGAGGTTGAGGCCGCCGGTGTCGTAGGTCACGCCCTTGCCGACGAGGGCGACGTGGCGCGCGCGCTTGCGCGCCGGGTTCCACGACGCGACGAGCATGCGGGGCTCGCTCCTGGCCGCTCGTCCGACCCCGTGGATGCCGCCGAGGCCGGCGTCGACCAGGGCCTTGCCGCGCAGCTCGCGGACGGTCACGCCCTCGAGCCCCCGCAGCAGGGCGCGGGCCTCCTTGGCCATCCGCTCCGGGTCGAGCTCGGTCGGGGGCATGTCCACGAGGCGGCAGGCCTCCCGGGTGTTGTCGAACACGTGCCGAGCCCGGCCGGTGATCCGCAGCGGCGCGCCGTCGGCGCCGAGCGCGAGCAGGGAGATCGTGCGCGGCTTGCGCCGCCCGCTGCGCAGGTCGAGGAGCGGCAGCGTGCGCGCGACGGCGTTGGCCGCGGCGACGAGGTGGCCCGGGTCCTCGAGCAGGAGCAGGACCGCGCCCTTGCGGCTCTTGCCGACGCCCGAGCCCTGGACCAACCGGCGGAGGGCCTCGGCCCGGGCCGGGCTGTCGTGGCGGGACGTCGGCTCGGGCAGGACGGCCAGGCTGAGCCTCGCCGCGCCCTCGGGCAGCAGCGTCGTGGCCCCCGCCCCGAGCTCGCCGGCGTCGAGGTCCCTGGCCAGGAGCGCGAGGGTCGGCGCGAACGGCAGGGCGGACGCGACCTTGCCGGCCGCGACCAACGGGCGCGGGCCGATGACGAGGACGTGGTCGGCGCCCTTGCACAGGGCGTCGGGATCCCGGGCGAAGACGACCTTGCTCATGTCGGGAGTATGCCGGCCCCGCGCCCCGCTCCCAACGACGAGGCCGCCGCCAAAGGAAGAGGGGAGGGAGCCTCGCGGCCCCCTCCCCTCGTTCCGGCCCGGTCGCAGGTCGACGGGCGGTCGGGGCTCAGCCCTTGACCTTGACGACCTCGCAGTCGGTCTTGGCGCCCTCGCAGGAGCCGGCGTCCTCGCAGGTCCCGGCCTCGGTCGCCTTGCCGGCCTTCTTGGCCCGGAAGTCGGCCGTGCTGGCCTGCAGCAGGACGTAGGCCGCGCGCAGCTCGTTGACGCTGCTCTCGCAGATGCCCTTGGTGAACGCGCACTTCTCCATGACGTCGGCGTGCTTGGCCAGGATGCCCTCCTTGGGGCAGGCCAGGCCCTTGCAGGCGTCCATGCTCATCTCCGCCTCCTTGATGACCGCGGCGAAGACCGAGTTCAGGACGCCGTCGACGCCGTTCTCCTTGAGGATGGCCATGTCGGCCATGAGCTGCTTCTGGGCCTCGGGGGCCAGCTTCTGGGCGTCGGCCTTGGCCGACTTCCACGAGGTGGCCAGCGTCTTGGCGCCGTCGACGAGCTTGGCCACGCGGGCGCTGTCGTCGCAGCCCCCGCAGCCGCCCTCGGCGACCTCGGCCTTCTCACCCTCGCAGCCGCCGCAGTCCTTGGCCTTCTCGCCCCCGCAGCCGCCGCAGTCGCTCTTGGCCTCGGCCTTGGCCTGGCCCTCGGCGCAGCAGTCGGTCATCGCCGGGGCGGCGATCGTGTGCACGGCGGCGATGGCCCGGTCGTTGACGGCCTTCAGGGCGCGCAGCTTGACGAGCTCCTTCTCGAGCGTGGCCTTGAGCTCGGCGTTGCAGGTCTCGTGCTTGGCGAGCCCGTCGAGCGACTTGATCGAGTCGCCGTAGAGCCGGTCGAGGGCGACGATCGTCTTGGACATGCGGCTGCCGTACGGGCAGGTGCCGGACATCCGGACGAGGGCCTGGGCGACCGCCTTCTGCTTGGCGGGCTCGAGCTTCTTGAACGCGACGACGGCCGCGTCGTCACAGCAGGAGGCCTTGGTGGCCTGGCACTCGGTCTTGGCCTGGGCCTCGCAGCTCATCGGGCACTCCTCCTGGGCCGGGAGGGTGGTCGAGAGGCCGACGAGGACGGCACCGGACAAAAGCATCTGGATCGGGTTCATGGACTGCTCCGCGGAGTGGACGTACGGGACCGGGTAGGTCCCGGGATCTTAGGGTCCGCCCCGGAAGGAAGCCAACCGGGGCACGGCCCGGCGACGCACTCCGGGCCCTGTTCCTCCGGTCGCGGCCGGGAAAAGCACCCCGTGGATCGGGGGCCAATTGCCGGCCCCTCCCTTGTTTCCGTGCTTCCGGGGCCGGACCCGGGCGGGCATCCTCGCTCCCTCGCCACCGGAGCCCCCCATCGTGCCGTCGTCCTACAGCCTCCCGTCCGGCAGGCCGGCCTGCACCGCCTGCGGCCTGCGGCTCGCCGACTGCATCTGCGCCGAGCTGCCCCGGCTCGAGCTCGGCCTCGAGCTGCACCTCGTCGTCCACGTCGGGGAGCTCGTCCGCCAGTCCAACACCGGCCGCATCGCGCACCGCGTCTTCACGGGGAGCAACCTGCACGTCATCGGCCGCGCGGACCAGCCGATCGACTGGGAGCCGCTCCGCGCGGACGACCGGCCGTTCCACGTCCTGTGGCCGAGCCCCCGGGCGCGGACCGCCGGCCCGGAGCTCCTCGCCGAGGGCGCCGCGGTCGTCGTGCCCGACGGCTCGTGGCGGCAGACCCGCCGCATGCTGGTCCGCAACCCGGTCCTGCACGACATGCGACCCCTGGCCCTGCCGCCCGGCCCCGCGCCGCGCTGGGCCGCGCGCCGGTCCCCCGGGGCCGGCCGCTACTGCACCCTCGAGGCCCTGATCCTGCTGGCCGAGGCCGTCGGCCACGCGGGGGCCACGGCCCCGCTGTGGGACGCCCTCGCCGAGGTCGAGTGCAGGCTCATGCGGCAGCGCGGCAAGCCGGTCAACGCCGCTGCCAGCCGTCCTCGTCGAGGTGGTCGTCCTGGGTGATGGCCCAGAGCCACAGCGACGCGAGCAGCAGGTCGCCGCACAGGGTCACCGGCGTCAGCAGGACCTTGAGCGCGAGGTGGCCGAGGTCGACGCTGCCCTCGGTCTCGAAGCGACGGTAGCGGGACGTCAGCGCGACCGGCAGCTCGGGGACGCGCCCCTCGTGCAGGAGGAGCAGCAGCTCGGCCCCGGCCGGCCGGGCCGGCTGCTCGAGCACCAGGGTCCGAAGTCCGTCCCCGCCGACCGGCCGGTGCTCGAGGACGAGGACGACGTGCTCCTCGTACCGGGCCGTCGCCGCCGCGGTGATCCGGCAGTCCTCCTCGCCGACGAGCTTCGTCTCCCGGTGGACGAGCACGCCGTCGCTCCACAGCCAGACCGTCAGGCAGGACTGGGCGGGGAGCAGGGCCGCGAGCACGAGGGCGCGGGCGCAGGCTCGCCGGAGGGAGGCCGCCGCCGCCCTCACCGCGGGCGCAGCCGCCACGCGTCGGGCCGGGCCCACCGGCGCGAGAACTGCAGGCGCCCCTCGCGCTTGCGCAGGCGCCGGTAGCCGAGCAGGTGCATGCAGCGGATCGTCCAGACCGAGGCCCAGCGCCCGGACCACAGCAGGGTCCAGGGGTCCTCGGCGTGGCGGCGCACGCCGGGCAGCAGCGCCAGCACGGCGGGGCGACCGAGCGGCCGCAGGACGCGGGACAGGTGCAGCCAGAATGGCCGCACGGGCCGCGCGAGGAAGAAGCCGTCCTCGCCCTGCCCCTGGTACAGCGGCAGGAGCAGGTAGCCGTCCTCCGAGGCGCGGACCTCGCCGTTGCGGTCGCACGCCAGCAGGGTCCCGCGGGTCACGCGTTGGAAGCTGCGGAAGCCGGGCTGCATGACGAAGCCGTCGGTCGGCTTGATCGCGTGGCGCTCGCGGATCTCGAGCACCGGCGGGAGGTGCGACACGGCCTCGGCGAGGAGGCCCCGGTACCGGGCCAGGTCGACCGCGCCCGCGTCGAGGCAGCCGGCCGCGACCAGCAGGATCCACAGCGCGGCCTCGAGCCGCTCGACGGTGGCGGGGTCGTCGTGCTGCCCCCCCTCGACCGCGATGCCGGCGATCCCGCGGCCGGCGAAATTCTCGAGCACGGCGCCGTCGATGCACTCCTCGAGCCCGAGGATCGTCGGCACCGGCAGCGCCAAGGCCATGCGCCGGTTGGGGATCGTGTCCCCGAGGCACGTGAACGGCGAGCCCTCGGCCGAGCTCGTGTGCAGGTCGACGAACAGCAGGGGCCCGCGGCCCTCGCGCTCGACGGCGGCGAACAGCGCGAGGAGCTCGGCCTGCTCCCGGTCCTCCGACAGGGGGCCGGCGTCGGCGCCCCCACGCAGGGCCGCGAGCCGCGGCGCGTCCCAGGCCCGGTTGAGGTCCCGGTCGAGGAAGCGGCGCCCCTCGTGCAGCGCGGCGAGGTTGCCGGCGACGGCGACGAAGCGGCCGTGGAACGGCAGGTCGCCCTCGGCCAGGCGCCGCAGCACGCGCTCCTGGGCCAGGATGCCGGCCGGCTCGTTGCCGTGGATGCCGCCCTGGCACAGCAGCGTCGGTCCGTCGCGGCCCTGGTCGTGGACCCCGACCAGGCGCTCCCTCAACCCGACCCTCCCCTCGTCCCGGACCGCGCTCACTCCTCGCACGCGGCCTCCTCCGGGTCCGACAGGTGCTGCTCGAGCAGCTCGCCGGCGACCCGGATCAGGTCGGCCTCGGTGACGACGCCGACGAGCTTGCCCTTCTCGACGACCGGCAGGCACCCGACCTGCTCGCGGCGCATGATGTCGATGGCCCGCAGGGTCGGCGTGTCCGGGGGGATCGAGACCGGGTCGCGCTTCATGATCTCGCGCACCGTGACCTGGTCGTTGGAGCGGTCCCCGCGGGCGATCAGCCGCAGGAGCGACCGGTGCGAGACGAGCCCGACGAGGCGGCCCTCGTCGTCCTCGACCGGCACGTGGCGCAGCCGCCCCCAGTCCATGAGGTTGGCCGCGAGGTCGACGATGTCCTCGGGCCGGACGGTGAACACGTCCGTCGTCATGAACTGGCTGACGTTGCGGTAGCTCTCGCGCCAGCCCCCGGCCTCGGCCAGGGCCGCGAGGGTCCACTCGTGGATCGGCGCCCCCGAGGCCTGCCGCTTGAGCGTGGCCAGGGTCAGGGACCGCATGCGCTCGTCGGACGTCGCGGCCTTGGGCATCTTGGCCAGCGAGTCGAAGGCCCACTGCGCCCCGGTCCGGTGGCGGTCGATGCGCTGCTCGAGCGTGCCGAGGTAGCGGTCCTGGTCCTCGGACGTGATGCCCGCGTGGGTCAGGCCCTGGCGGGCCAGGGGCAGGAGCTCGCGCGCGAGCAGCCGGCTGGCGGGGTGCTCGCGCCCGTCGAGCCAGGTCAGCTGGGCCTTGAGCCCGGAGCGGGCGGCGGCGACGAAGTTGGCCTTGGCGTCGTCGAAGTCGAGGTCCTCGGTGATGTCGGGGTGGTCCTCGGACAGGGCCGCCATGAGGCCGTAGAACAGGGCCGCGTTGGCGATCTCGTCGAGCACCGTCGGGCCGGCCGGCAGCACGCGGTTCTCGATGCGCAGGTGGGCGTGCCCCTCGTGCATGCCGAAGCACGGCCGGTTCCAGCGGTAGATCGTGCCGTTGTGCAGGCGCAGGGCCCGGAGCTCCGGCAGCCGGCCCTCGGCCAGGGCGAGCTCGCTGTCCTCCTCGATGTCCGCCCCGATCATGATCCGGAACCGCGCGATGTCCTCGCGGAACAGGTCGGCGACGCTGCCCTCGAGCCAGTGGTCCCCGAAGTGCACGCGCGACCGCTGGCCGCGCTGGTGGTGGAGCTGGCTGCGGGTGTCGACGCTCTGCTGGAACAGCGCGACGCGCGTCTCGTGCCACAGCCGCCGGCCGAGGAGGACCGGCGAGTTGACCGCGCAGGCGAGGACCGGGGCCGTGATCGCCTGGGCGAGGTTGTAGAGCCGGGCGAACTCCTCGGCCCCGACCTGGAAGTGGAGCTGGAAGCTCGTGTTGCACGCCTCGAGCATGACGTTGTCGTGCGTGGCCACGAGCTCGTCGACGCCCTTGATCGAGAACTCGAACGCGCCGTTGCGGGCGCGGACCATGGCGTCGTTCAACATGAAGTACCGAGGGTTGGGCGTCATGTTGTCGAAGCCGAGGTCGCCCTGCAGGAGCGTCGGCAGGATCCCCGTCAGCAGCACGTGGCTGCCCTGGACCGAGGCCGCGTCGGTGGCCCGCGCCAGGAGCTCGGTGACCTCCTCCTCGAGGTCGCGCAGGCAGGAGCCGCCGAACGGCTGCGGGGTCAGGTTGGCCTCGAGGTTGAACCGCGCGAGCTCGGTCGTGAAGCGCGGGTCCCCGATCCAGTCGAGCATCTCGAGGGCGCAGGGCGACGGCCGGCCCCGGTCGTCCACGAGGAACATCTCCTGCTCGGCCCCGATGCGCCGCCGGCCGTGCTCGATCCGACCCTGCTCGAGCATGGTCTCGAGGGCGCGCAGGTCGGACAGGAGGGCGCGGCTGAAGCGCCGGAGCTTCTCCTCGTCGAAGCCGGTCTCTACGTTGTGTTCACCCATGGAGCCCCGGAGCAGGGAGGAACGGCTTGCAGGATAGCAGCGGTCCGCTGGTCGGCCCAGGACAGGGGATCGGGTCGGCCGAGCTGGCCGCGCTCGGGGCCTCGATGGTCTGGGCCGTGTCGTCCCTGCTGTTCGCGTTCGCGAGCCGGCGCCTCGGCCCGTTCCGGACCAACGGCCTCCGGATCCTGCTCGCCTCCCTCGTGCTCGTCGCCGCGCACGCCGCCTGGCACCGGACGCCGCTGCCCGCGGGGCTGACCGGGCGGCACCTCGCCCTCATCGTCTCGTCGGGGCTCGTCGGCCTCGCGCTCGGCGACTTCTTCTACTTCCACTCGATCTCGGTCCTCGGCGCCCGCGTCGGCAGCCTGCTGATGGCCACCGCACCGATGCAGGCCGCGGCCCTCGGCTTCGTCGCCCTCGACGAGCGGGCCGGGCCGCGGGCCCTCGCCGGCATCGTCGCGGTCAGCCTCGGCGTCGTCGTCGTCGTGCTCGACCGCCGGGCCGTGGGCGCGCTGCCGGCGGAGCCCGGCCAGCGCCGGCTCGCGGTCCTGAGCGGCCTGCTCGGCGGGCTCGGCCAGGCCGGGGGGCTGGTCCTCGCCCGGGCCGCGTTCCGGCTGGAGACCACGACCGGCGGCCGCCCCGACCCGCTGTCGGTGACGATGCTGCGCATGCTCGCGGCGCTGGCCTTCGTGCTGCCGTGGTCCCTGGTCGCGATGCGGCGCCGCCGCGCGCCGACCGGACCGAGGGCCCAGGCCGTGCAGGCGCTGGGCTTCGCCGTCCTGCTCGGTCCCACGACCGGCGTGTTCCTGTCGATGGTCGCGGTCGTCGACCAGGAGGCCGGGGTCGCGGCCGCCCTCCTGGCCCTCGCCCCGGTGCTCGTCATCCCGATCGCCTGGCTCGCGCACGGTGAGCGCCCGGGCCTCGCCGGCTTCGTCGGCACCTTCGTGGCGACCGCGGGCACGGTCCTGCTGGTCACGCGCTGACCACGCTGTAAAAGCGCTCCCACACGACTGAACCCCTGCGATCCGTTCGCCGTTGGCCCGCGCCCATGCACAAGCCGCCTTCCCTCATCTTCCTCCTCTCCCTCCTCATCCCTACCGCGACCCTGACGGCCCAGGTCGTCAACCCCGCTGACAAGCAACGGCCCCCCGAGGACCGCCAGGGCGAGCCCGTCGTCGTCGAGGGCCGCAGGACGAGGGTCTCCGACCTCCGCGAGGAGGACCGCGTCGGGAGCTATCAGCAGCCCGAGTGGACGACCCGACGCCTGTTCACCGAGACCCGCCTGTACGTGCGGCCCGAGGGGTCCTGCGAGTTCGAGTTCTGGGTCCAGCCCGAGATCGACTCCAACGGCAAGACCGAGACCAAGACCCAGGTCGAGTTCGAGTTCGGCCTGCCCAACCGGTTCCAGCTCGACCTCTACCTCGTCGCCCACCAGGACGGCAACCAGGGCACGATGCAGTTCGACGAGCAGAAGGTCGAGGTCCGCTGGGCCCTCGCCGACTGGGACAAGATCTGGGGCAACCCGACGCTCTACCTCGAGTGGGCCGCCAAGAGCGAGGCCCCCGACGGCATCGAGGCCAAGCTCCTGTTCGGCGGCGAGATCTCCGAGGGCTGGCACTGGGGCAGCAACCTCGTGTTCGAGACCGAGACCGGCGGCGCGCGCGAGAACGTCTACGAGATCACGGGCGGCGTCAGCCACACGATGATCGACGAGAAGTGGTCGCTCGGCGCCGAGGTCAAGGGCGCCCTGGCCGACGTCGCGGCCGACCGCGGCAACTACACCGAGGAGCTCCTCCTCGGGCCGACGATGCAGTACCGGCTCCGGCCCAACTGCCACTTCGACTTCTCCGCGCTCGCCGGCCTGACCGACGACTCCCCGGACGCCAAGTTCACGCTCCTGTTCGGCTGGGAGTTCTGAGCTTCCCGCCCGGGGTGGTTGCAGGAGGCCCCCGGGGCCTCCTACAACCTGCCGCATGGCCACCCTGGACTGGAGCTCCATCCTGCTCGGCGCCGGCATCGGCGGCGTCGTGCTGTTCTTCTGGTACGCGGTGTGCTGGATGGTGCTGCCGCACCACCGGGCCGACTTCGCGGCCACGCCCAACCGGGCCGCGCTCGAGCCCGCGCTGGCCGACCTGCCCCCGCGCAGGGTGATGTACATGGTCCCGTTCATGTCCGAGTTCCCGCAGGGCATGAAGGACCCGGCCCTGCAGGAGCGGTGGAAGGCCGGCCCCAACGCGCTCATCCTGCGCACGGACGGCGCCTGCGGCATGGGTCCGCGGACGCTCGTCCAGGGCCTGCTCGGCAACGTGCTCGAGGCGCTCGGCCTGTCGCTGCTGCTCGCCCTCGCCCTGCCGACGATCGGCTACGGAACGACCCACTCCCTGCTGCTGGCGCTCGGCGCCGCCGTCTTCGTCGGCGCCTCGGGCAACTTCCCGCTGAGCAACTGGATGGCCTTCCCTTGGCGCTTCTCGGCGACGTCGACCCTCGACCGCGTCGTCGGCTTCTCGGCCGCCGTCCTCGCGATGCGGCTGTGCGGCTTCCACGCGCCGGTGTCCTGAGCCCCGGCCCGGCGCCCGGCCCGGACGCCGCCGCCCCGCCCGCCGGGGCCGCTGCTTGACAGGGTCGGGGGGCCCACGAAGGATCTCCCGCATGCCCGACGAGGCGCGACCGGCATGAGCGACCGACCCAGACCCGACGCGACCCAGGTCCTGCAGGACGTCAGCGCCGGACGGAGCCCCAACGCCGAGGAGCTGATGCCGCTCCTCTACGACGAGTTCCACGCCCTCGCCGAGCGGCAGCTGGCCAAGGAGCCCAAGGGCATCACGCTGCAGCCCACGGCCCTCGTCCACGAGGTCTTCCTCAAGCTCGTCGACCAGGACCGCGTCGACTGGAAGGGCCGGACGCACTTCTTCGCGATCGGCGCCAAGGCGATGCGGCGGATCCTGGTCGACCACGCGCGGCGCCGCAAGCGGCTCAAGCGCGGCGGCGACCGGTCCCGCGTCGAGCTCGACGAGGGCGTCGCGCTGAGCCCGGAGCGGGACGAGGACCTGCTCGCCCTGCACGAGGCGCTCGAGAAGCTCGAGGGCCTCGACGAGCGGCAGGCGCGCATCGTCGAGCTGCGCTTCTTCGGCGGCCTGACCGTCGAGGAGGTGGCCGAGGTCCTCGGAGTGTCCAAGCGCACGGTCGAGGCCGACTGGACGGTCGTCCGGGCCTGGCTCAGGCGCGAGCTCGACGCCGGCGAGGACGGGACCGAGGCCTCGTGAACCCCGAGCGCTGGGCCCGGGTCAAGGACCTGTTCCGGGCGGCCAGGGAGCTGCCCGAGGAGCGCCGCGAGCGCTTCCTCGTCGAGGCCTGCGCGGATGACCCCGACCTGCGCCGGGAGGTCGAGTCGCTGCTCCGCCACGACCGCCCCGAGACGATCCTGGCCGCCGAGGGCCCGCCGCGGCCGCCGCGCGGCGGCGAGACGGCCGAGCTCCGTATGTCGCTGGCCGAGGACGAGGGCCGGACCCTGCTGCGCCGGGGGCGGCGGCTCAAGGTCCTGACCGTCGTCGCGACCCTGGTCCTGGTCGGGGTCGGCCTGTGGATCCACGCGCGCGTCGCCGCGTCGCTCGGCCACTCTGTCCGCGCCCAGCTCGTGACCTCGCTCGAGCAGACGCTCAGGGCGGTCCGCCTGCACTTCGAGGACGAGCGCGAGCGCGTCCGCGTGCTGGCCCGCGACCCGGACGTCGTCGCCGCGGCCGAGGGCCTCTGCGCCGTCGACCGCTCCGACGGGCGCGACCCCGCCGCGCTGGCCCGCGAGCTCGAGGCCGCGGCCGGCAACGCCCTGGCCCACCGCGACCTCGACTCCTCGTTCCAGACCGACGACCTGCTCGGCTGGTACCTCGCCGACCGCGCCGGCCTGCTGCTGGCCCTCGGCGAGCGCGGGGCGCCCGACGCCGGTGTCGACGAGCGGATCCGCCCCGGCCAGCGCGTGCCGGCCCGGCTCCTCGGCTGGCTCGAGCGCGCGTTCGGCGGCGAGGCCTTCCTGACGCCGCCGCTGCCGGTCGAGCGCCCCCGCGCCCGCGGCGCGCTCGACCGCGTCGTGCTCAGCGCCTGGTCCCCGGTCGCCGACCAGGGCGGCCGCATCGTCGCCGTGCTCGTGCTCGCCCTCGACCCCGCCCGGGCCTTCACGCCGATCCTCGACACGGCCCGGCTCGGCGCGACCGGCGAGACCTACGCGTTCGACGAGCGCGGCTACATGCTGTCCGAGAGCCGCTTCCTGGACCGGCTGCGCGCGGTCGGGCTCGTGCCCGACGGCGACGGGACCACGGCGATCCTCCGGGTCCGGCTCCTGGACCCGGGCCGCGAGCTCCGGCCCGGCGAAGCCCTGCCGGCGGACCTCGCCGCCCGCCCCAAGACCCACATGCTGCGCGCGGCCCTGGCCCACCGCGACGTGCTCGACGCCGACGTCGACGGCTACCGCGACTACCGCGGCGTCCCGGTCGCCGGCGCCTGGACCTGGCTCGGCGACCTCGGCTTCGGCATCGCGACCGAGCAGGACCTCGGCGAGGCGTACGCGCCACTGGCCAGCCTCGAGCGCAGCTTCCTGATCCTGTTCGCCCTGCTGGTCGTCGCCGTCGGCTTCATCGTGACCTCGTCGTGGTCGATCCTGAAGCTGGAGCGCCGCGTCGAGGCCGCCGAGCAGATCGGCCCCTACACCCTGCTGCGCAGGATCGGCGAGGGCGGGCTCGGCGAGGTCTGGCTGGCCGACCACCGGCTCCTGCAACGCCCGACGGCGATCAAGCTGCTCAAGGCCGACGTCGTCAACGCCGAGACGCTCCGGCGCTTCGAGCGCGAGGTCCGGCTGACGAGCACGCTGACCCACCCGAACACGATCGAGATCTACGACTTCGGGACGACGCGGAGCGGGACCTTCTACTACGCGATGGAGTACCTGCCGGGCCTGACGCTGTTCGAGCTCCTGCGGCTCGAGGGCCGGGTCCCGCCGGGTCGGACCGTGCACCTCCTGGGCCAGGTCTGCGCATCGCTGGCCGAGGCCCACGCAAAGGGCCTGATCCACCGCGACCTCAAGCCGCAGAACCTGATGCTGTGCGAGCGCGGCGGGCGCTTCGACGTGGTCAAGGTCCTCGACTTCGGCCTCGTCAAGCAGCTGACCTCGGACGTCGAGCGCACCGCCCCCGAGCAGCTGGCGGGCACGCCGATGTACATCGCGCCCGAGCGCCTGCTGGACCCGTCCCGCGTCGACGCGCGCACCGACCTCTACTCGCTCGGGACGATCGCGTTCAACCTGCTGTCGGGGTCCCAGCCGTTCCCGGGCACGACGAGCGTCGAGATCTGCACGCGGATCGTCGAGGACGAGCCGGCCCGCCTCGACGCGATCGAGGACCTCGCGCTGCCCCCCGCCCTCGTCGACCTCGTCGCCCGGCTGCTGGCCAAGGACCCGGATGCGCGCCCGCCCTCGGCGGCCGCCGTCGCGGCCGAGCTCGCCGCCCTCGCCGTCCCGGCCTGGTCCGCCGCCGACGCCGAGGCCTGGTGGCGGACCCACCGCGACGAGCTCCCGTCCCTGGCCAGGGAGGCGCTCGGGCAGGACGCGGCTCAGCCCGTGCCGGCAAGCGGGAAGGCCGCGACCTCGGTGTAGCGCGCGCCGGACGGACCGAGCCTGCTCTCGAGCAGCCGGACGCGGTCGATCGGCGTGAGCCCGGGCCCGAGCTCGCGGCCCAGGCGCTCGAGCTCGCCGACGATCCGGTCGAGGCCCTCCGGCCCCTTGACCCGCCCGAGCGTCATGTGCGGCCGGAACGGCCGGCGCTCGCGCGGGAAGCCCACGGCCTCGCAGCAGGCCGCGACGTCGTCGACGAGGGCCTGCAGCCGGTCGAGCTCGCCGCCGAGCCCGAGCCACAGGACCCGCGCCGCGCCGCGCGGCGGGAAGCGCCCGGTCCCGTCGAGGGACAGCGCCAGCGGCGCGCGCGGGGGCAGCATCCCGAGGGCGGCGACCAGGTCCGGCAGGGCGTCCTCGGCGACCTCGCCGAGGAACTGCAGCGTGAGGTGGACCTGGGCGGGCTCGACCCAGCGCACGCGGCCGCGCATGCGCCCGAGGCGTTCGAGCATGGCGGCGATGCGGGCGGTGGCGTCGGGGTCGGGGCTCAGGGCGAGGAAGCAGCGCATGGCCGGGGTCCTCCGGGCCGCGGGAGGACCCGACGATAGCGCCTCAGCCGGCGTCGGCGGGGACGGGCACGTCCCCGTCGGTCGCCGGGGCCGCGGCCTCGTCCGTGGCCCGGCCCGGCTCGAGCGCGAGCCAGCGCGCCAGCAGCGAGTCGAGCTCCTTGCGCTGGAGCGGCTTGAGCGCGTAGTCGTCCATCCCGGCCGCGATGCAGGTCTCCCGCGTGCCCTGGATGCCGTCGGCGGTCATCGCGACGATCCGGTGGCGGCGCTCCAACGAGGGCTCGAGGGCGCGGATCTGCATCGTCGCCTGGTAGCCGTCGAGCACCGGCATGTGGCAGTCCATCAGGATCAGGTCGTAGCCCGCCTCGCGCACGCGCTCGACGGCCTGCTGGCCGTCCTCGGCGAGCTCGACGAGGCAGCCGACCTTCTCGAGCATGCGCTGCCCGACGCGCTGGTTGACCTTGTTGTCGTCGACGAGCAGCACCCTCGTCCGCCGGCCCGCGCCGGCGCGCCCGCCGTCCTCGCCGGCGGCCGCCGCAGCGGCCGAGATGCCCCAGCTCAGGACCTCCCGCCGCAGGGCCTCCTGCAGCCGGTACTCCCGGACGGGCTTGATCAGCACGCTCTCGAGCCCGAGCGCGAACGCCCGGCCGCGCTCCTGCGTCTCGAGCGGCGAGGTCATCAGCACCCAGCGGTTGTCCGCCAGCGCGATGTCGCGGGCGGACCGCTCGAGCAGCGGCAGGGCCCTGGCCGCCTCCTGCAGGTCGAGGAGCACGACGTGGTACGGGGTCCCCTCGTCCGCGGCCTCGCGCAGGGCCCGTTCGGCGGCCTCGACGTCCTCGACCCAGGTCGCCTCGAGCTGGAGGATCTCGATCTGGCGGCCGAGGATCAGCCGCCCGACCTTGGTGTCGCTGACGCCGAGCACGCGGGCCCCGACGAGGGCGTCGCCCGCGTCCGCCGCGGCGCCGTCCCCCTGGACGACCGGCAGGTCGAGCTCGAACCAGAACGCGGAGCCCTTGCCGACCCTGGTCTCGAAGCCGAGCCGGCCCTCCATGCGGTCGACGAGGCGCCGGGCGATCGTCAGGCCGAGGCCGAGCCCGCCATGGCTGCGCGTGACCGACACGTCGGCCTGCTCGAAGGCCCGGAACACCCTGGCCTTGGTCCGGTCGTCCAGGCCCTTGCCCGTGTCGCGCACGGTGATCCTCAGCGTGCAGGCCGTGGCGTCCAGGGCGGTCGTCCCGACCGTGACCAGGATCCCGCCCCGCTCGGTGAACTTGAGCGCGTTGGACAGCAGCTTGGCCAGGACCTGGCGGATGCGGCGCTCGTCGCCGACGACGCGGCGCGGCACGGAGTCCTCGACCATGCAGCCGAGCTCGAGTCCGCGCACGTGGGCCTGCTCGACCATCGGTTCGACCGCCCCGCCGACGAGCTCGCGCACGTCGACGTCGTCCCGCGTGAGCTCGAACTCGTCGGTGTCGACCTGGGCGAAGTCGAGCAGGTCCTCGATCAGCGAGACGAGGTGGCGCCCCGACAGGGCCATCGTCTCGACGAAGTCCCGCTGGTCGGGCTCGAGGCACGTCGTCAGCAGCAGCTCCGCGTTGCCGAGCACGCCGACGAGGGGGGTGCGCATCTCGTGGCTCATCCGGCGCAGGAACTGGGTCTTGGCCTTGTTGGCCTCGGCCGCGGTGTCCCGCGCCGGACCAGCTCCCGCGTCCGGGAGTCGAGCGCCTGCTGCATGTCCTGCAGCGAGCGCAGGAAGCATGCTGAGGTCGTCCCCGCCCTCGACCTTGACCCGGCCCTGGAACCGGCCCTGGGCGATCCGGGTCGCCATCTCCTTGGCCTCGAGCACCGGCCGCGTCACCTGGCGGTCGAACAGCAGCAGCCAGCCGGCCCCGAGCCCGAGGACGACGAGGGCCAGGACCGCGAAGGTCCACAGCTCGTGACGCCCGAGCTGCTCGTCGCGCGCGAGCCGGCCGAGCCCGATCCGCTGCTCGAGCTCGCCCACGAGCTCCTCGAGCAGCCCCGAGGTCGCGACCTCGTGGCCGCGCGACCGCTCCTCGGCCAGGGCGTGCCCGCTGGCGCGCCCGGGGTCGACGAGCTGGCCGGCCTCGGCCAGGACCGCGCCGTACGCCTCGTGGGCGCGGCGGAGCGCGTCGACGAGGCGTCGGGCCTCCTGCTCGTGCTCGACCATACCGGCCAGGGTCCCGAGCAGGGCCGTGACGCGGCCCTGCTGCCGCACGAGCTCCAGCGCGGCGCGGGCGTGCTCGTCCTTGTCGCCGGCGCGGAGCATCGCGTCCTTCCAGGCCGACACCTCCTGCCGGAACGCGGCGTCGAGCCGGCGCGCGGTCAGGCGCGCCTCCTCGAGCCGGGTCAGGGGCTGCTCCAGCTCACGGAACGCGGCCATGTAGCTGCGCCGGCCGAAGTCCCCGATCGCGAGGACGAGCAGCAGCAGCACGCCGGTCGACAGTGCGGACTTGGTGCGGACCTTCATCCGGCTCCATGGTCGAGGGACCCTCTCCGCTCATCGGCAGGGCGGGCGCGGTGACCCGACCCCAACCGGCGGACCTCGCCCCTCGTCGCGGGCGGGGTCGGCGGGAGTGTCGCGTTCTGCGACAGCGGGCCCCGGGGGCCTCAGCGGAGGATCTCGTCGAACAGCACGCGGTCGTCGTTCATGGACCGGAACAACCGGCTGCGCAGCCCGCCGCGGGCCCCGGTCAGCGACTCGGCGAGCCGGTCGATCGCGGTCACGGCCAGGACCGTCTGCACGTAGGCCTCGACGAGGTCGTCCGGCCCCAGGCCGAGGCGGTTGAAGTCGCGCCGGTCCATGATCATCAGCCGGTCGGTGTCGGCGTTCCAGCCGCCCCCCGCGTCCCGCTCGCTGAGGTTGGTGCCGAGCATGTCCCAGGCCGACGTGGCCTGGGGGTCGGACGACAGCGGCTCGCGCGCGCGGCGGGCGTAGATCGCCACAGGCTTGAAGCCGTCGGGGCCGTTGCAGACCATGAGCCGGATGTCGGCGACGAAGATGCGCCCCTGGCGGTCCGGCATCGTGCCGACGTGGAAGTAGCGCGAGCCCTTGTGCTCCGCCGTCCACCCCGAGTTGCCGATCAGGGCCTGGACCAGGAACCGGTCGTAGACGTGCTCGAGGGCCAGGAACGCCTCGAGGTCCGCCTCGCTCGTCAGGGTCCACACGCCCTGGCCCGAGTTGCTGTACGGGTTCTTGACGACCGCGTAGCCGCCGAAGCGCTGGACCCAGAACGGGATCTCCTCGTAGCCGACGTCGCGGACCGTCTCCGGGCTGCGGATCGAGAGCCCCTTGTGCTGGTGCTCGGCGTTGAGGAACTCGTAGGCCTTGGACGCGAGGATCTTGTTGCGGCCGCCGGCGAGGCAGCCGATGACCGGGTTGTAGACGAAGGTCCTGGTGCGGACCGGGATCCGGTGCCAGGGCCGGCGGGTCACGTAGCGGAACGCCGCGCGGATCGGCCGCCAGTCCCCCTCCTCGTCGCGGACCTCGAGCAGGCCCTCGTCGAAGCGGACGGGGCACTCGGGCGCGTCGTCGGGCAGGGGCGCGAGCAGGACGTCCTCGCCGGTCAGGTCGGCGAGGACCGCCGCGCAGCCGGAGGCCTCCTGGAAGTTCTTGTCGTAGAGCACGGCGAGCCCGCCCTTGGGCAGGTTGCGGCGGCGCTCGAGCAGCGGCAGGAACGAGTGCGTGAGCAGGCGCCGGTAGCCGCCCTGCTCCTCGCCGTCCTCGAGGAACGGCATCGACTTGTTGCCCGACGGGCAGGAGTTGACCTCGAGCACGACCATGCGGCGGACGCCGGTCGAGGTCGTCGTGTAGAACAGGTCCGCCCCGCCCCAGTGCAGGTGCTTGTTGACGCCGGACAGGAAGCCCTCCAGGGCCGCCGGGTCGACGCCCGGGTGGAGGTCGGTAGCGGTTGACGATCTGGTCGCGCGTCATGCGGAAGAAGAACGCGACCATCGAGTGCACCTGGGCGTTCAGCACCTTGGGGTAGTAGTGCCGCCCCGGGTCGAAGGAGTCGGGCGGGACCCGCTCCGCGTGGAGCCGGCCGAGGTCCTCGGCTGTGATCGTCCGGTGCATGTCCCGTTCCTGCGCTGGCGCCGTCGTCGGGGGCGTTGTATTACCCCTCCGGAGCCCGGCTGGGAAGCTCCGCCGATGAGGAAGCCCGAGGTCGTCAGAACCCTGGAATTCGCGGACCTGCCCAAGGGCAGCGTCACCCCCCTGCTCCTCGACCTCGTCGAGGACGCGGCCGGGCTGCCGGTCTACGTCCCCGTCCTGGTCGCCCGCGGGCGCGGCGACGGGCCGGTGTTCGGGCTGACCGCCGCGGTGCACGGCAACGAGTTGAACGGGATCCCGGTCCTGCACCGCCTGTTCGAGTGGGTGACCAAGAACCCCCTCCGGGGCACCGTCGTCGCGATCCTGATCGCCAACGTGCCCGGCTTCAGGCTCCACCGGCGCGAGTTCCAGGACGGGACCGACCTCAACGACATCATGCCCGGCCGGCCCAACGGCTCGGAGTCCGAGGTCTACGCCCACCGCCTGATCGAGCGCGCGATCAGCCGCTTCGACATGCTGATCGACCTCCACACCGCGAGCTTCGGCCGGATCAACTCCCTGTACGTGCGCGTCGACACCGGCGACCCGACCGCGGCCCGCATGGCGCGCCTGCTGCAACCCCAGATCATGCTGCACAACGCCGCCTCCGACGGCACGCTCCGGGCCGCGGCGTCCGAGCTCGGGATCCCGGCCGTGACCTTCGAGATCGGCAACCCCCAGAGCTTCCAGTCCGACTACATCCGCTCATCGCTGCTCGGCATCCGGCGCGTCATGGGCGACTTCGACATGACGTCCGCGCCGCGGCCGGCCCGCGGCCGCGACCCGGTCCTGTGCCAGCGCAGCTTCTGGCTCTACACCGACCTCGGCGGGCTGCTCGACGTCCACCCGACCCTGACCGCGCAGGTCCGCGAGGGCGAGGTCGTGGCCCGGCTGCGCAACGTGTTCGGGGACGTCGTGCGCGAGTACGAGGCCCCCGAGTCCGGCGTCGTCATCGGCAAGAGCGTCAACCCGGTCGGCGGCACCGGCGCGCGCATCCTGCACCTCGGGATCCCGGCCGACGCCCACCACTACTACTCCCCCGGCCGCCTGCTGACCTGAGGCCGGCCCGGGGCCGCCCGGTCACGCGCGGTCCCCGGCCTCCGCGCGCGGGGGCACGGCGGACAGCGGGACCTCCTCGACCGGGACCTCCATGCGCCGCCGCCACAGCCGCGCGCCGACCGTCCCCGGCAGGTTGATCGACTCGTCCTCGCCGCCGAGGTCGTCGAGGGCGAAGGCGACCAGCCGCGCCGGGCTCCGCTGCAGCAGGGCGTGCATCGGGGCCAGCAGGGCGTCGGCCGAGGCCGGCGCGGCGCCCTCCGACCACAGGCCCTCGGCGACCAGCCGCGCGACGAGGTCGTGCCGCTCGCGCGCGCGCAGCGCCTGCTGCGCCTCGAGCTCGCCGGCGGCGAACATGCCACCGGCGGCCCGGCGCGCGAGGTCGCGGCCGGCCCACCACTCGCGCCACGTCGGCAGGTCGTGGGTCGCGAAGCTGAGCTGGAACTCCCCGTGGAGCTCCGCCGGCGGCGGGAAGCCGTCGTCCCCGCGACGCTCGAAGCAGTACACCCGCGAGCCGAGCAGGCGCTCGCGACGGAGCTCGTCGCGGAAGCCCTCGGGCAGCGTGCCCAGGTCCTCGCCGAAGACGAGGCGGCCGGCCCGCGCGGCCTCGAGCCGGAGCACGCCGAGCAGGATGTCGGCCGGGAAGCGCAGGTAGCCCCCGCGCTCGGGGCCGAGGCCGTCCGGGACCCAGTACTGCCGGGTCAGGCCCATGACGTGGTCGAGCCGCAGCATGCCGGCGTGCCGGAGGTTGCGGCGGACGAGGTCGCGCCAGTGGCGCCAGCCGTCGCGGCGCAGGCGCCAGGGGTCCATGGCCGCGAGCCCCCAGTCCTGGCCGCGCGGGTTGAGCGGGTCGGGCGGCGCGCCGAGGCCGACGCCGTCGACGTACAGGCCCGGCCGCGTCCACGTCTCCTCGCCGTGCTTGCGGCAGCCGACGGCGAGGTCGATCTGCAGCCCCGGGCGCATGCCGAGCCGCGCGGCCCGCGCGGCGACCTCGCCGAGCTGGCGGTCGAGCTCGAACTGCAGCCAGGCATAGAAGCCGGCCGTCGCGACGTCCCCGAGCCCGACCTGGTGCAGCGAGTACAGGCCCCGACCCGACTGCCCCGGGGAGCAGTGGAGGCCCCGGCCGACCTCGCCGTCGCGCGGCGCCCCGTCCGGCCAGCTCGTCGTGTCGGCCGTCTCGAACTCCCGCGCGCACTGCTCGAAGACCTCGTGCTCGCCGAGCAGCGTCCCCTCCCGCGCGACGAAGGCCGCGTGGGCCCGGCCGCGCTCGCTGTCGGTCCCCTCGTGCTGCGCGCGGAAGAACTGGTGGGCCGCCCGCAGCAGCGGCAGCCGGAGCGCCGCGATGCGCCGGCGGTCGAGCAGCTCGGCCGCGCGCAGGGCCGCGAGCTCGGCGCGCCACGCGGCCGGCATCCGCTCGGGCGCGAAGCCGGCCAGCTCGGGCACGGCCTCGAGCTCGAGGTACAGCGGGTCGAGCCACAGCCGCGACGACGGCTGGTACGGGCAGTCCTGGCCGCCGTCGAGCGACAGCCAGTGCAGCGGGTTGAGCGCGACGTAGTCGAGGCCGGCGCCCGCCGCGCGGTCGAGCACGGCGCGGAGGTCGCCGAGGTCCCCGTGGCCGGTGCCGCGCGCGCTACGTAGCGTGTACAGGTTGACCATCAGGCCGCGGGTGCGGGACGGCCGCAGGCTGGCGTCGGGGTCCGGGCAGGTCGCGGGCGCGACGATGAGGTCGGCCTCCTCGGTCAGCCCTCCCCGCGCGAGCACGAGGCGGTGGTAGCCCTGCGGCAGGCCGTCGAGGGGCACCCGCGCGCCGTCGACCGGGAGCCGGCGCTCGCTCCCGTCCTCGCACAGCACGCGGGCCTCGACGGGGCCGGCGCCGAAGCCCGGGGCCTCGCGCAGGTCGACGTAGCCGCGCCGGTCTCCGCCGTCCTCGACGACGAGGGTCGGCGGGGCGAGCCTCCGGCCCTCCCGCTCGCCGAGGGCGGCCAGCGAGGCCCGCGCCGCGGCCTCGCTCGCGCAGGGATGGCCGAGCGCCTCGAGGAGGCGCGCGCGGACCTCGTCGTCGGCCGCGACCGGCCGGCCGAGGCCGTCGGTCCAGCGCTCGAGCAGGCCGACGGCGCCGGCCAGGGCGGCGAGCTCGGGACGCTCAGGCATCGCCGACCGGCTCCAGCACGACGGCGGCCAGCGGGGGCAGGTCGACCTGGATCGAGCAGGGCCGCCCGTGCCACGGCACGCCGTCGGCGACGAAGCGCTCGTGGCCGAGGTAGCCGCTCCCGCCCCAGGCCTCGGCGTCGCTGTCGAGGACCAGCCGCCAGGTCCCGCCGCGGGGCAGCCCGACGCGGTAGCCGTCGCGCGGGACCGGGGTCAGGTTGAGCACGACGGCCGTGAGCCACGGGCCGTCCTTGCGCAGGTAGGACAGGACCGAGCTCTCGTGGTCGTGGTGGTCGATCCACTCGAAGCCCTGGCCGTCGTGGTCGTGCCGCCACAGCGGGGAGCGCTCGCGGTAGAGCCGGCCGAGGGCCGCGACGAAGCCGTGGAACCCCTGGCGCAGCGGCCCCGAGTCGTCGGGCTGGAGGAGCGCCTGGTCGTGGCTCCACTCCTCCCACGGTGCCAGCTCGGTGCCCATGAACAGCAGCTTCTTGCCCGGCCGGGTGTACTGGTACGCGAGGAGCAGGCGCAGGTTGGCGAAGCGCTGCCACACGTCGCCGGGCATCTTGGCCAGCAGCGCGCCCTTGCCGTGCACGACCTCGTCGTGCGACAGCGGCATCAGGAACGCCTCGTCGCCCTCGTACAGCATCGCGAAGGTCAGGTCGTCCTGGTGCCAGCGCCGCCACGCCGGGTCGCGGGCGAAGAACTGCAGCGTGTCGTGCATCCAGCCCATGTTCCACTTGAACGTGAACCCCAGCCCCCCGTGCTCGGGCGGGTGCGTGACCCCGGGGAACGACGTCGACTCCCTTCGGCGATCAGCATCGCCCCTGGCGCCTCCTCGCGGACGAGGCCGGGAGCCTGCGACAGTCGATCGCCTCGACGCGCCCGTAGGGGGTTGGGGATCCACTCCCTGTGGGCCTGGCTGTAGTCGCGAGCATCGAGTTGACCGCGTCGACGCGGAGGCCGTCGGCGGAACTCCCGCAGCCAGTAGAGGGCGTTGGCGAGCAGGAAGTTGCGCGACCTCGTGCCGCTCAGGTCGAAGATCGCCGTGCCCCAGTCGGGGTGCCGCCCGCGGCGCGGGTCGGCGTGCTCGTACAGCGCCGTGCTGTCGAAGCGGCAGGGCGAAGGCGTCTCGGGAAGTGCGCCGGCACCCAGTCCAGGATCACGCCGGAGGCCGTGCGCGTGGCAGCGGTCGACGAGGGCCCGTAGCCTGTCGGGGTCGCCGAAGTGGCTCGTCGGCGCGTAGTAGCCGGTGACCTGGTAGCCCCACGAGTCGGGAACGGGTGCTCGAGCACCGGCATGAGCTCGAGGTGGGGTGAACCCGTAGTGGAGCAGGTGGGCGACGAGGTCGGCGAGCTGCCGGTAGTCCCAGCAGTCCTGCGTGCGCGCCCAGGTCTCGAGGTGGACCTTGTAGGCCAGCAGTGGCTCCGCCCGCGGCTCGGCCGGCGGCCTGGCGCGCGAGCCAGGCGTCGTCCGTCACAGGGCGCGCGCCGCGACACGAACGTGCGCGACGCGTTGCCTGGGGGAAGCCTGGCCTGGCGGGCCATGGGGTCGCTCTGAGCAGCAGCGCGCCGTCGGCCGCGAGGAGCTCGCATTTGTAGAAGCTCCCCTCGAGCTCCCACGGCAGGAACAGCTCCCAGACCCCGACCCGCCGCGCACCCGCAGCGCTGCGGCCGTCCCAGGCGCAGAAGTCGCCGACGAGGCTGACGCGGCGCGCATTCGGCGCCCACAGGGTGAACGACCAACCGGCGACGCCCTCGTGCTCGAGGCGGGCCCCGAGCGCCTCCCACAGCCGCCGGTGCTTGCCGCCGCCGATGAGGCTTGCCAGGTCCTGCTCGCCGAGCGTCGGGCCGAACGCGTAGGGGTCGCCCCGCTCCCAGGTCCGGCCGTCGCCCTCGAGGCCGAGGGCGTAGCGGCCGGGCGCCTCCGCGAGCGCGGCGACGAGCAGGCCCTCGCGCGGCTCGAGCCGGGCCCGGCGGCCGTCGGCGCAGCGGACCTCGCCGCCCACGGCCGCGGGGTCCATGACCCGCACCTGCCAGCCGCCGTCGACCGCGTGCGGACCGAGGACGCGGTGGGGCTCCGCGTGCCGTCCGGACAGGAGGGCCTCGAGCTCGGCGTCGTCCACCCCGGGAGCCTGGTCATCGGTCCTCCGGACAGAGCTCGACGACGAGGAGGCCGTGGGCGAGCGGACGAGGCCTCGGCCGGACCCTTCGCGGTCCCGTCGCTGTCAGCCTGGACCCCGGCCAGCGGCCGCCGTCCTTCGGCGGCGGGAGCGGCCAGCCCAGGTCGTGCTCGCCGCCGTTCAGCAGCAGCAGGACCTCGCACCGCGAGCCCGGGACGAGCTGGCATGCCGAGGAAGCGCAGCTCGGGGCGGTGCCAGTCCTCCCGCTCCATCTCGGCGCCCGGCCCGAGCCAGCGGACCCGGCCCTCGCCCGGCTCGTGGTCGCCACCGGGCTCCAGGAACCTGTCGGCGAACAGCCCGGCTCCACGCCCGGCGCAGGGCGAAGGCCTCGCGGAAGAAGCGCAGCAGATCCTGGCCTCGCTGTCGAGCTTCCCAGTCGCACTGCACGAGCGGCCCGTCGAGGCAGTAGGGGTTGTTGTTGCCGAACTGGTCAGTCCGAGCTCGTCGCCCATGCGCAGCATCGGCACGCCGAGGGCGAGGGCGAGGCTGGCGACGAGGCCGCTGGACGCGCGGGTCCGGTCGCGCGGATCGCCGGGTCGCGGGTCGGCCCTCGGCGACGAAGTTGCGGCTGCGCTCGAACGCGGGCCGTCGCGGTTGCCCTCGCCGTTGGCCTCAGCAAACAGCGTAGCCGTCGGTGGTCGCGCAGCGTGATGTCGTGGGAGGCGACGTAGTTGACCCGGCCGTGGGGCCGCGGCCGGCGAACACGTCGCTGCTGCCGGCGAGGCGCGTCGCGACCTGGACACGAGGCCCGGCTCGCCGCGACCAGAACCCGCGCAGGTCGTCGCGGAAGTGGTATCGCTCCACCCGCGCCAGCCATCGGGGAAGCGCGGCCGAGACGGTAGCCGTCGGGCCCGAGGTCCCAGGGCTCGGCCATTTTTGACTCTGCCAGCACCGGGTCGGCGGCGATACCTTCGGCGAAGCGGCTGGGTACCGCGGCTGCGCGCGCATCAGGCTGGCGGCGAGGTCGAAGGAAGCCGTCGACGCCCATGCCCTCGACCCACCAGCGCATCGAGTCGAGCACGAGGCCGAGCACGGCCTCGTCGCCGAGGTCGAGGCCGTTGCCGCAGCCGGTCGAGCCCGTACGCGACCCCGGCCCGGGCCGGTGCGGCGAACAGCAGGTCGTCGTCGAAGCCGCGCAGGGACAGGGTCGGCCGTCCGACCCGCCTCGCCGCTGTGGTTGTAGACGACGTCGAGGACGACCTCGAGGCCGCGAGCGTGCAGCTGCCGGACTATCTCGCGGGAACTCCTGCACCTGGGCCCCGCCGTCGCCGGAGGCGAAGCGCGGGTCGGGGGTCGAGAAGCCGATCGGAAGCGCAGCTCCAGGTGTTGGCCATCCCGCGCTCGACGAGGGTGGCGCTCGGGCATGCGTGCTGGACCGGCATCAGCTCGAGGGTCGTGACCCCGAGCGCCCGCAGGGTGGTCGAGCACGGCCTCGTGGGCCAGCGCGAGGTAGGTCCCGCGCTGCTCGGGCGGCACCTTCGGGTGGCGGGCCGTCAGCGAGCGCACGTGGCACTCGTAGACGACCGCCCGGTCCACGGCACGGCGGGGCCGCGGCGGCGCGGCCGGGTCGGGCGGCCCGGACGACGAGGCAGCGCGGCGGCGGCACGTGGCCCGCTCGTCGAGACCAAGGTCGGCCCCGACGCGGCTGACCAGGTCGGGGCGCCAGCGCAGCTCGCAGATCGCGTAGGCGGCCGATCGACGAGCAGGCGGCTCGGGTCGAAGCGCAGGCCGCGGTCCGGCTCCCACGGCCCGTGGACCCGGTAGGCGTAGCACTGGCCTGCGCCGACGCCGGGAACATGGCCGTGGAACCGATCCCCGGTCTGCGCCGCAGCCACAGGCTGCGGGTCGGGATGGGGCGTCGGGGCCCGTCGAACAGGAGCAGCTCGACGGCGTGGGCGTGCCGGCTGACGACCGAGAAATGGACCCCGGTCGCGTCGACGTTGGCCCTGCCGCCGGCTCCGCCGTGCCGAGTCCGATGCCGCCGGCGCCCTTCCGCTTCCATGTGCCGCCGATCCTCGGCCTCCGCCGGACCGGCCGCAAGCATCGAGCCGCTGCGCCTCCGCCCCGACCGGAAAACGATCCTGCAACCCGCGTTGCGTGGGGCTATGTTCATGTCCCGGCCTCAACTCTCCTCGAACCCGCACCCAGGAGGTCACATGCGCCGCATCCTCGCCGCCCTGGTCCTGCTCCTCGGCCCCGGCCGCGGCAGCGCCCTTCAGTGCCCGTTCCAGAGCGTCTCGACGACCAACTTCCAGACCTCCCGTGCCCCGGGTCGACGACGTCGCCGGACCCTGGACCGCCAAGCTCGACACCAAGGCCTGCACCCTGGCCCTGGACGCCACGGCCTGGCCGGGCTGCTGCAACACTCACCGACCCACCGCTTCCTGGATCATCGGGTCGCGGACGGTCAACCTGCCGATCCCCCTCTGGGGCAAGGGCTGCGGCCTCTGTCCAGCCCGACCTGATCCTGGCCATCGACCGGGACCGGCGGCGACACCTTCGTGCTGCCGATCCCCTGTAGACCCCGATGAGCCCGCTGTCGTTCCCGCCCAGGCCGGCGCGATCTACTTCACGACCATCGGGTTCTCGACCGACGTGGCCCTGACGACCGGGGTCAGTGGTCAACCTCGCGAGCCTCGAGCCGCCGGGAGAAGGCCTCCGGCGGGCCCTGAAGCTTTGCTTTACGCCGGGTCGATCCCCGCCGAAGGGCATTGGCCTGTTCTCGAGAGGGCCCCGGATGATCGACCTGCGTAGCCGTCTGGAACGACCTGGCCAGCAACCTGGTGGAGCTGGCACCACGACCCTCGACCGATCTCTTCCGGCAGATCGACGTCGAGCCCTGGCGCCGGGTCCAGCACACAACCCGATCGCGTTCCTCCACGAGGTGCCCGAGGAGGTCCTCGCGGCCAAGGGGCAGGAGGCCGGGCTGATCGCCCAGGTCCTGCACTTCGAGCAAGCTCGAGGACTACATCGGGACGTAGATGACCTGGGCCAACTGGATGGCCCCGGGCCTCACCGCCGGTGGCATTTCAGCCTCGAAAGGAGTTCTGCATCCACGAGTCGCTGCCGATCTACTCGGTGGCCTCGGCGTCCTGGCCGGGACCACCTCAAGAGCTGCTCGACCTCGGCCTCCCGACCCATGGCCCGCCTGCTCTACCGCCAGGGCCAGCTTCCAGCAGGAGCTCGACCGCGACGGAAACCAGGTCGAGGTCTACCAGGACCTCGACTCCGAGCGCACCCCGATCCGCCCGGTCGTGTCGCCTGGGCGGGCGGCCCGCTCAGCGTGACCCTCGAGATCGACCACGAGCAGGTCACGCTGCCGATCTGGGAGGCCCGCGTCGGGCGCATGATTCTGCTGGTCGACGTCGTCGACCAGCAGCGCAATTCCCAGGCCTTCCCGCAGACGATGCGGTCTCTACGGCGGCGACCTGGACGACGCGCATCCTTGCAGGAGCTGGCCCTCGGCGTCGGTGGCCGCGCCCTGCGCGCTCGGGATCCACCCCGGCGTCCTCCACCTCAACGAAGGCCACTCGGCCTTCGCCGTGCTCGAGGCCGTGGCCGAGCGCATGGAGGAGACCGGGCAGGCCTTCCACGAGGCCCTGCCCTACGTCGCCGAGAAGGTCGTGTTCACGACCCACACGCCGGTCCCGGCCGGCCACGACCGCTTCCCGCCGGACCTCGCCCTGCACTTCCTGCGGCCCCTGCAGCAGCGGCTCCAGCTGTCCGACCACGAGCTCCTCGGCCTCGGCCGGGTCGACCCCCACGACCCCAACGAGGAGTTCTGCATGACGGTCCTCGCGCTGCGGACCTCGACCCGGGCCAACGCCGTCAGCGCCCTGCACGGCTTCGTGTCGCGCCGGATGTGGAACTGCCTCTGGCCCGAGCGCGAGGTCTCCGAGGTCCCGCTCGGCCACGTCACCAACGGCGTCCACCTCGACACCTGGCTCGCCCGCGAGCTGCGCCCGATCTACCAGGAGACGCTGGGCAACGACTGGGAGAAGCGGCTGTGCGAGCCGGAGTGCTGGGCCGGCTTCGAGGAGGTCGACCGCCACCTGCTGTGGACGACCAAGCTCGCGCTCAAGATGAAGCTGTTCCGCAACATCGAGCACCGCCACCGCACGCGCAACGAGCGGCTCGGCCTGGACGACCCGGCCCCGGTGCTCGACCCCGAGGTCCTGACGATCGGCTTCGCGCGGCGCTTCGCGACCTACAAGCGGGCGACGCTGCTGTTCGAGGACCTCGACCGGGCCCTGCGCCTGATCAGCGACCCGCAGCGGCCGGTCCAGCTCGTCGTCGCCGGCAAGGCCCACCCGGCCGACGAGCCCGGTCAGGCCCTGCTGCGCCGCCTGTTCGAGCTGGCCCGGGACGACCGCCTGCGCAACCGCCTCGTCGTCGTCGAGAACTACGACAAGGCCCTGACCCGACACATGCTGGCCGGGGTCGACCTCTGGCTCAACGTGCCCCGCCGCCCGATGGAGGCCTGCGGGACCAGCGGGATGAAGGCCCTGTACAACGCCACGCTCAACTGCTCGACGCTCGACGGCTGGTGGAACGAGGCCTACGACACGCGCAACGGCTTCGGGGTCGGCAAGGGCCTGCTCCACGTCGACCACACGATCCAGGACCGGCGCGACGCCACGGCCCTGCTCGAGGTGCTCGAGCAGGAGGTCGTGCCGTCGTACTACGACGGGCGCGAGGAGGGCATCCCCCGCGACTGGCTCGACCGCGTGGTCCGGGCCATGGTCTCCCTCGGGCCGCTGTACCACAGCGAGCGCATGGTCCGGGACTACGTCGAGGGGATGTACCTCCACGCGTCCAAGACCCTCACGAGCCGCTTCGTCAGCGGCTCCTGAGCGGGACGGGCCGCGGCGCGGCAGGACCGGAGGGGCCTTCCGGTGAAGTCGTCCAACCGCCCTTGGAACCGTTGAGGGGAGGTCAAGGGGAGGTTTGAAAAAGCCGATCGATTTGGCGAGGCTGGGGGAGCGAGGAGGAAGCCGCACCGTCTCCTTTTGCCGCGCCCGGTCCTGTCACAAACAGGGTCCGGAAGACCGAGGACCAGGCCCCTTCGAGCCGGAGCCTCGACCGGACCACCGAGCCGAACCACCGAACCCGACCCGCTCCCACGGAGGATCGATGCCCCCGACCGCGACCGACGCGTCGACCAAGGACCCCTGGCTGCCCAAGGGGACCGCCGACGCGAAGCAGCCCGACCTGCTGCGCTACACGCTCGCGGACCTCGTCCCCCAGGACGAGGGTCACCCCGACGCCAGCGGCCTGCAGTTCCACCTGCTGTCGTTCGAGGGCCCCGACGCCTACGCCCGGATCGGCGGCCTGGCGACCCGGATCCTCGGCCTCAGCGAGGCCCTCAGCCACCGCGGCATCGAGACCCACCTCTGGTTCGTCGGCGACCCGGCCCACCCCGGCCACGAGAGCCGCGGGAGCCTGCACCTGCACCGCTGGTGCCAGTGGATCAGCGCCTGGCACCCCGACGGCTGCTACGACGGGGACGAGGCCAAGGCCTCCGACTACACCCGCTCCCTGCCGCCGTACCTGCTCGAGCAGTCCCTGCTGCCCTGGCTCGAGGCCGGCGGCCGCTCGGTCGTCCTGGCCGAGGAGTGGCAGACCGTCGGCGCCGTGCTCGCGCTCGACGCCGAGCTCCGCCGGCTCGGCCTGCGCGAGCAGGTCGCGATCCTGTGGAACGCGAACAACATCTTCGGCTTCGACCGCGTGCCGTGGTCGGACCTCGACAAGGCCGCGCGCATCACGGCCGTCAGCCGGTTCATGAAGCACGAGCTGAGCGGCCACGGGGTCGAGGCCCTGGTCATCCCGAACGGCCTCGGGCCCGAGTCGTACCTGCCGGCCGAGCCCAAGGCCCTGGGCCGCATGCGGCGGCTGTGCGGGGACCGGCTGGTGCTGACCAAGATGGCCCGGTGGGACCCCGACAAGCGCTGGCTGGGAGCCGTCGAGACCGTCGCCGGCCTCAAGGACGCCGGCTGGAACCCCCTCCTCGTCGCGCGCGGCGGCCGCGAGCCGCACGGCGTCGAGGTGCTCCAGGCCATGGAGGACCAGGGCCTGCGGATCGCGACCCGGTCCCAGTCGACCGGCCTCGACGGCCTGCTCGACTCGTTCGAGGCCCTCGACGGCGTCGACGTCCTGCACCTGACCAACCACGTCGGGCCGAGCGAGCGGGCCGTGCTGTTCCGCGGCTCGGACGCGGTCCTGGCCAACTCGAGCTTCGAGCCCTTCGGGCTCGTCGGCCTCGAGGTCATGGCCGTCGGCGGGATCGCCTGCACCGGGGCGACCGGCGAGGACTACGCCATGGCCGGGCACAACGCGCTCGTGCTCGAGAGCGGCGAGGCCGTCGAGTTCCTCGCGCTCTACGAGCGGCTGCGCCGCGACCCGCGCGAGCGGGACGCGATGCGCCGCGCCGGGCGCCAGACCGCGCGTCGCTTCGCCTGGGACGAGGTCATCGACCGGAACCTGATGCCCCGGCTCGAGCTCGCGACCCACTAGGTCCGGCCGAGGCTGCCGGTCATCGGCACGAAGCTGACCGGCAGCACCGGCCGGCGGCGGACCTCGCCGTCCGGCAGCCGCTCGACGACGAGCAGCGTCGCGTCCTGCTCGGGGCCGACGGGGACGACCATGCGCCCCCCCGAGGCGAGCTGGTCGCGCAGCACGGGCGGCACGCGAGGGGCCGCGCAGGTCACGAGGATGCCGTCGAACGGCGCCTCCTCGGGCCAGCCATCGGCCCCGTCCCCGACGCGCAGGTGGACGCCCTCGACGCCGAGCTCGTGCAGGACCCGGCCGGCGCGCTCGCTGAGCTCGGGCAGGATCTCGACGCTCCAGACCTCGGCGCCGAGCGCCGCCAGGACTGCGGCCTGGTAGCCGGACCCGGTCCCGATCTCGAGCACGCGGCGGCCCGCGAGGGGCCCGAGCAGCTCGGTCATCAGGGCGACGATGTAGGGCTGCGAGATCGTCTGGCCCTGGCCGATCCCGACGGGCCGGTTGTGCCAGGCCTGGGCCCGTCGCTCCCTCGGCACGAAGCGCTCCCGGGGCACCGACCCCAGCGCCTGCTGCACGGCCGCCGACGGCGCCTCGATGCCGGTCATCGACCGGGTCCTGCCGAAGTCGCGCAGGACCTCTTCGACCATGGCTTCGCTCGCATCCATGCCGTCACCCCGGACGGAGGGACCGCCCCGACGATACGCTGTCGCGGACGGGACCGTGCCGGGTCCTGATGCGCATACCGGAGGAATCGGATGCTGAGGCTCTCCGTCCTGCTCGCCGCCGCCGCCATGGCCCCGTCCTGCGCCGCGCCCCGCGGCGAGCCCCTGCCGGGAGACCCCCCGGTCGTCGCGACGTTCTCGATCGTCGCCTGCGACCCCGAGGCCGGGCAGTGGGGCGTCGCCGTGCAGTCGCGCTTCCTCGCCGTCGGCTCCGTCGTGCCCTGGGCCGAGGCCGGCGCCGGCGCGGTCGCGACCCAGGCCTGGGCCAACACGAGCTTCGGCCCCGAGGGCCTGGCGCTGTGCCGCGAGGGCCTGTCGGCCAAGGAGGTCGTCGACAAGCTCGTCGCGGCCGACGCGGACCGCGACCGGCGGCAGCTCGGCGTCGTCGACGCCAAGGGTCGGAGCGCGGCCTGGACCGGCAAGCGCTGCCTCGGCCTGGGCCGGCCACGGGTCGGGGACGGCTACTGCGTGCAGGGCAACATCCTGGCCGGCGAGGCCGTCGTGGACGCGATGGCCAAGGCCTTCGAGGCGGCCGAGGGCGAGCTCGCCGAGCGGCTCGTCGCCGCGCTGGCCGCGGGCCAGGCCGCCGGGGGCGACCGCCGCGGCCGGCAGTCGGCGGCGCTCTACGTCGTCCAGGAGGGCGCCGGCTACGGCGGCCACAACGACCGGTTCCGGGACCTCAGGGTCGACGACCATGAACGGCCGATCGCCGAGCTGCAGCGCCTGCTGGGCCTGCACCAGCGCATCGTCCGGCCTCGCCGGCCCGCCTCCCGGCCCGAGGGTAAAAGGTAGGGACGAGGACTTGGGAACACCGGGCTTCCGGCCCATCCTCTCCGCTTACCCACCCCCCGCGAGAGGAGGACTCATGCAGATCGACATCGGGATCCCGGAGGCCGAGCGCAAGAAGATCGCCGAGGGCCTCGGGCGGCTCCTCGCCGACACGTACAGCCTCTACCTGATGACCCACAACTTCCACTGGAACGTCGAGGGCCCGATGTTCCAGACCCTCCATGACATGTTCATGGCCCAGTACACCGAGCTCTGGGGCTCGGTCGACGAGATCGCCGAGCGCATCCGTGCCCTCGGCCACCCGGCCCCGGGCTCGTACAAGGCCTTCGGCAACCTCGCGACCGTCAAGATCCCCGAGGGCGTGCCCGCGGCCCAGGACATGATCCGCCATGTCTGCGAGGGCCACGAGGCCGTGGCCAAGACCGCGCGCAGCCTGTTCCCGCTGGCCGAGGACGGCAACGACGAGGTCACCGCCGACCTGCTGACGCAGCGCATGACGGTCCACGAGAAGACCGCCTGGATGCTGCGCAGCCTGCTGGCCTGAGCTCAGCGCAGGTCGAACAGCACGAGCTCCGCGGCCTCCTCGGCCCGGAGCTCGAGCCTGTCCTCGCCGGACACCGCGGCGCCGTCGCCGGTCCGGAGCTCCTCGCCGTTGAGCCACAGGCCCCCACGGGCGACCTGGAGCCAGGCGTGCCGGCCCGGCGCCAGCTCGTGCACGAGCTCGGTGCCGGGGGACAGGCGGCCGATGCGCACCTCGACGTCCTGGTCGAGCGGCAGGGCCTCGCCCTTGTCCGAGTCGCCGGCGACGAGGCAGAGCCGGTCGCGGAGCTCGGCGTCGTCGAAGCGGCGCGAGTCGTACGACGGCGCCTTGCCGAGCCGGCGCGGCAGGATCCAGATCTGCAGCAGGTGCACGGACTCCTGCTCGGAGGCGTTGACCTCGCTGTGCCGGATCCCCTTGCCGGCCGACATGACCTGGGCCTCGCCCGGGCGGATGACGCCCTCCGAGCCCATGCTGTCCCGGTGCCTGAGGCCGCCCTCGAGGACCCAGGTCAGGATCTCCATGTCCTGGTGGCCGTGCGTGCCGAAGCCGGTCCCGGGCCGGACCCGGTCCTCGTTGATGACGATCAGGTCGCGGAACCCGGTGTGCTCGGGGTCCTGGTAGCTGGCGAACGAGAAGGTGTGGCGGGCATCGAGCCAGCCGTGGTCGACGTGGCCACGGTCCTCGGCGCGTCGGATGTGGATCAAGGGGTACCTCGGGTTCGTGGGCTGAGCGTCCTGGATGGAGCCAGTCGGGCCCGGGCTTCAACCAAATCCGCGCTCAACGCCCGAGCGTCTGGCCGAGCGCCCCGCGGACCACGGCCTCGAGCCGCCGGCGGGTCGCCGGCGCGGCCAGGAGGTCCTGGCGCAGCTCGAGCTCGACGCCGAGGTACCGGCCGGCCGGGAAGCGTCGCCGCAGCCAGGTCGTCAGGCCGTCGGCCGCGCCGCGGTACGGCCGGTTGCGGTGGACCCGGAGCTCGGGGCCGAGCACGCGCAGGGCCGCGGCGAGGTCGGTACAGAACCGGCGCTCGGGCCCGCGGGCCGGGTCGTAGAGCAGACCGACCTCGGTCGTCCGCGCGACGCCGTCGAGGACCGGCACGAAGCTGTGCACCGACAGGTGCAGGACGCTGGCGGCGCGGGCCAGCGCGGCGCGGACCCCGTCCTCGACGGCCCGCCGGTGCGGCTCGTAGTGGGCGGCCAGGATCGCCCGCCTGTCGTCGGGGTCGAGGTCGCGCGTCCACTCGGACCAGAGCCGCGGGTGACCCGGAGAGCGATTGACCTCGACGAGCAGCCGCGAGGTCGTCGTCGCGACCAGCGGCGCGCCGAGGCTCCGCGCGAGGAACCGGGCGAAGGCCAGCGAGCCGGGGTCCGAGCCGCGGTGACCGGCGAGCGCGGCCCGCGCGGCCCGGGACGCGAACAGGTGCGCCCACCGGGCCGGGATCCGGTTGCCGCCGTGCTCGGCGCTGAGCAGCAGAACCTCAGGACGCATCGGGCAGGAACGGCCGTCCGTGGCGCAGGCAGTCGGCCAGCCTGGCGTAGACCTCGGCGAGCCGCGGCCGGTCGAAGCCCGGCCCGAGCGCGCGCAGGATGCGCCGCGCGAGGCAGCCGTGGTCGAGGATCGCGGCCAGGGCGGGGTCCCAGGCCGGATCGCGCTCCTCGGCCGGGAGCCAGCGCTCGCACAGCGCCGCCCAGAGCTCGCCGGCGCGGACCCGGGCCGGGCCGTCCCAGCCCAGGGCGCGGAGCAGGCGCTCGTCGCCGAGCTCGGCCTCGTCCGCCCGGCGGATCGTCGCGTCGAGCAGGGGGACCAGCTCGTCGACCGCAAAGCCCTGCTGCGTGGCCAGCGAGGCGGTCCGCTCCTCGACCAGGGCGCGGATGACGGCGACCACCGCGGCCGCGATCGCGAGGTCGGCGGCCGGGCACTCCTGCACGTCGAGCAGCCGGATCTCGAGCGCCATCCGGTCGAACCGCGCGATGCAGCCGCGCGAGTTGAGCCACTCGTGGTGCAGCGTGCCCTCGGGGTCGAGCGGGGCGATCTGGTCGTAGATCGAGCGCAGCAGCACGCCCTCGTACGTGGCCCGGTCCCAGACCTGCTCGGGGACGACGCGGCCGCTGACGAGCGGCACGCGGGCCTGGTTGCGGCGGTAGACGTCGAGGCGGCTGTCGCACAGGCCGGTCGCGTGGCCGTCGACGACAGGGGAACCGGCGGCCAGCGCCGGCAGCAGCGGGAGCACGAGCCGGATCGCCGCGTGCAGCCGGGCGAACTCGCCGTCGTCGGCGAACGGCAGGTTGACGTGCATGCTCTGCAGGTTGGCCCAGCCGTGCCCGCGGCAGTCGAAGATCCGGTCGTACGTCCGGTAGACGACGTCGTTCTCGTGGGGCCAGAGCCGGAGCTCCGTGTGCGGGTCCATCCACGGGTGCATCGGCCCCGCCAGGATCCGGGCGCCGAGCGGGGCCAGCACGGCCTCGACCGCCGCGAGCTCCTGCTGGAAGCCCGCGGCCAGGCCAGCGAGGTCCGGGGCCGGGCCGTTGGTCTTGAGCTCGACGACGTGCAGCGCCAGCTCGTTGGACCAGGCCCAGGCCCCCCGCTCGACCTCGACCTCGCCGCTGCCGCCGGCGGCCTCGAGCACGCGGTCGGCGATCGGCCGCACGGACAGCGTGTCGGCGTCGACGATCATGTACTCGAGCTCGATGCCGTAGCCCTCGAACAGGTGCAGGGGTCCGCTCATGCCCCACCCCCCCTGCGGCCGCGTGCCTCGAGCCGTGTCAGGAACCAGCGCATGACCTGGAGGTAGAGCTCGTCGCCGAGGACCTTGTCCTCCACGCCGGCCTCGATCGAGGGATTGTCGTTGACCTCCATGACGACGAAGCGCTTGCCGAACTGCTTGAGGTCGACGCCGTAGAGGCCGTCGCCGATCCGCGAGGCCGCCTTGACGGCCAGGGACACGGCGCGCCGGGGCGCGGCCTCGATCGGCATCGTCTCGACCTTGCCGTAGCTCCGCTGCCGGTCCCCCACGGTCTTCTGGATCTGCCAGTGGCCCGGGGCCATGTAGTACTTGCAGGCGTACAGCGCCTGCCGGTCGAGCACGCCGATGCGCCAGTCGAACTCGGACGGGGCGTACTCCTGGGCCACGACGAGCTCCGAGCGCGCGAAGAACTCGGCCAGCTTGTGCTCGAGCTCGCTCTCGTCGGCGACCTTGACGACGCCGAGCGAGAAGCTCGAGTCGGGCTGCTTGAGCACGAGGGGGAAGCCCAGCTCGCCGCCGAGGCCCTTGGCGTTGTCCTTGTGGACGATGATCGTGCGCGGGCTCGCGATGTCGTGCCGCTCGAAGACCTCGGCGAGGTAGACCTTGTTGGTGCAGCGCACGATCGACTCGGGGTCGTCGATGACGACGAGGCCCTCGGCCGCCGCCCGGCGGGCGAAGCGCCAGGTGTAGTGGTCGACGCCGGTCGTGGCCCGGACGAACAGCGCGTCGAACTCGGGGATCCGCCCGTAGTCCTCCTTGCCGATCGTCGTCGTGCGGATGCCGAGGCTCGCGGCGGCCTTGGCGAAGCGGCGGATCGCCTTGGCGTCCGACGGGGCGTCGGCCTCGTCGGGGTCGAGCAGGATCGCGAGGTCGAAGCGGGCCTGCCGCGTCCGCACGAGGCGCGGCCGGGCGAAGAACCGCTCGGCCTGCTCGATGACGAAGGCCCGGTGCGAGTCGGGGATCTCGCTCGACGCGACCGGCCGGAGGGAGTGCAGCCGCCACTCGCCGTTGCGCACGAACTCCGCGCGCAGCAGCGGCGCGGGGAAGTGGTTGAACAGGGTCTGGCAGATCGCGTCGTAGCGCTTGGCGAGGTTGTGGCCGAAGTAGATCGACAGCCGGAAGCGGTCGCCCTCGAGCGGGCCGAGGAGCTTCTGCAGGCGATCGGACAGGTCCGAGGACACGAGCCGGACCAGCGAGGCCTGGCGGAGGTCCTGCAGGGTCTGGACCGACGGCATGACGCGGTGGCCGCGGGCCACGGCCA
Source organism: Planctomycetota bacterium (assembly GCA_041398545.1). Classification (GTDB taxonomy): domain Bacteria; phylum Planctomycetota; class UBA1135; order UBA1135; genus JAWKUM01. The sequence continues at coordinate 80,036 of JAWKUM010000006.1, read as the reverse complement.
GGAGCGACACGTAGTAGCCGACGCTCTGGTAGCCGTACGACCGGCACAGGTTGAAGACCTTGGCCCGCTCGAGCTCGACGAAGCGCTGCTTCGTCAGGTAGTCGCGGGCCCGGACGACCTCGGTGCCGGGGATCTGGAGCGGCCAGTTGTCGGGCCGCTCGACGACGAGGAGGATCGTCATGGGAGCCTGCGCGGGCCCCGGCCGCGGGGTGCGATGACGAGGAGGTTGGCGTCGTAGGTCACGATGCCGAGGAAGATCGCGCCGATGAGCTGGCTGATGGCGACGTCGTAGTAGGGCGTCGCGGTCAGGGGGTTGTCGTGCTGCGGGTCGGCGACGCGGACGAGCTTGGCCTCGTGGTCGTAGCCCGAGACGACGACGAAGTGGCCCTGGGGGACGCCGCGGACGTCGTGGTAGTCGACGTCGTCCTCGCGGGCGCAGCCGTAGAGGTAGGTCGCGCTGAGGCCGGTGAGGATCGGCAGGTCCTTGCGCAGGATGCGGCGGATCAGCCGCGCGTCGAGGGGGTCGTAGCGGAGCTCGCCCCCGCCGTCGAGGAAGCGCAGGTAGGCCTCGGTCGCGATCGACAGCTTGAGGTCCTGCTTGAGGGCCTCCTGCTCGCGCAGCTTGGCCGGGAGGTCGACCCCCGGCTCGAACCAGGTCGGGTCGAAGACCTGGAGGTTGTAGGTGTAGATCGCGGCCCGGTAGCCGCGGGCCAGGGCGTGGCAGCCGAGCTCGACGGCCAGGGTCCCCCCGCCGGGCAGGGTCCGGATCTGCCCGATGAGCTGCTGGAGCGGGACCTCGTCACCGAAGTAGCGGTACACGGCGTGCAGGCACGTCGGCCCGCAGGTCGTGTCGTTGGGCTGGGCGTTGACTTCGAGCTCGAGCTGGTGGGTCTGCTTCATCCGCGGCCCCGCGATGATGGGCGGGAGCGGGCGCGGATTCTAGGTGCCCGGGGGAACAGTCAAGGGCCGGGACCGAGGATCTGCCCGCGGTCCACCTCGGAGGACCGCCCCGGCCGGCCCGGCCGCCATCAGCGGAGGACCGTGACGGCGTGATTGCCCAGGCACAGCATGGTGCCCGGTCCGCTGAGGGTCTGGCACGACACGGCGAGACCGCGCAGCACCGGCCACGGTGGGACAGGCATCCGGACGAACACGTGCTCGGTGCTCCCGAGGGAGCCGGCCGCGACCGGGAACAGGCTACCCGGGTCCACGAGCAGCTCCCCGAACGGAGGTAATGGGACGGGGTCGCCGGGGAGGCCGACCAGCACCACGAACCCGTCTCCTGCCGGGGCGTACAGCTCGGCCGTCATGGTCCCACCGAGCTGCCCACCCTGGATCGTCAGGCAGGGGAGGCGGCCTGCCTGGACGTTCCGGAAGCCGACGATCCCCCCCTGGATCCCGATGGCCGGGTCCAGGTACAGGTCGCTCGTAGCCGTGCCCTGGAGGCCAGGTGCCTGCCAGGTGCCGCTGATCCCTCCGACGTAGGTGCTGGCCCCGTCTCCGCGGAGGACCACGGTCGACTGATCCGCCCGGAGGCCCATCAACGCCGGCGTCGGGCTCGGATTGCTCGAGCCCCGGACCTTGCACCGGGCGAGCTGCGCCACGCTCCGGTACAGGCTCAGCCCCGGCGTCGAGGGCCCGGAGCCGTTGTCGTAGGAGCGGAAGTCGCAGGTCTGAGCCTCGATGCGGCTGTCCTTGACGAACACCGCAGGGATGAAGTCGCAGCCCGAGGTGGTCACCAGCCGTGCTCCATCGACCTCCATCGAGAGGGTCGTCTTGGACGTGACGACCACGTCGTGGAGGTAGACGCGGCCCGAACAGGCCTTGATCGACAGGGTCGGCAGGTTGTTCGCGAAGACCCGGTCAGGGTCACAGGACTACTGAGCCGGAGATCGTCAGAGCTCGGCCGTAAGAATGCCACACCTCCAGGGGATTCGTGGCGAGCAGGCTCTGCACGACCGCGAACGGCTCGCCGAGGATCGTCAGCCCCGGCTTGTCGGCCTTGCCATCCGGTAGGTCCCGGCCCGGACAAGGACCCAGTCCCCGGCGCCAGCGCAGCGAGCGGGAAGGTCGGCAGGGTCAGTTGCCAGGACCCGAGCTCGCGTCCACGGTCCAGGTGCGCTGCGCGGGCAGGAGGCGGCGGGCGGGGGCCGCGCAGATCGTCGGAGCAGGCTCGGTTTCATCGAGGTCCAGGTCCATGCCGGGGGTGCCCGATCAGCGCAGGACCGTGATGCTCGAGGTTGGTGTAAGCGGGCTTGAGGCTGGGCCGCTCGCGAACATGACCGGGAGGCCGCGCAGGGCCGGGTCGCCCGGGACCGGGACGCCGACCTGCAGGTGGCCGCTGGCGCCCTGGAGGCCCCGCCGACGTAGAGCAGGGTCCCGAGGTCGAGGACGAACTCGCCGAACGGCTCGAACAGCAGCGGATAGGTCGGCAGCGACAGGTACAGGAGCCAGGTGTCGCCCGGGGCCGACCAGAGGTCGGTCGTGACCGCGGTGCCGAGGCCCCCGCCCTGGGTCGTCAGCGCGGCCAGGGGGGCCTTGGTGATCGAGACCATCCCGGTCAGGCTGCCGGTGAACCCGATCGCCGGGTCGTGGTGCAGCCAGCTCGTGCCCTTGCCGTCGATGGCCGGGGACTGGAACTGGCCGGCGTAGTTGCCGCCGATGTAGCGGCTGGCCGAGGTCCCGCGCAGGACCAGCACGGTCTCGGCGCAGACCACGGCCGACAGGGACGGGGCGTGGCCGATGTTGTCGCTGCCCTTGGCCGTGCACTGGCTCAGCTCGGCGTAGCTCTTGTAGAGCGACAGCCCCATGCTCGGCGGGCCGGACATGTAGCTGTGGCTGTCGAACACCGTCCGCTGGGCGTAGAGCCGCGTGCTCTGCGCGTAGAAGGCCTGCTGGAAGTAGCAGTTCGACACCGTGACCATCGCGGCCGTGTCCGACCTGGACCAGTAGTGGACCTGGGACAGGACCACGCGACCACGTCAGGTGGACCGGCCTGGCAGGACGTGATCTCGAGCGACGGCTCGCTGCCGAGCAGGCCGGTGCCGGTCACGAAGCCGAGCCCGACGATCGTGAAGGTCCGGCCGGCCGGCAACCCCTCGACGACGAGGGTCTTGGCCATCGGGTTCTGGACGACGGCGCCGTCCTTCGGCCAGCAGCGTCAGCGCCTTGCCGGTCTTGCCGGGCGATATGCGAGCCCTTGCGGATCCTCGGCGTGTCCCCGTCCTTGGCCGCGGCCAGCGCCGCCGGCGGGCCGGTGAAGTCGGTCCCGGCGCCGTTGGCCGCGTCGACGACCCATGTCACTGCGCCGGCAGGTGGCGGCGGGCGCCCAGGAACGGCGAGACAGGTGGATCGATCGCACGGGTCTACCTCGACGTCGATGGGCGGACCTGCGCCAGGGCGCCAGGTCCGGGACTGCATGGCCAGGCATGGTAGCAGGGCCGCGGGCGACCCGTGGCAGGTGGGACCGGAGTTCGTCCCGGGTCGCGCGCTTCTCCGGGGCGGGATTTCCTTCGTTGCCTCGGAGAGGAGGTCAGCCGGATCCGGGTTAGCATGGGGGCCCGCACGGGGATGGGTTCATCCGCGTAGCAGGGAGAGGTCCGGGCATGCAGGTCCCAGCTCCGGCAATCGTCCTCGCCGCACTGCCGGCCGCGGCCGCGGCGCAGACGTCCCACTTCGTCCTGCCCGCGGGCTCGGGGCTCGCAGGCGCAGGCGTGCGACGACTCCTGGCTCGGCATGGCCGGCAGCGACCTGTAGGCGTCCGGCCGAACGTGCCGATCACGTGCAGCTCACACCTTCACCCTGGCGGAGGTGCCGGTCAGCGCCGCCAAGGTCGTCGGCCTGGCGATGCGCCGCAACAGCTGATGCGGCACCGAGCAATGCATCAGCTCGACCGACCTGACGATCCACATGTCGACCTCGGGCATCCGGGCCGACAAGCCCTCGGTCACCTTCGCGGCCAACGAGGGCAGCACCGGTAGATCTGGGGCACGGCCGGCCAGCCCCACGACTCAACTGGCCCGCCGCTCCGTTCGTCGCCAACGGCTACCAACCCCCTGCCCTTCACACTGCAGATCCCGCTGACCTCGCCGTACGTCCTGATCACGGTCAACGACAAGACCCTGTGCCTCGACTACCGGATCACGAGGCGGACCTCGACCTATGCCTGGGGCGCCCAGCCTCGAGGCCAACCTATTCCTCGACGCCGCCAACGTGGATCCCGGGAACGCTTCAGGGGCGGCGTACAGCAGAAGGCCTGCCTGTTCTCCAGGCAACAGCGCCCAGGCCAGGCTCGCGATCGACCTGAGCAGCCTGAGCCAGCTCGGGCAGGGTCTGGCAGGTCGGCTACGGCGTCCCTGGCCAACGTGTCCGGGGGTCGCCGACCCTGTCGGCCTACGGCGTCGACACGCAGAGCAATCCGTTCGGGAACCCGATCGACCTGACCGGTCCGGGGCCCCAGCTGCAGCTGGATATGGTGGGCCTCCCGGGACACAACCCTGCAGGTCGCCCTCGTGCCCTCGATGGTCGGCAATCAGGCGTACTGCATTGACCCCAGGTCAGGATCCCGCCAGGGCTGCCGCGGGGCTTCCGGTTCCACGACCAGGCCCTGCTGGTCGACCCGAACCAACCGGCTCAGCCTCGTCCCGTCGTGGTCGAGCTGCAAGATCGGCACCCTGCGGCCGCCGCGGCCACGATCGGCCGCATCCGGATACGCCGCCGAGCACGACCGGCAAGGTCACGCCCAACTTCGCGGTCGTCACGTTCCGTGCCCGACGGGGCTGCTCCCGGCCATTAGAGTCAGTTCAGCACTCGTAGCCTGGATCCACTCCGACCACAGACCATGCCCGCAGGTCACCTCCGCGCCGTCGCCCTCGCCGTCCTCGCCCTGGTCCCGGCCGGCTGCGTGCCAGCGGCGCTGGCGGTGGGCGCCGCGGCCACGTACGGGATCATCAGCTACTCGCGCAACGAGGCGTACCAGGACTTCGATGCCGGCCTCGACAGGTGCTGGGCGGCGAGCGTGGCGGCGGCCCGCGACCAGGGCTGGGAGGTGCCCGACGACCCGCGGCCCGGTACCACCGAGGGCACATTGAAGGCCGGCGAGCTCCGGGTCGTCGTCGAGCGGCACGCCGGCGGCTTCACGCGCGTCCGGGTCCGCGTCGGCACGTTCGAGCAGGAGGACAACAAGCGCAAGGCCAAGCTCCTGCTCGAGGCGATCGCTGGCCGCGTCGACGCCTGAGGACGGACTCCCGGGTGAAGGGCCGGGGCGAGGGTCCCCGCGTAACCCTTCCGTGGTGCGGGTGTTCCGCGGGGCGCAGGGCCTAGGCTTCCCCGACCTCCCGGTCCCGTCCCACGGACCGGAGACGCCCCCGACCTCCAAGGAGACCGTTCCATGAAGACCCTGCTCCCCCTGATCGCCCTGGCGATCCCGGCCTCGGTCACGGCCCAGACCGGCACCTTCGTCCTTCCCCAGGGCGTCGAGAAGTTCCAGCGCACCGAGAACGACCAGAGCTACCTCGGCCGCGGCGGCTCGAGCTACAACGGCTCGACCGTCTACGTGCCGATGCACATCCAGAACACCTTCCCGATGGCCGAGGTCCCGGTCACCGCGGCCAAGGTCCTCGGCATCGCGATGCGCCGGAACAACTACTACGGCAACGCGATGTACGCCAGCGCGACCGACCTGACGGTCCACATGTCGACGGCCGCGGGCGCCGCCGACCAGGCCTCGTCGACGTTCGCGTCCAACGAGGGCACCAACCGGGCCCAGGTCTGGGGCACCGGCGGCAGCACCGCCACCCTCAACTGGCCGGCCGCGCCGTACGTCAACAACGGCCAGCAGCCCCTGCCCTTCGTGCTCAAGATCCCGTTCTCGAACCCGTTCGTGCTCATCGCGTCGTCGGGCAAGAGCATCTGCATCGACTACTACATCACCAAGCGGACCTCGCCCTACCAGTCGGGCCCCAACACCTACGAGGCCAACCTCTTCCTCGACGCCACGGGGACCGTCTACGGCAACCGCACCGAGAACGGCGGCTACCAGAGCGCCTGCAAGTTCAGCGACGGCACCGGCCAGGGCGGCATCGGCTACACCCGCGGCGGCCTGACCGAGAACGGCGGCGCCTGGTACGTCAACTACACGGTCCCGCTCAACACCATCGGCGTCGCGACGATCTCGGGCTACGGCGTCAACACGCCCAACAACCCGTTCAACAACCCGATCGACCTCACGGCGTTCGGGGCCCCCGGCTGCAAGTGGATGGTCGGCCTGGAGACCGGCTTCTGGGTCGCGCTCAAGACGACCAACTACACGTCCAACGCGAGCGCCAACTGGCCCCAGCTGCAGATCCCGGCCGGCCTCAAGCCGGGGACCGAGTTCTTCGACCAGGGCCTGTTCATCGACACCAAGGCCAACAAGCTCGGCCTGATCCCGTCCTGGTCGAGCACCTGGACCATCGAGAAGTACTACCAGCCCCTCGTCTCGACGGTCTACAAGCACCAGGACACGACGCCGCCGAGCACGACCGGCAGCGTCCGCCGCAACTTCGCGGTCATCACCGAGTTCACGTACTGAGCGGCAGGGATCCTCGCCGGGATCAGACGGCCATATTGCTGCCTTCCGGCCAACCTGCCAGCTCCGAACGTCGTGGAATGCCTCAGGGGCCGGGGTTATCCCGCATCCCTGAGGCATCCCGGCCGGGATAGCCTCTTTCACGGAAACCCGACCCGGGGCATGATGCGTGGCACTCCCGGTAGCACCCCATACCTACCGGTGGAGAAACCTTTCGGCCACCATGCCTACCCGGCCTGGGTCGATGGGATGTTCATTCCAGCCTCTGCACGAATCCGTTTCCGTCACCAGCCCTCGACAGGAGACAGATCCCTCGAGTGAATCCCGATCGACTCGAAAACCTACCCCTGCTCCCATCCGTCGTAGTCCGGTTGATGGGCCTGGACCCCGAGGGTGAGGACTACTTCGATGATGTCTACCGGCTGATCGCCGAGGACCCACCTTCGCAGCCAGGGTCGCCGATCCGCGAACTCCGCGCAATCGGGGCCGGTGATACCGATCGCGAGCCTGCGACACAATCGACCGGCTCGGTGCATACCGGATCACATCCTCGTCACGGCGGTCAGCGTGACCAGGGTCTTCATCCCGACCAAGCAGAAGCACCGGGAGCTGTGGACACATTCACTCCAGGTCGCGACAGCGGCCCGGCGGATTGCACAGCTGGGTCATGCATCGAGGAAGGAGCAGGAGACGGCCTACGTCGCCGGACTCCTACATGACCTCGGTCGATTCATCATGCTGGAGCAGGACGCACAGAAGCTGCTGGAGATCGACGAATCCTGCTGGAGCAACCCAGATGAGATGCTCCGTCAGGAGCTGGCCGTGGCCGGGATCGACCACACCGAGACGGGGAGGGTCCTGTGCCAGGCCTGGAAGCTTCCGGTGACCTTGGTCTCCGTGGTCCGTCATCATCACGATGATGGATCGACGAAGGCCCTCGACGCATCCCTCCGATCCCTCATCGAGACCGTCCAGATGGCCGACCGACTCAGCGTCGTCTTGATGCGTCAGAACCGACTGAGGGGACTCGAGCCGGGGATGATCGAGCAGAGGATCGAGACCCTCTGCCGGATGAAGCATTGGACCAAGGATCCGGCCCATGCCGGCAGGTTGGCGGAGGCCGTGCCCGAGATCGTCGAGGAGAGCGATCGGATGATCCAGGACCTGATGCTCGGGGCCACCGGGTGAGGCCTAGACATCATCCGGGGCACGGCCACCGGGACACGGTCCCCTACATGTGGTCGGCGCAGTAGCAGGACGCCTTGATCTCGACGGTCGCGTTGGCCCAGGCCTTGTCGAACTGCTTGCGCACGTCGGCGGCCTCGGCCGTGACGCCGCGCTTCTCGAGGCAGTCGGCCAGGCCGTGCAGCGACCAGCCGTTGCCCGGGTGCTGGCGCAGGTCGTGGCGGTAGCAGGCCTCGGCCTCATCGACGTGGCCCTGCTCGAGCAGGAGCGCGCCCAGGGCGTGCCGGGTCGGCATCATCCACGGCGAGGGCTCGGAGTAGCGCAGCGCGTCCTCGGCCTCGACGGCCTTGCGCAGCCGCGCGAAGGCCTCCTCGTGGTTGCCGGCGTGGTACTCGGTCTCGCCGGCCAGCATCTCGCGCGCGACCTTCAGCACGTCCCGGGCCGGCACGATGAACACCGTCTGGTCCTCGGGGACCTTGGCGAACTCGCGCTCGAAGGCCTCGGCCTCGGCCCGCGCCTCGGCGATCCGGCCGGTGTTGGCGTAGGCCAGGCCGCGCCCGTAGTGCCACATCGCGACGGCGTAGGGCTGGTCCTGGCGCGGCATCGGCAGGGCCAGCGCGGCCTCCCACTTGCCGAAGCGCAGGTTGACGTGCACGTCCATGACGAGCCACTCGGCCGCGCCGGGGTCGGCGTGGAAGTGCGCCGGCAGCTCGTCGAGGGTGCGCTTGCAGCTGTACAGGGCGTCCTCGTAGCGGCCCTGGTACATCGCCGACCACACGCGGAAGTGGTTGTTGTGGGCGTGGTAGAAGTGGTAGACGCCCTGGTCTCCGACGGTGGCGAAGTAGCCCCGGTCGAGGTCCGAGGCCTTCTCGTTGACCCGCATCGAGTCGGTGAACCGGCCGACCTGCACGTAGATGTGCGAGGGCATGTGGACCATGTGGCCGATGCCGGGCACGAGCCGGCCGAGGCGGTCGGCCGAGGGCTCGGCCCTGGCCGGGTTGCCGCTGGCCTCCATCGTGTGGATGTAGAAGTGGTTCGCGCCGGGGTGCTCGGGGTTGAGCGCGAGGACGGCCTCGAGCGTCGCGACGAGCTCGGGCGTGTCCTCCTTGGGCTCGAAGTCGGGCGTCCACAGGTCCCAGGGGTGGAGGTTCATCAGGGCGTCGGCGAACAGGAACCCGACGTCGTCGTTGCGCGGGTACTTGTGCCACAGCGCCCGCATCGCGTCGGCGTAGGCCCGATCGAGGCGGACGCGGTCGGCCGGGGGCGGGTCCTCGAAGCGCCGGGCGAGGGCCTCGATCAGGTCCCGCTCGAGCTCGGTGGCGCCGGCCGCGTTGGCCCGCGCCTTCTGGATCGCCGCGTAGGCCTGTCGGCCGTGGTCCTCGTCCATCGGGAGGTTGATGTTGGGACTCAGGGCGTAGGCCTCGCCCCAGTACGCCATCGCGAAGCCCGGGTCGAGGCGGCTGGCCTCGCGGAACGAGCACACGGCCTCGTCGTGGTTGAAGCCGTAGCTCAGGGCGACGCCCTGGTCGAAGTAGCGCCGGGCGAGCGCGTCGGCGCTCGAGACCTCTGTCGCGGGCGTGGCGGGGTCGACGGTCAGGTGGTGATCACCCATACCGTCCCAGAGGCGTGCCCGTGGGGTCGCGCAGGCGGCGAGCGCGAGCAGGGCGGTGACGGCGACGAGGCGTGTCGGGCGCATGGAGGTTCCTCCGTGGGATCGGGGCTGGATCTGGAGCGGAGCGCCCGCTCCGGGTTCGAAGCCGAAACACGTTAGCGACGCGCCTCGAAGGGGGTAGTGCTCCCTCGGAAAAAGCCCTGACGCATCGCCTGTTCCACGACCCGAAGCTCCACCTATCATCCCTCCCCTGATGACGATCCCCGCCACCGGTACCCACCGCATCGCCGACGTCGAGGCCCTGCTCGGACGCCCGCTCCTCGACCTCGTCCACGAAGCCGCTTCGGTCCACCGCGCCCACCACGACGCCGGTCGGATGCAGTGCTCGCGGCTCCTGTCGATCAAGACCGGCGCCTGCCCCGAGGACTGCTCGTACTGCTCGCAGTCCGCGCGCCACGACAGCGGCCTCGAGCGCGAGGTCCTGCTCGACGTCGACGAGGTCGTCGCGTCGGCCAGGGCCGCGCGGGCCGAGGGCGCGGACCGCTTCTGCATGGGCGCGGCCTGGCGCGAGGTCCGCGACGGCGCCGACTTCGACCGCGTGCTCGCGATGGTGCGCGAGGTCAAGGCGCTCGGCCTCGAGACCTGCGTGACCCTCGGCATGCTCGACGGGGACCAGGCGCGCCGCCTCGCCGAGGCCGGCCTCGACTACTACAACCACAACCTCGACACCGGGCGGTCCCACTACCGCGAGATCGTCACGACGCACTCCTACGACGACCGCCTGCGTACCCTGGCCCACGTACGCGAGGCCGGCATCCGGGTCTGCTGCGGCGGCATCCTCGGCCTCGGCGAGGACCGGCGGGTCGTGGCCGAGCTCCTGTGCGAGCTCGCGTCGCTCGACCCCCAGCCCGAGAGCGTCCCGATCAACAACCTCGTCCCGATCGACGGCACGCCGCTGGCCCGACGGCGCCCGGCCGACTGGACCGAGCTCGTGCGCACGGTCGCGGCCGCGAGGATCCTGATGCCGGCCGCGGTGATCCGGTTGAGCGCCGGCCGCAAGGAGCTCGGCGAGGCCGCCCAGGCCATGGCCTTCCTGGCCGGGGCCAACTCGATCTTCGTCGGCGACGAGCTGCTGACGACGCCCAACCCCTCGGCCGAGAGCGACGCGCGTCTCCTGGCCCGGCTCGGGCTGGAACCGCTCCGGGACCCCGCGTGAGCGCAGCCTTCGAGGCGGAGCTGGCGCTCGAGCTGGGCGAGCTCGAGCGGCGGGGTCGGCGCCGCGAACTGCCCGGTCACGACCGGGGGCCGCGGGCCGACTTCTGCTCCAACGACACCCTGGGCCTCGCGCGGGACCCGCGCGTCGTCGCCGCGGCCGGCGAGGCCCTCGCCCGCCACGGGCTCGGCGGCCGGGCCGCGCGCCTGCTCGGCGGAGGTCATGGCCACGCCGAGCTCGAGCGCGAGGCCGCCGACTGGCAGGGACCGAGGCCGCGCTGTTCTTCCCGAGCGGCTACCAGGCCAACCTCGGGTCGTCACGGCCCTCGCCGGTCCCGGGGACACGATCCTCAGCGACGCGCTCGTCCACGCGTCCCTGATCGACGCCGCGCGACTCTCCCGGGCCCGTGTCCTCGTCCACCGTCACCTCGATCTCGGCGACCTCGAGGCCGGGCTCGCCGCGTCGCGCTCCGCGCGGCGGCGCCTCGTGCTGACCGAGGGGGTCTTCGGCATGGACGGCGACCGCCCCGACCTCGCGGCGCTGGCGGAGCTGTGCGCGCGCCACGACGCCGTCCTCGTCGTCGACGAGGCCCACGCAGCCGGCCTGTGCGGCCCCGGCGGCGCCGGCGCCTGGCCGGACAGCGGGGCCGGGGGCGCGACCTGCGTCCGCGTCGTGACCGGCGGCAAGGCCCTGGGCGCGGCCGGCGGCCTCGTCGTCGGCTCGCGGCCGCTGTGCGCGTTGCTGGCCAACCGCGCGCGCAGCTTCGTGTTCACGACCGCGGCGCCGCCGGCCGTGGCCGCAGGACTGCGCGCGGCGATCGGGATCGTGCGCGGCGACGCCGCGCTCCGCGCCCGGCCGCGGGCCCGGGCCACGCGCCTGGCCCGGGCCCTCGGCCTGGGCGAGCCGGCCGCGGCCATCGTGCCCTTCGTCGTCGGCGGCGAGGACGAAGCGATGGCCGCGGCGGCCGCCCTCGGCGACCGCTTCGACGTCCGCGCGGTGCGTCCGCCGACCGTGCCGGCCGGCACGAGCCGCCTGCGCCTCGTCTGCCACGCGCACAACACCGAGCCCTAGGTCGACGCCCTGGCCGAGGCCCTGTGCGCGCGGCGGCGGCCCGCGGCGCGCGCGGCCGCGACGACGATGCGGCGGGTGGCCCCGCTGTTCGTCGCCGGCACCGACACCGGCGTCGGCAAGACCGTCGTCAGCGCGGTCCTGCTGCGCGCGGCGTCGCGCGCGGGCCTGCCGGCCCGCTACTGGAAGCCGGTCCAGACCGGCACCGACTCCGACACCGCGACGGTGCGGAGCCTCGCGCTCGCGCCGGAGGCGCGACTCGCGGCGCCGGCCTTCGAGCTCCCGCTCCCGGCCTCGCCCGACCAGGCCGCAACCGCCGCCGGCGTCACGATCCGCCTCGCCGAACTGGACGACGCGCTCGGCGACCTCGCCGCCGCGCCGGGCCCGCTCCTCGTCGAGCTGGCCGGCGGCCTCTGCGTCCCGTACGGCGACGGCTCGCTCCAGGTCGACTGGCTGGCCCGCGGCCCCCACCGCCTCGTGCTCGTCGCCCGCTCGGGCCTCGGCACCCTCAACCACAGCCTGCTGAGCCTCGAGGCCCTGCGCCGCCGTGGCCTCGAGCCCGAGGCCCTCGTCCTCGTCGGCCAGCCGCACCCGGCCAACCGCGCGAGCCTCGAGCGCTGCTGGCCGGGCCTCCGGCTCGTCGAGCTCCCCCTCCTGGACCCCCTCGACCCCGCGGCCATCGACGCGTGGCTCGACCGACACGACCTCACCTGGGCATGGCCGAGCGACGCCACGACGACCTGATCGCGCGCGACGCGCGGCGGACCTGGCACCCGTACACGCAGCACGGCAGCGACCCGGAGCCGCTGCCGGTCGTTGCGGCCGAGGGCGCCTGGCTCGTGCTGGCCGACGGGCGCCGGGTCCTCGACGCGATCTCGTCGTGGTGGACCTGCCTCCACGGCCACGGCGAGCCGCGCCTCGTCGCGGCCATGCGCCGCCAGGCCGCGACCCTCGACCACGTGCTCTTCGCCGGCGCGACGCACCCGGCCGCGGTCGCCCTGGCCGAGGCCCTGGTCGAGCTCGCACCTCCGGGGCTCGCGCGGGTGTTCTACAGCGACGACGGCTCGACCGCCGTCGAGGTCGCGCTCAAGCTCGTCGTCCAGGCCCACGCCCAGGCCGGCGCGCCGGAGCGGCGGGTCTTCGTCGCCCTCGAGCACGGGTACCACGGGGACACCTTCGGAGCCATGGCGGTCGGGGACCCGGAGCCGTTCTTCCGCGCCTTCGCCCCGCTGCTGTTCGAGGTCCGCCGCGTCCCGGTCGACGAGGACGCGACCGCGGTCGCGGCGGCGCTCGCCGAGCTCGGGCCGCGCGCGGCCGGCGTGGTCGTCGAGCCCCTCGTCCAGGGGGCCGGTGGCATGCGCATGCACGGGCCGGGCTTCCTGCGCGGCGCGCGGGCGGCCTGCGACGCGGCCGGCGTCCCGCTGGTCGCCGACGAGGTCATGACCGGCTTCGGCCGCACGGGGGCCTGGTTCGCCTGCGAGCGGGCGGACGTCACCCCCGACGTCCTGTGCCTGGCCAAGGGCCTGACCGGCGGCATGGTGCCGCTGGCCGCGACCCTGGTCGCCGAGCCCTGGTTCGCGCGGTTCGTGGCCGAGGACCGGGCGCGGATGCTGTTCCACGGCCACTCGTTCACGGCCTGGCCGATCGGCTGCGCGGTCGCCCTGGAGTCGCTGGCCCTGGCCCGGGAGCGCGAGGTCCCGGCCCGGCTCGACGCGCTCGGGGCCCGGATCCACGCGGCCCTGGTCGAGGCCCTGCCCTCGTACGCCCCGGTCCGCGACCTGCGCCGGACCGGGGGCATCGTGGCCGTCGACGTCGTACCCGACGGCGACGCCGGCTACCTGGCCGAGGTCGCGCCCCGCCTGCGCCGCCGGGCCCTCGAGCGCGGTCTGTTGCTGCGCCCGCTCGGCAACGTGCTGTACGCGATGCCGCCGGCCTGCCTGACCGACGCGGAGGCCGACCGGCTCGGCACCGACATGGCCGGATTGGTCATGAGCCCCTGAGCTCGATCCACCGGAGCCCGGAACGGTCCTTGCATCGGGTCCTCCCATCGAGTCCCGAATGAGGAGGTCCGAAGATGGTGAAGGTCTCAGAGGTGATGATCCACGACGTGCACCACTGCCGTGCCGTCGACCCGATGACCCGGCCCGCCCAGATCATGTGGGAAAGGGACTGCGGTTGCGTCCCGGTCACCGATGACGGTGGTGAGGTCGTCGGCATGATCACGGACCGCGACCTCGCGATGGCCGCCTACACCTCGGGCAAGCCGCTCGGTTCCCTGAAGGTCGGGGACGCGATGGCCCCGGATCCGGTGGCATGCTCGAGCGAGGAGGGCGTCGAAGAGGCCCTGCAGCAGATGTCCGAGGCGCAGGTCCGCCGCCTGCCGGTCGTAGACGGGGACCGACACCTGGTCGGGATCGTCTCGATGACCGACCTGATCCAGAAGGCCAAGGGGACCAAGACCTCCCCGTGGACCCGGAACCTCGTCGAGTCGATGGCCCACATCACGATGCCGCGCAGCCTGTTTCCGGGGATGGGGCACTCGGACAGGGCCACGTCGGAGGTCCGGAGCCACATGGTGCCCTGAGCTCCGGGAGGTCCGGATCGGAGTATCGGACCCGCATCGGAGCTTCGGGCTCCGATGCGCAGGCCCCCCTGCACGCACAAGGAGTCCGCCGAGATGTTCTGGTACAGCCTGTTCTTCGCCCTGGCGATCGCCCTCTTCCTGGCCCTGCTGTTCAGGCCCGTCCTGGACCTCCGTCGGGAGCCGGGCAAGGGCATCGCCTTGATCCCCTTCTTCGTCATCGTGTTCATGGTGACGTGGGCCGGTGGCCTGTGGCTGCAGCCCTTCGGTCCCACCACCTGGGGCCTGCCCTGGCTCGTGTTCGTGACCGTCGGCCTGGTGACCGCGATCCTCATCGCCGCCACCATCCCTCCGGTCCCGCACCGTCAGGACGGGCGCCTCGCCGAAGGCCCCGAGGACGACCCCCGCGTCGCGGAGGTACCGGTCTTCAACTGGTTCTTCTGGGCGCTGATCACGGTGACCGTCGTCGCGGTCGTGCTGGCCAACCTCTGACCGGCTCCCTCCGGTCGGTGACCGGCCCGCCCGCATCCATCCCCCGCAGAACCCAGACAGGAGGACACCCATGTCATCCACCCGTTTGCCGAAGATCCCTGCCCTGGCCCTCCTGCTCGCCACGGCCCTGGTCGCGACGCCCGCCGCCCAGGAACCCGAGGGACATGAGCAGGGTCCCGACGACGCGAGCATCACGGACGCCGTCGAGAACGAGCTCACCTTCGATCACGCGGTCCCCGGCTACCGCATCACCGTCGAGACCGAGGACGGGGTCGTCTCCCTGGGCGGGAGCGTCGAGAGCGTCCTGGTGCGAGATCGCGCCGCGGCCATCGCACGCACCGTCAGGGGCGTGGGCCGGGTCATCAACGCGATCGTGGTCGACCCTAAGGACGACATCACGGCCGCCGACCTGCGGAAGGCGGTGAACGATGCCCTGCAGGCCGACCCCGCGACGGATTCCTTCGAGGTCTCGGTCCAGGCCGACGAGGCCGGCAAGGTCACGCTCGCGGGCACCGTCGAGTCCTGGTCCGAGCGGTCGCTCTGCGGCAGGGTCGCCGGAAGCGTCAACGGGGTGACCATGGTCGACAACGACCTGGCCGTCACCTACCGGATGGACCGGAGCGACGCCGAGATCTCCAAGGAGATCCGCGAGGTCCTGACCTGGGACACCCTCGTCGACCCGGGGCTGATCGAGCTCGGGGTCGAGGACGGCGTCGTCCACCTGAGCGGCATCGTGGGGAGCGCGGCGGAGAAGGACCGTGCCCGTGCCGATGCCTACGTCGCCGGAGTGAAGCAGGTCGAGGACGCCGACCTGGTCGTGTCGAGGTGGACCCGCGCGGACGGGATGGTCGTGAAGGAGGCGGCCTTCCGGGACGACGACGAGATCCGGGACGCCGTCCAGCGGGGCTTCCTTCGTGACCCCCGGTTGTCCGCGTTCCGGATCCTGACGACCGTCGATGACGGGAGGGTCACGCTCCGCGGGAGCGTCGACAACCTCATGGCCAAGCGGGCCGCGACGAGGCTCGTCTGGAACACGAACGGAGCGCAACGCGTCAACAACCGCCTCAGGATCGATCCGCTCGTGGAGTACTCCGACGACCGGCTCGCCGCCATGGTCGCGGGCGCGCTTGGCCGGAGCCCCTTCGTCGTCGCCGAGGGTCTCGACGTCGACGTGTCCGCCGGGGCGGTCAGGCTGACGGGCCACGTGGATTCGTCCTTCGAGCGGGGCAAGGCCGAGGAGGTCGTCTCCCGCGTCAACGGCGTCAGGCACGTCACCAACTCCCTCCAGGTCGATGAGCCCTCGCTGGTCACGTTCGACCCCTACGTCGACCCATGGCCGATCCACGACTACCCGTGGTACCACTACGCCCCGGTCACGACCTTCGGGACCGATGAGGAGATCCAGGACGACATCACCTATGAGCTCTGGTGGAGCCCCTACGTGGATTCCAACGAGGTCCATGTCGAGGTCGAGAACGGCGTCGCGATCCTGACCGGGACCGTCGACAGCTGGCTCGAGCGCGCGTCGGCGACCGAGAACGCCTTCGAGGGCGGAGCGACCTGGGTGCGCAACGAGCTGGAGATCGACCGGAACCCTCCCGAGGACTCCGAGTGACCGTCCGTCCTCCGCGGGCACGCCATGTCTTGCGTGGGTACCTTCCCGGGCGACACCTCGACGCCGTCGTCGGGGGGTCGCCCGCGTCGTGGACGGCACTTCGGGCGCCACGTCCGGTCGCGTAGGATCCCGGCCTCGGCCACCGAGCGAGGCACACATGGAGATCGACACCAGCGAATTCGAGACGCGCATCAACGTCCGCGGCCTGCGCCGCGAGGACTACGGGGACCTCATCGACCTGCAGCGCCTGTGCTTCCCCAGGATGGAGGAATGGACCCGCGAGGAGTTCGAGAGCCAGCTCTCCCTCTTCCCCGAGGGGCAGATCTGCGTCGAGCTCGAGGGTCGGCTCGTGGCCTCGTCCTCGAGCCTGATCGTCGACTACGACCTGCACTCGGAGTGGCACGACTGGAAGTCCATCTCGGACGCGGGGGCGATCACCAACCACGATCCCGAAGGCGACATGCTCTACGGCATCGAGATCATGGTCCACCCCGACTACCGGGGCATGAAGCTGGCCCGGCGCCTGTACGAGGCGCGCAAGCAGCTCGTCCGCGAGCGGAACCTCAAGGGCATCGTCATCGGCGGCCGGATCCCCGGGTACAACCGCTACCGCGACGAGATGAGCGTCCACGAGTACGTCGAGAAGGTCGAGGACAAGACGATCTACGACCCGGTGCTGACGACCCAGCTCGCCAACGACTTCGAGGTCCGGCAGCTGATCCCCGACTACCTGCCGTCCGACGAGGACAGCTCGGGCTGGGCCACCCACATGGAGTGGATCAACGTCGACTACCGGCCGTTCAAGAAGCGGGCGATCCAGCCGGTCCAGATCGTGCGCCTCGCCGCCGTCCAGTACCAGATGCGCTCGATCGCGGGCTTCGAGGAGTTCGAGCAGCAGGTCGAGTTCTTCGTCGACACCGGCAGCGACTACCGCTGCGACTTCATCGTCTTCCCCGAGCTGATCACGACCCAGCTCCTGTCCTTCTGCGAGCACGAGCGGCCCAGCCAGGCCGCCCGGAGGCTCGCCGAGTTCACGCCTCAGTACCTCGAGCTGTTCACCGATCTCGCGGTCCGATACCACATCAACATCGTCGCCGGCTCCCATTTCGTCATCGAGGACGACGTCCTCTACAACGTGTCCTGCCTGTTCCGGCGGGACGGCACGATCGGCAAGCAGTACAAGATCCACATCACCCCGGCGGAGTGGAAGTGGTGGGGCGTCGTGGGCGGCGACAAGGTCGAGGTCTTCGACACCGACTGCGGCAAGGTCGCGATCCTGATCTGCTACGACATGGAGTTCCCGGAGCTGTCACGGATCGCGGCGCGGAAGGGCGCACAGATCGTGTTCTGCCCGTTCAACACGGACGAGCGCATGGCCTACCTCCGGGTCCGGCACTGTGCCCAGGCCCGGTGCATCGAGAACCACCTCTACGCGGTCCTGTCGGGCTGCACCGGCAACCTGCCCTTCGTCGCCAACGCGGATATCCACTACGCCCAGTCGGCGATCCTGACCCCGGCCGACATCTCGTTCAGCCGCGACGCGGTCTCGGCCGAGACCACGCCGAACATCGAGACCGTCATCATGCAGGACCTCGACATCGAGCTCCTGCGCCGTCACCGCTACCAGGGGATGACGCAGAACTGGCGCGACCGGCGCAAGGACCTCTACACGCTGCACTACCGCGAGGACGGGACCGAGCGGACGGTCTGATCCAGTGCCTCCGGCCGTGGTCGGACCGGCTCGGCTACGCAGGAATACGCAATGACGGGAGCGGGTCCGCGCGTCAACATACCGACCACGGGGCACACGCTGCCCCGACCACCCCACCCGACCGCGGGCACCCCCCGCCTGCCTGGAGGAACATGTGATGAAGGTCTCCGATCTGATGATCAGGAACGTGCACTGCTGCCGACCCGGCGACCCGATGTCGCGCGCGGCCCAGATCATGTGGGAGCAGGACTGCGGCTCCGTGCCGGTCGTCGACGGCGACGGCCGCCTCGTCGGCATCATCACCGACCGCGACCTCGCGATGGCCGCCTACACCGACGGCAGGCCCCTGACCGCGCTCGAGGTCGCCCGGGCCATGGCCGGCGAGCCGGTGTGCTGCGCCCCCGGGGACGAGGCCGAGGAGGCGCTCGCCAAGATGGCCCGCGCGCAGGTCCACCGCCTGCCGGTCGTCGGCCCCGAGGGCGAGGTCGTCGGCATCCTGTCGGTCTCGGACCTGGTGCAGAAGGGCGACGGCAGCAGCAGGAGCACCTGGAACGCGAGCATCGTCGACACGCTGACGGCCGTGACCCGGCGCCGCGGCGAGGAGGTCGCCGTGATCACGCCCGAGCCGCGGCGCAAGGCACCCGCGGCCAAGGCCACGTCGCGCAAGGCGTCGGCCGGCAAGGCGCCGGCGCGCAAGGCCGCCCCCAGGCCCAAGGCCGCGCCGAAGAAGAAGAAGGCTCCTTGTCCCGGCGCTGAGGCCGGGGAGGGACTCGATCCCGTCCACAACGCAGACGTCGCGCTCGTCCTCGAGGAGGTCGCCGACCTGCTCGGGATCCAGGGGGCGAACCCGTTCCGGGTCAGGGCCTACCGCAACGCGGCCGCGACGGTCCGCGGCCTGCCTCGCGAGCTCGTCGACATGCTGGAGGACGGCGAGGACCTGACCGAGCTGCCCGGCATCGGCGAGGACCTGGCCGACAAGCTCGCCGAGATCGTCCGGACCGGCACGTTGGCCCTGCTCGGCGAGATCGAGGAGGAAACGCCGCCCGAGCTCGGCCGGCTGCTCGACGTGCCCGGCCTCGGCCCCAAGCGCGTCCACGCGCTGCACGCCACGCTCGGGATCCGCAGCCTCGAGGAGCTCCGCGCCGCCCTCGCCGCGGGCCGGGTCCGCGCCCTGCCGGGCTTCGGTCCCAAGCTCGAGCAGGCGATCGGGGCCGCCCTCGGCGGCCCGATCCTCGGCGAGCGACGCCGGCTGTGGTCCGACGTCGAGGCCGAGGCCGGCGAGCTCGCGCGGTGGCTCGGCGACCTCGACGGCGTCGGCCGGGTCGAGGTCGCCGGCAGCTTCCGCCGGCACAGGGAGACCGTCGGCGACCTCGACGTCCTCGTCACCTGCGGCGCGGGCACGAAGGTCGTCGACCGCTTCGTCGGGCACGAGGACGTCGCCGAGGTCCTTGGCCCGGGGCCGGACCCGGTCGACGGTCGTGCTGCTCGGGCCTGCAGGTCGACCTCCGCGTCGTGCCCAAGGCCTCGTGGGCGCGGCCCAGCTTTACTTCACCGGGTCCAAGGCCCACAACATCGCGATCCGCCGGATCGCGGTCGGCAAGGGCCTCAAGCTCAACGAGTACGGGCTGTTCCGGGGCGAGGCGCGGGTCGCCGGGGCGACCGAGGCCTC
Organism: Planctomycetota bacterium; assembly: GCA_041398545.1. Taxonomy (GTDB): domain Bacteria; phylum Planctomycetota; class UBA1135; order UBA1135; genus JAWKUM01. Next base: position 60,322 of record JAWKUM010000006.1, on the reverse strand, counting down.
GGTCTACCGGAGGCTCGGCATGGCCTGGGTCGAGCCCGAGCTGCGCGAGGACCGGGGCGAGGTCGAGGCCGCACGGGCGCGCAGGCTCCCCCGCCTCGTCGAGCTCGCCGACCTGCGCGGCGACCTGCACGCCCACACGACGGCCAGCGACGGCCGGGCCGACCTCGCCGAGATGGCGAAGGCGGCCAGGGCGCTCGGCCTCGCCTACCTCGCGATCACCGACCACACCAAGGCCGCGCGGATCGCAGGCGGCCTGTCCGACCGCGCCATGCGCCGCCACCTCGCGCGGATCGACGAGGCCAACGCCGGGCTGCGGGGCTTCCGCCTGCTCAAGTCGGCGGAGGTCGACATCCTCGAGGACGGCCGCCTCGACCTCCCCGACGCGATCCTCGCCGAGCTCGACCTGGCGGTCTGCTCGATCCACACGCGCTTCGGCCTGTCGCGCGAGAAGCAGACGGCGCGGATCCTGAAGGCCATGGACCACCCCCGCCTGCACGTCCTCGGGCACCCGACCGGCCGCCTGCTCGGCGAGCGCGAGCCCTACGACGTCGACCTCGAGCGGGTCATCGACGGGGCCGCGGAGCGCCATTGCTTCGTCGAGCTGGACTCGCAGCCGCAGCGCCTCGACCTCGACGACCGCTGGTGCCGCGTCGCCAAGGAGCGCGGCGTCAAGGTCGCGGTCTCGTCCGACGCCCACGACCCGGCCCAGCTCCGCAACCTGCGCCTCGGCGTCGCCCAGGCCCGGCGCGGCTGGCTCGGCCCGGACGACGTGCTCAACACGCGGCCCTGGTCCGCGCTCCGCAAGCTGCTCCGGCGGTGACGCCGGGCAGCTGCGCGGAGCCGCGGCGGGCGTTGGCTAGGGCTGCAGGTACATCATCCCGGCGTTCGTGAAGTAGAGCCGGGTGCCGTCGATGTAGGCCCACTGGTGGTTGATCGCGGCGCCGTTGAGCGACGAGTCGTTGGGCACCGGCAGCGGCAGGGCGCATTCGCCGGTGGTCGCGATCGGGGCCGGGATGGCCAGCAGGATGTCGGTGTAGAGCCGGCAGCCGGCCCAGCCGAGCGGGGTCAGGTCGAAGGGCAGCGGGATCGGCCCGAACTGGGTCATGCTGCCGCCGATGAAGCAGACCGCGGCCGAGCTGGCCTTGCCGTTCCGCAGCGTCAGGCCGAAGCCCTTGTTGCCGAGGTACGGGATGTCGTCGCCCATCGTCGTCGGCATGGCCGCGCCGCTGGCCGCGCAGCCGAGGCCGTAGCCGGCCACGACCGCCGGCTCGACGAGCGTGGTCAGGGCCGTGCCGATGAGGTTGGGCGGCGTGGCGTTGTCGTAGATCAGGCGCGAGTAGGCCAGCCACAGGCCGCAGCCGGCGTCCCGGTCCGAGCGGGCGAGCGGGAACGTGATCTCGGCGTTGCTGGCGGCGGCGATGAGGGTGCGCTGGGCGTTGAAGCCCGAGCCGTTCCAGTCGCGCGCGTACAGCGGGCCGGGGTACGTCTTGGTCCCGGACGGCGTGCCGTTGGGGATCGTGTAGAGCACCATCGTGCGGTCGCCGGAGCGGGCCATCTGGATGTTGTAGAACGCGTAGTTGCCCCAGGTCAGGACGAACGGCGTGCGCGTGTCGGTCCAGATCGGGTAGGTCGTGAACTTCCACGTCCCGATCTGGGCGTGGGCGACCTCGATCGTGCCCGGGTTGGCGGCGGCGCTGCCGGCCGACGTGATGTAGGTCATCCAGATGTCGCCGGAGGGCGACAGGGCGAGGTTCATGTCGTTGGAGATCCCGGCCTTGACGAGGATCTCGCCCTCGGCGCCGAAGGCCTTCTTGGCCGGGTCGTAGCGCCGGTAGTAGGCCGTGTAGGTGCCGCCGCTCTGGTAGCAGAAGTGGAAGCAGTCGTCGGGCCCGGCGAGGACGTTGTGGCACTTGCTGTAGCTGCCGCCCTGGAGCTTGGTCTCGCTGCTCCAGACGCTGCCGTCCCAGACCTTGAAGTAGGCCGACCAGCCGTTGCTCTTCATGCCGGAGACCAGCACGAGGCCGCTGTTGTTGACGGCGACGTTGGGCCAGGTCACCTGGTCGTAGCTGCCGGTGCCCGACGGCGGGAAGATGGCCAGGTCCGAGCCGACCCAGGTCTTGGTCTTGGTGTCGAACTTGCCGTACCAGACGCCCCACTCGTAGGTCGCGGAGGCGTTGGTGCGGCCCTGCCAGGCGACGTGGATGGTCGAGCCGTCGGGGTCGACGGCCATCGCGGAGTACGCGCCGTTGGCGGTCCGGACCTTGGTGACCTGGGTCCAGGACTTGCCCGAGTCGGTCGACTCGAACAGGCGGGTCTCGCGCAGGTTCGGGGTCTTGGACGTGTCGTACCAGTAGGACGTCGTCCAGAAGTGGCCGTCGGCCGTCACGACCGTGGAGGCCTGGGTCGACAGGGCCGAGCGGATGCCCTCGCTCTTGGTGGCCGGGGCCATGTACACGGTCGAGTTGTTGGTCGACTGTGCGGCCAGGCCGCAGGCGAGGAGGGCGAGAGCGGACGGAACGAGCAGGGTTCTCATGCTGGGATCACCTCTTGGGAGCGGAGCGGGGCCACGGGGACCGGGGCGACCTCCATCGGGGCTGCCCCTTCTATCACCGATACGGGTCAGGGACGAGGTGGGACGGGTTCGGGATGAGGGTCCGTGGCCTGTTTTCCTTCCCGGGGCTTTGCACCCGGGCCCGCGCTCCCTCCACGGACGGCCTGCATGAGCTCCCCGAAGGCCTCCGGGGTCAGGCTCTGCGCCCCGTCGCACCACGCCCTGGGCGGGTCGGTGTGGACCTCGACGAGCAGGCCTGAGGCGCCCGCGGCCAGACCGGCCAGTGCCAACGGGACGACGAGCTCGCGGTCGCCGGCCGGGTGGCTCGGGTCGACCACGACGGGGAGGCGGGTCCGCCGGCGCAGCACCGGCACCGCGGCGACGTCGAGCGAGAAGCGGGTCTCGGTCGGGAAGCCGCGCAGGCCGCGCTCGCACAGGACCAGGCCGGGGCTGTCGTGGAGGCCGGCCAGCCGGCCGAGCAGGAAGTACTCGGCGGCCCACAGGAGCTCGTCGATCGTGGCCCCGAAGCCCCGCTTGAGCAGGGCCGGCCGGCCGCGTGGGTGGGCGCCCAGCTGGAACAGGAACGGCGCGTTGTGCATGTTGCGCGAGCCGATCTGCATCAGGTCGGCGCCGGCCGCGACCGCCTCGACGCAGCCCGGCTCGAGCACCTCGGTCACGACCGGCAGGCCGTGCGCCCGACCGGCCGCGACGAGCATCGCGAGCCCGTCGTCGCCCAGGCCCCCGAACTCGTACGGCGAGGTCCGGGGCTTGAACACGCCCCCGCGCAGGCCGTCGGCCCCGGCCTCGGCCACGGCCTTCGCGATGCCGCGGACCTGGGCCACGCCCTCGACGCTGCACGGCCCGGCGAGCACGACCGGCCGGCCGGCGTCGAAGGCGAGGCCGGCGATCGCCCCCGGCTCCCCCGCCGGGTCGATCGGCCAGCGCTCGTGCAGCCAGCCCCGGTCGAGGGCGAAGACCCGGTCGACCTCGGCGAGCTCGGCGACCCGCTCGTGGGTCTCCCTGGGGTCACCGTCGACCTGCACGGTCACGAGGTTCGGCGCGTGGCGCCGGAACCGGGGCGACGGCGAGGTGATCCCGCAGAGCTTGAGGACCCGGTCGAGACCGAGGGGGTCCCTGAGCCGGACGATCAGCAGCCGGGTATCGCCGTCCTGCTTCATGCCTCCTCCTCGGGCCGTCCGGCGGGGACGTTGGCCACGGCCTCGACCTCGACGAAGAGCTCCGGCCGGCAGACGTCGGCCAGCACCGGGACCAGCGGCAGGCGCGGCAGGCCGAGCTGGCGCACGAGGCGCTCGTGGACCTGCAGCGTCTCGCGGTCCTTGCAGAACAGCGTGCCCTGCACGAGGTCGGCGAGGCCTGCGCCCTGGTCGTCGAGCAGGGCCGCCACCGACAGCAGCGTCTCGAGCACCTGGGCCTCCCTGCTCGCGGTGTGCAGCGTGCGGCCCGCCCCGTCGATGCTGGCCGTGCCCGACACGAGCACGTGCCGCTCGCCGCCGAGGTCGAGGGTCGTGCCGCGCGAGAACGACGAGCCGTAGGCCAGCGGGCGCTTCTGCCTGCTCGTCGCGTGGATCGGCCGCGCCTCGAAGCCCTCGACCGCGCAGAGGTCCATGACGCAGTCACCGAACCCGGCCGTGCCCTGGATGCCGGTGCTCGCCGGATAGGGTGCCTCGTCCCCGCCGGTGATCCCCCGCTCGGCCAGGAACTGCGTGCGGACCTTGTTGAAGGCCCCGTACCAGTCCAGCAGACGCTCCAGGTGGATCCACGTGCGGACGACCCGGTCGAAGCCCATGCCCTGGGCGCGCAGCGCCGCCTCGGCGCGGGCGAACATCCGCCCGGCCTCGGCCTCGAGGCCGCCGCCGACCTCGCTCCGGGCCGGCGCGCCCGACACCGCGGCCAGGTGCAGGAGCCTGCCCTCGGGGGTCTCGCACAGCCGCCCGGCGACCCCGGCGTGGTGGACCGTGCGCACCGGCGGCGCGACCCCGTCGTCCCCCGCGAGGCCCCAGCACTGGAGCCCGACGACGCCGAGGGCCTCGTCGGCCCTGCCGGACAGCCAGGTCACCGGGGTCCCCGGATCGAGCCCGGCCCCGGCGAAGACCTCGGCGCGGATGGCCTCGAGCTCGGCCATGGCCGGCAGCGGCGCCCAGACCTTCTCCTGGAACGGAGCGACACCCCGCGCGGACAGCGACCCGGCCAGCTCGGCGAACAGCGCCCGCGCCGCGTCGGCGAGGGGCCGCCCCGGCGGCGAGGTCAGGCACAGGTGCACGGAGCGGAGCGTCGTCCGCCCGAGGGATCGCTCAACCATCCCGATCACCCTTCTTCTGGGTCTTCTGCTCGTTCTTCTTGGCGTCCCGCCGGACGGGCCTGGCCTGGGCGCGGCCGGTGACGACCAGCAGGAGGTCGCGGGCCGGCACGAGGTGCCGCCACAGGAACGCCTGCATCTCGTCGTCGGCCGGGACCGCGGCACGGCGGACGAGGTCCTGGCCGATGCGCGCGCTGCCGACCAGGGCGAGGCGCTGCGGCCGGGCCGACCTCTGCCCGGTGGCCGTCAGCTTCAGCGTCACGCTGTCCGCCCCCTCCGGCACCTGGAGCCGGTCCAGGGCGACCCCTGGCGGCGGGTCGCGCAGCTCGAGGTCGACCGCGCCGGCGAAGCCGTCGCGGCGCAGCACGTGGACGGTCACCTCGGCCTTGCCCCCGGCGCGCACGTTGATGCACGACGACGCGCAGCTCGAAGTCGGGCGTGGCGGACCGATGCACCCAGGCGGTAGCCGTGCTCAGGCCCGCCCACCCCTGCGTCGCGCAGCTCGAGGACGTAGACCGTCAGCCGGCAGCCGCATCGAGCGGGATCGGCGTGGTGCGTCAGCCCTCGCCCCGGTCGACGTGGTCGTCGGCCTGGGCGACGGTCCGTCCGCCCTCGTCGAGCAGCCGCAGGTAACCGTCCACCGGCGACCCGATCCGCCGGGCCAGGAGCTCGGCGACGACGTGGTCCCCGGCCCGCCCGACGAGCTAGACAGGTCGACGTCCCAGGCCCGGTGATGCGCCCGTCCACGAGCGCCGGCGGAAGGATACGGCTCCAGGCGAAGCCGGGCCGTCCCCACTCCTGCTCGGCACCAGCCGCCTGCGCGTCGCGCAACCGACGGCATCGGTGACCGTGCCGCCGGCACGCCCGGCGATCACGGCGGGGCCGCCAGGTCGCCAGGCGGGACGTCTTCCTGCGGCTGCGGTTCCGGCCTCCACCAGGGCGACGCCTCGTCGGCGTCGGCCGGCCTCGGAGGAACGCCGTCGCGAGCGGCTGCGCCGGGCCTCGTCGCGGGCGCAGGCGGAACGAAGATCCTCGCGCGACCGACCTCGATCGTCTGGGCTCGACGCGCGAGCCAGCATCGCCAGCTCGCACAAGGAGGACCGGGTCAGGGTGGAACCGCCAGTCGTCGACGCGTAGGAGCTCGTGCCCGGCGGCGTCGCGCAGGCAGGCGACGGCCTGGAACCAGCCCGGCACGGCGTCGGCGAGGTGCCGGGACGAGCTCGCGCGCGGCACGGTCACGACGAAGGCGGAGTGCGCGGCGACCCGGAAGCGGTGGCGGTCGACCTCGCCCGAGGATCGTCCCGTTGACGATCGCCGGGGCGTGAAGTCGGGGCGCGGCGTCCGGCGTCGGCGCGCGGTCGCTGGCGCCGTCGCGGGTCGGCAGCCGGTCGGCCTCCGGCTCGAGGACTTCGCTGAGGTCATCGACGCAGAACACGGTAGGGTTGGAGCCACCGGCCGAGGCCAGCAGGCGCAGCTCGCGGCGGCCGAGGGCCGCGTCGCGGTCGATGGTCACCTCGAGCAGGACCGAGTCGGCGATGGCCGGCACCGCCTGACGGCGCACGCTGTCGGCCAGCCGCATGCGCAGCCTGCGCAGCTCGGCCTCGTCCTCGTCGGACCAGCCCTTGCCCGCCCCCCGGTCCTGGGCGCGGCGGCCGTCGCGGCCGGCCTCGGTCCTGCGCTTCTGCAGCGCGGCCGCCTGCTCGCGCATGACCTGGGCCTCGCGGCCGGTCAACGGACGGACGCGCGCCGACGCAGCCCCGGATCCCTCGCCCGAGAAGAACGCGCCGTTCACGCCGCGCAGCGCCTGCCCGCGGACGACGACCTCGAAGCGCGTGCCGACCCTGCCGCCGGCCGGCAGGACCGCGCCGAGGTGCGGAGCCTGCTGCGCCATGGTCACGCCGGCGAGGCAGGCGAGCGCGAGCGGCAGGCGCACGAGGTAGGCGAGGGTCCCCATCGTCACACCAGCTCCACGAGCGGACCGTCCGAGCCCGGCCCGCGCGTGGCGGGCGGGAGGATCGGCAGGGTCGTGCCGTCGGGGTGCGGCAGCCCCGCGGCGACGTCGATGCCGAGGCGGGCGTAGATGACCTCGAGCACGTCGCGCGGGGCGATCGGGCGCTGGGCCACCCAGGCCGCGCTCGTCGGACGCCGACGACGACGCCTCGCGGATCCGCCGCCGGCGAGGAGCGCCGAACACCTTGCCGTGCCCGCGCCCGCCGTTCCACGGCGGCTCTGACCTTGGGCGAGCGGCGAGCCGCCGCTGCACCGCACGATCGTCGAGTCGAGCAGCCCCGCGGTCGGCGAGGTCGACGAAGCAGGGCCGACGGCCCGCGGTCGAGCTCGGGCAGCATGCGGCGCATGGCCTGGAAGTGCTGCTTGTGCGTGTCCCAGCCGCGCCGTTCGATCATCCACGGCACGCCCTGCTCGACGAGCCAGCGCGCCAGCAGGCACGACTTGGCCGAGGTCGAGCAGCCGTAGCGCTCGCGGAGCTCGATCCTTCTCCTGCCCGAGGTCGAAGACCTTGCCCGCGTCGCCGAGGATCGGCTCGTAGGCCTCCTCCTCGCAGCGCCCGAAGGCCGCCATGCGCGGGTCGCCGGCGCGGAGCCGGGCGAGCCGTCGAGGTCGTGCAGGAGCTGCCGGCGCCGGCGCTGGCGCTCCTCGCTGACGCCAGCAGGCGCGACGACGCCCTCGACGAGGAACGGCGTCCGCGCGAGAATCGCCCCCGGCCGAAGGGCTTGCAGTGGCTGCCGAGGAAGCCCGACTCGGAGAAGCGCCCCTGCGCCTGGCAACACGACGTGCAGGATCAGCCCCGCTTGTAGCCGGCGTCGCGGCCCTTGAAGGCGGCGGCCGCGCCGGCCGGCCGGTCAGGCTGGCGCAGGCCGGTCTGCACGATGTAGGCCGCGGTCTCGTGCGCGTTGACGCCGTGGGTCACGCTGCGCAGCATGGCGTAGCGCTCGGCCCTGCCGCGGCGAGGGTCGGCAGCGGCTCACAGAGCCTCGGCCCGTCTGACCAGGGTTTCGACCGGCTTGGTCAGCGGCCCACAGTAGTCCCGCCGGCCTCGGGCAGGGTCGAACGTGTCGAGGTGGCTCCGGCCCGCCCCACAGCCAGATCTGGATCACGGCCTTGGCGGTCGGGCGCCGGGGCACCCCGCCGCGCAGGACCCAGTCGGGGAGCAGGAGGCCGCCGGTGACGGCCAGCGAGCGCTGCATCATCGCGCGCCGCGTGAGCGCCCGGGGCGTCGGGGGGTTCGGGTCGGCGGCCATGGGGGTCAGTGCCGGAACTGGAACTCGGCGCCGTTGACGAGGGCCCAGGCGACGTCGAGGCCGGCCGCGCGGCGGTCCTTGCCGGCGGCGACGTAGCGCTTCAGGACCTCGACCTCGGCGTCGGTCGGGTAGCGGGACAGGATCGTCAGGTACAGGTCCTCGACGACCTCGGGCAGCGGCTTGCGGCTCTGCAGCAGGGTCCGCAGCCGCGGGCCCTGCTCGAGCTTGCGCTGGACGTGGCCCGAGTTGAGCAGGTGCAGGCGCTGCTCGGCCGAGCAGTCGCGCCCGCGCTCGGACATCAGGCCCGTGTCCCGGGCCGGGCGCCCGAACATCTCGAGGAAGGGGCTCGTGATGCTGCCGTCGGGGATCGTGACCGCCGGCGCCTCGGGCGGCAGGTAGGTGAACGGTTCGGGGATGGCGCTCGAGAAGCTGTCGGTCGTGCCGGTGATGCCGTCGATCGCGTCGAGCAGGACCTCGGCGTCCAGCTGGGCCAGGATCGCGCAGGCGAACATCGCCTCGGTGGCCTGATCGTCGTCGCGCGGGACGCACGACAGCGCGTAGGTCTGCGACCCGAGGATCAGGCGGTAGACGTGTCGCAGGTCCCAGCCCGAGGCGACGAGCTCGTGCTCGAGCCAGGCCAGCAGCGCGGGGTGGCTCGGCGGGTTGTCCGGCCGCAGGTCGTCGGCCTCGTGCACGATGCCGCGGCCCATGAGCCAGGCCCAGACCCGGTTGACGGCGCAGCGGGCGAGGCCGGAGCCCTCGTCGCCGACGAGCCAGTCGGCGAGGACCTCGCGCGGGTCCTGCCCGGGCGCGACGACGGCCTCGCCGCCGTCGGGGAAGACCGCGGTCCGGGCCGGGCGCGCCGGGTCGTGGTAGACGACCTCCTCCTTCCACTCGGCCGTGCCCTTGAAGCCGAGCTGGCGGAAGAAGCCGGTGAAGCCGGCCAGCCTGGCCGACGACCAGTGCTCGGCGCGCTGGCCGAGGAAGGTCAGGGCGACGGCCCGGGCGATCGTCTCCGGCTCGTGGCCCTGGACCGCGCGGTAGAAGTTGACCTGCGGGACGCGGAAGTTGCTGCCGCTGGCCGTCACGAGCGCTGCCGCACGAAGCGGTCGCATGGCGTGCCGTCGGCGATGCGATCGCGGACCCAGAGGTCGTAGGCCTGGGCGGCGTTCGGCCAGAGGTTGATCGGGAACTCCGACTTGATGCGGAGCACGTCGCACCAGCGCATGGCCTGGTAGGCCGCGAAGGCCTCGCTCGCGAGCAGCCGCTCGACGAGGTCGCGCCGCCGGTGCGGGTCGCGGCTGGCCAGGAAGGTCCTGGCCTCCTCCAGCGTCGGCAGCCGGCCGCAGAGGTCGAGGCTGGCCCGGCGCAGGAACACGGCGTCCGTGCACGGCCGCGCCGGGCGGATGCCCGCCTCGCGGAGCCTCCGGAACACGAGCTGGTCGATGCGGTTCCTCGGGCCGGGCTCGCGCGCCTCCTCGTACGGCGAGGCGTCCCGGGCCTGGGCCGGGAGCGCCGGCGCGAGGCCCTGGAGGACCAGGGCGGTGCCCGCCACGAGGAGCAGTGCGTGTGCCACGATTGCGGATGTTAGTCGGGGGTCGAAAGAGGGCTTCTCACGCCCTTTTCTTGCTGCAGTCGTGGTGCATTGCCCGAACCCGCCCCCCCGCCCCGGCTTGGGGACCGCGGTCATGTGCGGGATCATGGACACCCTTCCCCGGGAGCACCGACGATGTGGCATCCGACCCTTGCCGTGGCGACCTCGGTCCTGGGCCTCTGGTCGCCGTCCTCCGCCCTGCCGGTCCAGACCCCGGCCCTGGTCAAGGACATCGACACGACCCCGGTCGTGCCCGTCGTTGCCAGCCAGCCCTCGATCGGCCATGAGGTCCAGTCCACCGACGAGTACCGCTACGTCCGCATCGGGAGCACCGCCTACTTCGTCGCCGTGACCGACGCGGCCGGGGTCGAGCTGTGGCGGACCGACGGCACCAAGGCCGGCACGACGATGGTCAAGGACATCAAGCCCGGTCCCGCGGGCTCGAACCCCTACCACCTCTGCGTCGCCGGTGGCCGGCTGTACTTCCAGGCCGACGACGGCGCCAACGGCAGCGAGCTGTGGGTCAGCGACGGGACCCAGGCCGGGACGACGATGGTCGCCGACATCAACCCCGGGCCGACCGGCTCGTGGCCGGGCTACCTCGCCCCCCTCGGGACGTCCGTGGTGTTCGCGGCCGGCGACGCCAAGTCCGGCGTCGAGCTGTGGATCTCGGACGGGACCGCCAAGGGCACGAAGCTGGTCAAGGACATCGAGGCCGGCACCGGCAGCAGCCAACCGCGCCACTGCCGCGCCATCCGCGCGGGCACGAAGGTCTTCTTCGCGGCGTCGGACAGCGCCAACGGCGAGGAGCTCTGGGTCACCGACGGCACGGCGGCCGGCACGGTCCTCGTCAAGGACCTGTACAAGGGGACGTCGTCCAGCTCGCCCATCGACCTGCAGCAGCTCGGCGCGGCCAAGGTCCTGTTCACGGCCGACGACGGCACGCCGGGCACCGAGCTGTGGAGTTCGGACGGGACCGCGGCCGGCACGGTCCTCGTCAAGGACTTCGTCACGCCGGCCCAGGAGACCACCATCGCGCTGCTGTCGGGTGCGCCGCTGGGCAAGCTCCCCAACCACTACGTGTTCGAGGGCTGGGACGCCTCGGCCGGCTTCGAGTGGTGGGTCACCGACGGCACGCCCACGGGGACCTTCCTGCTGGCCGACATCTACCCCGGCAACGGCTCGGGCACACGGCGCGGCAGCCTGGCCAACCCCGGCGGCCGGTTCTTCGCCTGCTCGGACGCCCTCCAGACCAAGGTCTACATGGCGGCCTACACCGGCAGCGCGTACCAGATCTGGGTCACCGACGGCACGACCAAGGGCACGCTGCTCCACTGCGCCTCGGCCGGCCTCGACGCCCCCGAGTTCCTCGAGGACGACGGCAACGGCCGGCTCGTGTTCGCGGGCTTCGACCTCGTCAAGGGCAGCGGGCGCGAGCCCTGCGTGACCGACGGCACGGCCAAGGGCACGCAGCTGCTCAAGGACCTGTGGCCGGGGACCTCGCCGTGGCTCGTCGCCAACGACGGCCTCGGCAGCTACATGACGCGGATCGCGACCGGGCAGGTCCTGTTCTACGGGGACGACGGCTCGGGCTCGGAGCCGTGGACCACGCAGGGCACGCCGTCCACGACCGTGCTCGTCCGCGACATCAACCCCTGGCCCTACGGCCCGGTGACCGAGGACGACGACGTCCGCGACATCGAGCCGCTGTTCGACCGGGTCCTGTTCACGGCCGACGACGGCAAGACCGGCAGCGAGCTGTGGCGCTCGGACGGGACGGCCGCCGGCACGGCGCTCGTGGCCGACATCGCCGCCGGCCCTGCCCCGTCGTACCCGAGCCACAAGGTCCGCCTCGGCAATGAGGTCCTGTTCCGCGCCAACGACGGCGTCTCGGGCTACGAGCTGTGGATCACCGACGGCACCAAGGCCGGCACGAGGATGCTCCTGGACATCAACCCGGGGCTCGGCAGCTCGTACCCGGGGTCCATGCAGCGCTTCGGTGAGTTCGTCTGGTTCCAGGCCAACGACGGCCAGCACGGCTTCGAGCCGTGGATCACCAACGGCACGGCCGCCGGGACGCGGATGATCTCCGACATCGCGACCGGCTACGGGAGCTCGTACCCGACCGGCTTCACCTGGCTCAACGGCGTCGTCTACTTCCAGGCCGGCGAGCCCAAGAACGGCACCGAGCTGTGGCGCAGCAACGGGACGGACCGGGGAACCTACCTGGTCTCGGACATCCACTCCGGCATCCTCGGCAGCTACCCCGAGCACCTCGCCGTGCTCGGCAACAAGCTCTACTTCGCGGCCTGGACCCAGACCTACGGCACCGAGCTCTACGTCTCCGACGGCACGACCCAGGGCACCGGGTTGCTGCTCGACCTCTACCCAGGCCCCTCGTCGGGCCACCCGTCCTGGCTCTGCGTGCAGGGCGGGGCGCTGTGGTTCGGCGCGACCGACGGCAAGAACGGCTTCGGGCTGTGGCGCTCGGACGGGACCGCCAAGGGCACGGCCATGCAGTCCCTCGGCGCCTTCTACCTCGTCCCGGTCGACCTCACGCCGGTCGGGTCGCGCAGGATCTGGCTGTCGGGGCTGACGGCCTCGGCCGGTCGCGAGCCGTACGCGCTCGACACGAGCACGACGCCCTTCACGTTCCGGTCCTGGGACCTCAACCCCGCCGGCGACAGCGCGCCGCTCGACGCCGACCCGGGCTACGGCTTCGCGGTCCAGGACGGCTATGTCTGGCTCCGGGCCCGGACGAGCCCGCAGACGGACCACCAGCTCTGGCGCGTGGCCAACGGCGGCACGGCCCAGGAGGTCGGGCGCAGAGGTCCCACGACCCTGCTCACGGCCACCGACCCGCTGATCAACCGGACGATGCGCATCGACGCGACGACCGGCGTCGCCAACACGGTCCAGGTCCTGTTCCTCGGGGTCCCGGCCGCGGCTCCGCCGCCGGCCTTCGGCGGCTTCGTCTACTTCGACCTGCTCCAGCCCTGGGTCACGGTCGCCGGCGGCGCCACCCTCTCGCTGACGGTCCCGGTCCCCAACGACCCCGGCCTCGTCGACCAGCGCGCCATGCTCCAGGCCTGGGCCTTCGACGCGAAGGCCTTCCCCCAGGGCACCGAGCCGTCCAACGGCGTGCACCTCGTCGTCGGCAACAGCTGGTGAGGGAAGCAACACAGCTCCATCCCCGGTACGATCCCCCACGCATCCTGACTGCCCCGTGATGACCGTTCCCATCATGCGCCTCCCCGTCGCTCCCTCCCATGCCGTCCTCCGGGTGCTGCTCCTCTCCACGGCCCTCTGCGCTCGGGGACCCGCCCAGACGGCGCAGCCCGTCAAGGACATCAACACCACGCCGTACCCCGCGGTCGCCTCGAGCTACCCCGAGATCGCGAGGTTCGTCGGAGGCTTGGAGCAGCGCCGCTACCTCCGGGCAGGCGGGTTCATCTACTTCGTCGCCACGACATTCGGAACCGGTCGTGAGCTGTGGCGGTCCGACGGCACATCCTCTGGCACGTCGCTCGTGAAGGACATCAACCCAGGCTCACGGGACTCCTCCCCGGATCAACTCTTCGCCGTCGGCAACATGGTGTTCTTCTGCGCCGACGACGGGATCTCCGGCAAGGAGCCCTGGGTGACGGACGGCACGGAGGTCGGGACCCATCGCGTCGCCGACATCGCGCCCGGTGCCTCGGGGAGCGATCCGGGGTCCTTCGCCGGCCTCGGTGCCAAGGCGGTCTTCGCGGCCTCCGACGGCAAGACCGGCAGGGAGCTCTGGATCTCGGATGGGACCGCGGCTGGCACGTCCCTGCTCAAGGACATCATGGCCGGAGCTGCGGGATCCGACCCGACCTGGTGCGCCTCCGACTTCGCCGGGAAGCAGGTGTTCTTCCAGGCCGACGACGGCATCGCCGGCAAGGAGCTCTGGGTGACGGACGGGACGTCGATGGGGACCAGGATGGCCAGGGACATCCGACAGGTCTCCGGCAGCAACCCATCCGGCATCCGGCCCCTGGGAATGTCCAAGGTCATCTTCTCGGCGAACGACGGACTCACCGGGAGCGAGCTGTGGATCTCCGACGGGACCGTCACCGGCACTTTGCTTGTCAAGGACATCTCGCCGGGCACGGGATCGGGGTGCGACCTCGTGATCAGCATCCCCCTCGGCTCGCCCCCCACGAGGTACGTGTTCAAGGGGTATGACACGACCCACGCCCACGAGTGGTGGTCGACCGACGGGACCGCCGCCGGTACCACCCTGCTCGTCGACATCAACGGCGGAGGCGGCGACGGCTGCCTCGCGCACGCGTGCGCCGACGCCAAGGGCACCCAGGCCTACCTCTCGTGCAGCAACGGCAAGGCCTACGAGATCTGGGTCAGCGACGGGACGACGGCCGGCACGAAGCCCTTCGCCACGAACATCGGCACCCAGGTCGCGACGTTCCTGGAGGAGGACGGGACCGGCAAGGTCTACTTCTCCGGCTTCACGACCGCCGCCGGTCGGGAACCCTGGGTCACCGACGGCACTCCCGCGGGGACCTCGATCCTCAAGGACCTTTACCCGGGCGTCGTGTACGGGTTCGGGCAGTACATGACCCGGATCAAGACCGGACAGGTCCTGTTCTACGGCAACGACCCGACCTTCGACTATGAGCTGTGGTCCTCCAACGGGACCGCCACCACGACCGTCATCGCGAAGGACATCAACGCCTGGGCCTATGGGCCACCGACGGTGAACGACCAGGTCGAGTATGTCGTCGGGTTGAACGGCAAGGTCCTGTTCTCCGCCAACGACGGGATCAGCGGACAGGAGCTCTGGGTCTCGGACGGCACGGCTGCCGGGACGGTCCTCTTCAAGGACATCCTTCCCGGCTCCAAGGGGTCGAGCCCTGCGTACCTGGCGAGGTCGGGCACCAGGGTGCTGTTCTCGGCCAACGACGGGACGAACGGCGCCGAGCTCTGGGCTTCCGACGGGACCCCTGCCGGGACGGCGATGCTCAAGGACATCCAACCCGGACTGGTCGGGTCGTCTCCGGCCTTCATGGCGGAGATCGGCGACAAGGTCTACTTCTCGGCGGACACCTGGACCACGGGGCGGGAGCTGTGGTGCACGGACGGGTCTGCGTCGGGGACGACCCTCGTCGCCGATATCCAGCAGGGTTCCCAGGGGTCCTTCCCGCGCCGGTTCGTGGCCTGGGGTGACAGGATCGCCTTCGTGGCCTCCACGACCGGGACCGGGGAAGAGGTCTACGTCTCGGACGGGACCGCCTCCGGAACGACGCTGCTCGCAGACCTCGAACCGGGGAACGGCGGAAGCCACCCGGACGACCTCTGCGTCCTGGGATCGAGGCTGTACTTCTTCGCGACGACCTCCGCGACGGGCACGGAGCTGTTCACCTCGGACGGGACGACCGCTGGTACGAAGCTCGTCAAGGACATCATCCCGGGCGCGACGGGTTCCGACGTCCGCTACCTCGTCGTCCAGGGGGGAAGCCTCTGGTTCGCGGCAACCGACCCGGTCCTGGGCCGGGGCATCTTCCGGTCCGACGGGACGGCCACGGGCACGACCCTGATCGCGCAACATCCCAAGGGCCTCGAGCCCACCCTCCTGACCGCCGTCGGCTCGAGGCGGATCTATTTCTCCGGCAGGACCTTCCTGGGAGAGCGAGAACCGGGCCTGATCGACACGACCGCGACCCCCCTCTCCATCAAGTTCCTGGACATCAACCCCGGAGGGGACAGCGACCCCGAGCTCGAGCGGTACGGGAGGAAGGGGTTCCTGCTCGAGGACGGCCAGGTCTGGTTCAGTGCCTTCGGGTCCCCGATCGGCGATCGTCAACTCTGGCACTTCGAGAATGGAGGAACCGCCCAACCGGTGGGGAACACGGCCGGGGGCACCACCCTCGACGCGACCGACCCGTTGATCAACGCACCGATGCACGTTACGGGAACGACGAACCTCCCGAACCCGCTGCAGGTGCTGTTCGTCGGCGCTCCCGCGCCGACGCCCATCCAGGTCTTCGGATCGCTGTTCTGGATGGACCTGTCGAAGCCGTTCCCGGTCCTCGGAGCCGTCGCCCTCCCCGGACTCGACCTGCAGCTATCGCTCCCCAACGACACCGGCCTCGTCGGCACGCGGCACATGCTGCAGACCCTCTGCTTCGACCTGAAGACCTTCCCCAAGGACCTCCGGCTCAGCAACGGCGTGCACCTCGTCGTCGGCAACACCTGGTAGTGCTCGTCTCCATCCAGATGAGCCGAATGCTCACGACGGCAGGCGGAGTCAGGGCGTAACCATGGGTCACTGCCTGGAAACACCCTTATCGGTTCCGGGCATCGAGCCGGGACCATGGCACCCGCGTCATCCCTCTGGAGATCCCCGAGCAGGGTTGGCTCGCGCTCGTGGTGGGAAGCACTTGAGCATGACGGCACGAGAATTGCACCCAGAGGCCGGATCCAAGGTCCTCCTGATGACTCCCACCGTATCCCGGTCGAAGGTAGCCACCTGCGTGTTGTGGCTGTCCCCCCTCCTCGTCCTCTGCGGCCGCACCCCGTCCCAGACCACCCAACTGGTCAAGGACATCAACACGACGCCGGTCCGGCCCTATACAGCCAGCCAACCAGAAATCTCCCGGTCCGTGTCCGGTCTGGATCAGATGAGGTTCGTGGTCATGGGTGGGTATGCCTACTTCACGGCGACGACCTTCGGTTCCGGAGAAGAGCTCTGGCGAACGGACGGGACGACCGGAGGCACCACCATCGTCAAGGAGATCAATCCCGGCTACTTCGGATCCAGTCCCCGCGACCTCACGGTCGCCGGCTCCAGGATCTACTTCCAGGCCTATGACAGAGCCTCGGGGAGTGAGCTCTGGGTAACCGATGGCACGGCCACGGGTACCCGTCTGGTCGCCGACATCGTTCCCGGATCCAAGGGATCCGCTCCCACTTCGTTGGCAGTGCTCGGTTCAAAGGTCGTGTTCTCGGCGGATGACGGGAAGAACGGAAGGGAGCTCTGGATCACGGACGGAACATCGACGGGGACCGTCCTGCTCAAGGACATCCGGCCATTTGCCGGCAGTTCCGATCCCACGCAGTGCGTAGCCGATGGCTCCGGCAAGCACGTGTTCTTCAGGGCGAACGACGGCAACTTCGGTGACGAGCTTTGGATAACCGATGGGACCACGTCGGGCACGCGCCTGGTGAAGGACATCAACACCGGCACGAGCAGCCTGCCGTCCTATATCCGGCCGTTGGGTGCTTCGCGAGTGATCTTCTCGGCCCGTGACCTCTCGGCCGGCCAGGAGCTTTGGATCTCCGACGGCACAGCGGCGGGAACACACATCGTCAAGGACATCGCACCAGGATCGCTCCGTGGGACGGACTTCCGGCTCAACATCCCCTTGGGATCCACCGCGGCGAAGTACGTGTTTCGTGGCAATGACGGTACACGAGGTGATGAGTGGTGGGTCACCGATGGCACGGCCGCCGGCACCATCCTCCTGAGGGACGTCAATCCGGGCCCTGGGGCGGGTAGTGCCTCGGAGGGGTGCGCGAGCGCATCGGGGAATCTGGCGTACGTCTCGTGCCATGACGGAAGCGCCTATTCGATCTGGGTCACGGACGGCACGGTTGCTGGCACGAAGCCGATTCTCCACGCACGTCGGCACCGGGGAGCCCCGATACCTCCGAGGACGATGGCATGGGGAGGGTCTGCTTCTCCGGCTTCAACCCCAGGACCGGGCGCGAACCCTGGGTGACCGACGGCACGATCCCCGGGACCACGGTCCTCAAGGATCTCTATCCGAGAAAGGACTCGGGTGATGGACGATATGACCCGCCTCAAGCCGGGCCTGGTGCTGTTCCGGGGGAGGACACCGGCCCTCGACGATGAGCTCTGGTCGACGGGCGGCACCGCCGGGACGACCGGCCTGGTCAAGGACATCAATCCCTGGACCTTCGGTCCGGTTACCGAGGACGATCGGGTCATGTACGTCGTCGGACTCAACGGACGCGTGCTCTTCTCTGCAACCGATGGGGTCAACGGCCAGGAGCTGTGGAGTTCGGACGGGACGGGACCTGGAACCTTCATGGTGCGGGACATCAACCCAGGGCCAGGGGGCTCGAATCCCGGGTGCCTCGTGCGGCTCGGCAACGACATCCTGTTCTCCGCGGATGACGGGATCAGCGGTACCGAGCTTTGGATCTCGGACGGGACCGTCACCGGGACGCGCCTCGTCATGGACATCTTTCCTGGCGGTGCTGGCTCCATTCCGATCAACCTCGCGAGGGTCGGGGACAGGGTCTACTTCACCGCGTACACGACGTCGTCCGGGAACGAGCTCTGGGTCACGGACGGGACAACGGCAGGAACCCGGCAGATCGCCGACATCGAGGCCGGCGCCTTTGGTTCCTTTCCGGGGGGATTCACAGCCTTGGGCGACAAGGTCGCCTTCACGGCGCGCACCTCCACCTCCGGGGCGGAGCTCTATGTGACCGATGGCACGGCTGCGGGCACCGTGATGGTCGTCGATCTGGAGCCGGGTCGGAACTCGGGTGAACCGGGCTACCTCTGCGTGCTGGGCTCGAAGCTCTACTTCTCCGCGAGCCCGATCGCGACCGGCTCTGAGCTGTACGTCTCCGACGGCACTTCGGCCGGCACGAAATTGGTCAAGGACCTCAATCCGGGCATCATGGGCTCGGCACCACGGAACCTGTGCGTCCGGAACGGCAGGCTGTGGTTCACTGCCCTGGACACCGCGACCGGCAAGCCCGGACTCTGGTCTTCCGATGGCACGGCAGCAGGAACGAGGGTCGAGGGACCGACCCCGGCCAACCTCGTGCCGACCTACATGACGCCCGCCGGATCCAGGAGGCTCTACATCTACGGTACGACGGGCCTGGGTGACCGCGAGCCTGGCACGGTCGACACCACGACCACTCCCCCTGCGATCCGGTTCTTCGACCTCAATCCGGTGGGAGACAGCAGTCCGTACCTGGTCCAGGATCGACAGGACGGCTTCGTCACGGAGGACGGTTGGGTGTGGTTCACCGCGCAATGGCAACCACTCATCCGCTCCCAGGACCGCCAGCTCTGGCGCATCGAGAACGGAGGCACGGCCCAGATCCAGGGCCAGGCTCCGAGGAGCCCCTTCCTCGACGCGACCGATCCGCTCATCAACACGAGGATGACGATCGTCGGATCGACGAGCCAGCCGAACCCGGTCCAGATCCTGCTCCTCGGCACCCCTTCCCGACTGCCTGCCAGATCGTTGGGAAGCTGGTTCTACATCGATCCCCTCATGCCGGTCTCCTGCTCGGTATCGCCGTCGGGCCCGGCCTGACGATGTCCCTGACTGTCCCCAACGACACCGGCCTCGTCGGCACGCGGCACATGCTGCAGACCCTCTGCTTCGACCTGAAGACCTTCCCCAAGGACCTCCGGCTCAGCAACGGCGTGCACCTCGTCGTCGGCAACACCTGGTGAGGGAGCGGCCTGCGTGGCCGACCGTGGCCGACCGTGGCCGACCGTGGCCGCCGCGGGCGATGGTCCTCACCGCGTCCTGCCGGCGCCTTGCCCTTCCTTCCCTTCCTCCGGCCCGTCGCCGCCATCGGGCACGTAGACGACCTCGCCGCTGGCGAGGCGATACGCGACGCCGAGCCGGGTGCCCTCGCCCTTGGCGCTGCCCTGGCCGAGCTCGAAGCGAGGCCGCTCGACCTCGGCCGGGACCGGGCGACCCTGGTCGCGCTCGTCGCCGGCGGGGCTGCGCTCGCGGTCGGCCGTGGAGATCATCAGGATCAACCCGATCGCGAACACGATCGCGCAGTCGAAGAAGTTGACGAGCAGGGCCAGCGGGTCGTCCTCGAGGCGGACGAACCGCGTCGGGCCGCGCAGGCCCCGCCCCCGCCGGCGTGGCCTCGGGTCAGCGGGCATCGTCCACGCCTCCGACGAGGCCCTCGATCACCCGCAGGTCGTCCTCGTACCAGCGCGCACGGACCGACGCGACGCCGTAGTGGATCGCGCAGACCGCGAGGCCGGCCACGGTCGTCGTGAAGGCGACGACGATCTTGTCGGCGAAGGCCGTCAGGTCGGAGCCGCCGAGCTCGCGCAGGGCCGGACCGAGCGGGATCAGCGTGCCGGCGAGGCCGAGGATCGGCCCGAGCCGGCTGGCCAGGGCGCCGCGGTCGATGCGCCGCGTCAGCCGGGCCTCGAGGGCGGCCAGCCTGCGGTGCTGCTCGGCGGGGTCCGCGGTCGCGGCGGCGAGCACCGGGACGATGTCGCGGACGACCCCGCTGCCGTCGCGGCGGCGATCGCGGAGCTCGCGCAGGAACGCGCCGAGCGCGACGAAGGACCCGGCGAGGAGGACCAGCAGCAGGGCCAGGACCGGCACGAGCAGCGCCGTCGAGACCTGCAGCAGGGCGTCTTGCAACCAGCTCATCGCACACCTCCGGGGCCGCGGGCGAAGCCGACCGCGACGAGGACGAGGACGCCGCCGAGGGCCAGGAGCGGCGCCCACCACGCCGGACCGACGGTCGGCGTCACCTGCTCGAGGACCCGACCCTCGACCTCGGCCGGACCCGCCTCGGCCGAGGCCAGGGCCACGCCGAGGGCCGCCTCGGCATAGGCCCGCGTCTTGCCCTTGCCGGCCTCGAAGATCCCGCCCGCCGGGCCGTGCTCGGCGATCGAATCGGTCAGGACCTCGGCGAGCTGGCGCAGCCGCTCCGGCCCCGGATCCCAGTAGCCCTTGCGCGCCACCTCGAGGAGGACCTCGACGAGCTCCTGCAGGGCGTACGGGTTGTCGCGCTCGAACCACTCGCGCGTGCCGAGCTCGAGGGAGTCCTCGAGGAAGACCTCGACGACCCGCTCCCAGACGTCGGCGGTGATCGAGCCCTTGCGCATGATCTCCCAGCCGTAGAGGTTCTTGACGTGCACCGCGACCTGGTCGGCGCCGGCGTAGCCCTCCTGCTCGAGGCCCTCGAGGAAGCGCCGGTTGAACAGCCTTGTGTGCAGGTCGCGGCGGACCGCGGCCTCGGCGTCGACCAGGGTCCCGCGGTCGGGGTCGCGGATGTCGGTCAGCACGTAGCCCGGCCGCCGGCCGGTGACCTTCTCGATCGCGAGGGCCAGCGACCCGCCGGTGTACCACGTGTACTTGTTGCTGAGGGGGCTGGTCATCGAGTCGTACCACGTGCGCAGCACGACGTCGGAGCCCTGCAGGGCCTGCTCGTAGGCCGCGCGGGCCGGCTCGCCCCAGAGGTCGTCGCCGTAGACGTGGGAGACCCGGGCCATGTACACGTCCATGAGCTCGTCGCGCGTGTCCCAGTCGCCGGAGCGCTCGACGAGGTAGTAGTAGCCCGGGTCCGACCGCTGCCCCGGCGCGTAGCCGAACAGCCGCGCGCGGGCCAGCTTGCGCGCCCGCGACGGGGGCTCTCCCTGCGCGAGGAGTGCCTCCTCGGCGCGGAGGCTGTCGGCGCGGACGTAGTTGTCGTCCTCGCCCTCGGCCAGCGCGGCGACCGCGCGGATGACCCCGTCGAGGTAGCGCATCCGGCTCGGGAAGTTGTCGCGGTAGTACGACAGCGAGGCCAGGAACACGTCGACGCGCGGCCGGCCGAGCTCCTCGAGGGGGACGATCCGGAACTCGTGCACGAGGCCCTTCTCGTTCCAGATCGGCTCGACGCCGAGGCAGCGCAGGACCTGGGCCTCCATGACGCCGTAGTCCTGGAAGGTCGCGAACGAGCTCAGCGAGAACGCGACCTTGCGCGGCCAGCGGCCGAGCTCGGCGCGCTGCGCCGCGAGGAGCGAGTCGGCGAGCTCCTTGCCGAGCTCCCACGACGGCCGGCTCGGGACCTCGTCGGGGCTCAGCATGTAGAGGTTGCGGCCGGTCGGCAGCACGCCGGGGTTGCGGTCGGGGCCGCGTCCGGGGCCGGCCGGCACGAAGCGCCCGGCCAGGGCGTCGAGCACGCCGGTGACCTCGCGCCCGGTCTCGGCGTACGCGGCGGCCATCTCGGCGGCCTGGCGCAGGCCCTTGGCGACGGCCTCGGGCAGCGCGACGCCGTCGGGCAGGCCGGCGGCCCGGGCGGCCTCGAGCGGCGTGAGCCCGCGCTCTACGACCCCGGCGACGAGCTCGGCCGCCTTGGCGTCGGGCGCGGCCAGGGCCAGGTCGTGGTCGAGACCCGCGGGCGGCGGCAGCAGGGCCGCGACCGCGTCGGTGAAGCCCTGGCGCAGGCAGCACACGAGGTGCCGGACCATGTCCTCCCTCCGCGGCGGCTCGCCCAGCACGTGCAGGCGGTCGGGGACCCGCTCCTCGAGGACCTCGTGCAGCCAGCCGTCGACGCGCGCGATCGTCTCGTCGTCGATGCCCGCCGCCGGCACGTCGAGGCCGAGGTCCACGTCGAGGTGCTGGGCCCGGACCTCGCGGGTGATCTCGGCCCTGAACTTCTCGCGCAGCGCCCCGTCCGCGAGGGTCTCCCACTTCTCGATCGCCTCGTGCAGGCGGGCCAGGTCGTCGCCGAGGCCGGCCTTCATCAACGGCGGCGGCTGGTGGCCGACGAGGACCGCGTAGACGCGCCGCTTGGCCGGGGCCGCCTCGCCGAGGTTCTCGACGATCCACGGCTGGACGTTGGGCAGGTCGCCGAGCAGCAGGTCGCACCAGTCGTCGGAGGCGAGGCCGACGTCCTTGCCCGGCAGCGTGAACTCCGAGCCGTGGGTGCCGAAGTGCACGACGGCGTCGGCCCCGAGCTCCTCCTCGAGCCAGAGGTACGTCGCGAGGTACTGGTGCGGCGGACAGGTCGTGCGGTCGTGGGCGCTGCGCGAGTCGTGGGCCTCACCGCGCATCGGCTGGGGCAGCAGCGTGACCGCGCCGTAGCGCAGCACCGGCACGACGAGGAACTCCCGGCCCTCGTCGTCCTTCCACACCATGAAGCGTCCGGGCGCCGGCCCCCATTTGGCCTCGAGCTCCTTGCGCCGGGCCTCGGGCACCCGTCGCTCGAGCCATGCGCGGTAGCGGTCGACCGGGATCAGCACCGGGTCCCCCTCGCGGACCAGACGGTCGAGGACCTCCGGGTCGTGGACCGGGACCTGGCGGCCGTGGTCGAGCATGGCCTCGACGAGGTCGTCCTCGTCGGGCGGACGGGGCACGGCATACCCGGCGTCGCGCATGGCCGTGAGCAGGCGGACCATGCTGCGCGGGGCGTTGAGGTACATTCCCGTCGCGCTCCCCCGCATGAGCCCGCTCCTGCCCATGTCCCGGTCCCAGTAGAACACCGCGACCCGCTTGTCGGCGTTGGGCTTGCGCCGCAGCCGGACCCAGCCGGCCGCGCGCCGCACGATGCGGTCGATCCGATCCTCGACCGGCACGAAGCTCTCGCCCGAGTCGTCGCCGAGGAGCGTCCCGGCGCAGGCGTGGGGTTCGATCGCGCCGAGCGGCTCCTGGCCGACGACGTGGAACGCGACGTCGCGGGCGTCGACGCCCTCCGTGCTCGCCCGCCACTCCTCGATGGACTTCTTGCGGAAGAACATCGAGTGGAGGTGCGGGACGTCGAGCTCGAGCCGGAACGGCACGTCGTCGCGGCTGTGGCAGGTGTGGATCACGAGCTCGGGGGCGAAGCCCTTCAGGAGCTCCTGGTAGCGACCCCGCTGGTCGCCGAGGCCCTCGGAGTCGTCGATGATCGCGGCCGCCGCGAAGCCCTTCCGCTCGAGGCGACGGATCAGGGCCGTGACGACGGCCGGCTGCTGGAACTGGAGGTGGATCGAGTGCACCGCGACCGCGATCCGCGGCCGCGGTGCCGCTCCCGGGCCCGGCCCGCGCAGGAACGCCAGGATCCCATCCAGGTCGACGATCCCGTCGAGGTCGGGGTGGAAGAAGCCGACACGGATCCCCTGTTCCGGCTCCTCCACCTCGCCCTCGGCGCCGCAGTAGCGGATCGCGACGTAGCGCAGCAGGCGGCGCAGGTTGTCCCGGCTCGTCGCGTAGTAGGGACCGAGTCCTGGGTCGCAGGCCAGGAGCCCCTGGTGCTCGGGCCGGCTCGTCAACGCCGGGGGGCTCCGCGCCGTCAGCATCAGCGCCGGGAACCCGGGCCGGAGCCGGCGGGCCTCGACGATGCAGTCGGCCAGGGCCTCCTGGACCTCGGCGCGCAGGTGCTGGACGAGGAGGCAGTCCGTCACTCGCAGGTCGGCCTTCCCGGCTGCCAGGTCCTCGTAGCTGAGCTCGGTCACGGAGACCCCGGCCCGCTCCGCCTGGCGGGCGAGCTCCGCGAACACGCCGCCGTGCAGGCCGAAGAACGTGATCCGCGGCCGCTCCCGACCCTGGCCACGCGCCAGGGCCGGGAGCAGCAGCAGGATCGGGACGAGCAGGCGGAGGATGCGGACACCAGCCGCCCCATCACGATTTGGGAACATCGTTGCGATCCGGGCCGCGGGCGGCTCAGAAGAAGATCGGGCGCATCGCGTTGCTGAGGAAGGGAGCGCCCGAGGTCGGCACGACGAGGCTCTGCATGATGACCGTCGTGCCGTTGAACGAGAGGTCGGCCGGCGGCAGCAGGTTGATCCTGAGCATGCCGTCGGCCGGGATCGCGGCCAGGGGCAGGGCGATCATCGCGGTCGGGTCCATCCACAGCTTGCCGAACGGGGACGCGTCGAGCTCCATGTGGCCGACGCCGAGCAGGCCGACGACGAACGAGCCCGGCTGGCCGGCCTGGAGGTAGGCGAAGGGCAGGCCGCGCGGCGCGAAGCGCGAGAACTCGGGGAACCGCGAGTAGTTGCTCAGCGAGCCGTTGGCCGTGAACACGTAGGCGTGGGTCGAGGTCACGACGTAGCCGAGCGAGGAGTTGGCCTTGTGGGCGACGTAGGTGCCCTTGAAGTCGAGGCTCTCCCAGGTGTTGTGGAACAGGCTGTAGCCGTAGGCGCGGACCTGGTCGACGGCGATGCCGCACAGCCGCCAGATGCTGAGGTTGGCCGCCCCGGCCGTGCCCTGGGTCACCCACTTGCCGATCGTCGAGTCGAACGCATCGACCTTCGAGCTCGTGACGACACAGGTCAGCGCGCCCGAGGTCTGGGTCACGAGGGTGCCGCCGCTCGCGGTCAGGCTCGACCAGGTGCCCAGGCGGGCGCTGAAGCCCTCGTAGCCGGTGGAGGTGGCGAGGATGATGCCGTTGAAGGTCTGGTGCACGTTGTTGAGGCCGACCATGGGCGCGACCACCCACTTGTCGAGGATGCCGCTGTAGCCGTAGCTCGACGTCGAGACGGCCTGGGCGAACGCGGCCGTGTCGCCGAGGGTCAGCGTGAACGGCCCCGTGGACGGCGCCGCCGTCAGCTTGCCGGTCAGGCCCGAGAAGCCGAGGTAGCCCTTGCCGGTGTCGAGCACGGCGATGGCGGCGATCGAGCCCGAGGCGACGTGGACGTTGCCGGCGGGGACCGGTGCCGTGGTCGTCACCCAGGTGTCGGTGCCGGGGGCGTAGCACGCCGTCTGCGAGCTGCTGGTCAGGACGCAGACGTTGCGGGCCGCGAGGACCTGCGGGGTCTCGGGCTCGGTCCGGCTGCCGAGGCCGCCGTGGATGGCGTCGAAGCTGAGGACGTTCTTGCCGTCGACGAGCAGCGCGTAGCCGTCCTGCAGCTCGGGCGTGGCCGTGGCCGCGCCGGACCAGGCGAGCGCGCTCCAGGTGTTGCTGTAGGTCGAGAAGGCGAGCACCTCGTCGGGGCCGGCCTGGCCGAGGAGGGCGCCGCTGCGGAACACGTGCTTGGCCGTCGGGGCCTTGACCTTGCGGGACACCCAGGTGCCGTGGAACGCGCTGAAGGCGTGGGCCTGGGTCCCGTCGTAGACGAGGCCGATGTGGGAGCTCATGTCCGTCGACACGGCCTTGGCCGCCAGCTTGAGCGGGACCCACTTGCCGAAGAAGCCCGAGAAGCCGTAGGCCGTCGTGCCGTCGTTGACGACGACCACCCACGACGAGGTCGCCGAGCCGATGTCGACCGTGGCGGTCGACGAGACCTGGATCGTGTCCACCGCCCCGGTCCGGGTCGAGTAGCCGTGGACCGTGGTCCCGTCCTGGATCACGCAGTAGCTGTTGGTCGTGTAGAGGGTCGGGCTGGCCCCGGTCTTCTGCACGGTCCACTTGCGGTGCAGGCCGGAGTAGAGGTGCACGGCGTTGGGGGCCTGGAGCCAGAACAGCGTCCCGAGCGCCTGGTACGTCGTCGTGCCGGCAGGCAGCGGATACTCGTTCCAGTAGGGGCCGTCGCCGGCCTGGGCGGCCAGGGGCGCGGCGGCCAGGAGCGCGTACAGAACGGGAGCCTGGAGTCGGATCATCGGGTCGGGCCTCAGGGAGAAGGGTGTGTTCGGTGCGGAGCCACCCGAGGGGAGGTCGTGGTCCCGCGCTTCAGCCGTTCCGCCGGAGGTCCACGGACCCAAGCCCGGTGAGGCGAGGGTGGAATCCGACCCGGTCCACGGCGCGTAGGCGGCGCCTGGGACGAGCTCGTGTTCGCAGTGTGAACCCCGGTGGAGGTGCGACGGGAACGGCACCTCGCGCGCGACGGTTAAGCCGCGCTCGATCATTTTGCGGATCGGTCGCGACCGACCGTCGGGTCCCCCTCCCAGTAGTCGGAGCGCCGGTCGGCGACGCGGTACAGCTCGCCGCGCTCGCAGACGTTGATCTTCTGCGTGTCGGGGTAGAAGCACAGGCTCTGCGGTCGGTCGTTGCCGAGGCACAGGAAGGTGCAGGGCTCGTCCGAGTCGTTGCGGAACTGGTGGGCGTTGGCCGGGCCCGGCGGGAAGCCGACGAGGTCGCCCGGCCCGAGCTCGAACTCCCCCTGCGGGGTCCGGGCGGTCAGCCGACCCTCGAGCACGAGGAAGATCTCCTCCTCGCCGGTCTCGTAGTGGAACGCCGTCGACACGCTGCCCGGGTGCAGCCGGGCCATGTGGAAGCCGAGCTGGCGCAGCGTCATGTAGCGGGACACCTGGGCCCGGTCGCTGACCGCCCCCGGCTGGGCGTCGCGCCGCACCCACTCGAGGCGGTCGAGGTTGATCCGGTTGAACAGCGTCCCGGGCAGGGCCTCGAGGAAGCCGCAGAGGGCGTCCCGGGCCCCGGTCCAGACGCAGTCGCCGTCGCCGAGCAGGACGGCCTCGAACGGCAGCGGCAGGACGCGGCGCAGGTCGTCGAGGACCCGCTGCTTGTCCGCGAGCTTCTCGTCCTTCATCAGGATCAGCGCACCCGAGGCGTGCGAGCGCACGAGGTCCGAGAAGTACAGCGCCTTCAGCGGGCGGAGGTACAGGGCGGCCTCGACCGGGCTCTTGCCCCCCCGGATCGGGAACACCTGGACGTCGGCACGCAGGTCCTCCGGCAGCTCGTCCCCGAACCACGCGTCGACGACCCCGGCCCGGTCCCCGAAGCGCTCGCGCTCCTCGGCCGGCGCCAGCACGCGGGCGCCGAAGGCCTCCTTGAGCGCCGGCGCGGCGCGCAGGTGGTCGAAGTTGGTGACCAGCACGTCGGCGACGCCTCCGGCCTCGCGGACGGTCGCGAGCCCGGCCTCGTCGAGCGCGAGCGGGTCGATCATCAGCCCGCCCCGGCCCTCGGGCCGGCGCCAGAAGAAGCCGTTGAAGTCGATGCCCCGGTCGGGCTGGAACAGGCTCCAGGACAGGAGCCCGGGCAGGCGCGTGGTCTTCATCGTCACTCCTCGCGGTCGGCCGGACGCGGCCCCGCTCACAGGGTCTCCACCAGCCAGGGGGTCGCGACCTCGACCATCCGGCGCGTCGCGTCGTCGCTCCCGAACACGTGGTCGGCGCCGGGCAGGACCTCGAGCCTGGCCCGACCCGGCCGGGCGCGGGCCACGACGTCCTCCGAGTCCGCCAGGGGCACGACCGTGTCGGCGTCGCCGTGCACGAGCAGCCACGGGACGACGACGTCGTCGACCCGGTCGAGGACCGAGCCGATCGCGGCCATGTCGTCCATGTACGCCTGCGACAGCGGGCACTCGGGCTTGTCCCACATCAGCGAGGCCCCGGGGCGCTGGTCGCCGAACTTGCGTCGCGCGAAGGCCTGGGTGTGGACCATGCCGGCCAGCGACAGGAGCGTCGTGATGCGGGGGTCGACGCTGGCCCGCAGCACGCCGACGGCCCCGCCCATGCTGTGGCCGGCGTAGGCGACCCGGTCGTAGCCCGCGGCCTCGGCGGCGTCGAGGACGGCCCCGAGGTCGGCCACCTCCTTGGTCACGGTGGCGTCCTCGAAGCGGCCCTGCGAGGAGCCATTGCCGGCGAACGAGAACCGCAGCGCGTCGATGCCGGCCGCGGCGGCCGCGCCCGCGAGGGCGACGAGGAAGGGCCGGTCCTTGTTGGCCGTGACCCCGTGGCCGAGCACGAGCAGGCGCCGGGGACCCGGCGCCCGCGCCTCGTGGAAGCTGCAGTCCAGGGCCTCGCCCTGCGCGTTGCGGAGGTTGCCGATCATCGTGCGCCCGGGTCTCAGAGCTGCAGGATCGTGCGGATCCCGTCCTGGGCCTCCATGCGCTCGAAGGCCAGGTTGACGTCGTCGAGCGGCATGCGGTGGGAGATGAAGCCGTCGAGGTCGATCCGACCCTGCACGTACATGTCGACGAGCTGCGGGACGTGGGTCCGGCCCTTGGCCCCGCCGAAGCTGCCGCCCTGCACGCGCCGCCCCGTGATCAGGTAGCGCGGGACGATCTCCAGCTTCTCACCCCGGCCGGCGACGCCGAGGATCGTGCACAGGCCCCAGCCCATGCGCGCGGCCTCGACGGCCTGGCCCATGACCGGGGTCAGGCCCGTGGCCTCGAAGGTGTAGTCGGCGCCCAGTCCCTCGGTCCGGTCGAGGATCGCCTCGACGACCCCGTCCCCGCCCGGCAGCGTCTCGGTCGCGCCGAAGCGCGTCGCGAGCGCGCGCCTCGCCTCGGAGGGGTCGACGACGATGACCCGCTCGGCCCCGCGCAGCCTGCTGCCGACGACCGCGCCGAGCCCGACGAGGCCGGCGCCGAACACGACGCAGGTCGACCCCTCCTCGACCTCGGCCTTCCAGATCGCGGCCGCGAGCCCGGTCGTGGCGCCGCAGGCCAGCATCGACACGGCCTCGAGCGAGGCCTCGGGGTCGACCTTGGCCAGGGCGATCTCGGGCAGGACCGCGGCCTCGGCGAACGTGCTCGTGCCCATGAAGTGGCGGAGCGGCTCGCCGTCGCGGGACAGGCGCGTCGTGCCGTCGGGCAGGTAGCCCCGGTTCTGCTCCTCGCGGATCGCCGTGCAGATGTTGGTCTTGCCGCTGCGGCAGTTCACGCACTCGCCGCACTCGGGCGAGAACAACGTCACGACGTGGTCGCCGGGCGCGACCGAGGTCACGCCCTCGCCGACGGCCTCGACGACGCCGGCGCCCTCGTGGCCGAGGACGGTCGGCGCGTAGCCGCTCGGGTCGACGCCGCTGGCCGTGTAGAGGTCGGTGTGGCAGACACCGCAGGCCCTGAGCCGGACGAGGACCTCCCCGCGCCCGGGCGGCGCGAGGTCGACCTCCTGGACCACGAGCGGCTGGGCGAACTCCTCGAGCACGGCGGCGCGGATCTTCATGGCGGCCATGCTAGCGGGCACCCGGTATCGGGTTTCACGGGAATCGGGTAGCCGGGAGGACCGTCGAGGTCCGGCCTCCTCGGGTCCGCTGGTGAACCTTCGGGTCGGGGGTTGTCATCGCCGGCGTTCGACACCACTCCATGGTGACCGCCATGCGGCCCTCCGTCGTGCACGAACCAAGGAGCGAGAGCGATGATCATCGAGCGAAGAAGTCCCACCCGTGCGATCCCCCTGGCGTCCGTCGTCCTTGCCCTGGGGATCCTCCTGGTCCCGGGGAGCTGTTCGCGGGGTCAGTCCGCGGACGTGGCGAACGAGGACAACGCCTGGCTGCTCTCCGCCCCGACCGACGCCCAACGCTTCGCCCGCGTGGCGGCACAGATGCGGGGCTTCGACCTGGCGATGCTCGAGGTCGGACACCGATACATCAACCTGTACTGGGCCGGCGAGGACCATAACTGGGAGCTCGCGGGGCACGAGGTCGAGAAGATCCGCCTGGCCATCGACGACGCGGTCGAGCGCCGTCCGGCGCGGGCGACCTCGGCCAGGATGATCGACGGTGCCCTCGCGGGCATGGTCGAGGCGATCGACGCCCAGGACCCGATGAAGTTCGAGAAGCAGTTCACGAACCTCACCGCGACGTGCAACACCTGCCACAAGGTCGAGAAGATGCCGTACGTCGTCGTGTATCCACCCGAGGTGCGCGTCTCACCGACCGGCCCCCTCCCCGAGGAAGGCGCCGGCAGGTGACGCGCCCCCGCTCGGGGCCCCCGTCACAGCTCGATCTGCGCCCCGAGCTCGACGACGCGCTCAGGCGGGATCCCGAACGCGCTGGTGGCGCCGACCTCGTTGCGCGCGAGCCAGGCGAAGAGCTTCTCCCGCCACAGCGGCATGCCCGGGCGCTCGGTCGCGAGGAGGGTCTCGCGGCCGAGGAAGAAGGTCGCCTCGGCGGGGTCGATGACGAGGCCGTAGGCCGCGCAGCGGTCGAGGATGTCCGGGACGTCGGGCTGCTGCATGTAGCCGTAGTGCGCGATGACGCGGTAGAACCGCTCCCCCTCGGGGACGGGCACGATCTCGCGGCCTTCCTCCGGGTCCGGACTGCCGGACCCGTCTGCTCCCAGCACACGGACCTCGACCCGCCTGACGCGCGGGATCCGCGGGACCGGCTCGGCCGAGATCGTGAGCAGGATCACGCGCTCGTGCAGCACCTTGTTGTGCCGGATGTTGTGCAGGATCATCGGCGGGACGTCGTGCACGCTCGAGGTCAGGTAGATCGCCGTGCCGGCGACCTCCGCGGGCGGGTCCGCCTCGATGCGGGACAGGAGGTCGGCGTAGGGGATCGAGATCTCCTCGAGCCGGACCTCGAGCAGCTCCCGGCCGCGGCGCCATGTCGACAGCAGGACGTAACCGAGGACGCCGATCGCGAGCGGGAACCAGCCGCCGTGGACGATCTTGAGCGCGTTGGAGCCCATGAAGGCGATGTCGACGAGGAGGAACGCCGCCACGACCGGCAGGGCGACGGCGAGCCTCCAGCCCCAGCGCTGACGCATGACGACGAAGGCCAGGACGGTCGTGATCGCCATCGTAGTCGTCACCGCCACGCCGTAGGCGTCGGCCAGGCCGCACGAGGAGCCGAAGCCGAGGACGAGGCCGACCGAGGCCACGAGCAGGGCCAGTTGACGACCGGCACGTAGGTCTGCCCGATCTCCTCCGGCCGAGGTGTGGAGGATCCACGCGCAGGAAGTAGCCGAGCTGCACGGCCTGCCGCGTCAGCGAAGCGCCCGAGATCACGGCCTGGGACGCGATGACCGTAGCCAGGGTGGCCAGGCCGATCATCGGCAGGGCAGCCAGCCGGGCACGAGCCGGAAGAAGGGTTGGCAGCAGCGCCGGATCGGCCAGCGGGGGCCCTGGCCGAAGTAGTTGAGCAGGAGGCAGGGGAAGACGAGCAGGAACCAGGTCGGGCGGATCGGTTGTCGGCCGAGATGCCCCATGTCGGCGCTAAGGCGCCTCGGCTGATGATCACGAGGAACACCGAGCCGAGCACCGCGCAAAGCCGTCGCCAGCCATTGGCGACGAAGAAGGCAACGGCGTGCGGAAACCGATGTGGCCAGCGTCGCCGGCGTTTCTCCACGATCGCGCGGAGCCCGAGGACCGCGATGCTGACGAACAGACCAGGGTCACGGGGCCGAACAGCGCCCCGATGCGCGCGGTGCCGCGGCTCTGGAACAGGAACAGGAGCAGCAGGATGCCGATCGTGATCGGCACGACGTCGGGCGCCAGCGTCGGCGTCACGACCGAGAGGCCCTCGACCGCGCTCAGGACCGAGATCGCCGGCGTGATCATGCCGTCGCCATCTGCAGGGCCGCGCCGAACAGGCCGATGACGATGAGGGCCGGTCGCGGCGCGGCGGCGCGAGGCAGCCTCGTCCGGATCAGGGACATCAGCGCCAGGATCACCCTCCCGCGGTTGTCGGCCCTGAGGATGACGCCGAGGCCGCCCTGACGCAGAGGACGAGGACCGAGGACCAGAAGATCAGCGACAGGACCGCCGAGCACGTTCTCGTGCGAGGCGGGGATGCCGTGCGTCCCGCCGAGGCGGCACTCCCCGGAGAAGGCGGCCAAAGCGGGCTGGTCCCGATGTCCCCGCTCCGCGATCCCGGGAGCAGCCGAGCATCAGCGTCGCCAGGCGCCGGCCGGTGGGCGGGACCTTCCCCGCGTCACTCCCGGCCCCCGGGCCCGCAGCCGGGTCGATGTCGGTCCGGCTGCATCCCGATCGGCAAACCACGTCCCCCGCCCCGGTCCCAGGCTTGCAGGTGGGGACGGAAGAGGCCGCGATCAGGGGTCGATGACGACGACTCCGCCTTGACCTCGATCCGGCCCCGCCTCCACGGCGAGCCCGACGCTGCCCGGCCGGTGAACAGGGCCCCTCCTTCTCGAACACCTGGACCCGTCCAGGTAGACGCAGCCCGTGCCGCCCTCGTTGACGAACACGACCTCATGCCCGGCGAGATTCGAGGCTCGAGCTTGACGAGCTGGTTGCCAGCGAACCGCGGCGGCCAGCGGAGATGAAAGCCTCGACAGGTCGCGAAGATGGCCCTGGTCGACCTCTTCGGGCGTGCGGTTGGGTGGAAGCTGCGGCTTGCCCCGGACGCGGCTGAACCGGGCGCGGAGAGCCGACGTCGCTGCCGACTCAACTGCCGGGTCCCCGGCCTCGTCCAGCCCACGGCGCGCTCGCCGACAGGCCGTCCTCGACCTTCCAGTCCTCCTCGGTAAGCTCCGGCCTCGAGCCGGCCGGCGACCTGTGGTCGAACAGCGCCCGCCCCTTGGCCTTGCGGTGCGCGGCGGGCGCGTCTGGCTGATGCCGAGCCGGGCGATGACAGCCGGGCCTCGTGAAGCGGTCGACCCAGCTGGGAAAAGCCGTCGAGCGGGCGCGCCACTCCCGCCTCAGGCGGACGAGGTCTTGCCGAAGGCCATGTGCGCCTGCGGTCGAGGTTGGCCGTGCGGCGCTTGACCTTGGTGATCCCCTGGGTCTCGACCAGCCACCCGACGAAGCTGCCGGCCACGTGGTACGGGTGCACCCCCGCCGGGGCCTCGGGCCAGGTCCGGCGGAACCCCACGAGGCCGGGGACGCGCCCGTACCTCTCGTCGACGGCGGCCCAGGAGTGGATCGGCACGCCCTGGTCGACCTCGGCCAGCGCCGTCGCGAGCCCCTCGGTCACGAAGCCGTCGGTCGTCGCGTCCTGGTCCCGCGGGAACTGCATCGCGTAGATGTGGACGAACTCGTGGACGCTGTCGAAGTCCCGGGCCTGGTGGACGCTGCGGGTGCCGGTCGAGAACGCCACGGCCCCGCTGCCGGTCATCGACCGCAGGTCCTCGAGGTCGCGGTAGAGGAACACGTGGGCGCGCCCCTCGAAGGCCATGTCGAGGAGCTTGCCGCACCGCGCGAAGTTCTCGGCGTTCCTGGCGGTCGTGCGCCCGAGGGTCGCCTCGTCGAAGTCGTCGGGCCGGTAGTGGAACACGACGGCGTCCGTCTCCTTGCGGCCCGTCAGCTCCTTCATGACCTTGCGGTCGACGTCGGTCAGCTCGTCGTCGCCCTGGCCGCGGACCCCACCGGCCGCGAGGAGGACGAGGACGGCGGACAGGACGGACGGGGCGCGGGTGCTCATGGGTGTCCTCGCCGGGATGGACCGACCGAGATGCGCTTGATGCGGAATGACAGCCGCCTTCGATCCCCGTTGCCGCTCACGGCGTCGGGCTCGAACGAGGGCGCGGACAGCTCGAAGACCTGCAGGCCCACCACCCCCGCCGGCAGCGCGAAGCCGAGCACGACGACCTCGTCCCCGGCCTGCTCGGGCCGGAACGTCAGGACCTGTGTCCCGACCCTCCTGCCCCCCTGGTGGAGCGTCACGGGCAGGCCCATGGCCTCCTCCGGTCCCCAGCCCCTGAGGCACTCCACCGCGAGGACCGCGTCGCCGGGCGCCACGAACGCCAGGAACCCCGCCTCCCCGGAGAACCACCGGCAACCGTCCTCCGGTGCCGCCTGGTGGAACCCGTGGAGCAGGACGCGGCGGTCGTCGGTCGACAGGTCGATCCCGTCCGGGAGGTACCTCGCCGCGAACCTCGCCTCGAGGATCCGCGTGAGCTCGGCGTCCGTGCACTCCGGGCCCAGGTCGAGCACCCGCGCGACCTCGAGCAACGCTGCCAGCGCCTCGCTCGCGGGGTCCTCCAGCCCGGGCCAGGCCTCCTCGACCTTGCGGAACAACCGCTGCAGGGAGGCCTGTCGCTCGACGTCCACGAGGGGATACACGCGCCGGCCCTGCTCAGACCCCCCACGCTCGGGCTTGCGCCCGACGAAGAAGTACTCACGCCCGGCGAGCCGGCCTCGCTTGGTCAGGTAGCGGTCGATCCGGAGCAACGCCCGGTAGAGCCAGCGCTGGTGCCGCGGCGGGAGGCCGCTCTCCATCACGCGGTGGATCAGGCCGTAGACGTGGCCGAAGTCGACCAGGCCCCGCTCGGTCCTGAGCTCCACGGTCTCGAACAGCTCGCGCGCGGCCGACAGGGCCTCGCGCCCCGTGACGCGCTCGACCGGCGAGATCGGCCTGGGGTGGCGGTCCCCGTCCCGGAGCGGATACCTGCGCTGGAACCACCTCCGGGCGACGTGCCCGGGGGCGTCCGGGCCGGCGGCCTCGAGCTCCCTGCGCGCCGACCTGCGCCCCGAGAACCCCGGCAAGCGGTCCAGGACGCCCGAGAGGCGCTTGGCCACGCGCAGGCGCCGGGGGCTCGTGAGGCGCTGGAGCAGGCGGCTCTCGCCCTCCTCGCCGCAGAAGTCCTGGAACACGACGTGCCCGCCGGGCCTGAGGCTGCGCCTGACCTCCTCGAGGACCCTGCGGCTGCCCTCGTGGTGGTGGAACGTCTGCCAGATGCAGGCCGTGTCGAAGTAGCCGTGCGGGAGCTCGAGGTCCTCGAGGTCCTGGCTCTCGTAGTGGATCCTCAGGCCCGGATGGTCGACCAGCATCTGCCGCGCCATCTCGATCGCCTCGGGGTTGTCGTCCACGCCCCAGACCTCGAGCCCGCGTCGCGCCAGGTCGAGGGGCACGCCGCCGAAGCCGCAGGCCAGCATCAGCACCCGGCCACCCTTGGCGGCGACGGTGTCGAGGAACCACCGGTAGCCCGGCTCGATCAGGATGCGCTCGGCGTCCGCCTGCGGCCCCCTGCCCTGGTCCCTGAGCTCCTGGAGGTAGGCCTCGCGGTCCAACCAGAACGGGATCCCGCCCTGCAGCGTGCGCCGCGTCAGCGCCGCCCACTCGGCGCCCTCCTCCGCCCGCCTCCGCCCGTGGACGTGGTCGTAGTACGGCACCTGCTCCAGCAGGCCGAGCAGCTCCTCGCCGACGGACCCATGGCCGGTCAGGTGCAGCGGCAGGCGCTCGAGCCGCGCGAGGACGGCTTCGACGGCACGCAACCTGTCCGCCGGCAGCGCCTGGACCGGCAGCCGCTCCAGCCCGGGCGGGGTCTCGCCCAGGCGGCCGTCGTAGAGGTCGTCCTCGAGCTGCTGCCGCACCGGCTCCGCGAAGGAGCCGGCGACGACGGTCGCCTCACGCCGCCGCTCGGGGGGGCGGCCGTACCCGCCCCGCCGGAACCGGGCGGCGGCGCTGTGCTCCACGCCGACCCGCAACGGGTCCTCCTGGGCGGCCTCCGAGCCGAAGACGTAGGGACAGCCCCGGCACCGCCCCTCGAACCGTCCCGCGTGGAGGTCCATGCGCAGGCGGCGGTACCAGGCGCTGTTCCACAGCTCGTCGAGGTCGTCGACCGCCAGGACGTCGCCCCCGCTCATCCGCCCCATCGAGCAGGACATCACGGCGCCGGTCGAGCGGATCTTGACCTCGTAGAACGGGTCGATGCAGCCGTGGCGCTCCGACTTCTGCCCGACCTGGACCTCCTCGAGGTCGTTCGTCTCGCAGCCCTCGTCGCGCTCGAACGACGAGCGGAACAGCCGGAAGTACGCCCCGTTGGCGACCGCGAGCTCCTCGCAGCGCTTCACGATCTCGTCGACCTCGACCTGGCGGTAGATGTTCTCCTCGCGCAGCGTCTCGTAGAAGATGATCAGCGGCTGGACGTGGACCGACTCGATGTGCGCGACGGGGAGGATGTCGGCGAGCACCCGCGGTAGCTCGTGCAGGTTGCGCCGCATCAGCGTGTAGGCCAGCCCGATCCTGGGCAGGCTCGACCCCCGCCGCCGCTTCTCGGCGTCGAGGGCGAGGATCGCCCTCCGGGAGGCCTCGTAGGACACCCCCCGGATCGGCTCGTTGGACTCCCAGCCGTCGAGGCTGACCACGACCGAGTAGCACCCCGCGTCGATGATGCGCCCGATCGTCCGGTCCGTGAGCGGGAGCCCGTTGGTGTTGAACGAGACCTTGGCGTCGCCGCCGCTGCACAGGTCGAGGATCGTGCCGAAGTGCGGGGCGATCAGCGGCTCGCCGACGCCGTTCAGGTTGACGAACCTCGCCGACCGCAGCCAGGGCCGCAGGCGCTCCACGACTTCGAGGGCCATGTCCTGCCCGGGGTGACCCTCGTCGCGGCCGAAGTCCCGCGAGCAGTGGACGCAGGCCAGGTTGCAGCGCGAGGTGACCTCGAGGAAGACCTGGGCCGGCGTCGACCGCATCCGACCCGTCGTCGGGTCGTAGTCGACGAGGTCCTCCTTCAGCACGCCGCGTCCTCGGTCAGGCGGCCGTCCTCGTAGAAGATCTCGAGCGCCGGGATGTGGAGGCATTCGCGCCAGGTCGCGCTCCCGGATGGCCCGCGCGAGGACCTCGAGGGCCAGGGCGAAGGCCTGCGTGCTCTGCTCCAGCGCCGCGTCGTCGTGCGCCTGGCTGGGCAGGAGGTTGCCGTTGGTCAGCACGCCGTGCTTGAGGCACTCCTGGACGAAGAGGGTCTGGAGCCCGATCGACGTGATCCCGCCGGCCGGGGAGAAGGCGAAGGACATGCGGGCCTCGGGGCCGTACAGCCCACCCACGACGCCGACCCGCGCCGCGGCCTCGTCGAAGGCCGCGCGGATACGGGCCCCCGTCCGCTCGAGCTGCGCGGGCACGTCCGTCTCCGCGTAGATCCCGAGGCAGGCCCTGGCCGCCGCGAGCGAGAGGCTCTCCCCGCGGTACGTGAGGCCGTAGCCCACGCGCTCGAGGACCGACATGGGGTCGGCCTTGCCGACCAGCGCGGACAGGGGCATCCCGTTGGCGAGCCCCTTGCCGATGCAGGCCAGGTCGGGGATGACCCGGAAGCGCTCCTGGGCGCCGCCGCGGGCGAGCCGGAACGACGTGATGATCTCGTCGAAGATCAGCAGCGACTCGTTCTGGTCGCAGAGCTTCCGGACCCCCTCGAGGAAGCCGGGCGCGGGCAGGGTCACGTTGCAGGGCTCCATGACCACGGCCGCGATCCTGTCGCCGAACCGCGCGAACAGGTCCCGCAGGCCGGCGAGGTCGTTGTAGGCGAAGGGCCTGACGAGGGGGCGGAGGGAGTCGGGGATGCCCTCGCACTCCGCGACGCTCGCCATGTACCAGTCGTGGAAGCCGTGGTAGCCGTGGATCAGGAGGCCGCTCCGGCCGGTCTTGGCGCGCGCGACCCGCACGGCGGCGGAGAGCACGTCCGAGCCGTTCTTGCCGAAGGCGACCTTCTCGGCGCAGGGGACCATCGCGCGGATCCTGACCGCGACCTCCACCTCGAGCGGGGTCAGCAGGCTCATCAGCACGCCCTGGTCCAGCTGCGCGACGATCGCCTCCCGCACCCGCGGGTCGGCGTGCCCGAGCAGGACCGGGCCCCAGCCCATGATCCAGTCGACGTATTCCTGGCCGCTGGTGTCGACGAGCCGGCAGCCCCCGGCGCTGCGCGCCATGAGCGGGAAGACCCCCTCGGGGTAGTGGAACGCGCCCTGGCTGACCGTCCAGAGTCCGGTGGCCAGGACACCCTGGGCCGTCTGCCAGGTCCGCTCGGTCGAGACAGGACTCGGGGTGCAACCGGGTTGGTGCATGCGGGCGGGTGTGGTGAGGCGGAGAGCGGGAGCGACGCGGTCGATGATAGCTGTGCGCCCTGACGCCGTCGGGAGGGAATTCCCGACACCGCCGCTCCTGGGCGCGGCACCGGATCATGGCGTGGTCGGAGCGGACCTTGATGGGCCGGCGGACGATGGGCAAGATCGCCCGCGTGACGAACCGACCGATGACCGGCAAGCGGCCTCACACCTGAGGCTGCACTCGGACCCGCGGGGAGGACCCGCGCGGTGCCGAGGGACCGGTCGGTTCCGCCTGGCGTGCCCTCTGACGCACCAGGTGCCTCGTCCCGCGTGATGCAGGTTCTCTCCCGTGAGGGTCGGCCCCTACCTCCCTCCACATCGAGAACCCGCATGAAACACACGCTCCCAGCCCTCTCCGCGCTCGCCGCGATCCTCCTGCCGTGCCACGCGATGGCCCAGGCCTGCTACGACGGCGAACACGCGTGCTTCACGTTCGCGCCCGAGCGCCAGGAGGCAGGCAAGATCGAGACCGGCCTGATCGGGCTCGAGTCCAAGAAGCTGACCTTCTCGGGCGACATCCGCCTGCGCCTGCGCGACGCGACCTCGCCGGGCGGCGTCCCCTACGCCGACGGCGACCAGCAGGCGACGCGCGGGCGGGCCCGTCTGATCTACGACGCGACGGAGAACGCCAGGGTCTTCCTGGAATTCAACTTCTCGGAGACGTGGGCGGGGTCGGACTCCTACTCCGACGCCCTGGCCGGCGAGGACTTCAACGGGATCTCGCAGCTCTACATGAACGTCAGTGACATGTTCGGCGGAGGGTTCACGTGGCGCGTCGGCCGCAGCGAGTACATCCTCGCCAACGGCCTGATCCTCGGGTCCTGCGACTACCTCCAGCGGCCGAGCACGTTCACCGGCGCGTGGGTCTCACGGAGCTTCGAGGGCCACGCCATCGAGCTGTTCATGCTCGACGACTACGGGCCCGGGCAGTTCCAGGCGGCCAACCCCGGCGCCGGCGGCGTCCGCTACTTCGGCGGCACGGCCAAGGTCGACATCAAGGGCCTCGCCCAGGTCGATGAGGACAAGCGCTTCGTCTTCGAGGCGCTGCGCCCCTACTACATGGCCGGCTCCGGCGAGGGCGACCGCCCGAGCAACGACGACTGGTTCGGCATCGACGCCTCCGGCCAGCTCCCCTGGGAGATCGACTGGGACGGCGGCTGGGCCCGGCGCTTCGTCGACGTGGGCGACGACAACGACGCCATGCGCCTGCACCTCGAGAAGCACCTCGGGGTGTTCGACGGCGTGCTCGACGAGGCGAGCTACACGCTGACCGACTGCACCGGCGCGATGCACGTCAACCCCGCGGACTTCAACACGGCCGGCCTGCTCCACCAGTACGGCGGCGCGTGGCGCAGCAACCTGAACACCAACCAGTTCGGCGTCAAGGTGACCCCCGGGCTGGACATCGACATCGACGTCACCGCCCTCACCCTCAACCGCCGCGGCGCCTCGCCGCAGCAGGGAGACTTCGAGCTCGACGTCATCGTGGGCCGCATGTTCGCCAGCGGCGTCCACGCGTCGGTGGCCTATGGCTTCGACAACGACGAGCGGCAGGTCTTCTTCATGCAGCTGACGCTGTTCTTCTGAGCAGCCCTCCCAGTGGCGGCGGCGGGCAAGTGGATCCGCCCGTCGCCGCCGCTACCTTCGCCTCGCTCAGGCGTAGCGGTCGCGCAGCGTGCGCGCCGCGGCGACCATCGAGCGGAGCTTGGCGACGGCCGTCTCCTCCTCGTTGACGCAGCGGCTGGCGAAGCAGCCGAAGCCGCAGTCGGGGTTGAGGAAGATCTGCTCGGGCCGGTAGTAACGCAGCGCCTCCTCGGCGCGCCCGACGATCGTCGCGGGGTCCTCGGCCACGTCCGTCCGCGGGTTGACGCAGCCCAGCCCCAGCTCCCGGTCGTTGAGCGCCGCCGCGACGACCTCGAGCTCGCCCGCCCGCGGCGTCGCGTACTCGAGGACGAACTGGTCCACGGGCATCGCCCGGAACGCCGGCAGCAGCGCGTGGTAGTCGCCGGTCAGGAGCACGTCCTCGTCGCGGCTCCAGTTGCCCCGGCAGACGTGGATCCCGGTACGGACGCCATCCACCCCCTCGACGACCCTCGCCAGCAGCGAGGCCGCGTATTCGAGCTCGGCACCCGCATCACGGCGGGTGGCAAGGGTCGCTCACATGAATGTTCGCTTGTCGTTCTCCTCGCTCATGACGACCTCGGTCAGGACCGGCTCGTCGAACTGGACGAACGAGGCCCCCTGGTCGCGGAGCTCGATGAGCTCCTGGCGCAGGATCGCGACGACGTCCTCGCCCATCTCGGTCTTGTCGGCGTAGCCGGCGCGGGAGTAGGCGCCGACCCACATCGAGCGCGTCAGCAGGTACGGGCCGGGCAGCGAGACCTTGACGGGCTTGTCGGTCAGCTGCTGCACGAAGCGCAGGTCCTCGACGGCCAGGGGCTCACGCCGGGCGAGCCGGCCGACGCAGGTCGGGTTGCGGATCGCCGAGGCGGGGACGTCGAGCGTCGACAGCATCTCCTCGAAGGCGGCCTTGTCCTCGACCGTGTCGAGCATCTCGGCCAGGGACATCAGGCGCGTCCCGTCGAGCTTGTCGGTGACGAAGGAGTAGAAGTTGTCCCGGCGGTGCTCGCCGTCGACGACGACGTCGACCCCTGCGTCGACCTGGTGCCGGACACAGCGGCGCACCTCGCCGTCCGCGACCTCGTCGAAGCCCGCTTGCGAGAGGCGCCCCTGCTGCTTGTCGCGCAGGGCGCGGAGGAGGGCCTTGGAGCGGGGCCAGCTGCCGACCTGGGTCACCGTGAACATGTTCCCTCCCTAGACGATCGCGAGCCTGGTGGTCAGCGCGGTGGCCTTTCCCAGCGTGGCGGCGAGCGGCGACCGGCGGACGGTCTCGTCCCACACGGCCCGGACGCGCTCGGCATCATCGAACGTCGACGCGAAGACCTTGACCTCGATCGCGGCGAACGAGGGGTCGCCGTCGGCCACGCCGAGGTGGGCCATGACGTCGTGCAGGCGACCCGAGACCGTGAGCTCGATGTCGTCGAGCTCCAGCCCCGCGCGGGCGCCCGCCGTGGCGAAGCCCGAGACGAGGTCACCGGCCAGGGCGCCCAGCGCCGCCTCGACGGCGCTCGGGTGCCGGTCCTTCTCCTCGAAGCTCGCCGGCTGCCCGACGTCCCACTGGAAGTTCCGGCAGTAGACCGTGGTCTTGAGGTGGCCGGAGGACCTGGCTCGCAGCCGCCACGCGTAGTCGCGGGCGCGCTCCTTGTCCTCGCGCAGGGCCTCCGCCTCGCGCGCGGCCTGCTCCCCGCTGCCCCGCCGCACGAAGTAGCGCGTCTGGCCGGCCCGCTCCCCGGGGAGGCACCCGAGGTACTCGTGGCCGACCATCCGGCACCACGGCGGGAGGTCGCTCCCGACCGTGACCTCGACGCTGCGCATCTCGAGGACGCCGCCGGCCGGGACCTCCAGCATGTGCTCCCGGATCAGGAGCACGAGGCCGGAGCCGCAGTCGAGGTCGCCCCCGTCGAGCATGTGGTCCGGCCGCAGGCCGGCGAGGTCGTCGTCGCCGAGCACGGTCAGTAGGCGACGCAGGGGGAGCCGCTGGCCAGCCACTCGACGAGCGCGGCGCCGCCGGCCGGCGAGGCGCCTTCGACGAGCATGTCCTCGGTGATCCCGCGCTTCTTCATGCACGGCGAGCAGACCATGATCCGGCCGCCGTTGCTCGTGAACTTCTCGACGAGCTCCTTGAGGGGGGCGAAGGGCTCGCCCTCGTTGACCTTGTCGACCTCGCCCTTGACGGCGGCCCAGATGCCGTCGGTGCTGAGGAAGACCAGGGTGTCCTTGTCGCTGCCGAGGGCGGCGTTGGCGACGACGAAGCCGACGGTCGCCTTGTCGCCGTTGGTCTTGCACTCGGTGATCGTCACGCAGAAGGTGTTGCTCATCGTGGGGCTCCTGGGAAGAGGTGGAGGGGTGTGGCGTGGGGCCGCGGACGTGGCCGACTTTACGGCTGGGGGCTCAGGGTTGCTTGCGTTGGATCCAATAGCGCGGGTGCGCGCTGCCGCGCAGCACGTGCCCGGTCAGCTGGCACCAGGCCGGGATGTCGCTGGGCGCGCCCGGGTCGGTCGCGGTCAGCCGCAGGACCTCGCCGGGCGCGAGGCCCTTCATGCGCAGGCGGAGCTCGAGGATCAGGTCCCCGCAGCCCATGTCGCCCGCGTCGTACTCGGCCGCGTGCTCCATCGAGGCCGGCGGTGCGCCCCGCCCTGCTTCCTCCGTCGGCGCGCCGGTCACGGCGACCGCTCCGCCGCCCGCCCGGACGCAGGCCGGCAGGTCCGCTCCGGCTCGCGCGAAGCCCTCGGCCCGATCCGCCCAGGCCCAGCCCTCGCGGTAGCACTCGCGGCGGCTGACGTACTGGTACACACGTGGGACGAGCGACGCGACCTCCTCCCCCATCGCGTCCGCCAGGCAGGCGTGGCACCGCGCGCCGCGGCGGTAGCCGAGCACGATGCTCAGGACCGCGTCGTGGCCGCAGAGGGGGGCTCCGCAGGTCGCACAGGCCTCGCCGCTGAGCTCGCGCACGGCCGCCACCAGCGCCGCCGTCCGCTCCGGCGTGGCGGCCGTGTCCGCCTCACCGAGGCGCGGGAACTGCTCCGCTCCGGTCGACATGCGGCGATTCTAGGGCCCACCCCCTGCAGGGAAAGCCCTGGTGGTTTTCCCGGAAGGGCGCCGGGGATGTCCTATGAACCACGACCACATGAAAGCTCCTTCACACGCCCCGACGGGCATCCCCGATGGTGCCTGCGATCGAGCATGCCCGTAGGCTCGGCGCAGCAGTGGCACCGGACTCCTGCCGGGCCCGCGGCCAGGAGACCGCGCATGACGGAGACCATCACGACGGAGGAGCGGCGCGTCGGCGCCGCCGATTGGAAGGCGATCGTCGCGAAGTACCAGGTGCCCAACCACTGGCGCGCGTCGTGGCAGATCCTCAACACCCTCGGCTCCTACCTGGCGCTCTGGGCGCTCATGTACTGGAGCCTCGGGGTGTCCTGGCTGCTCACCGTACCGCTGGCCGCGCTGGCCGGCCTGATCCTGGTGCGGACCTTCATCATCTTCCATGACTGCGGGCACGGGTCCCTGTTCGCCTCGCGCCGCGCGAACGACTTCTGGGGCCTCGTCACC
This sequence comes from Planctomycetota bacterium, assembly GCA_041398545.1. GTDB lineage: Bacteria > Planctomycetota > UBA1135 > UBA1135 > JAWKUM01. The sequence continues at coordinate 17,319 of JAWKUM010000006.1, read as the reverse complement.
GGGCTCCTGACGTTCACCCCCTACTACCACTGGCGCGGGGAGCACGCGATCCACCACGGCAGCACCGGCGACCTGGACCGACGCGGAGTCGGGGACGTATGGACGATGACGGTCCAGGAGTACCTCGAGGCCTCACGGTGGCGACGGTTCGCCTACCGGCTGGCCCGCAACCCGGTCGTGCTGTTCGGGATCGCGCCGCTCGTGTTGATCCTCGGCCTCCAGCGCTTCGCCCGCAAGGGCACGGGTCGCCGCGAGCGGCGCTCGGTCGTGGTCATGAACGCCGCGATCGTCCTCATGGTCGTGGGGATGAGCGCGGTCTTCGGCATCCTCCCGTACCTCCTGATCCAGCTCACGATCCTCGGGGTCGCGGGCGCCGTCGGCGTGTGGCTGTTCTACCTGCAACACCAGTTCGAGGACGCGTACTGGGAACGTGGGCCCGACTGGGACTTCACGGCCGCGGCGCTCAAGGGCAGCTCGTTCCTGAGGTTGCCGAAGGTCGTGCAGTGGTTCTCGGGCAACATCGGGTTCCACCACATCCACCACCTCAGCCCGCGGATCCCGAACTACAACCTCGAGCGCTGCCACCGGTCGGACCCCCTGTTCGACCAGGTGCGCCCCATGTCGCTCTGGGGCGGGATGAAGACGCTCGGGCTCAAGCTGTGGGACGAGTCGGCCAAGAAGCTCGTCGGCTTCCGACACGTCCGGGAGGAGCGACGCAGGCTCCGTTGACCGGGCCAGGGGCCCGGGAGGACACGATGGACGACGGGCATGTCGCCCCCGAGACGCGGGGGGTCAGGGTGGAGCTCCTGGCATCGATCGACCTCGGCCCCGAGATCGAGGGCATGGCCGGCTGGCGCCTGCGCATGCGCAAGGTGACGATCGAGCCGGGAGGCGTCTTCGGTCCGCTCCACGACCACAGGGACAGGCCGGGCACCGTCTACGTCCTGCAGGGCACCATCACGGACCATCGCGACGGCGTCGCCACCGACTACGGCCCGGGCCTCGGATGGCCGGAGGACCGGACCACCCTGCACTGGCTCGAGAACCGCGGCACGGGCCCGGCCGTGGAGGTGTCGGTCGACATCGTCCGGACGGGATAGCGTCGCGGCCGACAGCGGGACTCGAGTCGTGGATCAGGACGCGCTCGTGGCGTCTGCTTCACATCATGATCGCCCCCCCGCGAGACCTATCGTCGTCCGTCACCGATCCTCGCCCATCCCGTCCCGGATCGCCTGCAGTGACGCTTGCATGGCCCGGAACTCGCTCTTCTCGAAGCCCGTCCGGGTCGAGAACTCCCAGTCCTCGACCGCCTCGAGCGCTTCGTTCAGCGCGTTGAGCAGGAGATCGATGTCTTCACAGCTCAGCCGCACCGTTGTGTCCTTCGCGGGAACGGCCCCCGCGAGGGAGACCCCGCCTCCTCCCTCGTAGGCGCTTGGGGCCTGCGGCCTGTGCGTGCCGTTGAGCACGACGACGTCGCAACCGAGCCGGTCCCGGAGCGCCTTGGGTGCGTGGCGGTGCCAGTGCTCGGACACGGACCCATCGAGCTCCTCCGCCGAGGCCAGCAGGAAGCCCGCCAGCTCGCGGAGGGCGTCCGGGGCGAGGTCGAGGCTGACCTCGCGCATCTCCCTCAGCCCGTGCTCGTTGACCGTCCTGGAGTCGTAGCCGTAGATCATCTGGGTGCCTCCTCGTGCTGGTGCCGGTGGTGCAGGTCCGGCCAGTGAGAGTGTGAGTGGACGAGGCGCTCGTGGCCGTGGAGATGGGAGTGCCTGTGGGAGGCCGGGAGTCCCGGGTGGGAGTGCGTGTGGTGCCCGTCGTCGTGCCGGTGCCAGTGCTCGTGCTCGACGGCCTCGTGGACGTGCCGGTGCTCGTGACGGTCCAGGAACAGCAGCACCATCGACGCGCCGAGGACGACCGCCGCCATGGCCTGGAGCACGCTCAGCTGCTCGTCGAGGAGGACCACGGCCCCGAGGACGCCGAAGACCGGCGCGGTGGCGAACACCATCTGCGAGCGCGTCGCCCCGAGCAGCTGCGCCGCGTGGATGTAGAGCGTGATGCTGACCCCGTACGAGAGGGCGCCGAGCCCCAATGCCCTGACCCAGGAGATGTCCGGGGTGCACGGCGTCAGGAGCAGCCCCAGCGTCAGGGTCGTGCTGCCTGCGACGAGCCCCTTCCAGAAGGTGCTCACCGTCGGGGTGATCCCATCGATCAGTGCGGTCAGGTTGTTGTCCAGGCCCCAGGCGATACAGGCACCAATGACCAGGAGGGCTCCGATGATCGACGGCCGGCCCCCTTCGAAGCCCAGGATGGCGCTGGCCAGCACGACGCCGACGAGGGCCAGCCAGGCCCAGCGGCCGATGTGCTCGCGGAACAGGATCAGCGCGAGGACGGCCGTGGCCACGGTCTCGAGGCTGAGGAGCATCGAAACGGACGCCGCCTGGGCCAGCTCGAGGCCGAACAACAGGAGGACGGGTCCGACGATGCCCCCGAACAACACGGCACCCCCGAGGCGGAGCCGGTTCGGCCGGTCCGCCGGGAGCGCCGGGGTCCGCCCCCGACCCAGGACGACCGGCAGCAGGGCCGCCGCCGCGCCGAGGTACAGGAGACCGGCCAGCACCGCCGGCTCGATCGTCGACAACAGGTCCTTGGACAGCGGGGTCGCGACGCCGAACAGCGCCGCGGAGAGGATGCCCAGGACGAATCCGCGTCGGCGGTCCACGGCGTTCGTCGGCTAGTGGCCGTGCGGTCGGAGCACGAGCTCCTCCGACACGAAGTCCATGCCCCGCAGCCAGGAGGCGTCCTCACCCTCGCCGGTCGGGTAGATGAAGTAGTTGGTCCTGCCGTCCCCGACGTTGGCCTTGCCGTCCTCGTCCTCGTTCTTGATCCCGTTCCAGGATCGAAGCGTGACCTCGCGCATCTCCCTCAGTCCTTGCTCGCCGACGGTCCTGGAGTCGTAGCCGTAGATCATCGGGGTGCCTCTCCGGGAGGGTGCGCTACTTCTTGCCGTTCCCTTCCCGAAGCTTCGCGACGATCTGCGAGGGGTCGACCTTGGCCCGCTCGCAAGCCTTGGCGTCGAGGCCCTGGGGCAGCTCGGCGAGGAGCTTCTCCGCCTCCTCGGTCCGATCCGTCCACGACGAGGCGATGAGGAGGAGCGTCCTCCAGTAGGCGTGATCGTCCTTCCTGCCGGGCTCCGCACTGATCCCCTCGACGAGCTGCTTCAGCATCTCGTAGTTGCGCCGCTTGGCGAAGTGCTTGGCGAGGCCCTCCTCGTCCGCGGCGATGCCCTCGAAGATCATCCAGATCTGGTCCGGCACCTCGGTGTCGTAGCGCTTCGTGGCCAGGCACTCGTCCGCGAAGGCGTACAGCTGCTCGATGCTGCCGTGCCACCTCGGGCGGAGGGCCCAGAAGAGGTTCACGTAGGCCCGGATGTAGTCGAACTGGGCGGCGACGGCCCGATCGAACCACATGCGCATCTCGGCGACCTTCCCCGAGCGGCACTTCACGAGGTCCACCATGATCGATGCGGCATCCGGGAAGTCCGGCTGGAGCGCGTGGGCCTTGAGGATGTGCTCCTCGGCCTCGCTGATCCACTTCCGCGAAGGGCTCCCAGGCGTCCTTGTCCACGTCCGAGACGAAGCCCGGGCCCCGTACGTGCCACGCCTGGCCGTGGGCGTACATGCCGTGGAGCATCTCGCGGATCCAGGGATCGACCCCCTCGAGCTTCTCGACCTCCAGCCAGTACGGCTTCAGGACGTCGGGGAGTTGCGACCAGACGCCGGGCCAGAGCCCGCGCAGGTCCTGGAAGTAGAACCGCTGGTGGCCGCCACGGTAGTCCGGGTCGGCCGAGGCTGCGGCGAACTGCCGAAGGGCCTTCATCCAGTAGGTCCTGTACTGTTCACGATCGCGCCGGTCCCGATAGATGTTCTGGAGGACCTGCAGGCAGAAGACCGCGTAGAGCTTGGGATAGCCCGACTCGGCGAAGCCCTTCTCGGCCTCGAGGAGCAGCTTCTCGCCCGCCGCGGTGTCCCCGCCCTGATGGATGAAGCGTCCGACCAGGAAGGTCACCTGGGGGTCGCGGCAGCCGAGTTCGCGGACAGCGCTCAAGCGCTTCAGCAGTCGGTTCCGCCACGCCGCGTCACGTGCTCTCGTCTTCAACATCCAGTCGACGAAGTCGTCGAGGATGGCATGGACCTCATCGTCCCACTTCGCGTCGCGGTCCCCGTGCCTGGTGTAGTTCGCGTGGTAGTTCTTCCGGCGCCATGCGTTGAGGTCCTTGTAGAGCTGCTCCCAGGTCAACGACTCCTTCGCCGCAGGGAGGGGCTTCGCCGCGGGGAATCCGCCCTGTGCCTGGGTCACCGCCGGGTCGGTGAGCAGCGGCAGGGCGACGAGGATGGACAGGAGGGAGCGCTTCACGATCCGGACCTCACTGCTGGGACGCGAGCATGGGGGCGTCGGGTGCGGCCGAATCTAGCAGGTCGGCAATGAAGTCTCACGGGTGGCCTTTGACCGCGCCGCATCGCCACGGCTCGCGCGAGCCGGCTACGGACCAGGGCGTTCTCTACGGACCGCTCACACGCCGCCGCCATGCGGCTGACGCTCCGCCGCGCGCGTCGGGTCGGCGGGGCGTTCGGTCGTCGGGATTTCCTGGGCTAGACTCGCCGCATGGGACTCCTGACCTTCAGCATCAACGTCACCCTGGACGGCTGTGTCGACCACCGGGAGGGGATCGCCGACGACGAGACGCACACCTTCTTCACCCGCCTCATGGACGCGAGCGGGGCGATGCTGTGGGGCCGCGTCACCTACGAGATGATGGAGGGCTACTGGCCGGCGGTCGCCCGCGGCGACGTGGAGGCGCCGCCGGCGATGCGTGCGTGGGCGGTCAGCCTGGAGGCCAAGCCGAAGTACGTGGCGTCGTCGACGCGGAAGGACTTCCCGTGGACCAACAGCCACCACCTCGCCGGCGACCTGCGCGCGGGCGTGCAGGCGCTCAAGGACGCGACCCCGGCCGGCGTGCTCCTCGGGAGCGGCAGGCTCGCGAGCGAGCTGGACAGGCTGGACCTGATCGACGAGTACGCGTTCCTCGTCCACCCCAGGATCGCCGGCCACGGCCCGACGCTCTACCAGGGCGCGCTGCCCGGCACGCGCCGGCTCGCACTGGTCTCGGCCGAGCCGCTCCGCAACGGCGCGGTCGCCATGCACTACCGGCGCGCGCGCTGACGCGGAGCGGCCCCATCGATCCTTGCCGGAGGGCCATCCGTCGTCCCGTCACTCGCTCTGGATCGATCTCCCCACCGACAGCCCGCGCTTGCGCCCACTCCCCCGTACACGCCACCGCCCCGCGGCTGTGCACCGCGGGGCGGTAGTGTCCGCTGCTCTGAGCGGCGGTGGCTCCCCAGACCCCACGCTCTTGCGAACTTTCCCGGAGAGCTTGCCCGGAGAGCACTTCCCCGAGGCTTCCCCGCCGCTTCCCCGGGATCCGGGCCTCGAGGGATTCCGCGGCTCGGGGCGGGGCGACCCAAGCTTCTCCCTGACAGAGGCTTGCGCCGATCCAGGCGGTCCATGGCCAGGGCACCCTTGCACCTCGAGGGCTGCGGGGCATGAAGGCAGCTCTCTACCGAATCCGACAGGAAGCGACCTCGTTCGAGTTTTCGGACAGTACGGGGCCAAGAGCGTCGCCCGGCTCGACAGGTCCCGCACGACCGGGACCAGCCAGCTGCCGAGCTCGTGCCGCTCTGGGAGGCACGTAAAGTCGACCGCCCAGACCGTGCCCGGATGTCTCCACTCGAGCCGATGCAGGGTGTCCCTGGCCCGCCTTCGTCGCTCGCGATGCCAGCAGGAAACGACCTCGTTGGTGTTTTGGGACAGACAGTACGAGTACGGAATAATAACTACGCCCGCTCCCAGCGCCCTCCGGTTCCGTGGTATGTCTCAACAACCAACCGGTAGCGCGTGCCCGTCCGCACTTCTTCAAAGTGAAGCTCAAGATAATCGGGCCAAGGTCCAGTTGAATTAATTCTCCGGATATCATCAGATGTCGAGAATGGCAAATCATTAGCATTGATTTGTCGCAAATCACCTACCGCAACCGCTTCGGCAACGGCCCTGACCACCTCGGCAAGGTCATCGGGTGAATCGATCTGGCGCGGCGTCATCCAATTCTCTTCCGGTTTCATCGAACAATCCACGCCGGATTGACGTTCGGGATTACCACTTGGCTACCACCCCCAATCATCCCTCCCTGACCTGCCGCGAACCCTTCAAAAACTGTAGTACCCGCAGGCACTTGGATGGTTGCAACCTCAGTAGCTGTGTTTCCCCAAGCTGGATTGAGGGCAAGATCAATTTGCGATTGGAGTGGCCCTCCAGGTTGCGTCCTAGTCCAAAATGGACCTAACTCTCCAGCCGACCCTCCGTGCACCCGGAAAAAGGTTGTACCCCTCCGGATAAGTTGTCCGCCTTGGCTGTGGAAACCGGTGTAGATAGTCAGCCTCCTCGGATCACCAGATAGCCCTTGTGGGCCAGGGCCGCGACCGTCGCGGTCCTTTGCAAGGCATACCACCCGGAGCGACCCTGTCGAGTCCCCCTGCGCCGCTCACGGACCTCGGCGAGCAAGGTTTCCCTGAGCACCAGGAAGTCCCAGCGCGCCCTCTCCGCGATCCCGGGCCTGGCCTCGAAGACTTCGCGCCGGCTCGGCGCCCCCACGATGCGCTCCCGCGGCAGGGCGTTCAGGAGGTGCCTCGCCGCGTCCAGGTCGACCTGCCCCACGTGACTTCCCCGGTCGCGCAGGTCCCGCTGGACCCGCCCCAGGGCCTCGAGGCGGCCCATGTCGCACTCGACCGCTCCGTTGTAGCTCGGGGTCCGCGCCGGCGACGGCAGCCAGGCGATGCCTGCTCGCGCCAGGCGAGCCTGCGTCTCCCCTGCCACGAAGCCGGCGCCCAGGTCGCTCTTCAGGACCAGCGGCGCACCGTGCGCGGCGAAGAGCTCCGTGAGCACGGGCAGCACGGCCTCGGCCTGCTCGCCCCTGCTCCGGACGAGCCTCGCCTCGAGCGTCGCCCGGCTCGACAGGTCCCGCACGACCAGCACCAGTCTGCCACCGAGCTCGTGCCGCTCATGCAGGCACGTGAAGTCCATCGCCCAGACCGCACCCGGTCCCCTCCACTCGAGCCGATGCAAGGCGTCCCTCGCCCGGCGACCCCGCTCGAGCAGCCACGTGGCCTTGACGATCCGGGCCTGCTCCCGCGACAGCCCGGTCAGGAGCCGCAGCATCTCGACGCCGATCCAGCCATCCCAGCGCTGCAGGAGCGCCTGCGCCACCTCGACCTGCACCCGATCCGGGCGCTCGCTGGGTCGACCGCGGAGCGTGATCCGATCGAGTCTCAGCCGACGGCGCGCTGCCCAGCGCCTCAGCGTCCTCGGCGACAGCCACAGCCAGGCCGCGACGTCACGCAGCGTCAGCGCGTGGTACCGCATCGCCCAGCGCAGGAAGGCCAGCGCCAGCCGACGGAGCCTCCGCTCGAGCCCGGCCCACTCGCCAGAGGCGAGCAGCCGCAGCTCGAGCACCCGTACCCTCAGCGGCTCCCTCTGCCGCGCTTCGGCCCCCCCTTTTTCAGGCGGCGCGCCCGCCGCGGATCGAGCAGCTCGGGCATGACCAGGGCGATCGCCTCGCGTACCTCGGCCGCCCGCGCCTCGATCTCGAGGTCGCGCTTCTCCCTGAGCAGCCGCTCGTGCTCCTCGGGGTCGATGCTCTGCACCTTGGCCGGCCGTCCGGGCTTGCCCGGCGCGATCGCGTCCAAGGCACCCTGCAGGACCTCGGTCCGCAAGACCGCGAAGCGTGACGGGGAGATCCCGAGCTCCTCCACCCGTTTCAGCTCAGATCGCGGCCACCTTTTCGGGAAGGGGGACAGCTGTACGGCAATCCGGACCTAGGATCCCGTGGGTGAGGGATCGACTCGGTCCGGGCAGAAGACGGAAGAGCTACTTAGGGGGGAGGAACTGAATGTTTCCGTCCTTGTCGACTTTTACTCCAACTGACTTGCCACCATTGACCAAATCGACCCCTAATGCTCCTGTTATCTTGTCATAGTAAAACCTTGCCTTCACAGAGTCAGAGGTTTGCCATACCTGTAACATCCCATCGCTCAGCAAGTCGCAGTACATGCTCAGCCCATCGCCGGTCCGCATGTGGATCGTAGGCCACGGAGCCCGGGTAAGTTCTCCCCATCCGATGAACATGGAGTCCTTTCTCTGTGTATCCAGGAGGCGGACCCCGAAGCCACCGGCAATCCCGAAGAGATGTTCATCGGCAATCTCGTGCAGCGGATCGTCGCCAGTTTGTTCCCCGAGGATGAGCCGTTGTGTCCCGCTTTCGAGTACCAACCGGCTTTGAGGCTTCGTGTTGCCTTGTGGAACAACGCCATCTGGCCTACATCCAACAAGAGCGAAAGACGCCAAGGTAATGGCCAAACATGAGAGGATAAGTTTTGGGCACCTCATTATTCCTAATCCCGTTCACCGCCTTCGCTCCGGTGCAATTTCTCAATTGTGAAGGATCCATCGCATAAGAATTTGACTTTATCAATATCGAGCTTCCTAAAGGCGGGCTTCCCCTCGGTGCTTGATACGCTCAGCTCCTGCCTTATATATATCATTATTGCGTCAATCTCGCACTTGCAAGGCAGTTCGCAGCCCCCAGACTGTCCTTTTATGTATATAATCAGAACCCGCTTTGCGCCCGGTAAGTTTGCAACATGGGGGTCATCCTCGGCGGTTTTGTCTGTGGCCCATTCTTCCGGGTCGCACCATTGATTCATCTCCTGAAAAACTCTACTCGGATGGTCTTTCGGTGCTTCGCGATTTTTGTTTTTATAATACTGAATCCCTGTCTTTACCATGTCTACCCATCCGCCTTTCATGAAACCCTCCTCGGGCCTCTCTCGATGATAGCTTTCCGCTGCACGCCATAGTGGGTAAGACCTCTTACTGATTTTCTTTTCTTGCCAGTCATAATGGCAATTGAAATTAGACTCGCCTTTGACGCGTGTCGCAGAAGACTCAAGCGTGACAGAGAATCTGTGTCCCGCCGTAGTATGTGTAATCGTGGATATCTTGATATCCTCCACGCAGCAGCAGCACACGTCATTTTCAAACGGGGGGATGTCTGTAGGCGGTGTTTGCTCCACGGTTATCCCTCCCACGGGGATACCTGTGTCCAGGACGGGGACCGAAAAAACAAGTTCGGGTTCGATAGGCGGTGGAGGTAATGGGGTTTGGCCGCTGCCTCCTCCTGAGCCCGCAAACACCCGGTCAAGGATCGGCCCTAGTTCGAACTCTCCGTCATCCGCCTCGAATCCGTCTCCTTCGCATGTTTTACCGCTAGCACAACCCGAGCAGCAGCCCACTTTGGGTGGGGCGACCCAAGGAAGAGGCTCCGCCCAAGGCTCCGGCACTGGGAACAGGTCGCCAAGCTCTTGACCCTTCCTCCCCAGGGTCGGAGACGACGGCATGTCCCAAGGGAGGGAGGTCTCCCACGGCTCCCCAACCGAAAACAGGTTGTCGAGCACCTGTCCCTTCCTACCCGGTTCGCTCCAAGGCTGGGGAACCTCCCATGGATCTCCGACGGGGAAGAGGCCCTGCGATCTCGCGGCCATCCCCTGACGATGGAGTTCGATCTCCCTGCCGACATCGAGTCCGTCCGGATCCCGGGTCACGAGGGTCCCGGCATCCGGCAGGAACTCGGCATCTTGGAGCTCGAAGTCCACAGGGGTCCGTCAGGGGATGGAGTCGGGGGATCGGTCAGGCCTTGTTGTACCACACCGGCGTCAGGATCCGGAAGTACACCCAGCGAGCGGTGTTCCAGCTCTCGGAGTCGTAGGTGGTCGTCTCCGTGGGGTAGTCGATCTCGAAGCAGACCAGCTCCTTCAGTCCGCTGCCCCCGGTGATCTCCTTCACCGTGAAGCCAGCAGAGCTCATGGTCGCTGCACCACCCACCGCGGTTCCATCGCCCTGATCCTCGGTGTTCTTGGTGTAGACGGTGATCGTGATCTCGCCGCTCGGGGTCTGGGATGGAATCAATGTCCCGCCGGCTGAGATGTACTCGTAGGTGAACCGAGCGCTGGCGCCCCCGCTAGGGATCCAGCCCGTTCGAGCCGTCTGGCCTGACATGATGAGTTGACCGAGGTACATCCGTTCGTCTCCATCGTGTTGGGTCGCGGTCTGGGGCTTCTCGGGAGCCTTCGGGATTGGACCGAACCAGTTCCTATGATTTTCTCGGCTCTTGATACCGGCGATGTCCGACTTCTCCCCAGTTCCGGTTTCTGGAGTGCCAGAGATCGCGCTCTCGGCCGTTCGCAGAGAGCACCCGGCTGGTGCCACTCCGACCTCCCCTTCCCGGCTGGGGGACCCACACGGCCCGCTCTCACGAACTCGGACGCGCCGCGGGCACGGCTCGCGCAACCCCGCCGCCAGCCCGCGCTTGCGCCCCCTTGCCCGTACACGCCGCCGCCCCGCGGCTGTTGACCGCGGGGCGGTAGTGTCCGCTGCTACCAGCGGCGGTGGCTCCCCAGACCACACGCTCTTGCGAACTTCTCCGGAGAGCTTGCCCGGAGAGCACTTCCCCGCTGGTTCCCCGTCGCTTCCCCGGGATCCGGGCCTCGCGGGATCCCTTTGGTCGGGGCAAGGCGACCCAAGCTTCTCCCTGACAGAGCCTTGCGCCGATTCAGGCAGTCCCAAGTTGGAGCACCCTTGCACCGCGGGGCCTGCAGGGCATGAAGGGCGGCTCCGCCCGCCCCTCGGACCATCACCCGACAGCCCCATGCCCGGCCTCTTCCCCCTCCAGCTCCTCCCGGCCGTCTTCGGCGGCTGGGTCAACCGCCAGCAGGCCCAGGTCCTCGACTACCTGCGCGAGGAGAACCGCGTCCTCCGGGAGCAGCTCCGCGGCCGACGGATCCGCCTGACCGACGCCCAGCGCAGGCGACTCGCGGTCCGCGGCCGGGCTCTCGGCCGGCGCATCCTCCACTCCGTCGCGACGATCGCCACGCCGGACACGATCCTGGCCTGGCACCGCCGGCTGATCGCGGCCAAGTGGACCCGGAAGCGGAAGGGACCCGGGCGACCGCCCGTCCTGCGCAAGATCCGCCGGCTCATCGTCCGCATGGCGAAGGAGAACCCTTCGTGGGGCTACCTGAGGATCCGCGGCGCCTTGAAGCGGCTCGGCCACGAGGTCGCCCGCACGACGATCGCCAAGACCTTGAAGGAGCAGGGCATCGACCCGGCCCCGGACCGGCCGAGCTCCTGGAAGACCTTCCTCCGCGCCCACACCGGCCAGATCGCGGCCACCGACTTCTTCCAGACCGAGGTCTGGACGGCTCGCGGGTTGGTCACGCACTACGTGCTGTTCGTGATCGACCTCAGGACCAGGGCGGTCGAGATCCTCGGCGTGACGAGGAACCCCGACGAGGGCTTCCTGGCCCAGGTCGCCCGCAACCTCACCGACCCGATCGACGGCTTCCTGCGCGACAAGCGCTTCCTCATCCTCGACCGGGACGGCAAGTTCTGCTCGCGCTTCCACGCCATCCTGGCCGAGGCCGGCGTGACCTGTGTGCGCACCGCATACCGGGCGCCCGACATGAATGCCGTCGCCGAAAGATGGGTGCGCTCCGTCAAGGAGGAGTGCCTCGACAAGCTGATCCTCTTCGGCGAGGACCGCCTGCGGCGCGTGCTGCGGGAATACGTCGCGCACTACCACACGGAACGCCCGCACCAGGGAATCGGCAACGAGCTCATCGCTCCCGATCCGGAAGGACAGGCAACCAGCGGACCGGTCCGCGTCCGCGAACGGCTCGGTGGGCTGCTGAAGTACTACCACCGCGCCGCCGCCTGACGCGGAGCGCGCGGGAGAATAGGGCTGGATCGGCGCGAAATCGGGCTCGCGGTGCGCACGCTCGAGCTCATGCTGCGATTCCTCGGGCTGCGAACCCCGCTGATCTCCACCGGATCGGGCAGGAAACGACCTCGTTCATGTTTTCGGACAGCAAGTCCCATACCAGCAGCGGTGGCTCCCAATCCTCACGCTCTTGCGAACTTCTCGGAGAGCCGCCGAGCGCACTTCCTCGAGGCTTCCCCGCCGCTTCGCCGATCCCCGGCCCTGCCGGGCACCCGGAAGAACGCTTCTCCACCCGTTTCAGCTCGGATGCGGCCTGCCCTTTCGGAAGAGGGGGACAAGCAGGGCATCGACCCGGCCCCGACCAGCCGAGCTCGTGGAAGACCATCCGCGCCCCACGCCGGCCAGATCGCAGCCACCGACTTCTTTGAATGAGTCTGGACGGCCCTGAGCTCGTCACCCACCGCTCTTCGTGATCGACCTGAGGCCAGGCCGTGCTCCGGCGTGACCTGCCTGCGCACCCGCGAACCGGAGCTTCACATGAACGCCTTCGCCGAGCGCTTCGTGCGCTCCATCAAGGAGGAGTGCCTCGACAAGCTGATCCTCTTCGGCGAGGACCGCCTGCGGCACAGTGCTGCGGGAATACGTCGCGCACTACCACGCGGAACGCCCCACCAGGGAATCGGCAACGAGCTCATCGCGCCCGATCCGCGGTGACCAATCCGCCGGACCGATCAGCGTGCGCGAACGGCTCGGCGGGCTGCTGAAGTACTACCATCGCGCCGCCGCCTGACGCGGAACGCGCGGGAGAATAGGGCTGGATCGGCGCGAAATCGGTCTCGCGGTGCGCACGCTCGAGCTCATGCTGCGATTCCTCGGGCTGCGAACCCCGCTGATCTCCACCGGACCGGGCAGGAAACGACCTCGTTCATGTTTTCGGACAGTACGCGCGGAACGCGCGTGAAAACACGGCTGGATCGGCGCTCAATCGGGCTTACGGTGCGCTCGCGCATGCTCATGCTGAGGTTCTTCGGGCTGCTGAACCCGCTTATCTCCGCCGGATCGGACAGGAAACAGCCTCGTTCGTATTTTCGGACAGTACGCGCCTTATCATCGGACCACTAGGCGACCATTTCAAATTCAACTCCTTTCAAGCAGGATGCCCTAACAGCATTTACGATAGCTTCCCCAAAATATATGGTACCCCCTGGGGCCTGAGATAACTTAAATGCACACTCCCGCTTTAAGCTTTCCAGGTCCTTAAATACAGGTTTGTTAATACAAAACAACTCCCCAGTATGCCTATCTCGCAATCCGTCGGTCCTTATTTTGTCTATAACATCTATCACTCTTGTTACGTTGTATATCCAATATGTATCCCCCTCTACGATCAATGGCAATATCTCCCCGGATTCCTGCAGGATACCCCTTATTGCTGCGCACGCTTTGTCTGACATTGCAAGCATGTCCCCACCGGATACGCATGGAAAATCTGCCACCCTCAACGGCGCGCCATCCTCATCATAATGCAATCGCTTCATCTCCAAGGGCTCCCATGCTTGAACCCGTGACGACCCATCGAAGCGAAGCCTCTCTATCTCATCTTCATCTTCAAAATATAGCCATTCATAACCAGGTAAGTACTTCGCCTTGTAAATGCTCATATGTCGCCCCTCATGTTCAAGGAAGCCGGCCGCCGAGCAAACTCTGTGCTATGCTACCCAAAATCTCAATAGCTTGCTCCCTATTAGTGGCGCTTGAGAGCAGCTCGTTTACCCTCGTAAGATACTCGGTTGTGTGGATTCCCGCATGCGGCACGGCTGAAGATCCCAACGCTGCCGCAGCGGCTGCATTGCGTGGCAACAAAACACCATTGACGGCATCGTCAATGCCAATCTTGAACTTTCTCAGCAATGACCTTGCAGGAGCCGCCATGCGATGTCCTAAAGCTACGATATGATGGGCATGCTCTCCTGCCCGCGGAATTTGCCCAACGGCTTTCAGTGCAGCCCTGAGAGCATTCCTGTTCCTCGCTATCGTTTTTACTACACTGCATCCTGCACCAATAAGTCCCGCACATCCACTGGCAGCTTTTGGTGCATGCACAATGATAAATTTTCCGGCTTGCGCAACATCTACCGCAGCGGAGACCACCTCACCAGCAACGAATGCTGGAGACTCTTTTACCCTGTCTACCTTAACTCCACCCAACCCCAATACTGCCGTTGAACCGCCCAAAGTGATGCCGTTAGCCAATCCTGCGGGAAAGGCCAATGTATGGCCTACTCCATTTAGAATAGCTGCCGTATTCTCTAATCGCTTACTCTCTTCTAGCCACTCTTCTTGCCTTTTACGATACTCTGCCTCTGTTTTCTCTAAATGCTCTAATATTTTTTGTCTTTCCTCTGCAGGACTAGGCCCGACATCGCTCGACGGCCCAGGTTGTAACTCAAGACCATGCAACCCATTTTGGTCAAGTCGCATCGAGGATGCGTTGCCCGCATAGGCGTAGTCGTTACCAAAGTTGTAAACGTCTCCCCAGACCCCGATCGGATCGACCGTAAGGTAACGGCCTACAGCCGGGTAATAGTAACGGTTCCGGATGTAAAGGAGATCGGACTCAGTATCGTGTCTCCGGCCGATGTATCCATAGTCGGACTGATAGGCGCTCGAAGTTTGCAGCGTCCAGTTGCCGCCGACCTGCCGGTAGATCTTGCGCACGCCGTAGGCATCGTAGTCGTATCGCTCGAGCGCATTCCCGTTGGCGGGGTCAAGAACGGCATGGACGTGGTTGAGTGAGTCCTGAGTAAGAACAAATCGCGTCCATAGGCTTCCACTGTAAAGCGCGAAGCCCAGGTGCTCGTCGATGCCGACACCGTCGAAGTTGACCTTGACGATGTCGATGTCGGTGCCCGCCGTGTTCTTCTTCCACTCCTCGAGCACCTGCCATCCGTCATAGACGTACCACCACTCCTCAGAGGGCGCAGCGGTGGTCTTGACGATCCGCCGGTTGTCCGGCGCGTAGCCGTAGAGCGCCCAGAGGAGCCAGTAGCCGCTCGAGGTCGTGCTCGACGAGGACTCTTTGCTCTTCGAGCCCCACGTCTTGTGGGCGTTGTAGTAGGAGGCGCTGTAGGAGAAGACCGTCTTGGGCAGGTCCGCAGTCCGCTCAATAGCCAGCAGGTTCTTCACCTGCTCCCAGGACGTGACCCCAGCGCTCTTCGAGCTCTGGCTGCTCGACAGGCTCTCTACCTCGATGTACTGGTAGATCTCGCAGAGCCGATCGAGGTAGTCGTAGACGAAGATCCGTGTCCCGTCGTAAGCCAGGTTGCCGTTGTTGTCGTAGAGCAATGGGATCGCACCGAACGACTCGTACTCGTTCGAGTTGTCCGCGATGTCGACGTCCGTAGTCCCCGTGACCGTGCTCGTCAGGCTGTCCCAGTTGTTGACCTGGTCGATCGCGTAGGTCAGCTTCTCGTCGTAGTTCGAGGCCGACGCAAACGTGTCCGTGTTGTCCGGGTCGTCGATGTCGCTGGAACTGACTCCCAGTTTGACCTCCGCGACCCGCCCGAATCCGTCGAGCTTGAACCAGTCTCCAGCCTTGCCATTGACCTTTGAGTAGCGGCGCCAGCGCACCTGGCCCACGAGGTCGAGCCCTTGGTCGAACTCGAAGACCTTGGTCCCGGACCCCACCGCCCCATACCAGGTCTTGATGGAGTTCAGGTACCCGAGCTGGTCATAGGTGTTGACTGTCGTGAAAGCCGTCGGGGTCCCGCCGAGGTGCTGCTGGTCGTACTTCCGAGTCGCAGTCCGACCACCCTCATAAGTGTAGGTGTAGGTGTCGTCGTAGGAGTGCGACCCTCCACCTGCAGGAGGCGCGACCTGGATCTGCCTCAGCTTTCCGGCACCGTCTGGCGTGAAGCCGAATAGCCAATCGCTGCCGACCGCGTGCAGGGAGCGGCGGAATCCGGTGTCCTCGCCCCCCGCGGGGATCTGGTAGCCGTGATCGAGAGCCTTGGTCCACAGGGGGGTGCTCGAGCCCGAATCCAGGAACCCGAACTCCTCCTCAAGAATCCGCCCGAGGCCGTCCGTTTCGACGGTCACTTGGTTGAGCAGGTCTGCCCCCGTCGGGTCGGCGTCGGGATTCGTCGGACTCAGCCATGCGCCATAGAAGGTCTTCTGGGTCGCCGTGAGGGTCGGGTCGTCGTAGACGAACCGCTCGTAGGTCGTCATCAAGGACAGCGAGGTGTCCGGATTCGCGACGAAGCGCGTGGTTGGCCGGCCGTAGGAATCGCGCAGGATCCGCACCTCCTTCGAGTTTCCGTCCTTCCACTTCTCGAGCCGTCCCTCGTTGTCGTGCGCGTAGGACCAGTGCTTGCGCTGTGCTCCTGAGCTCCAACCCGGGAGCCTCCTGTGGATGAAGCGCTCGAGCTTGTCGTAGTAGTGCTTGGTCGTGTGCCCGCGCGCATCGGTCTGCGTCACGATCTGACTGAGCAGTCCGTCAGTCAGGCTGCGACCGAAGTGGTCGCTCCCCTCGTTGACCGATCCCGTGATGTCGTCGTAGTCGGTGGTGGTCGTGATCGCGGAACCACCGGCGCCCGACCTCGGGTTCCGGATGGTCTTCCGCTGCCGGCCGAGCGCGTCGAACTCGAACTCGGTCACCCTGTAGGCATTGTCAAGTTCCTCGTCCCCGAACAAAACCAGGTTGTCGAGGGAGTCGAATCCATACTTGCGGGTCGCGAGCACGCCTGAGCTCGTCCCGTAGCGGTCCGCCTGTTTGATGCGCCCGAGCTCGTCATAGACGAACTTCGTGAGGTAGCTGACGGCCGTGTGACTGGAAGACTGGTCTTCGAGGTCCAGGATCTGAGTGAGGTCGGTGACTTCGCCGTAGATGTTACGAAGGGCTTCGGTGGCATTCTGGTTGCTGCCACTCAGGTTGTCGAGGACCTTGCGGAGGTAGCCACCCGCATCGTACTGGTATGAGGTCTTCCGGCCGTTGTTGTCGGTGACGTCATCGATCCGGCTCAGGCCGTTGTAGTCGAAGGTCAACGTGTGGGTGATCGTCACGTTGACGAGGCTCTTGCGGTGACTTTTCGTCGTTCGGCCTAGGTAGTCGCGCTCCCATGACCTCTCGAGGAGGTCCGTCACCACGGCCTGGCTCTGGCCCTGAGGGACCTCTGAGACCTGGTAGAGGATCTTTTCGAGCCACCTGTGGCTGGCTGCAGTGTGGTTCTTGTAGGTGAGGGTTGCCTTTTTCCAGTGATCGGCGTCGACCTTCCGGAGGACCGTGGCGAGCCGGCCGAACACATCGTAGGTGTACTCGGTCAGCTTCGACGTGGCGTCAGTGACCGAAAGCGCCTTTCCTTCGGAGTTGTAGGTGTAGACCCGGTTTGGCCACTGCGACTCCGACGTCGAGTCATCCGGCTTGACCTTGACTTTCAGGA